>CATKXO010000005.1 GCA_949840775.1 uncultured bacterium | reverse complement strand
GGTTTTTCAACGTTTTCGCCCGGCCACGCCCGTGTCACGATACTTACGCAGCTCTGAAGGCTACAAAAAGCGGAGGAAATCCAAAAAAATGCAGCTATAATGTGTCAAAAAGTTGCGGCGGTAGACGAGTGGTAGGCCACCCAAAAAGAAGACCTCCCCGGACCACCTGCGGTGCAGGTAATCCGGGGAGGTTTCGGTAGACATTTGGTAGACCTATGGCATATGCAGGCCTAAAGTGCGCCCCTCCATCTTTGACCTCCTGTGTAAGCTTATTCTTGCGTTGATGCTGCCGATATTCTCCTTGTAATGCTGCTGTACATCCCCATAGCGGCGGCCATAGCCAAGTTCTCTCTGACACAGTATAAATCATGATAGATGGAGGAATTTATTATGCGTCTGGCTACGATTAAGCACAACCGCGCCGAAATTGCCGGCATCGTCACTTCCAAGGGCGTTCTGCCCATCGCCGCCCTGAACGAGGCCAAAGGCACTTCTTACAAGACCGGCATGATGGCCCTCATTCAGGCCGGGGAGATTCCCGCCATGACCCGGTGGTACAACGCTGGCGGCAAAACCGAGCTGGAGAGCATGGCCGGTTTAGTGCCCAACGGCCAGGTGGTCTATGCTCCGCTGTACCGCAATCCCAAGCGGATTTTCGGCATCGGGCTGAACTACGTGGACCATGCCGGGGATATCGGGGCCGCTGCTCCCACCGGGTTCCCCGGCAGCTTTTTCAAGATGGCCGATACCCTGATTGGTCCCGGCGACGAGATTAAGCTGCCCAAGCTGGAAGAGGCCCAAAAGACAACCGCCGAGGCGGAGCTGGGGGTCATCATGGGCAAGGACTGCCGGGATGTGTCCGAGGAGGACTGGCAGGACGCCATTGTGGGCTACACGACCATCCTGGACATGACGGAGGAGTCGATTCTCAAGGGGAACGACTATGTCAAGGGCAACCCCCGGTATCTGTGCATTGTGAAGAACTTCCCCACCTTTTTCTCCTTTGGCCCCCAGCTGGTCACCCCTGACGAGGTGCCCGATGTACTGAAGCTGGAGGTCCAGTCGGTCCACAACGGCGAGGTGTACGCCAAAAATGTGGTGGCCAACATGACCCACCGCCCCGCCCGGCTGGTCTCCCTCCACAGCAGCATCCAGGGCTGGTACGCCGGCGACATTCTGTCCACCGGCACTCCCAGGGCCTTCCACATCCAGGACGGCGACATGGCCGAGTGCCGGATTACCGGCCCCGGCGGCTTTGAGATGGCCCCGCTGGTCAACCCGGTGGTAGACCTGAAAAAGCACCCTGAGAAGGCGTAAAAGGGGGACAGCGGCTGCCGCTTACGTTTTGAGGCGCTATACTTCCCCAAGCATACTGAGCAACAGATAGATAGCCGGTTGATGCGTTTCAATCCATTCCATATCGTGCTGCTCCCCGACGGATATTGCGGCATCCTTCCACGCATCGAAATACTCCTGTCCGGTTTTCACATCAAAATTGAGTTGAGCTTCCGGCGCTATGTCATCAATGGCGGCCCTCATAATATGCCCACGCAAATCAGTTTGCCCGCCCTTCAAAAACTCGGTGAAGCAGTATTTCAGGGTGTACCGGCCATAGTATGTCAGCTCCCGGTACTCGGTGGAGTGCGCCTCGATATAATCCCCCGGATTGGAGGACAATGCGGGGCTGCTGCAAATTGTCTCAATGAGAGAACCAATCACCTGATCGGTATCCAGCCCGGCAGACACTATCGCCTGCTCGTAGCACTCCTGCGTCTGCTGAAGGATGAACTTCTGACTGTCCATGCCGTCTTCAACGATGTGTGCCGGGAATTTCTCGCGGACATCCTGCACATAGTAGCTGCCGTCTCTGGGTTCCCAATATTCCGTCAGAGTATAGCCGCGCTCATCCAGGTCAAAGGAAATTGCCACAGGGACATAGCTGCCAGCGGCAATTTTCAATCCGCTGTCTGTAACCTTGTACCCCTCATAGAGCGCCCACCCGTAATAGGTGATTTTATGGGTGTTGCTTCCTGCCAGCGGCGTGCCGGATAGGACTGCCAGTTCTGCAAAACTGGCGCAGCGTACAAGGCTGGCCGGGTCTGCGGAGGGATTATGTTCCAGAATCGCCTGACGGATAGCCGCCTGTTCTTCGGAGATCGTAGCCGCCGCATCCGGCCCGGCAGCGGTTGGCCCATCTGTGCCTCCGATGGGACCCGTTGAAACACCGTCCAGCCCCAGCATCGCGCGAATGCTGTTGATGTATGCCGGGTCTTTCACCATGTCCTCTGTGACCATGTAGCTGGAAATGGGATTCCCCCATGGAATCACAAAAATATTTTCATCCTCAATATCGAAAGTAGACAGAATCAGCGCCATTTCCTCCGCCGTAGCGCCGTTCAAGGCCATTTTTTCTTCCAGCGTTTTTTCCCGGTTGGTTCCCTCCATCAGCCCGAAACGGTAGTGATTCTTGGCCAACTGCCAGACATAGACCTCCAGCCCCTTGAAGGTCCCAAGGTCAAAGTATTCCGGGTATTTAGCCCGCAACTCGCTTAGTTCCAGTGAGTTCTCCTGCGAAACCACTCTTATACTATGAACATTGCTGAACTGAGCCGGATCGCTCTCCAGAATAAAGCCATCGTAGGTTATCTCTACAATGTCTCCCACCTGGGGCTCCGGGGACGGGGGCATATTTTTGATGGAAACACGGAACAAATCGCTGGAGGACAACTCCCAAGCCCCCTCCACTGGCGTGACCAGGAAGGAAGCATCTTCAATCTCAGTAATCCGCGCCTGAACTGTGCGCTGCTCTTGGGGAATGTCCTGCTTCGGATTCGTCGCGAAGCACACCGTTACCACCGCGCAGGCGGCGGCAGCCGCGACCATGACCCAAAAGGCCGGTTTTTTGTAATGTAGCACGTTTTTCACCCGTTCTTTTACGCCGACTTCTCCAAAGGCCAGCGGGCAGATTGTGACCAGCCGCCGCCCGGCGCTGCACTCCAGCAGGGCGGTGGAGTACTGCTTCTTCCCATCCAAATCCATCTGCCGGATCACCTTCTCGTCGCAGGCCAGCTCAATGTCCCGGCAAAGGAGCACATAGGCAATCCAGCACAGGGGATTGAACCAGTGAACCGTCAGAATCAAAAAGCCCAGCGGCTTCCACCAGTGGTCCCGCCTTGCCAGATGGGCCTTTTCGTGGGCAATCACCGGCTCCATGGCCGCCGCGTCCATGCCGGAGGGCAGATAGATTTTGGGCCGAACCAGTCCCAGAATAAACGGAGATTTTACATGGTCGCACAGAAAAATGTTTCCCTCATAGGGGGCTCTTTCCCCGACGCCCCGGCGGACCCGCATAGAACTGATGACTGCATAGAGCAGCATGGCGGCGATCCCAATGAACCAGATTACCGACACAATAAATGTCCAGACATAGAGCGGGTTGACGCTGGCCCCCGGACTCGGCGCGAAGGTCTCGCCCAGAATGGGATTGACCGCGTTGTTGACGGCGGGGATGCCGCTGCTGATGGCAGGCATTTCATACTGGATGTTATAGGCGCTGAAGGTCTCGGCGCTGGGAATCAGGCTCAACGCGCTCTCAAGGGAGAAGGGGACCACCAGCCGCAGGGCGACAATGCCCCACAAAAGGACGGCAATCCACTTCGGCGCTTTTTTCAGCACGAACCGGAGCAGCACCACCGCCAAAATCAGCCAGCTTGCGGCAATGCTCATGTTCAGGGTTTTCAGGAACAGATCGCTCACATCACTCACCTGCCTTGTCAATCAGTTCGCGAATCTCGGAAAGTTCCTCGGCTGTCAGCTTTTTCTCGCTGGTAAATGCGGACAGAAAAGCGGGGAGCGAACCTGCAAAGGTCTCATCCACATACTTCTTGCTGTGACGGGCGTAGAACTCCTGCCGGGACACGAGAGAGGTCACCACGCCGCCGTTGTTTTGAAACAGGCCCTTGTCACAGAGCCGGCGCAGTACCGTGTGTGTGGTTGTCCGCTTCCAGGTGAGTTTTGCCGCAGCCAGTTTGGTAAGTTCGGCGGAGGTCACGGGCTCTCTCTCCCAGATGATATCCGCAAAGCGGGCCTCCACAGCCCCTAATTGAATTTCTGCCATCAGTACAGCCTCCTATCTACACAGTGTAGTCTCGTATACAGACTACACCGTGTAGGCGTATTTGTCAAGCGCTTTTTCAAAAATATGGGGCCGCAAGGTTTTCTCATCGAGCTTGATTTTCCCGGAATCTTCCTTTACAATAGAAGCCACAGGCCGAAAAGGACCTGATAACAGAACGGGAGGAATGTTCACATGCAGAAGCGCATTTTAGTGGTGGATGATGATGACATGAATCTGGCTCGGACACAGATTATTCTGGAGGATAACTATGAGGTGGTGCTGGCGGAATCAGGGATTCGGGCACTGAATATATTGAAAAAACAGAAAATAGACCTAGTCCTTCTGGATATTGATATGCCGTTGATGAACGGAATCGAGACCTTTGAGCACATGAAAGAGTTTGCCGCAGACATCCCCGTTATTTTCCTCACGGCGTCGGGAGAGGTGGAGGATGTGGTGGGCGCACTGCTGCTGGGCGCGGTGGATTACCTGAAAAAGCCCTACCCGCCCCAGGAGCTCCTGAAACGGGTGGCGCAGGAGTTTGAGAAAAAATGAGGACGGGGGAGCAGACAAGCAGGCATCTGCTGCTGGCCGTGATCACCACGGTATTCAGCGGAATGCTGAGCCTGATTACCGTGGTCATGGCCTGGGAGCTTTGGACAATCCCCCTGATGGCGGCAGGCTGCTTCAGCGTATGGCTTTTACATATTGCGAAGGTTGGCTCGGACACATTTTATGAAAATTTTTGCGCCGGATTGATGCTGCTGGAGTTCTTTTTCTTCGGCGTGCATGAATCCAGCCTCTATGACATACCCGCCGTGGCCTGCATCTTGATTCTGGCCCTGTTCATGCTGAATAAAAGATGGGTCCTGTATGCGCTTGTGGCGCTCTACGCCCTGGCGCTGCTGTACCATGCTCTGATTCTCCATACAATTCCCCTTCGGTTCTGGCTCCGGGATAGCTTCCGCCTGGAGCTGGGGGCCGTTGTCACCCTTGGCGGGGCGGCGCTGGCGGGATACTGGATCAAGCAGCGCAGCATCCAGCGCAAATGGTACGACCGGGTATTTGCCGAGCTGGAGGCCTCGGGAAAGCAAAACGCCGTTTTTTTATCCAACGTGTCCCATGAGCTCCGCACGCCCATCAATATGGTCATTGGAATCAGCGAGGTGGCGCTGGGGAAGGAGCTCGCCCCGGATATCCGGGCGGATATGGAGTCCATCAAAATGGCCGGGAAGCGCCTGTCCAGTCAGATCAGCAAAATGCTGGACTATACGGAGATTGTGGAGGGCACCCTGACCCCCGCGAAAGAAGCGTATATGATTACCTCGGTGCTGAACGATGTGATCACAATGACCGCCCTGCAAAGCAACCGGCAGCATTTGGAGGTTGTGTTCGATATTGACCCGAAGATGCCGGCAGTTCTGGTTGGGGACGCGGAGAAAATTTCCCATGTGCTCAAGATTCTGGTGGAAAACTCCATCAAATTTACCGAGGAGGGCGGCGTCAACGTCCGCATTGGGTACCGGCAGGAGAGCTACGGCATCAATTTGATTATAGACATCCGTGATACGGGCATTGGGATGACGGATTCCCAGATGCTGCAAATGTATGACGACTTTTACCAGGCGGACTCCGGAAGCAGCCGCCTGGCAGGCGGGCTCGGCCTGGGGCTCCCCATCGCCCGGGGGCTTTTGAACGCCATGGGCGGCTTTATCCACTTTGAGAGCAAGGGGCAGCAGGGCCTGCACGCCCATATCGTCATCCCCCAGGGCGTGGCGGACAGCCAGCCCTGCATTGTGCTCAACCATGCGGATCAGGTGTGCGTCGCCTGCTACTTCAAGCCGGAGCGGTACAGCAGCGACGAGGTCCGGGGGTATTATGACGGCCTGATCCGGAATCTGCTGGAGGGGCTTGGCATCCACGGGTATCAGACCCACAATTTTGAGGGGCTGCTCAAGCTGCGGCGGAATTACAGCCTGACCCACGTGTTTATTGCCCAGTCGGAATATGAGGAGGACCGGGCGTATTACGAGGAGCTGGCCGCCTCACTCCGGGTGGTGGTCATCGCCGAGAAGGACTTCGCCCTAGACAGCGGAAGCAGGCTGTACATTATGCACAAGCCCTTTTCCGCCCTCTCCGTGGCCAATCTGCTGAACGGGGACCTGGACGCCCGGGGCTTCGCCGAAGCCCAGGCCGCCGGGCGGAGGCCCTTTACCTGTCCGGGCGTGCGGGCGCTGGCCGTGGACGACGAGGAGATGAACCTGGTGGTAGCCAGAGGGGTGCTGGGGAGCTACGGCATTGAGGTGGACACCTGCCTGAGCGGAAAGGAAGCGGTGGCCCGGTGCGGCAGCGTCCCCTATGACATCGTCTTCCTGGACCACATGATGCCGGGCTTTGACGGCGTACAGACCCTGAAAAAGATTCGGGAGCTTCAGGACGGCGCCTATCAGGACCTGCCAATCATTGCGCTGACCGCGAATACCGTCAGCGGCGCCCGGGAGATGTTCCGCAGTGAGGGCTTTACAGAATTTGTCCCCAAGCCCATTGAACGCACCGTTTTGGAGCGGGTGCTGCGCAGGGTGCTGCCCAGCCGCTGTGTCCAGTGCGACGAGGGGCCGGCGGAGGAGAATGGACCCAGAGACGTTCCCCGGACCGTTCCGGCGGAAGAAAAAAATGAGGCGCCGGCCGGCGCCCCGGAGCCGGCGGTACCTGTGGACGAAACGGCTCTTCTCTGCGCCCGGCTGGCCCAAGCCGGCATCAACGGGGAGCTGGGGCTGAATTACTGCGGCGGGGATGAGGGCTTTTTCCGAAAAATGCTGCGGATGTTCCATGCCCAGAGCGGAGATAAAAAGGCGGAGATTATGGCGCTATATGAGGCTGCCAACTGGACCGACTATGCAATCAAGGTCCACGCCCTCAAAAGCACGTCGTTGTCCATTGGCGCCGAGGCCCTCTCCGCCCAGGCGAAGGAGCTGGAGCTGGCCGGGAAACGGGGCGACGGGGACTTTATCCGGGCCCATCATCCTGCGCTGATGGACGCTTATGACGCGGTCTGCGCACAGCTTGCCGGAGTATAGCATGTATTCCTGTTTTCCCCAGACCCATATTGAAAGGAGCGGGAGCTTGCGTGTTAAAGAAATGGTTTGACATTCTCTACGACCACAGAATCAGCCTGCGTGAGCGCATGTTCCGCATTGTGACGGCGATCTGCATGGTCGCGCTGATTTTTACCCTGCCTATGGGCAGGAGCGTCCTGAATATTGTGATTCTGGTCATAAGCCTGGCGGCCATTGCGCTGATTGTGCGGCTCAGCATTCGGAGCGGCCGCGTCCAGACGGGGGCTACGGCCATTGTAATACTGCTGCTGGTGCTGTTCCCCTTTACATTTTTCAGCGCGGGGGGATTTTACAGCGGGGTACCGGAGTGGTTTGTGCTCTGCTTTATCTATGTCTGCATCACCCTGCAGGGGAAACGCATGGCTGTGTTTTTTGCGCTGTGTACGGCGGAGACGCTGATTTGCTACAGCATCGCTTTCTATTACCCGGAGCTGGCCGCGCTGAGCACCCAGGAACGCTCCTTTTTTGATTCCGCGTTCTCCATGGTCATGGTCGGCCTGCTCACCAGTGTGCTGCTCATGTTCCTGAACCGGATGTATGAGGAGGAAAACGCCCTGACCCAGCGGCAAAAAAAGGAGATCGAGGAGCTGAATCAGGCGGAGAACCATTTCTTTTCCAGCATGAGCCATGAGATCCGCACGCCCATCAACACCATTATAGGCTTGAATGAAATCACGCTTCGGGGGGATATTTCAGAGGACGTGGCGGAGAACGCCCGGAATATCCAGGGGGCCAGCAAGCTGCTGCTCACCCTGATTAACGACATTCTGGATATCTCCAAAATCAAATCCGGAAAGATGGAGATTATCAACGCGTCCTATGAGACCGGAACGCTTTTTTCAGAGATTGTCAATATGATCTGGATTAAGGCGAAGGAGAAGGGGCTGGAATTTAAGCTCCACATCGACCCCTCCATTCCCAGTATGCTTTGCGGGGACGAGGTGCGCATCAAGCAGATTCTCATCAATCTGCTGAATAACGCGGTGAAATACACCAGTGAGGGCTCCGTCACCCTCTCCATCCGCTGTGAGCGCCAGGGCGTCAACCGGGTGAGGGTGTGGTATTCTGTGGAGGATACGGGGCAGGGGGTGAAAAAGGAGAACATCCCCTATCTGTTTAACGCCTTCCGCCGGGTGGATGAGGAGAAAAACCGCCACATCGAGGGGACCGGCCTGGGGCTCAGCATTGTCAAACAGCTGGTGGAGCTGATGGGCGGGGAGATCAGCGTCAACAGCGTCTATACCAAGGGCTCGAAATTTATCGTCACCCTGGACCAGGATATTGTGGACGAAAAGGAGCTGGGGACGTTTACGCTGGCCTCCCGGGCAAAGCTGCACGACGGGGAAATATACCGGCAGAGCTTTGAGGCACCGGACGCCCATATCCTGGTGGTGGACGATAACGAGATGAACCTGATGGTGGTGACCAAGCTGCTTTCCGCCACAAAAATTCAGATTGACACCGCGTCCAGCGGGGCGGAATGCCTGAAGCTGACCCAAAACCACCACTATGACTGCATTTTAATGGACCATATGATGCCGGAGATGGACGGAATTGAATGCCTCCATGCGCTGCGCGCACAGCCGGGCGGGCTGTGCCAGGAGGTGCCTGTGGTGGCCCTGACTGCCAACGCAGGCAGCGACAATCAGCTGCTTTACCGAAAAGAGGGGTTCAGCAACTATCTGGCCAAGCCGGTCAGCGGCGCGCTGCTGGAGGCGGCTGTGCTGAACATTCTGCCCAGAGAGCTGGTGCGGCAGTGCGAGGATTCCGGGCAGGCAGAGCCGGAGCAGGACATCCTGATTTTTGACCAGGCCAAAAGGCGGTCTGTCCTGGTTACAACAGACAGCGTGTGCGACCTCCCGGAAGCCCTCAGAAAGAAATTTGGCGTATCCGTATGCCCCTACTATGTCTGCACAGAGGAGGGCCGTTTTCTGGACGGCCAGGAGCTGAGCGCGGATGAGCTGCTGGTGCATATTGCCCAGGGGCAGAAGGGGTATTCCCAGCCGCCGGAGGTGGAGGACTATGAGCGCTTTTTTGCGGAAAAGCTGACAGAGGCGCAGAATGTGATCCATATTACAATGGCGAAGCATGTCAGCGCCGGCTATCAAAATGCCCTTGAGGCGGCAAAATCCTTTGATAATGTCACCGTGATAGATTCCGGGCACCTGTCCAGCAGCATGGGGTTGGCGGTCCTGCGGGCGGCCTACCTGGCAGAGCATCACGCTGCCAAGGCGGAAATTGTTGTGGCAGTAAAACGGATGGAGCGATGTATTTCCTCAGCCTTTATCATAAACAACGTCCAAATGATGTGCCAATCCGGGCGAATCTCGAAACGGATCCAGGTTCTTTGCGACGCACTGCTGCTGCACCCAATCCTTGTGCTGAAAAAAAGCAGGATGGTGGTGAGCAGTATGGAGCTGGGCAGCTTTCCCAATGTGGTTAAAAAATATATCAGAAAAGCGCTTCAGGAGACCAGAACCATCGACCGGAGTATTCTGTTTATCACATATTCCGGTCTGGACGAGGAAACGCTCCGGTATATTCAAAACCTGGTGGGACAGTACTGCTCTTTCGAGCGGGTCTATCTGCAAAAGGCATCTTCCGCCGTTGCCTGCAACTGCGGACCGGGGTCATTCGGCCTGTTGTTTATGAGAAAGGATGAGGCGGCAATCGAGGCTGCCCGGACGGAAAAGCAGGATGCGGCGGGGTAAGCTGCCATCCATAAAGTCCAGCGGCCCGCACTGGCAGATCGTGCGGGCCGCTTTTTGTTTTTTCCAATTCGCTTTTGTGTTCCTGAGACCTCGCAGGGGCGGGCCTCCGCGCCCGCCCGTTCGGCAAAGACTTGTGGGGCAACGGGCCGGGACAGAGCCCGGCCCCTACATCCACAGATAGGGGCCCACCCACAGCATGAACAGATTGGAGACCGACTCGTTGACCTCCGACATTGCCGCATACAGCTGCTGCTCCGAAGCGAGCTGCTCCAAAAGCGCCTGGAACCCTGGGGCGGGCGCTTCCCCGGCCAGCGCCCGCAGGGACGCGGGGCTGAAGTCCCGGTCGGACAGGAAAATCTGCTCGCGCACGTCGCCGGCGGAGATTCCCTCCCCGGCGGGGTCCGGTACGTCCCAGGAATAGGACAGGGCCAGGGCCATATAGTGCCCGGCGGGATCCGGATACTGTTCCCGCTCGTCCTCCTCCACCACCTCCACGCCGGTCAAGCCCATCCCGGCAATACACTGGCGCATGGCCTCCCGGCATTCCCGGTCCAGGGCCGCCGTCTGCTCCTCCTCCAGATAGTCGGAGAGCCCTTCCATACAGCGCAGGACATGGTCCAGGCAGTCGAAGGTCTTCCACCCGTGGATATACTGCCGGAGGAGGGCTGCCAGCACATCTCCCAGGGGGTCGGAGGGGGCATAGAGCTCCAGGAACAGCTCCCGCCAGTGGCGGAATTTCCGGGCCGCCTCCTCGTTCCCCGGAAAGGCCAGCATCTCCAGGGCGTCCAAGTACTGCCCCAAGGTCATCCGGGTGCAGTGGTATACCTCATTGTCCCACCCCCTGTTTTTAGCGTGGTCCAGCAGCATCAGCCCCAGCAGGACCACCGCGTTGCTGGCCCGCGTCCCCAGGGTTGGCCGGAAGGGGACGCCGCTTTCCGCCTGGGGTGCGCCGTTTGTGAAGGCCAAATTGATGCTGTGGCAGAAACCGGAGTAGTACAGTATATCGTCCTCTATCTGATTCATGTACGGCCCGATCTGCCCATACATGAGCTCAAGATCGGCAGTCCCGTGGAAAATGTGCGTGGTATGGAGCTGCGCAAACCGCTGTACCAGCTTGGCGGCGGTCTCCGGCGATGCCGCCTGAGACCGCGCCGCCCGGGCGATGCGCTCCTCCAGTGTCAGTTTTTCCTGTTCCATTATATGGCGCACTCCTTTTCGACATTGGCCTCCGCCCCATCCCGAGCTTGCGTCAGGGCGCGGTAGGCGTTATCCCGGTTCAGCTCGTACTTCTGGACCTTCCGGGGTTCGCTGCCTCTGGCAAAGAGAAAGGCGCTGTCCAGGGGGAGGTTGAGCACCGTGGACACCTGGCAGTTGAATTTCTCAGCGAAGTACCGGGCTGTCTGGATGTCCGTCCCGCCCAGATACAGGCAGTGGTCGCAGCCGTTGATAATGGTCTGGGCCTTGGCGCTGCCGTAAAGGCCCTCCAGCTGGGACAAGCTCTGGATAATGAGGCTGACGTAGATCTCCCGGGAGCGGATTACGGAGATGATGCTGTCAAAATCCGGGATGACCGTGTTGGTGCTGAAGTCATCCAGGATGAAGCGCACCGGAATGGGGAGCCGGCTGTCCGGCTGCCGGCCGGCGGCGGCCATGAGGTATTGCAGCGCCTGGGTGTAAAACAGGTTGACCAGGGCGTCCTGGCTGCGGTCGGAATCGCTGACGGACAGGAACAGGGCCGTCTTCTTCCTGAGAAAGGCACTCAGGTCCACCTGGGGTTCCATGCGGAACATCCGCTTTACCCCGGAGTGGGACACCACATCCAGATGCCGGGCCAGAATGCCCTTGATGCTGGCGTCCATCTTATCCGCCTTTTTGTTTTGCTGGATCATCCCGATTTTTCGGGCAAAGGCGCTGTTGGGATGGGCGATGCATTCTTCCTCCACGATGTCCTCCAGCTCGGGGGTCCCCATTTTGGACAGGAAGGTGTATGCCTCGTACAGGTTATGCTGCTCCTGGGGCAGGTGGTTCAGGATAAAGAGGAGGATGGCCTCCAGATACATCTGGGCGGCCAGGTCCCAGTAAGGCTCCTTGAAATCCATGCAGGGGCAGATGGCCTGAGCCACTTTCTTCACGTCCTGCTCGTTGTAAAAGTCGCCGTCCCGGTTTGCTTCGCCGTCCCGCCACTCCCGGATGTAGGCGAGGGGGTTGTAGCCCCAGGGGGTGCCGGCCACGTCGGTGAAGTCCAGGTGCATCACCGTGTAGCCCCGGGTCTTGCCGGCCCCCGGAGGCCCCACCAGCAGGTCGTTGTTGTTGAGCCCCGTGGTCCAGGTGTCGTTGCTGGCAAAGGCGTTTTTCCCCAGGATGCGCTTGGTATTGACGTTGTAATACATTGCATTTCCCTCCTGCTTCGTTGATTGTTTTCGTGCGGCCTGAGCCTCCGCCCCCTATGGGGGGAGGGAACCTCAGGCTAGGCTGGTGATGACATGGTCGGCCAGGCCGAACTCCACAGACTCCTCCGCCCGGAAGTAGCTGTCGGTGGCGGTTTTGGCCAGCACCTCCTCCATGCTCTTGCCCGAATGGTCCGCGATGACCTTGGCGATGATCTGCCGGGTCTCCATCAGGTCGTCGCTCACCGCTTTCAGCTTCAGGGCGCTGCCTCCGGTCTGGAGAATCAGCGGGTCGTGGATCATCAGGCGGCTGTGGGGGAGCATGTCCCGCCGGGTCCCTGAGATGAAGAGCAGGGCCGCCATGGAGGCTGCCAGCCCCACGCACACCGTCCGGATGGGACAGCTTACCGCCTGCATCACGTCGTACAGGGCCATACCGCTGTCCACGCTGCCGCCGGGGCTGTTGATGTATAGGGTGATCTCCCCCTCCGGGTCCTGCCGCTGGAGATACCGCAGCTGGCGGATCAGGGCGTTCACCGAGTCCGGGGTCACCTCTCCCACCAGCTCCACCTCCCGGTGGGACAGCATTTCGTCCTGAATGTGGATAAGGTGGTAGCCGTAGGTGGATTCCTTGATGATGCTGGCTTCGTTTGAGACGTACATTTTAACTCCTCCTTGTTATGTTGCTTATCCTTGGGGGGTAGAGCGCCCCCGGAGGATATGCCTTTTGGCGGGGGTCGATTGTCAAGATGCCTGATGAATGATACTATACAGGGGGAGCTCTTTTTGAATTGTAAATTTTACAAAAGAAAGTCGGAGGTGCCGGCGGACTGAATCTTTAAAGAAACTTTAATTTGTTTTCCCGGGAAAATGTGCTATACTATACCAGATTAAAAAATTCCCATGGGAAAGGATGGATTTGATTTTGGATCGGTTTGACATATGGGTTGCCGGGGCCGGCTACGCCGGCGCGGTGGCCGCCCGGGCTCTGGCGGAACAGGGGAAAAGGGTGCTGGTACTGGAGCGCCGGGACCACATCGGCGGCAACGCCTACGACTGCCTGGACGGGGCGGGGGTCCTCATCCACAAATACGGCCCCCACATCTTCCACACCAACGACCGGAAGGTCTTTGACTTTCTGTCCAGGTTCACCCAGTGGCGGCGCTACCAGCACCGGGTCATTGCCAACATCCCCAGGGACAACCCTGAGGTGGTCCCTGCCCACAAAGTAACGGACGGACGGTTTTTCCTCCCGGTGCCCTTTAACCTGGACTCTCTGAAAAACGCCTTCGGGGAGCGGGAGGGAAAACGTCTGGGCCAGAAGCTGCTGGACGCCTACCCCGCCCAGAGCCAGGTGACCATTCTGGAGCTGCGGCAGAACCCGGATCCGGAGGTCGCCGCTATTGCGGACTACGTCTATGAGCACGTCTTCGTCCACTACACCATGAAGCAGTGGGGCCAGACCCCGGAGGAGATCGACCCTGCCACCACTGCCCGGGTGCCGGTGCGTCTGTCGCAGGATGACCGGTATTTCCAGGACGCCTACCAGGGGATGCCCTTAGAGGGCTACACCAGGATGTTTGAGCGGATGCTGGACCACCACAACATTGAGGTGCGCCTGGGTGTGGACGCCCGGCCCCTTTTAAAGGAGGCCCAGGGGCCCGTCATCTACACCGGCCAGGCGGACGAGCTGTTCGACTTCAAGTTCGGCCCCCTGCCCTACCGGACCCTGGACTTCAAATTCGAGACGCTGTCTCAGGACTGCTTCCAAACCCACGGCACAGTGAACTACACGGTGGACCAGGACTTTACCCGCATCACCGAGTTCAAGCACCTCACCGGCCAGGACCTGCCCGGCGTGACGACGATTGTAAAGGAGTACTCCCGGGCCTATACCGGAGGGGAGGGAGAGACCCCCTACTACGCCATCATCAACCGGTCGAACAACGCCCTCTATGCCAAGTACAGGGCGGAGGCGGACAAATATCCGAATCTCCACCTGCTGGGCCGGCTAGCGGAGTACAAATACTACAACATGGACGCCATCGCCGCCCGGGCTCTGGAGCTGGCGGAGCGGCTGTAAAGGAGAGACAACGCCATGGAAAAGCTGATTACCTTCGCCGTCCCCTGCTACAACTCGGCGGCCTATATGGACCACTGCGTGGAGACCCTGCTCCAGGGCGGGGACGACATCGAAATCATTCTGGTGGATGACGGCTCCACCAAGGACGACACCCCTGCCATCTGTGACAGGTACGCAGAAAAATACCCCGATATCGTCCGGGCCATCCACCAGCCCAACGGCGGCCACGGCGAGGGGGTGAACCAGGGCATCCGCAACGCCCAGGGCATCTACTATAAGGTGGTGGACTCCGACGACTGGCTGGATGTGGACGCCCTGCATCAGGTGCTGGACAAGCTGCGGCAGTTTGTCCGGGACGGCAAGCTGGTGGACCTGATGATCGCCAACTACGTCTATGAGCACGTGGAGGACAACACCCAGCGGGTGATGGGCTACCGCAATGTGTTCCCCGTGGGCAGGGTGTTTAACTGGAAGCACATCGGGAACTTCAAGCCCTCCCAGTATCTGCTGATGCACTCGGTCATCTACCGCACCCGGATTCTGCGGGACTGCCAGCTGGAGCTGCCCAAGCACACCTTCTATGTGGATAACATCTTTGTCTATGAGCCCCTCCCCCTGGTGAAGAACATCTACTATATGGATGTGGACCTGTACCGCTACTTTATCGGCCGGGCGGACCAGAGCGTAAACGAGAGCGTGATGATCGGCCGGGTGGACCAGCAGCTGCGGGTGAACTACCACATGATTGACGCCATCGACCTGCGTGAGGTGGCCAAGAAAAACAAAAAGCTGGCCAAGTATATGTTCAGTTACCTGGCCATGATGATGGCCATTTCCTCCATCTTCCTCACCATGGACGGCAGCCCGGAGGCCCTGGGAAAGAGGACCCGGCTGTGGGAGTACCTGCGGACGGTGGATCAGGGGCTCTATACCCGGATGCGCTACTTCGCCATCCCCGCCGCCACCAACCTGCCCACTGCGCCGGGACGGAGGCTGTCGGTGGCCCTGTACCGGCTGGCCCGGAGGATTTACAAGTTCAACTAGCGAAATGCCTCCCCCAACAGGGGGAGGCACGTTTTGCTTGACATACCTAGACTATCAAGGTATAATATACCTAGAACAGCAAGGTATATAAAAGGAGATGACCGGTATGAAATTTGACAAGGGCCTGATGGCGGGGAGCGGGACCATGCTGGTGCTGTCCCTTCTGGAGGGGGCGGACATGTACGGCTACCAGATGATCGAGGAGCTGGCCCGGCGGTCCAACGACCTGTTTCAAATGAAGGAGGGCACACTGTACCCCATCCTCCACGGGCTGGAGCGGGATGGGTGCCTGGCCTCCTACCGGCAGGAGGCCCCCACGGGCCGGGAGCGGAAGTACTATAGGCTCACCCGGAAAGGAAAGAGGCTGCTGGACGGCAAACGGGCGGAGTGGGAGGCCTTTCAGCAGGGGGTGGACAGTGTGCTGTCCGGCGGGGCCAGCGCCCTAGCCTGAGGGGGAGTCATGGACGAGAGGAGAACGGCTGCCCAGTGGCTGGACACGGCGGTGTCCGGCGTCCGCTTTGGGCCCGACCGGGATCGGGTCCGCCGGGAGCTGGAGGAGCATTTGGAGGACAAGGCCGCTGACCTCCAACGCATTTTCCCCGGCATGGACGCGCTGGAGGCCCAGGACCGGGCCCTGGCCGGTATGGGGGACCCGGAGGAGCTGAAAACCGAGCTGGCCAGGGTCCACAAGCCCTGGTGGGGCCGCCTGTGGATGGCAAGCCGGTGGGCGGTGTCCCTGATGCTCCTGGTGATGAGCCTTGTGGGCCTGGGGGTCAGGACCGGGTACGACAACTCCCTCCGGGGGAGGACCGGCACTGAGATTTACCACCGCGTCCAGGACGGGGAGAAGGCCCGGCTGGGGCAGTATACCTTCCAGATCACCGGAGCGGCCTGTCTGGACCGGTCCGCCCATCCGGGGGCTGAGGATACCTTCCAGGTGGTGCTGCGGGCATCCTCCCCGAAATTCTGGGAGCGGGTCTCCATTGAGGCGGTGCTGGAAGGCCTTGCCGCTGTCGGTCCCGACGGGACCCGGTACCCTCTGGGCGGGGAGGAGATCAAACGGTACACTGTGACGGACAGCCCCGGCTACGGCCACCCTGTTACTTATATCTATACCGGGCGCAGTCTGTGCGAGTGGGAGCTCTGGTACCGGGAGTTTGCCGTCTTCCTCCCGGCGGAGGACTGGGAGCCGGGGGACCGGGTGACTCTGGAGCTGGACAGCCCGGCGGGGAGGATTGCGCTGTCCGCGCCGGTGACAGAGAGGGTGATGATCCCGTGAAAAAGTGGTGGAAACGACTGGAGTGGTTCCTGGAGGGGATCAGCTACCGGAAAAGGATTGTCGGCAACCTGGCCCTGTGCGCCTTTATGGGGCTGCTGATCTGGTCCCAGTTCGGCTACCCCCTGCCCACGGCGGAGATGGAGTTCCGCCGGTATGAGCGTACCCATCTGCTGCCCCGGAGCGAGCTGGTTTTCCGTAGCGGCAGAGGAGAGGTCACCGCCGCCGACGGCACACAGTTGCATTTTTCCAAGGGCAATTTCGCGGGCCTGTGTGAAAATCTGGTGACAGTGGCCAATGTGGATGACTTTTCCTATATCCGCTGCCGCACATATCCCCTGGAGGAGGGTCCCACCCTGGTGCCCCTGGCGGCGGAGGCCCACGGCGGCTGGAGCGAGGAGGTGCCGTCGGAGGACCCGTATCGGAAATATGATCTGGTCCACCACCACTTTTCCTCTGTCCTACTGGTGAACGTCCCCCGGGAAACGGCCCGGGCGGAGATTACTGTGGTGCGGGAGGAGGACTGCCTGACCAGCGGGGGCTGGGACCTGGGCAATGGTGTGTGGCTGCTGGGCGTTGGGGAAACTTATGCCGTCTTTGACCAACCGGGGATTGCGTATCCCTACACCCTGCGCCTCTATCGGGCGGACGGCTCTCTGCTGCTGGAGAAGAGCGGACAGCTGGGGGAGGGCTAATGCCCTCCCCTTTGCAAATGCTACAAAGAAACCCGCCGGACGGGGCAAAAATCTGCCAAATATTTTTAAAAAACCACTTGACACACACGGGCGGGTGTAGTATGATAGCTGAGCGTCCGCAAGGGCGCAGTCTGCGATGATGTGGGAGATTGCTCAGAGATGAGGTAACTTCCGCGGAGTATGTCCGACTATCGGGCGGCTGAGCGAGTCCGTACACGGCGTATATCGCCTGGTACGGTAAAAACCGGCCTGCTTTGCGCCGGTTTTTTCGTGGCCTGGAGTGATACGCACGATAGCGTGTATCAAGCTCGCTTACCGTACGAAGCGAGGGACAACAGAAACTCAACTTCGTATTTAAGGAGGAAACAAACAACATGGCAGCTCAGAAAGAAATGATCCGCATCCGCCTCAAGGCCTATGACCACCAGCTCATCGACCAGAGCGCCGAGAAGATCGTGGAGACCGCCAAGCGCACCGGCGCCAACGTCTCCGGCCCCATCCCCCTGCCCACCAAGAAGGAAGTGGTCACCATCCTGCGGGCCGTCCACAAGTACAAGGACAGCCGCGAGCAGTTTGAACGCCGCATCCACAAGCGCCTCATCGATGTCATCAAGCCCTCCCCCAAGACCGTGGAGGCCCTGATGAGCCTGGAGCTTCCCGCCGGCGTGGAGATCGAGATTAAGCTGTAAGGGTTTCTTGTGGGGCCCGCCCCCTTGGGCGGGCCAATCAGAGGAGATGACCCGCCGAGGGCGGCGGGTCCCACAAAAAAGTCCCCAATAACCCCGTTGTACCCGCTGTCCGCCGCTTTTTGAGGCGGACGGGTCAAGTTGGCCGGGCAATGGCAGTCCAATGGTCACCCCGCCCAACCAATAACCTTTATTAGGAGGAAAAACCCCAATGGAGAAAGCGATCATCGGCAAAAAGATCGGCATGACCCAGATCTTCGATGAAGCCGGCCGGGTGGTGCCCGTCACCCTGATCCAGGCCGGCCCCTGCACTGTGGTGCAGAAGAAGACCGCCGAGAAGGATGGCTACGAGTCCATCCAGCTGGGTTTCCAGGACGTTCCCGAGCGCAAGCTCACCAAGCCTGAGCTGGGCCACCAGAAGAAGGCCGGCCTCACCGAGTACAAGAAGGTCCTCAAGGAGTTCGCCCTGAAGGACTGCTCCAAGTACGAGGTGGGCGACGTGCTCACCGCTAACGTCTTCACCGCCGGCGACTTCGTTGATGTGACCGGCACCAGCAAGGGCCACGGCTTCCAGGGCGTTGTCAAGCGCCATGGCGCGGCCGTCAAGCGCAACACCCATGGCGGCGGCCCCGTCCACCGCCACCAGGGCTCTCTGGGCCCCGGCACCACCCCCGGCCACATCGCCAAAGGGCGCGACGGCGCCGGCCAGATGGGCAACGTGCAGGTCACCGTCCTCAACCTGGATGTGGTCCAGGTGGACGAGGAGCTGGGCCTCATCGCGGTCCGCGGCGCCATCCCCGGCCCCAAGGGCGGCGTTGTCTACGTGAAGAACACCGTTAAGACCATCATCGAGAAGCACGCCACCGAGGGCGGCCGTGTCAACCCGCAGAAGGCTTCCGCCCGCGTCAACCCGCAGAAGGCTTCCGCCCGCAACAAGTAAGGAAAGGAGAGATTGAGTTATGCCTAAAGCGAACCTTTATGATATGGCTGGTAAGCAGATCGGCGAGATCGAGCTCTCCGAGGCCATCTTCGGCATCGAGCCCAACCAGGCCGTGGTCCATGAGGCCGTCAAGAACCACCTGGGCAACTGCCGTCAGGGCACCCAGAGCGCCCTGACCCGGGCCGAGGTATCCGGCGGCGGCAAGAAGCCCTGGCGTCAGAAGGGCACCGGCCACGCCCGTCAGGGCTCCACCCGGGCCCCCCAGTGGACCCACGGCGGCATCGTCTTTGCCCCCAAGCCCCGCAGCTACCGCACCAGCCTGAACAAGAAGACCCGCCGGCTGGCCCTGAAGTCCGCCCTGTCCGCCAAGGCCGCCGCCGGCAACGTGCTGGTGGTGGACGGTCTGAAGCTGGACGAGGTGAAGACCAAGGCCATGCAGAGCTTCCTCAACAGCCTGGAGGCCGGCAAGCCCGTGGTCGTCACCCCCGACGTGGACAAGAACGTGGTCCTCTCCAGCCGGAACATCCCCGGCGTGGTGACCACCACCGCCAAGGTCCTCAGCGTCTACGACATCGTCAACGCCAAGCAGCTGGTCATCGACAAGGCTGCCCTGGCTATCATCGAGGAGGTGTATGCGTAATGGCTACTGCTTATGACATCATCAAGCGCCCCATCATCACCGAGCAGTCCATGGAGCAGACCGAGATGAAGCGCTACACCTTTGAGGTCGACAAGCGCGCCAACAAGATCGAGATTGCCAAGGCCATCGAGGAGATCTTCGGCGTGAAGGTGGCCAAGGTGAACACCCTGAACATGCAGGGGAAGGAGAAGCGCATGGGCGCCCGTCCCGCCGGCCGCCGGCCCAGCTGGAAAAAGGCGATGGTCACCCTGACCGCTGACTCCAAGTCCATCGAGTTCTTCGAGGGTATGGTGTAAGGAGGAGAATGAAACATGGCGATCAAGACTTATAAGCCCACAACCCCCTCCCGCCGTCACATGACTGTGTCCGCCTTCGAGGGGATCGACAAGAAGGCCAAGCCCGAGCGCGCCCTCACCGAGGTGCTCAAGAAGCACGCGGGCCGCAACAGCTACGGCCGCATCACCGTCCGCCACCACGGCGGCGGCAACAAGCAGAAGTACCGCATCATCGACTTCAAGCGGGACAAGGAGGGCAAGGCCACTGTGCTCAACCTCCAGTATGACCCCAACCGCTCCGCCAACATCGCCCTCATCCAGTATGAGGACGGCGAGAAGCGCTATATCCTGGCCCCCAACGGCCTGAAGGCCGGCCACGTCATCATGACCGGCGCCGACGCCGACATCCTGCCCGGCAACTGCCTGCCCATCGCCAACATCCCCGTGGGCGAGACCATCCACTGCATCGAGCTCTACCCCGGCAAGGGGGCCCAGCTGGTCCGCGCCGCCGGCGTGGCCGCCCAGCTGATGGCCAAGGAGAACGGCATGGCTCAGGTCCGCCTGCCCTCCGGCGAGGTCCGGCTGGTCCGTGAGAACTGCAAGGCCACCATCGGCCAGGTGGGCAACACCGACTGGGCCAACATCCAGATCGGCAAGGCCGGCCGCAAGCGCCACATGGGCTGGCGGCCCACCGTCCGCGGCTCCGTGATGAACCCCAACGACCACCCCCACGGCGGCGGCGAGGGCAAGAGCCCCGTGGGCCGTCCCGGCCCTGTTACCCCCTGGGGCAAGCCGGCCCTGGGCTACAAGACCCGCAAGACCAAGAACCGCACTGACAAGTTTATTGTCAAGCGCCGCGGCAGCAAATAAGGAGGGAGTGTAGAAGATGAGCAGAAGTATCAAGAAAGGCCCTTTTTGCGCCCCTGAGCTGCTGAAGCGGGTCGACGAGCTGAACAAGAAGAACGAGAAGAAGGTTCTGAAGACCTGGAGCCGCGCCTCCACCATCTTCCCCTCCTTCGTGGGACACACCTTTGCTGTGCACGATGGCCGCAAGCACGTGCCCGTCTATGTCACCGAGGACATGGTGGGCCACAAGCTGGGCGAGTTCGTGCCCACCCGCACCTTCCGGGGCCACGCGGGCAGCAAGACCGGTAAGTAAGGAGGAGAGACGAGATGGAAGCAAAAGCGAATCTGAAATATCTGCGGATCTCTCCCCGTAAGGTGAAGATCGTCCTGGACCTGATCCGGGGCAAGGACGTGGCTGTGGCCACCGCCATCCTGATGCAGACCCCCAAGGCCGCCTCTGAGCCTGTGCTCAAGCTGCTGAAGAGCGCCGCCGCCAATGCGGAGAACAACCACCAGATGGACCCTGAGAAGCTGTACGTGTCCGCCTGCTACGCCAACCCCGGCCCCATCATCAAGCGCATCATGCCCCGGGCCCAGGGCCGCGCCTATCGGATCAACAAGCGTACCTCTCACGTCACCATCGCCGTGAGCGAGCGCTAAGGGAGGAGGAACGATATGGGACAGAAAGTTAATCCCCACGGCCTGCGCGTGGGCGTCATCAAGGATTGGGATTCCCGCTGGTATGCCCGCAACGAGCTGGTGGGCGACCTGCTGGTGGAGGACCAGAAAATCCGCAAGTACCTGAAGAAGACCCTCTACGGCGCCGGCATCCCCAAGATCGAGATCGAGCGGGACAACAACGCTAAGGTCCGCATCTACCTGCACTGCGCCCGTCCCGGCGTGGTCATCGGCAAGGGCGGCGAGGATATCAAGAAGATCGAGGCCCAGCTGGTGAAGCTCACCGGCAAGGCCGTTGACCTGAAGATCGTGGAAGTCCGTGACGTGGACACCAACGCCCAGCTGGTGGCCGAGAACATCGCCCAGCAGCTGGAGAAGCGCATCGCCTTCCGCCGGGCCATGAAGAATGCCATGGGCCGGGCCATGCGGGCCGGCGCCAAGGGCATCAAGACCTCCTGCTCCGGCCGTCTGGGCGGCGCTGAGATCGCCCGGTCCGAGCACTACCACGACGGCACCATCCCCCTGCAGACCCTCCGGGCCGACATCGACTACGGCTTTGCCGAGGCTGCCACCACCTACGGCCGCATCGGCGTGAAGGTGTGGATCTACAAGGGCGAGGTGCTCACCCAGGCCCTGCGCACCACCCCCCGTACCCTGGACACCAGCAAGCCCTATCAGGAGCGCCGGGACCGGCCCCGCCGCAGGGACGGCGACCGCCGGGGCGGCTTTAACCGGGACCGTCAGGGCGGCGGCTTTAACCGTGACCGCGGCCCCCGTCCCGCCGGCCAGGGCGGCTTCAACAACAACCGCGGCCCCCGTCCTGCGGGACCCGCCAACACCACCCCGAAGGAAGGAGGCGCTCAGTAATGCTGCTCCCCAAGAGAGTCAAGTACCGCCGTGTCCACCGCGGCCGCCTGAAGGGCAAGGCCAGCCGGGGCAACTTTGTCAGCTACGGCGAGTACGGCCTGCAGGCCACTGAGCCCGCATGGATTACCAGCAACCAGATCGAGGCGGCCCGTATCGCCATGACCCGCCACACCAAGCGCGGCGGCAAGGTCTGGATCAAGATTTTCCCCGACAAGCCCGTCACGGAGAAGCCCGCCGAGACCCGCATGGGTTCCGGTAAAGGTTCCCCCGAGTACTGGGTGGCCGTGGTCAAGCCCGGCCGGGTCATGTTCGAGATCGCCGGCGTCTCTGAGGAGACCGCCAAGGAGGCCCTGCGCCTGGCCAGCCACAAGCTGCCCGTCAAGTGCAAGATCATCAAGCGCGAGGAGACTGAGAAGGGTGGTGAAGCGTAATGAAGGCCAATGAAGTTCGCAAGATGTCCGCCGCGGAGCTGGAGACCAAGCTGGTGGACCTGAAGAAAGACCTGTTTAACCTCCGCCTTCAGCACGCCACCAATCAGCTGGACAATCCCCTGCGCATTGCTGAAGTGAAGAAGGATATCGCCCGGGTCAAGACCATCATCCGCGAGCAGCAGCTCGCAGGCCGCTAAGAGGAGGAATAGAAGATGGAAAACAGAACTTCTTCCCGCAAGACCAGAGTCGGCCTGGTGGTTTCGGACAAGATGGACAAGACCGTTGTGGTCGCCATCGCCGACCGCGTGGCCCATCCTCTGTATAAGAAGATCGTAAAGAGAACCTATAAGCTGAAGGCTCATGATGAGAACAACCAGTGCGGCGTGGGCGACCGCGTCAAGGTCATGGAGACCCGCCCCCTGTCCAAGGACAAGCGGTGGCGCGTGGTTGAGATCATCGAGAAGGCGAAATAAGGAGGTGTCGGCAGCATGATTCAGCAGGAAACTTATTTGAAGGTGGCCGACAACACCGGCGCCAAGGAGATCAAGACCATCCTGGTGCTGGGCGGCTCCAAGCGGAAGTTCGGCAACATCGGTGACGTGGTGGTGGCCTCCGTCCGCAAGGCCCAGCCCGGCGGCACCGTGAAGAAGGGCGAGGTGGTCAAGGCCGTCATCGTCCGCTCCTCCAAGGGCGTGCGCCGTCCCGACGGCTCCTACGTCCGGTTTGACGACAACGCCGCTGTGCTCATCCGAGACGACAAGAACCCCCGCGGCACCCGTATCTTTGGCCCAGTGGCCCGTGAGCTGCGCGACAAGGACTATATGAAGATCCTGTCCCTGGCTCCCGAAGTGCTGTAAGGGAGGGCATCGACTATGAACAAACTGAGTATCAAGAGCGGCGACACCGTCGTCGTCCTGTCCGGCAAGGACAAGGGCAAGCAGGGCAAGGTCATGTCCGTCATGCCTGACGCCGGCAAGGTGATTGTGGAGAAGGTCAACATGGTCTCCCGCCACACCAAGCCCCGCCAGCAGGGCGAGCAGGGCGGCATCCTCCAGAAGGAGGCCCCCATCTACGCCTGCAAGGTGCAGCGCGTCTGCCCCAAGTGCAACAAGCCCACCCGGCCCGCCCACAAGCTGCTGGCCGATGGCAAGAAGGTCCGCGTCTGCAAGAAGTGCGGCGCCGAGATTTAAGAGAGGAGGAGTGAATCGAAATGGCTAACACCCCTAATTTGAAGAAGCTGTACCAGGACGAGGTCGCTCCTGCTCTGATGCAGAAGTTCGGCTATAAGTCCACCATGCAGATCCCCCGCCTGGAGAAGATCGTGGTCAACGTGGGCTGCAGCGAGGCCCGGGAAAACGCCAAGGTGCTGGACGCCGTGGTCAACGACCTGACCACCATCACCGGCCAGAAGGCCGTCATCACCAAGGCCAAGAAGTCCGTGGCCAACTTTAAGCTCCGTGAGGGCATGCCCATCGGCGCCAAGGTCACCCTCCGCGGCAACAAGATGTGGGAGTTCCTGGACCGCCTGTTCAACGTGGCCCTGCCCCGTGTCCGTGACTTCCGGGGCATCTCTGCCGACGCCTTCGACGGCCGGGGCAACTACGCTCTGGGCGTGAAGGAGCAGCTGATCTTCCCCGAGATCGAGTATGACAAGATCGACAAGATCCGCGGCATGGACATCGTGGTGGTCACCACCGCCAAGACCGATGAGGAGGCCCGTGAGCTGCTGAAGCTGGTGGGCGCTCCCTTCGCCGGCCGCTAAGAGGAGGAAGAGTTATGGCTAAGAAATCTATGATCCTGAAGCAGCAGCGGGAGCCCAAGTTCTCCAGCCGCCGCTACAACCGCTGCAAGCTGTGCGGCCGTCCCCACGCCTACCTCCGGGACTACGGCATCTGCCGTATCTGCTTCCGTGAGCTGGCCTACAAGGGTCAGATTCCCGGCGTGCGCAAGGCCTCCTGGTAAATATGAGTGATGTGCCCGGAACGGAGCCTTTTTGCTCCGTTCCGGCATATCTCTGTCCACACGCTCGCGTGTTCGGACGAAATTTTCCTTGCAAATCCCAATTTGCGGGAGTATAATCAGTCGTTGTGTCCCCGTGGGACAACTCAAATTGCTCCACACGCAGCCGTGTGTTTCTGCTTGCGCACCGTATAAACTCCGGAGCCTTCCGGAAAGTGATATGGCCGCAGAGAACCGCACAAAATCCGGTCAAACCCGCTTCGGCGGTTTTGATAGGGAGAACCGGAGAGGTCCAACGTGTACAGACCTTTCAGGGACTTCCGCATATAAAAAATGCGCCTGCCCCAACCGGGCGCGAAGGCGGTCAACAGGTCGGGGGACGACCTAATCCCCGATACCTTGCCGTCTCTACCGGGCAAACCCGGTAATCTGAATAGGAGGTAAACACGCATGCAAATCACCGACCCTATCGCGGATATGCTGACCCGTATCCGCAACGCGAACAACGCCAAGCACGACACTGTTGATGTGCCCGCGTCCAACATGAAGAAGTCCATCGCGCAGATCCTGCTGGACGAGGGGTATATCAAGAACTTCCAGCTCATCGACGACGGCACCCAGGGGGTCATCCGCATCGCCCTGAAGTACAACGCCGGCAAGGAGAAGGTCATCTCCGGCCTGAAGCGGGTGTCCAAGCCCGGCCTGCGGGTGTACGCCGGCGCCGACGAGCTGCCCAAGGTCCTCCGTGGCCTGGGTATCGCCATTGTTTCCACGTCCAAGGGCGTCATGACCGACAAGAAGGCCCGGGAGGCCCATGTCGGCGGCGAAGTCCTGGCATTTGTCTGGTAAGGAGGGTTATAGGAATGTCTAGAATTGGTAGAGCTCCTATCGCCATTCCCGCCGGAGTGGAGATCAAGGTAGAGGACAACAACGTTGTCACCGTCAAGGGCCCCAAGGGCACCCTGACACAGCAGTTCAACCCCAACATGGCCATCGCCGTGGAGGGCGCCGAGCTGAAGGTCACCCGTCCCAACGACGCCAAGGAGAACCGGGCCCTTCACGGCCTGACCCGCACCCTGATCCACAACATGGTGGTGGGTGTGACCGACGGCTTCAAGAAGGAGCTGGACGTGAACGGCGTGGGCTACCGCGTGGCCAAGGAGGGCAACAAGCTGGTCATGAACCTGGGCTATTCCCACCAGGTCACCGTGGAGGAGAAGGACGGCATCACCATCGAGGTGCCCGGCCCCAACAAGATCATCATCCACGGCTGCGATAAGCAGAAGGTGGGCCAGTTTGCCGCCGAAGTGAGAGAGAAGCGTCCCCCCGAGCCCTACAAGGGCAAGGGCATCAAGTACACTGACGAGGTCATCCGCCGCAAGGCTGGTAAGACCGGCGCCAAGAAGTAATAAGGAGGTGTGCCACTTATGATCAACAGACCCGATACCCGCTCCCAGCGCATTAAGCGCCACAAGCGCGTGCGTGCCAAGATTTCCGGCACGCCCGAGCGTCCCCGCCTCTGCGTCTTCCGCAGCGAGACCAATATCTACGCCCAGGTCATCGACGACGTGAACGGCGTCACCCTGGTCTCCGCGTCTTCCCTGGAGAAGGACTTTAAGGTGGACGGCACCAAGTCCGACGCCGCCAAGCAGGTGGGCGTCAACGTGGCCGGGCGCGCCAAGGCCAAGGGCATTGACACCGTGGTCTTCGACCGCGGCGGCTATGTCTACCACGGCCGCGTGAAGGCTCTGGCCGAGGGCGCCCGCGAGGGCGGCCTGCAGTTCTAAGGGAGGAGGAAAAAGCTATGGCTAGATTTGAGAGAGAGCCCAGCGAGTTCGTTGAGAAGCTGGTCTATCTGAACCGCGTATCCAAGACCGTCAAGGGCGGCCGCGTGGCCAAGTTCTCCGCCCTCATGGTGGTGGGCGACGAGAAGGGCCGCGTGGGCTTCGGCCTGGGCAAGGCCGCCGAGGTCCCCGAGGCCATCCGCAAGGGCATCGAGGACGCCAAGAAGAATATGATCAACGTGTCCCTGTCCGGTACCACCATCCCCCACGAGGTGATTGGTGAGTTCGGCGCCGGCCGCGTGCTGATGAAGCCCGCCGCCCCCGGTACCGGCGTCATCGCCGGCGGCCCCGTCCGCGCCGTGATGGAAGCCATCGGCATCAAGGACATCCGTACCAAGTGCCTGCGCTCCAACAATCCGCAGAACGTGGTCTCCGCTACCTTCGAGGGCCTGAAGTCCCTGCGCACCCCCGAGGAAGTGGCCCGCGTCCGCGGCAAGAGCGTGGAAGAGATCTTGGGTTAAGGAGGGTCAAAAATGGCTAATCTGAACATTAAGCTGGTCAAGAGCCTCAACGGCCGCATCGCCAAGCACAAGGCGACCGCCGAGGCCCTGGGCCTCCGCAAGATCGGCGACGCCACTGTGCAGCCAGACAACGAGGCTACCCGGGGCAAGATCGCCCACATCGGCTACCTGCTCCAGGTCACCGAGGAAAACTGACGAGGAGGCGTACGACATGAATCTGCATGAACTTTCCCCCGCCCCCGGCTCCAACACCAAGGCCTACCGCAAAGGCCGGGGCGCCGGTTCCGGCAACGGCAAGACCGCCGGTCGGGGCCACAAGGGCCAGTGGGCCCGCAGCGGCGGCGGTGTCCGCGTCGGGTTCGAGGGCGGCCAGATGCCTCTGGCCCGCCGCCTGCCCAAGCGGGGCTTCCACAACATCTTTGCCAAGCCCCTGGAGGCCATCAACGTCTCCGCTCTGGAGCGGTTTGAGGACGGCGCCGTGGTGGACGCCCAGGCGATGCTGGACGCCGGCGTGCTGTCCAAGTGCCAGTACGGCGTGAAAATCCTGGGCAACGGCGAGATTTCCAAGAAACTGATCGTAAAGGCTTCCGCTTTCTCCGCATCCGCGAAGCAAAAAATCGTGGCTGCCGGCGGTAAGTGGGAGGTGGTCTGATTATGATTCAGACCATCCGCAACGCCTGGCGGGTGCCTGAGCTGAAAAAGAAGATGCTCTTTACCATTATGGCCCTGCTCATCTTCCGCCTCGGCTCCGCCATCCCTGTGCCCTATATCGACTCTGCCTCCCTCCAGACTTATCTGGACAGCCAGAGCGGCACCATCCTGGGCCTGATGAACGCCATGAGCGGCTCCGCCTTCTCCATGGCCACCGTCTTCGCCCTGTCCATCCAGCCCTATATCAACAGCTCCATCATCATCCAGCTGCTGACTGTGGCCATCCCCGCCCTGGAGCGCATGGCCCGGGACGGCGGCGAGGAGGGACGCAAGAAGATCGCCTCCATCACCCGGTACACCACCGTGGCCATCGCCCTGCTCCAGGGTTTCGGCTACTACTCCCTGGTGAACGGCTACGGCCTGGTCAATGCCGGCGCCCTGCCCAAGCTGTGGGCCGGCCTGGTCATTGTGATCTCCTTCACCGCCGGCTCCGCCTTCCTGATGTGGCTGGGTGAGCAGATCACCGAGTTCGGCATCGGCAACGGCATCTCCATCATCCTGTTCGCCGGCATCGTGTCCCGGTTCCCCCGGATGTGCATGGATGTCATCAGCGGCTTCCAGCGCTGGATGGCTGTGCAGAACACCACCGTGGAGTCCCTGGTGGCGGAGAACGAGGGTATGACCGAGGAGGTCGCCCAGCAGTATATTGATATGATGAAGCAGGGCGCCCTGGCCCCCTGGGTCATTGCCCTGATTGTTGTCGGTATGCTGGCCCTGGTGGTCTTCATCGTCTATATCAACAACGCCGAGCGCCGCATTCCCGTCCAGTACGCCAAGCGCGTGGTGGGCCGGAAGATGTACGGCGGCCAGTCCACCCACATCCCCATGAAGGTGAGCATGGCCGGCGTTATGCCCATCATCTTTGCCCAGTCCATCGCCTCCCTGCCCGCCACGGTGTGCGCCTTTATGGGCATCACGGCGGAGAGCGAGGGCTTCGGCGGCGGCCTGATGAAGGTGTTCGACACCAGCAAGCCCTTCTACAGCATCATCTATTTCCTGCTCATCGTGGGCTTCAGCTATTTCTACTCCACCATGGCCTTCAACCCCGTTGAGGTGGCCAATAACCTGAAGAAGAACGGCGGCTTTGTCCCCGGCCTGCGGCCCGGCAAGCCCACCATCGACTTCCTCATGAAGGTCCTCAACAAGATCACCATGTTCGGGGCTCTGTACCTGTCCGTGATTGCTATCGCCCCCATTATCACCGGCAACCTGGTGGGCTACAGCTCCCTGGCCATCGGCGGCACCTCCGTCATCATTGTGGTGGGCGTCGCCCTGGAGACCGTGAAGCAGATGGAGGCCCAGATGCTCATGCGGCACTACAAGGGCTTTCTGGAGTAAGGAGAGACGGCTATGAAATTGATCCTTTTGGGCGCCCCCGGCGCCGGAAAAGGGACCCAGGCCGAGCTCCTCAGCGCCAAGCTGGGTATCCCTACCATCTCTACTGGGAACATTCTCCGCGCCGCCATCAAGGAGGGCACCCCCACCGGTCTGGAGGCCAAGCGCTATATGGACGCCGGTAAGCTGGTGCCCGACTCCGTGATTATCGGCATCGTAGCCGACCGCCTGGCACAGCCCGACTGTGCCAAGGGCTTCATCCTGGACGGCGTGCCCCGCACCATCGGCCAGGCTGAGGCGCTGGACGGGGCCGGCGTCACCTTCGACCACGTGCTGTCCATCGAAATCTCCGACGGGGAGATCGAGGAGCGCATGTCGGGCCGGCGGGTGTGCCAGAGCTGCGGCGCGCCCTACCACGTGAAGGCCAAGCCCCCCAAGGCGGAGGGCGTGTGCGACTCCTGCGGCGGACCGCTGGTCCAGCGGGAGGACGACCGGGCCGAGACCGTCCGGAAGCGCCTGGCAGTCTATCACGAGGAGACCGAGCCCCTGAAGGGCTTCTACGAGGCCAAGGGCATCCTGGCCCCTGTGGCCAATCAGGACACCATCGAGGGGACCAACAAGGCAGTCATGGAGGCGCTGGGACTCTGATGGCGCTGGAAATGATTTCGTTAAAATCCCAACGGGAGATTGAGGCCATGCGCCGGGCCGGGCGGCTCACCGCCCAGGCCCGGGCCCTGGCCGGCTCCATGGTCCGGCCGGGGGTCACCACCCACGAGATCGACAGGGCGGTCCGCCGCTTTATCGAGAGCCACGGGGCCAAGCCCTCCTTTCTGGGGTACGGCGGCTTTCCCGGCTCCGCCTGCATCTCGGTAAACGAGGTGGTCATCCACGGCATCCCCGGCCCCCGGAAGCTGAAGGAGGGGGACATCGTCAGCATCGACGTGGGCGCCTTTATCGGCGGCTTCCACGGGGACTGCGCCGCCACCTACCTGTGCGGAGAGGTCAGTCCTGAGGCGAAGCGCCTGGTGGAAGTGACCCAGCAGAGCTTCTGGGAGGGCATCCAAAAAGCCCGCCGGGGCTGCCGGGTGAGCGACATCGGCCACGCCGTCCAGGTCTATGTGGAACAGAACGGCTTCTCCGTGGTCCGGGACTTTGTGGGCCACGGCGTGGGCGCCAAGCTCCACGAGGCCCCTGAGGTGCGCAACTTCGGCCCCGCCGGCCACGGCCCCCGGCTCCAGCCGGGCATGACCATCGCCGTGGAGCCTATGGTATGCGCCGGGGACTGGCAGGTGGAAAACCGGGAGGGCAACTGGACCACCGTCACCAAGGATGGCTCCCTGGCCGCCCACTATGAAAACACCATCCTCATCACTGAGGATGGCCCTGAGATACTCACCGTCACCGAGGACGGGGCCTATGTTTGATTACACGGGCCAGATCGTCCGGGCTGACGCGGGACGGGACAAGGGCGGTATCTTCTGTGTAGTGGGTATGGATCAGGAGCGGACTATGCTTCTGCTGGCCGACGGGAAGCGGAGAAAGCTCTCCCATCCCAAGGCTAAAAAACTGGGACATGTGACACAGCTGATCGACAGTCAGAACCTGTATGACCACCCAGTGATCCAAAGCCTGCAACAGGGAGAACCGGTTTCCGACCGGGCATTGAGACGGGCGCTGGCCGCCTTCAAGGAGGGAACTACGCTTGGCTAAAGACGATATGATCGAGTTGGAGGGCGTCGTCACCGAGGCCCTGCCTAACACCACATTCCATGTGGACATCGGAAACGGACACATTATCCTGGCACATATTTCCGGCAAGCTGCGAATGAACTTTATCCGCATCCTGCCCGGCGACAAGGTGACCATTCAGATGTCACCGTATGACCTGACCAGGGGAAGAATCACCTGGCGGTCCAAATAATACCCGACGTGTAGGGGTGCACATCGTGCGCCCGCCCCACGGCCGGGAGCCCTATGAAAGCGGGCGCACAATGTGCGCCCCTACAGAACGTATCAACGACCGGATGGACCGGGAGCCTTGCCTCCAGTCCACCGGGGCCGTTAGGCATTCAGGAGGTTTTAACAATGAAAGTCAGACCGTCCGTGAAGCCCATGTGCGAGAAGTGCAAAGTCATCAAGCGCAAGGGCAAAGTCATGGTAATTTGCGAAAACCCCAAGCATAAGCAGAGACAAGGTTAATTGGAGGTGCTGTAAAAAATGGCTCGTATTGCCGGTATTGACCTGCCGAGAGAGAAGAGAATCGAGATCGGCCTCACTTATATCTACGGCATTGGGCGCACCAGCGCCAACAAGATCCTGGCCAAGGCCGGGGTAAACCCCGACACCCGCGTAAAGGACCTCACCGAGGAGGACGAGGCCAAGCTGCGGGAGGTCATCCACGACTACACCGTGGAGGGCGACCTGCGCCGCAACGTGGCGATGGACATCAAGCGGCTCACCGAGATCGGCTGCTACCGGGGCATCCGCCACCGCAAGGGGCTGCCCGTCCGGGGCCAGCGGTCCAAGACCAACGCCCGCACCCGCAAGGGTCCCAAGCGTACCGTCGCCAATAAGAAGAAGTAAGGAGGGATACACATGGCTGCGAACAAAGGTAAGAAAGTGGTGCGCAAGCGCCGCGAACGCAAGAACGTAGAGAGGGGCCAGGTGCATATCCGCTCCTCCTTCAACAACACCATGGTCACCGTCACCGACGCCCAGGGCAACGCCCTGTCCTGGTGCTCCTCCGGCGCCCTGAATTTCCGGGGCTCCCGGAAGTCCACCCCCTATGCTGCTCAGAGCGCCGCCGAGACCGCCGCCAAGGCCGCCATGGAGTACGGCCTGAAGAGCGTAGAGGTCTTTGTGAAGGGCCCCGGTCAGGGCCGTGAGGCCGCCATCCGGGCGCTCCAGGCCGTGGGCCTGGAGGTCACCCTCATCAAGGACGTGACCCCCGTCCCCCACAACGGCTGCCGGCCCCCGAAGCGCCGCCGCGTCTGATCAAGTGAAGGAGGTTTTGACAGATGGCTAGAAATATGCAGCCCATCGCCAAGCGGTGCAAGGCGCTGAACCTGTCCCCCGCCGCCATGGGCTATGCCAAGAAGACGACCAACCGCAACCCCAAGGGCCAGATGCGCAAGAAGCAGTCTGAGTACGCCATGCAGATGACTGAGAAGCAGAAGGTCAAATTTGTCTACGGCATCATGGAGAAGCAGTTCCATATGTACTACGAGAAGGCCAGCCGCATGCAGGGCAAGACGGGCGAGAACCTGCTTACCCTCATCGAGCGCCGGCTGGACAACGTGGTGTACCGCCTGGGCTTTGCCATGACCCGCCGTGAGGCCCGCCAGCTCACCACCCACGGCCACTTTACCGTCAACGGCCAGCGGGTGGACGTGCCCTCCTACCTGGTGAAGGTGGGCGACGTGATCGAGGTGCGGGAGAAGAGCCGCTCCTCCGTCAAGTTCAAGCGCCTGACCGGCGAGGACGCCCCCGTGGTCAACGTGCCCAAGTGGCTGGACCGCACCAAGAATACCCTCCAGGGCACCGTCAATGCCATGCCTACCCGGGATGACATCGACTTCCCCGTGGAAGAGCACCTCATCGTCGAGCTGTATTCTAAGTAATTCCGGCTGTCCTGTGTAGAGAGTATGTGGGACCCGCCCACCTGGGCGGGTCATACCCAGTGCGGCAAATGGCCCGCCGGGGTCGTCGGGCCCCACAGAAAGTATTTGCAGGCAGCTTAGGCACAACAGACTTAGAGAACCCTCAGATATTGGTGAGCTGAATGAAGCGGCGCAAGGGCGCCGCCGAGAAAAGGAGGGTATTCCAGCATATGATAGAAATTGAAAAGCCCCGCATCGACTGTATCGAAAATCCCGGCGACACCTCCTATGGCAAGTATGTGGTAGAGCCGCTGGAGCGGGGTTACGGCACCACCCTGGGCAATTCCCTGCGGCGGATTCTGCTGTCCTCCCTGCCCGGCACTGCGGTGACCTCCATCAAAATCTCCGGGGTCCAGCACGAGTTTACCACCATCCCCGGGGTAAAGGAGGACGTGACCGAGATCGTCCTCAACGTGAAGGGCATCATCGCCAAGCTCTACAGCGAGGGGCCCAAGACCGTCCATATCGAGGCGGCCGGCGAGTGCAAGGTGACTGCCGGCGACATCAAGGCGGACGCCGACGTGGAGATTCTCAACCCGGACCTGCACATCGCCACCCTGGGCCCGGACGCCACCCTGTCCATGGAGCTGACCCTGTCCCACGGCCGGGGCTATGTCTCCGCTGACAAGAACAAGCCCGACAAGAACAAGACCACTCAGTCCATCATCGGGGTCATCCCCATGGATTCCATCTACACCCCCGTCCGCAAGGTCAACTACACCGTGGAAAACACCCGCGTGGGCGACGCCACCGACTACGACAAGCTGACCCTGGAGGTGTGGACCAACGGCACCATCGACGCCCGGGACGCCGTCTCTCTGGGAGCCCGCATCCTGTGCGACCACTTTACCCTGTTCACCGACCTGTCCGAGACCATGGGCAGCCGCTCCACCGTGGTGGAGAAGGCGGAGGCCCAGCGGGACAAGGTGATGGAGATGACCATCGACGACATGGACCTGTCCGTCCGCTCCTACAACTGCCTGAAGCGGGCCAACATCAATACGGTGGAGGACCTGATTTCCAAGACCGAGGAAGAGATGATGAAGGTCCGGAACCTGGGCCGCAAGTCCCTGGAGGAGGTCATCAATAAGCTGTCCATGATGGGGCTGTCTTTGGCCAGCGAAGAGAATAACTAAGCGTTATGTAGGACCCGCCCCTTTGGGCGGGTCAGGAGGATGGCCCGCCGGGGGCGGCGGGCCCCACATAAAAGCGTATGTAACGTTCCGCTGAATGAACGAATCTAAATTGATCTCGCCACGCGAGGTCGAAGGAGTGTTTACCATGTCTCAGAAGAACCGCAAGCTGGGCCGTACCAGCGACCAGCGCCGGGCCATGCTCCGCGCCATGGTCACCTACCTGCTGGAGAACGGCCAAATTAAGACCACCGTCACCCGCGCCAAGGAAGTGGCTCCCGTGGCCGAGAAGATGATTACCCTGGCCAAGACCAACACCCTGGCCTCCTACCGTCAGGCCCTGTCCTATATCACCAAGGAGGACGTGGCCAATAAGCTGTTTAAGGAGATCGGCCCCAAGTACGCCGACCGCAACGGCGGTTACACCCGCATCGTCCGCATTGGCCCCCGCCGGGGCGACGCCGCTGAGATGGCCATTATCCAGCTGGTGTAATTGCAGCAACAAAATCCCGTTCAATTTGGAACGGGATTTTTTATCTCCAAATTCTTTAGGATGTGGTTTCATGCGCAATCAGCGGATGGATCTCTTTAAGTGCATCGCAATTTACAGCGTGGTCCTGCTGCACATCAAGACCGGCGTTCTGGATGGGCAGACAGCGGCGCTGACCCGGTTCGCAGTGCCCTATTTTTTCCTGGTGGCCGGCTATTTTTCCTATGGGCAGGGGGAGAAGAAGCTTCTGGAGCGGGCGCGCCGCTCCCTCCTCCTGTGGGCGGCCAGCGCGGGGCTGGTGGCGGCGCTGTGTGCCGGGACGGTCTGGCGGGCCGGATGGTCGTTTCTGATTTATCTTCAGCAGCAGTTTACGCCCCGGGCGTGGCTGGAGCTGGCGGTCTTTCAAATCCTCCCCTTTCCCTATGGCTACCACCTCTGGTTTATTGGCGCCATGCCGCTGCTCTACCTGATCTGGTGGGCCGTTACCCGGCTGTGGCCAGAGATACCCTATCGCGCCCTGGCCGGGGCCGCGGTGCTTCTTCTGGGGATGAACCTCTTCCTGGGGGAGGGACTTGCCCTCCTTGGCCGGGGGAGCGTGCCCGTCCGGTACCTGCGCAACGCCTGGCTGGATGGACTGCCCTTCTTTCTGCTGGGGGCCTGGATGCACAGCGACCAGGAGTGGATGGTCTCCAGGGTGACGCATACCATGATATGGGGCGGGCTGCTGCTCAGCGGCGGGGCGGTGCTGGCGGGGCAGTCCTTGGCCGGGGACCTGGACCTCTTTTCCGGCAGCGTCCTCTTTGCCCTGCTGCTGATGGCTGCGGCACTGAAATGGCCTGGGGTCCGGCAGGGGCCGGCGGGCCGCCTGATGTGCCGCTGCGGGAGCAGTCTGACCTTCCTCATCTACATGATCCACGTCCCGCTGTACAGCTTTTTCTGCGAGTGGAGCCATGTGCCCCTCTTTGGGTGGATTGTGGGGCACCGGCTGATAACCGCGCCGGTCATCGCGGTCCTCTCCACCGGGATTGCAGTACTGGTACGGGACGGAAAGGAGCGACTGAAATGAAAATGATTGACGCTCACCTGCACCTCTTTCCCTCCTCCCCTGACACCGACGCCATGGCGGAGGGGGTGGGGCACAAGAACTCCACCGCCCATCTGCGGCAGGTATACGGGGAGCTGGGGGTGGTCCACGGGGTGGTGATGGGCAACCGGAGCCTGGACCCCGATGATCACGACTACCCCTCTGATTTGTTCCACTACTGCATTGGGCTGGACAGTGTGCTGATGGAGCGGGGGAGCAAGCCGGTCCCCGGCCTGGCGGAGAAGGTGGAGGAGAATTTGAAGCGGGACTCCTGCTGCGGGGTGAAGCTGTACCCCGGCTACAACCGGCTCTGGCTGTCCGACCCCATCTATCAGCCGGTGTATGAGCTGGCCGCCCGGTACGACAAGCCGGTGGCCGTCCACATGGGGCTCACCGCCTTTCCCAGGGCCCACCTGAAATACGCCCACCCCCTCACGCTGGACGAGGTGGCGGCGGACCATAAGCGGACGCGGTTTGTCATGTGCCACTTTGGAAACCCCTTTTTGGAGAGCGCCGCCGCAGTGGTGGAGAAAAATCCAAACGTGGCCGCCGACCTGTCCGGACTGCTGGAGGGCCGGGTGGATATAGACCGGTACTTTCAGGAGCAGGCGGGCTATGCCGGGCTCCTTACCACATGGCTCACCGCCATCGGCCAGTGGGACGACATTCTGTATGGCACCGACTGGCCCATCGTCAACCTGGAGGAGTACATCCGCTTTGTCCAACGGCTGGTCCCGGAGCGGCACTGGGAGAAGGTATTTTTCCAAAATGCCAACCGGATTTATGGCTTGGGACTGTAAAAAAGGCCCCTGGAGCGAAAGCTGCTCCAGGGGCCCGAATCTTTTTTTATACCAGCCGGGAGGAGGCCCGGCCGGCACGCAAGGACAAATATGCACAGGCGGTCTTTTGACCAAAAACAGTATATCACAGTTTTCAGGGTTTGACAAGAAAAAGTTTTAAATCTCTAAAAAATATTCAAAAGCGATTATAGTTATGTTCAAAAACGGATAGAAATCCTAACATATTTTGAACATAGTAATAATATGAAAAGTGGTGTAGAATATAGCCGGATTGAGGTGAGCCTATGGGGAATGACATGCTGATTTTAACCACAAAGCATCCAAAAGGCCAGGATGGCTATAAGACATTTTCCGTCCGGTTAAGGGAATCAATGGTTAAAAAAATCGAAGACGTATCTAGAGATACAGGGCGCAGCCGAAATGAGCTGATTGGATTGTTTTTGGAGTACGCGCTGGAGCACTACACACTGGAGGAAGGCGGAGAAAATGAGCAGTCAGAACAAACAGGACATACCAATTACTCTTTATCATGAGGTAGTGGGTCAAATGATGCTGGATTATGTGGAGCATATCCATCCTACAGTAATTGAGAAAGCAATGGAGAATCGGGCCATTCGAACGCTGGAGGCCATCCGTCGTATTTTGGAGGACGATAGCTACAATGACCCAGAGTGCTTTGAGCGGGTCGATGCACTGGTTATGCTTTTTTTCAAGGAGTTGGGCATCAACATCAACCGACACAGTGAACTGGATTGAAAGAAAAAAGACGGCGTTTTGCAAAAAAACGCTGTCTTTTTTTCTGAACCTATGGTATGATGGTCAGCGATAATCTCAAGTATGAAAAAGGAGAACGACCATGATCACTGTTACCGACCTGAGCCTGAACTACAGCGGCACTCCGCTGTTTTCCCATGTGGACCTGCAATTTTTGCGGGGCAACTGCTACGGCATCATCGGCGCCAACGGCGCCGGCAAGTCCACCTTTCTGAAAATCCTGTCCGGAGAGCTGGATTCCACCTCCGGTCAGGTGTCCATCCTGCCCAACATCCGCATGTCGGTGCTGAAGCAGAACCAGTACGCCTACGACGCCTACAACGTAATGGACACCGTCATCATGGGCAACCAGCGGCTGTATGACATCGGCAAACAGAAGGAGGCCCTCTATGCCAAGGAGGAGATGACCGACGAGGACGGGATGCTGGCCTGCCAGCTGGAGGAGGAGTACGCCGAGCTGGGGGGCTGGGAGGCGGAGAGCGACGCCAGCCGCATCCTCCAGGGCCTGGGCATCGGCACCGAGTTCCACTACAGCGACATGGCCACCCTGGACGCCCGCCTCAAGGTGAAGGTGCTGCTGGCCCAAGCCCTGTTTGGCAGCCCCGACCTGCTGATGATGGACGAGCCCACCAACAACCTGGACATCGACGCGGTGAACTGGCTGGAGGACTTTCTGCTGGACTTTGAGGGCACCGTGATTGTGGTGTCCCACGACCGGCACTTCCTGAACACCGTGTGTACCCACATCGTGGATATCGACTACGGCAAAATCAAGATGTATGTGGGCAACTACGATTTCTGGTACGAGTCCTCCCAGCTGGTGCAGCAGCTCATCAAGAGCCAGAACAAGCGCAACGAGGAGAAAATCAAGGAGCTCCAGGATTTTATCTCCCGCTTCTCCGCCAACAAGTCCAAGAGCAAGCAGGCCACCGCCCGGCGCAAGCTGCTGGACAAGCTTACCGTGGAGGAGATGCCCGCCTCCTCCCGGCGCTACCCCTGGGTGGGCTTTTCTCCCGACCGGGAGGTGGGCAAGGATATCCTCTTTGTCACCGACGTGTCCAAGACCATCGACGGGGTGAAGGTGCTGGACAAGGTGTCCTTCATCGTGGGCCACGACGAGAAGATTGCCTTTGTGGGGGACAACGAGAACGCCCACACCGCCCTGTTTAAGATTCTGGCCGGGGAGCTGGAGCCCGACGAGGGCACTGTCAAGTGGGGCCAGACCGCCACCTTCTCCTACTTCCCCAAGGACAACACCCCTTACTTCGAGGGCTGTGACGACGACCTGGTCCAGTGGCTGCGTCAGTTCTCCCCCGACCCCCAGGAGCAGTACCTCCGGGGCTTCCTGGGGCGGATGCTCTTCTCCGGGGACGAGGTCCACAAGCCGGTGAAGGTGCTGTCCGGCGGCGAGAAGGTGCGGTGTATGCTGTCCCGGATGATGCTGTCCGGGGCCAACGTGCTCATGCTGGACCAGCCCACCAACCACCTGGATCTGGAGTCCATTGCCGCCCTGAACAAGGGGCTGGAGGCCGTGAAATGCAACGTGCTGGTGGCCTCCCACGACCATCAGCTTATCCAGACGGTGTGCAACCGGGTCTTTGACTTCACCGCCGACGGGAAGCTTATCGACCGGAAGATGACCTACGACGAGTATCTGGAGAGCCAAAAAGAGGGATAAGACAAGCCCCGCCTGACGGCGGGGCTTGCTTCTGATTATCCCACTGAGATATAGTCCTTAGACACATAGCCGATGTTGTCGCCGGAGTATTTCACCTTGTAAAAGCCGTTCTCCTCGCCCAGGATGGTAACCGTGGCGCCGTTTTGGGCGCTGGCCACCTTGTCGTAGTTCTTGCCGGGACCGGAGCGGATGTTCAGCCCCTTCTCGGCGTTAATGACCCGGCCTGTGGAGCCCACCGCAGCAGTGCCGCCGCCCGATTTGCCCTTGCAGGTCACGGAGGTCTGGGCGGACACGTCGCCGCAGGTGGCGGTGATGGTCACGCGGACATCGGAATTGCCGGCGTTCAGGTTGGTCACCAGTCCGGTGGAGTCCACCATGGCGGCGGTGATGTCGCTGCTGGTCCAGACCACCTCACCGATGGCCCCCGCCGGGAGCAGATTGGCGGTCATCTGATAGGTGGCGCCGCTGTCCACCGAGACATCGTTATTGCTCAGCGCAATGGACTGAACCATAGGCGGAGTGGAGGGGAGGGTGGAGCCGCTGCCGGTGGTGGAGCCCGGATTTGGAGCGCTCTGGCTGGTGTTCTGGCTGCTCCCCTGGCTGGAGGCGGGGGGCTTTTTCCCGCCGAAGATGGGGGCGCCGATAAAGCGGAACACGATAAACAGCGCACTGGCAATCAGGGCCAGGGAGATGACCAGCCCCGCAATCTGAATGGGGTTGACGGGCCGGCCGTAGCCGCCCCCCCGGGTGTTGGATACCCGCTTGCCGGAGACGCCGCCCCGGCCGGGGCGTTCGTCACAGAAGGGGCATCTCTTATAGCTGACATCGTAGTCCTCGCCGCAGTTTTCACAGCGGATTACATTCATCCGCCGGGGGGCGGACTGGCGCCCCCCCGAGCCGCCTGCGGGGCGGGGGGCAGCCGGGCGGCGCTCTCCGTAGCCGCCCGCACTGCGGGAGGGCTGGGAACGGTCGCTGTAGCTGCGGGTGGATGAGGATGAGGGACGGGCCCCATAGCTGCCCCCTGTGCTCCGGGAGGGCTGGGACCGCTCTCCGTAGCCGGAGCCGCTACGGGGAGGCTGGGGGCGTTCACTGTAACCGCCTGTGCTGCGGGGGGGCTGAGGCCGGTCCCCGTAACCGCCGGTGGGCCGGGGAGCTGTGGGACGGCGCTCACCGCTGTCGCCGCCGGACGGGGGGATGATTCTGTCTGCCATGGTCGTTTCCTCCAAGTTCCGTAAAACTGTTGTGAGATGCTTTCTATTTTACAAGGATTTTTCACTCCCGTCAACAAGTTCCGGTCGAAATAACAAAAAATTCACGATTTTATGTCAATCGCTTCGAGGGGGTCACTATATCTTGTGGGGGGAGCAAAATCTGTCCCCTACTTGACCTTCCGCGCCCTTTTTACTATAATAGAAGCACCATTTTTTGCAGGGGAGATGTGCCCGCCGTGAGTACCGTTATGACCGCCAGCGAGGTCCACAAGCAGTATACCGAGGTGGCCGCCGCCTTCCGCAAGCTGATTCCGGACCCCGCCCTGCGGCTGGCTTTCAGCCGTCAGATAGACGGCTACCTCCGCCAATACGCCCTGGGGGTGTGGCAGGCGGACAACAACAGCTCCATCACTCCCCGGCACGTGGAGTTCTACAACGCCATCTGGACCCCCGGAAACCCGGTGCCCTCCGCCCTGTATTGGGAGGTGGCCTCCGGGGTGGCCAACTTCGACCTGTTCCAGCCCCCTGCCTTCTTCCAGGACCTGCGGCGGTGTGACCGGATGCGGGGCACCACCCTGGCCCGGCGGTTTGCCGACCAGCTTACCCTGCTGCTCCTTCTGTTCGCCGCAGTGGACGGGGTGGTCAGCGAGAGTGAGGCGGGCTTTGTCAACGCGTGCAGCGACGTTCTGCTGGGACTGTGCGACAAGGACGGCCTGCGCTCCGACCGGCCCAACCTCCGGGCGGACCAGTTTACCACCCCCAGGCCGGAACAGCCCGACGCCCCGGCGGCGAAGGCGGAAGCCGTCCCCGCCGGGCAGACGAAGGAGGAGCCCCAGAATGAGCCTGAGCCCACCCTGGAGGAGCTGCTGGCTGAACTGGACGCCCTCTGCGGCCTGGAGCGGGTGAAGAAGGACGTGAAGAGCCTCATCAACCTGGTCAAGGTGCGGAAGCTGCGGGAGGAGGCCGGGCTGCCCGTCCCCCCCATGTCCCTCCACCTGGTGTTTATGGGCAATCCCGGCACCGGCAAGACCACCGTGGCCCGGCTGCTGGCAAAAATTTACCACGCCGTGGGGGTGCTGTCCAAGGGCCAGCTGGTGGAGGTGGACCGGTCCGGGCTGGTGGCCGGCTTTGTGGGCCAGACCGCCCTGAAGACCCAGGAGGCCGTCCAGAAGGCCATCGGCGGGGTGCTGTTTATCGACGAAGCCTACGCCCTGGTCAACGCCGACAACGCCAACGACTTCGGCCACGAGGCCATTGAGGTCATTTTGAAGAACATGGAGGACCACCGGAAGGACCTGATTGTCATCGTGGCGGGCTACACCGACCGGATGGAGCAGTTTATCCACGCCAATCCCGGCCTGGAGTCCCGGTTCAACAAGTATTTCTTTTTTGAGGACTACGACGGCAAGCAGCTGATGGAAATTTTCCGGTCCATGTGCAAGAAAAACGGCTATACCCTCTCGGAGGAGGGGGAGCAGTTCATGGAGAAGGACTTGCAGGAGCTGTACGACAGCCGGGATGAGAACTTCGGCAACGCCCGGGATGTGCGCAACCTCTTTGAGCAGGCGGTGGCCCGTCAGGCCGATCGGGTGTCTCAGCTGGAGGAGCCCACCAAGGAGCAGCTCATGGAGCTGAAACCGGAGGATTTAGAGGCGTAGGAGCGGATATGATCCGCCCGCAAAGGCAAGGGCGTATTTGTTAGAACGGGCGGGTAATACCCGCCCCTACACCCGTCAGACAGAAAGCGAGGGTGACATTGGAAACTGCTGTGCTCTACAAGATGATTGACGAGATCGACTGGTCCCGGTACGAGACCGCCTACGGCAATGCCGCCCAGGACATCCCCCACTTCCAGACGGGGAAGACCCCCAGCGTGCCCAGCTCCCTGTGGGCCCTGTTCTCCGGGGACCGGGAACGGGCCATGGCGGCGGCCAACGACCTGTGGTGCGGTCTGTGCCATCAGCACGCCTATGTGTCCTCCGCCGCCCTGCCCGCCTACGACTTTCTGATGATCGGGTTGAAGGAGCTGGACGACGATTTGAAGGTGGAGCTGTTGGATATTCTCCTGGGCTTTGCCGTCTGCACCGAGCGGTTCAGCTCCGACACTCTCTGGCCCCGGCAGCTCCGGAACAAGCTGAAAGCGGATCGGCCTATATTTGCCGCGCTGGCCGAGTCGGAGAATGGGGACATCGCCTATTTTACTGAGAGCATTTTACAGTCGCTGGATCAGGAGGCTTTGGAGGAGTAATCATGATTATCAGGCAGGAAGAAACCAAAGATTACGAGGCCGTATATAGCGTGGTCAAATCAGCCTTTGACAGCACCGAACACTCCGACGGCAATGAGCACGACCTGGTAAACGCGCTGCGGAACAGCGGCAGCTTTATCCCCCAACTGTCCTTAGTGGCGGAGCAGGATGGAGAAATCCTGGGACATATCCTGTTTACCAAAGTGAACATTGGCGGCAGCACCCAGCTGGCGCTGGCCCCCCTGTCTGTTATCCCCGGCCGTCAGCGGCAGGGGATTGGGAAGGCGTTGATTCAAGAGGGGCACAAACGAGCGAGGGAGCTGGGGTATCACTATTCCGTTGTACTGGGAAGTGAGACATACTACCCCCAAATGGGCTATCTGCCAGCGGAACGGTATGGAATACAGGCCCCCTTTGATGTGCCGTGTGAGAATTTTATGGTCTGTCAGTTAGAAAAGAACGCTCCCCAAATTTTGGGCGTTGTACAATACGCGAAAGAGTTTGGAATTGGCTGAGAAAAAACAATAAACCAGGAGGAAAACAACATGTTACTGAATTTTGAGCAGATTGAGGAGAAGGTCATCCCCCATATGCGGGGCGGCGAGGGGGAGATGATTACCCGGATGTTCGTCAACGAGGACGCCAAGATCATGTACGGCCGCCTCACCCCCGGCAGCACCATCGGCCTGCACACCCACGAGACGGACAGCGAAATGTTTTATATTCTGTCCGGCGCGGGCAAGGTGCTGTGCGACGGGGAGTACGAGCCCCTGGCCCCCGGCTCCTGCCACTACTGCCCTAAGGGCCACGAACACAGCCTCATCAACGACGGGACCGAGGACCTGGAGCTGCTGGCCATGATCCCCACCCACGGCGCATGAGGGTCGCCTTTTACACCCTGGGCTGCAAGGTCAACCAGTACGAGACCCAGGCGTTGGAGCAGCTGTTTGCCGGCCGGGGCCACGCCCTGGTCCCCTTCGAGGGGGAGGCGGATGTCTACGTTGTCAACTCCTGCGCCGTCACGGCGGTGAGCGATAAGAAGTCCCGTCAGGCGGTCCGCCAGGCCCGGAAGCGGGCGCCTGGGGCGGTGATTGCCCTGTGCGGCTGCTACCCCCAGACCCACCCGGAGGATATGGCCGGCCTGCCCGTGGATTTGGTGGCGGGCACCGGGGACCGGCTGGGCTTTGTGGGGCTGGTGGAGCGGGCCTGGGCGGAGCGCCGGCCTGTTACCGCCCTGGACGACGCCATGAAGCGCCGGGCCTTCGAGCCCCTCCCCGCCGGGGGGCTGGAGGGCCGCACAAGGGCCATGCTGAAGGTGGAGGACGGGTGCGTCAACTTCTGCACCTACTGCATCATCCCCTACGCCCGGGGGCCGGTGCGCTCCCTGCCCCTTCCGGACGCCGCCGCCCAGGCGGCAAGGCTGGCCGGGGAGGGCTACCGGGAGCTTGTCCTCACCGGCATCGAGATTTCCTCCTGGGGCCACGACTTCCGGGACGGCTCCTCCCTCATCGACCTGGTGGAGGCGGTGTGCGCCGCCGCCCCAGGCTGCCGCATTCGGCTGGGCTCTCTGGAGCCCCGGACCATTACCAAGGACTTCTGTGCCAGGGCGGCCAGACTGGACAACCTGTGCCCCCACTTCCACCTGTCCATGCAGAGCGGCTGCGACGCCACGCTGGCCCGGATGAACCGGAAGTATGACACCGCCCGGTTTATGGAGAGTATAAACCTGCTGTGGTTTGCCTTTGAGGTCCCCGCCGTCACCACCGACATGATTGTGGGCTTTCCCGGCGAGACCGAGGAGGACTTTTCCCGGTCCCTGGACTTCGTCAGGGAGTGCGGCTTTTCCGCCATGCACATTTTTCCCTACTCCCGCCGCCCCGGCACTCCTGCGGCGGCCATGGCCGGTCAGGTGCCCAACGCTGTAAAGGAGGAGCGGGCCCGCCGGGCCGGGGAGGTTGCCGCGCGGATGGAGCGGGAGTACCTGTCCCGGCTTGTGGGGGAGCGGGAGGAGGTCCTCTTCGAGGAGGAGCGGGACGGCCTGTGGTGGGGCCACACCGCCCGGTACTGCAAAGTGGGGGTCCGGAGCGGGGAAAATCTCCACAACCGGCTGCGGAACGTCCAAATCACCGGAGTGGAGCGCGACTGCCTTTTGGGTGAATTATTAAATTTGGAAAACCGGTAGAATCTGCCTGTTAACAGTGGTATAATATCCCTGTGTGTAGGGGCGGACAGTGTCCGCCCGCGGGCGCGCACTGCGCGCCCCTACATTTTAATGTGTACCAATGAGAGGAGCCCTGTCCCATGGAAAATTACAGCGCCAATCCCGGAAAAAATCTGGTCCGCACCGTGGACGGCGTCGATTATCTGCGCATCCCCGTCAAAACCCACCTGATTACCAAGGACGACGACATGGTGGATGTGGTGAACAAGTACCCCAAGGACAAGATGCAGACGGGGGATATCCTGTTCATCTCCGAGAAGGCGGTGGCCTGTACCCAGAGCCGGGCCATCCCCATGGAGGACATCCGTCCCCGGAAGCTGGCCGTCACCCTGAGCCGCTACGTCACCAAGACCCCCGCCGGCATCGGCCTGGGCATCCCGGAGACCATGGAAATGGCCCTCCAGGAGTGCGGCACCCTGCGGATTTTATTCGCCGCCTTCTGCTCTGTCATCGGCAAGCTGCTGGGGAAGAGGGGTTGGTTCTACAACGTGGCCGGGCCCAAGGCCAGGGGCATCGACGGCCCCACCGAGGGCACCATCCCGCCCTACGACCACTACGTGGTCCTCACCCCCGCCGACCCCATGGGGACGGCCAAGCGCCTGGCACAGGCGCTTGGATATCCTGTTGCCATTGTGGATATCAACGACCTGGGGGCCAACATCCTGGGCTTCTCCGAAAAACAGCCCACCATGGACTGGCTGGCCAAGGCGCTGGGAGACAACCCCCTGGGCCAGGGGGAGGAGTGCACTCCCATGGGCATCCTGCGCAAGGCGTGACAAAAAGCACCGGCTTTTATATTGAAAGCTGGTGCTTTTTTATGGCAAAACCGCCACGGGAAAATCAAAATAGGTGTTGGGATAGGGCTCATCCTTCAGAGTGAAGTGCCACCACTCGGTGTTGATCCCTTTGAAGCCGTGGGAGAGCATGGCGTCCCGGAGGAGGGCCCGGTTTGCGGCCTGTTCCTCTGTCAGCCCGGCATAGTTGGGGTGGGAGCGGTTGCCGAAGTAGTCGAAGGTCCCGCCCATGTCCAGCTCCTTCCCGGCGGCCATGTCGAAGAGGGTCAGGTCTACGGTGGAGCCCCGGCTGTGTCCGGATTTGGCGGAGATATAGCCCTGGGAGAACAGGAGGGACTTGTCCAGATCGGGGTAGAAATACTCCTTCATGCGAACATCCTCCCAATCGGCGGCCCACCGCTGAAAGTGGTCCACTGCGGACTGGGGGCGGTAGGCGTCGTAGATTTTCAGCCGGTAGCCCTGTTTGGCCAGCTCGTCGCTGACCTCCCTCAGGGCCCCGGCCGCCTCCCGGGTGAGGAGGGCCACAGGCGCCTCGTAGCCATTGATGCGGTCACCCACAAAGTTGTAGGTGGAGTAGTAGCGAACCTCCAAAATGGCGTCGGGAACGGCGTCGGAGATCATGACGAAGGCGGAGGAATCCGGCTCGGGCGCTGGGGGGACGGGGTCCTCCTCCGGGGAGCCGGGCTCTTGGGGGAGGGGATGGGCGGCCAGTCCCTCCTGATACCCGGCTTGATAGCCGCTTTCGTAACCGCTGGACCAGGCTTCCTGTTCCTGGGCCGGGTCTGCCGCGCTGCTGTTTCCAGCCGCGCAGGAAGCAAGCAAAATGAGCCAGAAAAACAGCGCGGCGAGCTTGCAGGTCCGCATGGCGGCTAGACCTCCTCTTTACGGGGGTCGGGCAGGTCCACGTAGACGGGCGGGTGGCCGGTGGACTCCGCAAATTTGAGAAGGTCCTCCCGTTTCAGCTGGAGGGTGGAGGTGGAGATACCGGGGTGGCCGCTGATGAGCTCGTCGGCCAGCAGGTCCCGGTCGATGACCAGCTTGACATGGCGGTCCGTGTCGAACAGCAGCTCCAGGGCGGAGACAGAGCCGGGGACGGTCTGGAGGTAATCCCGCATAGGGTCCTCACCGGCGAAGGACAGCCGGGTACAGCCCAGCTGGGCGGAGAGGAACTTGGTCTTGAAGGGCTTGTCCCCCGGCATCATCAGCAGATAGAAGCCGGTCTGCTGCTTGTTGCACAGAAAGAGGTTCTTGCAGATTTTGGAGCCCAAAATCTGCTCCACCTCGTGGCAGATTTCAATGGTGTCGGCGTGGTCGTGGTCCACCCGGACGTAGGGGATATTCAGCTCCTCCAGCCGGTCGTAGATGGCCAGCTCCTGGGGGATGCGGTTGTCGGTGGGGCGTGCGGTGTAGCGGTTCGGGTCGATGTACATGGCGGTTTCCCTTTCTATACTTATGTGGGACCCACCCCCATGGGCGGGTCATTTTGCTGGAGCTTTTTTATGGCCCGCCGAGGGCGGCGGGCCCCACTTGGAAGAGCGGTGCGGAGGCTGTCTCCTGTTTAGCTGCGTTCAAATCCCCAGCAGCTTCCGGGCGTACCCGCCCAGGATGCCGTCCTTCTCATCCCGGGTGAGGGGCAGCTCCTCGATGAGGGCGACACCCTCCTTCTGGTCCCGCCAGGGGGAGTCGGTGCCGAAGAGGACCCGGCCGGGGAACTTGCGCACCATACGGACAAACTGCTCCACCTCCATCAGGGGCAGGTCGGAGGGGCCATAGTAGCCGTCCCCCAGGGGGGAGATGCGGCCCAGGGCGAAGGCGGTGTCCAGATAGACCCCGGTGTCCGGCAGCAGGGCCTCCACCCGGTCCCACTCCCGCCAGCCCCCCATGTGGGCCAGAATGAGCTTCACCGGCCCCACCTGACGCAGGGCGTTCAGGGTCATCTCCGGGGTGCAGTGGTCCCGGAGGGGGAAGCCGATGTCCCGCCCCGCGTGGGTGAGGACGATCAGCCCCAGTTCGCCGCAGCGGTCCAGGATACGCAGATAGCGGGGGTCGTCAAAGTCGATGCCCTGGTAGATGGGATGGAGCTTGACCCCCCTCATGCCCAGCTCCGCGATCCGGGCCAGCTCGGATTTCCAGTCCGGGAAGTCGGGGTGCATACAGCCGAAGGACCACAGGCCGGTCTCCCCGGCCCGGTCGTTCAGACCGGCAGAGGCGTCGTTAACATGGACCACCTGATGGGCGCTGGTGGCCACCGGAAGGACCAGACAGCCGCCGATGCCCGCCTTTTCCATCGATGCCCGCAGTCCCGCCTCGGTGCCGTCGGAGAAGGCTACGGTGTGGCACATGGACTGGAGCTTTTCAATGGTGGGAGCGGCGATTTTGTCCGGAAAGGTGTGGGTATGGATGTCGAAGATCATGGGGATGTTCCTTTCTGGGTAGAAGTGTGGTCAAAGTGCACAAGGCGGGCCGCCGGGAAGTTTGGGAAAGTGGTCAATGGTATTGATTGGCCTGATATGTTATACTAATCTTGTTCATCGGTGAATCACTGACGGGATTACGCGTCGAGTATGATGACAGCTCCAGGGGCATTCCTGGAGAAGTCATGGTACCCGACGCCATTTTTTTGCCCATTTTTCAAGGAGGAGATTACATGGATTTTATCACTGCCGACGTTAAAGCAATCTACCGGAAATACCTCATTGCGTCCATCGGAAGCGCCCTGGCCCTGTCTGTCTACAGCTTTGTGGACACCATCGCCGTCGGCCAGTCGGAGGGGGAGCTGGGCACCGCCGCCATGGCGGTCATCTCCCCCCTCTACAGCTTTCTCACCTTTTTCGGCATCCTCTGCGGCATCGGCGGCTCGGTGCTGTTCTCCGCCGCCCGAGGGGAGGGCAGGGAGGAGAAGGCCCGGGCCTGCTACACCCTGTCGCTGATGGCGGCAGGAGGGGTGACGGCTCTGCTGTGGGCGGGGCTTTTTCTGTTCCACGACCCTGTCTTCCGGTTTTTTGGCGCGGACGAGGTGATTCTGCCCAAGGTGATGGAGTACGCCCAATGGGTCATCCGCTTTCTGCCCTTCTTCATCCTGCCCACGTTTTTGGGGGCCTTCCTCCGCAACGACGGCGCGCCTCACCTGGCGATGGGGGCCGTGATTGTGGGCGGATGCGTCAACATACTGGGGGACTGGCTGCTGGTCTTTGCCCTGGGGCTGGGCATGGAGGGGGCCGCCGTCGCCACGGTGATTGGCTCGGTGGTGCAGACCGCCATCATGTGCGGACACTTCTTCCGAAAACGGTGCGGTCTGCGGCTGGTGCGGCCCCGCCACTTCGGGAAGGGTATCCGAAAGCTGGGGACCGCCGGCATCGGCTCCGGGATTCTGGACCTGGGCTCCGTATTCATCGCCGTTCTGATGAACAACCAGATCATGCGCTGCGGCGGACCCACGGAGCTGGCCGTCTACGGGGTGATTGCCGCCGTCAGCCCCCTGTTTCAGGCGGTATTCGGCGGGGTGGGCCAGGCCGTCCAGCCCCTGGTCTCGGCCAACTGCGGGGCGAAGGAGTGGGACCGGGTCCGGACCTTTTGGAGGCTGGGGCTGACGACCTCCCTGGCGCTGGGGGCGGCCTTTACCTGCCTGGGGGAGCTGTTCCCCGTCCCCTTTGTCCGGATGTTTATGGACGCCGCCCCGGAGACGCTGGCCATCGTGCCAAGTGTGTTCCGACCCTACTTTCTGCTCTTCCCCCCGCTGGGGGTGACGGTTCTGGCTACCTATTTCCTGGAATCTATCCTCCACGGCAAAATGTCCATGCTGGTCGCCCTTCTGCGCAGTTTTTTGATCAGCGGTCCGGCAATTCTGGCGCTGCCCCTGCTGCTGGACCTGACCGGGCTGTGGCTGGCCCTGCCGGTGTCGGAGTGCATCGTGGCCGCCGCTGCCCTTGCGTATATCAAAAGGCGGATCACTGGCCCGGACATGGACGAAGCCCGCAGTACACCTAAGCATACCACAGGCTCCGCCAATTTAAAAGAGGAAGAGGGGAATTTTATTGAGGGTCGCCCAGGGCCTGGCTCTTGCGGACGGTGACCTTCTCCTCGTAGCAGGAGAAAGCGTCGTCCACCAGGGACTTTTCGGGCTTAGCGGTGAAGAGGGACACCACCGGCACAATCACCAGCCCGGCCACCATGCAGAAAGCGCCGCAGTTGATGGGGGAGACCAGCAGGGCGGGGAAGTGGGCCTTCAGGGGGGAGATGTCGGCCAGCATGACCACGGTGGAGAAGATGAAGCTGGTCCAGCAGGCGATTTTGGTGGCGCCCCGCCAGTACAGGCCGTAGAGGAAGGGGGCCAGGAAAGCCCCTGCCAGGGCGCCCCAGGACACGCCCATGAGCTGGGCGATGAAGGTGACGCTGGAGCGGTACTGGATGATGGCCAGCACTGCGGAGATGGCGATGAACACCGCAATGAGGCACCGCATGATGAAGACCTGCTTCTTCTCGTCCATCTCCTTGATGATGTGGCCCTTGAGCAGGTCCAGGGTCATGGTGGAGCTGGAGGTGAGCACCAGGGAGCTGAGGGTGGACATGGAGGCGGACAGTACCAGAATGACCACCACGGCAATGAGGATTTCAGGCAGGTTGGAGAGCATGGTGGGGATGACCGCGTCGAAGCCCCCCGCGGGGGTGCCGCTGCCGGTGGGGTCCAGCTGGGGGGAGAACAGCCGGCCGAAGCCGCCCAGGAAGTAGCAGCCCCCGGCCACCACCATGGCGAAGAGGGTGGAGATTACGGTGCCGGTGTTGATGGACTTCTCGCTCTTGATGGCGTAGAACTTCTGGACCATCTGGGGCAGGCCCCAGGTGCCCAGGGAGGTGAGGATTACCACGCCCAGCAGGTTTACCGGGTCGGGGCCGAAGAAGGAGGCGAAGACGCCGGGGGCCCCGGCCACAGGACCGGCGGCGGTCTCGTTGGGCACCTTGGCCAGCTCAGTGAGGGCCGCCATAAAGCCGCCCTGGCTGTTGAGCACCGCCACGATGACGGCGGAGATGCCGAAGAGCATGATGATGCCCTGGATAAAGTCGTTGATGGCGGTGGCCATATAGCCGCCGGCGATGACGTACACGCCGGTGAGAATGGCCATGACGATGACGCAGACGGAGTAGTCGATGTCAAAGGCCATGCCGAACAGGCGGCTGAGGCCGTTGTACAGGCTGGCGGTGTAGGGAATCAGGAAGATGAAGATAATCACCGAGGCGGCGATTTTCAGGGAGGTGGAGCCAAACCGCTTGCCGAAGAACTCCGGCATGGTGGCGGAGTCCAGGTGCTGGGTCATGATGCGGGTGCGGCGGCCCAGCACCACCCAGGCCAGCAGGGAGCCCAGCACCGCGTTTCCGATGCCCGCCCAGGTGGCGGCGATGCCGTACTTCCAGCCGAACTGGCCGGCGTAGCCCACAAAGACCACGGCGGAAAAATAGGAGGTGCCGTAGGCGAAGGCGGTGAGCCAGGGGCCCACGGACCGCCCGCCCAGCACAAAGCCGTTGACATCGGTGGCGTTCTTGCGGCAGTAGAGCCCGATGCCTACCATGACTCCGAAGAACACCAGCAGCATGATAATTTTGATTGCCATATGGAACAGTCCTCTCCTTTGCGCCTGCTTTGACGCTTTGTACCGTTGAAGTGTAACGCAATGAAGCTGAAATGTCAAGAGGAAATTTTGAGAATTTAAAAAGAGACGCAGATGCGTCTCTTTACTCTTCTGACAAAATTATCTCTTCGGCCTTGATCTGTGCTTCCTCCAGCAACCGGGTAGCGGTTGGCAAATCTAAGTGCCCCAGTGCCTCCAGCGAATCTGTGATGGCGTTGAACAGAAGATGGTAAAGCTTTTTGTAATCGGTCATTTTCTGCCTCCTATATTCTTATATCAATATATGTATAATTATATAGTGAAGTATTAGAATTGTCAATAAGTAAATACTCCCTTTATTATATAAATAAGAAGGGAGTCTTCTATGAAAGTCGTTCGTTTCTGTCTGAAAGAATATTTGGATAGCCATAACATCAGCCGATATGAGCTGTCGAAGCGTGCGGGAATTGGATACCCTGTCGTTGATGGCTACTACAAGAATAAGGTCTACCGTCTGGATGGCTACAACCTTGGCCGCATCATCCAGGCGCTGGACTGCCAGCTTACCGATATCCTCACCGTGGTGGAGGAATAAAAACAGCCCCGTCCCTCAAAACGAGAGACGGGGCTGCTCTTGGATTATGTATAGAGTTACATGGCGTCCTCGTCGATGACCTGCGCCTTGATGAGGTTGGTAAAGCCGCTCTTGCCCAGGGGGATGCCGGCGGTGATGACCACCACGTCCTTGTTCCGGACCAGCTTCTCCTTGATGGCGGTCTCAGAGGCCAGGGAGAAGATGCGGTCGGTGGAGGTGACCTCGCCGGTGAGGAAGGGGATGACGCCCCAGGAGATGTTCAGCTGGCGGCGGACCTTCTCGTGCATGGTGAGGGCGGCGATGGGGCAGGCGGGGCGGAACCGGCAGATCATCCGGGCGGAGCGTCCGGAGTTGGTGGCGGCCAGGATGGCCTTGGCGTCCAAGTCCCTGGCGGTCATGCAGCAGGTGTGGGTGATGGCGTCGTTGATGTCGGGGGTGGGGATAATCCGCTGCTTCTGGAACTGCTTCCAGTAGTCGATGGCCCCCTCCGTCTCGGTGACGATGGTCACCATGGCCTGGAGGGCTTCCACCGGGTACTTGCCCCCGGCGGTCTCGCCGGAGAGCATCACACTGCCGGTGCCGTCGTACACGGCGTTGGCCACGTCGGACACCTCCGCCCGGGTGGGCCGGGGGTTGCGCATCATGGAGTCCAGCATCTGAGTGGCGGTAATCACCGGCTTGCCCACCTGGAGTCCCTTGCGGATCATCTGCTTTTGCAGGATGGGCACCCGGGCGGCGGGAATCTCCACCCCCAGGTCGCCCCGGGCCACCATAATGCCGTCGGCGGCCTCCAGGATGGCGTCCAGGTTGTCCACACCCTCCTGGTTCTCAATCTTGGCGATAATCTTCACGTCGTCCCCGCCGCACTCGTGGAGGACGGCCCGGACGGCCTCCACATCCGCCGCCCGGCGGACAAAGGAGGCGGCGATGAAGTCGAAGTCGTTCTCCACGCCGAAGCGGATATCGTCCACGTCCTTCTCGGTGAGGGCGGGCAGCTGAATGTGGACGCCGGGGATGTTGAGGGATTTGTTGGCCGACAGGGTGCCGCCGTTTTCCACAACGCAGACAATGTTCGTTCCCTCAATGCGGTCCACCCGGATGGCTACCAGACCGTCGTCAATCAGAATCTGCTGGCCGGGGGTGAGCTCCTCATGGAGCCTGGGGTAGGTGACGGACACCCAGCCCTGGTTGCCCACCACGTCCTCGGTGGTGAGGGTGAAGGGGTCGCCGGGCTCCAGGGTGATGGATTTCGTCTCAAAGGACTTGATGCGAATCTCAGGGCCCTTGGTGTCCAGGATGGTGGCCACCGGCCGGCCCATGGCGTCCCGGACATTCTTCAGCATGTTCAGCCGCTCCAGATGCTCCGGGTGGCTGCCGTGGGAAAAGTTGAACCGGGCCGCGTCCATGCCGGTGCGGATGAGGGTGCGGATCATGTCCTCACTGTCCACTGCGGGCCCCAGCGTGCAGATAATTTTTGTTTTTCTCATCGTGATTACCTCCTTCGGGTATCCTTGTTCATTCCATGCGTACATCCCCATATTACAGGAAAAACCCCGGATTGAATAGGGGAGATTTTCATAAAAATGTAAGCGCCCCGGCAAAAAAAGTGTGCTGTCCCTCCAAGAGAGACAGCACATTTTAATAAAATTTTAACACATTTTGGCCCCGGCGGGGATTTTGTCGTCCAGAATCAGCAGATTCAGACATTCTTCCCCCTTCTCGGTGTGAACGGCGGAGATGAGCATGCCGTTGGACTCCTGGCCCATCATCTTCCGGGGGGGCAGGTTGACGATGGCCATGAGGGTCTTGCCGATGAGGTCCTCCGGCTTGTACCATTTGGCGATGCCGGAGAGAATCTGCCGGTCGGTGCCGGTGCCGTCGTCCAGGGTGAACTTCAGCAGCTTTTCGCTCTTCTTGACGGGCTGGCAGTCCTTCACCTTCACGGCCCGGAAGTCGGACTTGCAGAAGGTGTCGAAGTCCACCTTTTCCGTGAGCTGGGGCTCAGTCTCCAGGTCGGGGAGGGCGGCCTTTTTGGCGGCCTGGCTGGCCTCCTCCAGCTCCTTGAGGGCCTTCTCCGCGTCGATGCGGGGGAACAGGTTTGCCCCCCGCTGAACGGTGACAGTTTTGGGCAGGGTTCCCCAGGCGGCGGCGCTGTCCCAGGTGGAGCAGGAGCCGTCCGCGCCGGTCTGCCGCAGCACCTGGTTGGCGGAGGCGGGGATGAAGGGGGTGAGCAGGATGGCGCTGATGCGCAGGGCCTCCAGCAGATTGTACATCACCCGGGCCAGCCGGGGGCCGTTGGCCTCCATGTCCTTGGCCAGCACCCAGGGGGCGTTTTCGTCGATATATTTGTTGGCCCGGCCGATGACCTTGAAAATCTCCGCCAAGGCGTTCTGGAAAGCAAACCTCTCCATCTGCTCCTCATACCGGTCACGGAGAGAGGAGGCCAAAGCCACCAGCTCGCCGTCCCGCTCCGGGTCCTCCGCCTGATGCTCAGGCAGCTGCCCGCCGAAATACTTGCCCACCATGGACACGGTGCGGCTGAGCAGGTTGCCCAGGTCGTTGGCCAGGTCCACGTTGATGGTCTGGATCAGGGCCTCGTTGGAGAAGCTGCCGTCGGAGCCGAAGGGGAAGGTGCGCAGCAGGAAGAAGCGCAGGGCGTCCACCCCGAACATCTCGGCCAGGATATAGGGGTCCACCACATTGCCCTTGGACTTGGACATCTTGCCTCCGTCCAGCAGCAGCCAGCCGTGGCCGAAGACCTTCTTCGGCAGGGGCATTTCCATGCTCATCAGCATGGCCGGCCAGATGATGGAGTGGAAGCGGACAATCTCCTTGCCCACAAAGTGGACATCGGCAGGCCAGAATTTTTCGTAGTCGTCATATTTTTCGTTGAGGAAGCCCAGGGCGGTGGTGTAGTTGAACAGGGCGTCCACCCACACATAGACCACGTGGCCCGGATCGAAGTCCACGGGGATGCCCCAGGTAAAGGAGGTGCGGCTGACGCACAGGTCCTCCAGGCCGGGCTTGATGAAGTTGTTCACCATCTCGTTCACCCGGGAGCGGGGCTCCAGAAAGTCGGTGTCCTCCAGCAGGTGCTGGATTCTGTCCGCGTACTTGGACAGACGGAAGAAATAGGCCTCCTCCTCCGCGTCCTGGACCTCCCGGCCGCAGTCGGGGCACTTGCCGTCCACCAGCTGGCTCTCCGTCCAGAAGGACTCACAGGGCTTGCAGTACTTGCCCTTGTAGGTGCCCTTGTAGATGTCTCCGTTGTCGTGGAGCTTTTTGAAAATCTTCTGGATGGCGGAGACGTGGTAATCGTCGGTGGTGCGGATGAAGCGGTCATTGCTGATGTTCATCAGCTTCCACAGGTCCAGGATGCCCCGGTCCCCCCGGACGATGTTGTCCACGAACTGCTGGGGGGAAATTCCCGCCTCCCGGGCCTTGTCCTCAATCTTCTGGCCGTGTTCGTCGGTGCCGGTGAGGAACATCACATCATACCCGGCCAGCCGCTTGTAGCGGGCCATGGCGTCGGTGGCGACGGTGCAGTAGGTGTGGCCGATGTGCAGCTTGTCGCTGGGGTAGTAGATGGGGGTGGTGATATAAAAACGTTTCTTTTCCATAGTAACGGGCTCCCTTTTGTTGATATTTGTAGGGGCCGCCGCCCTCGGCGGCCCGAATTTTAACGATATGCAGCGGGAAAAAGTGGGCCGGCGAAGGCGCCGGCCCCAACAGGGTCAGGCGTTATCTATGTTTTCCTCCTCGGCGGGAGGCATTCGCTCAGGCCAGGGGCCGCCCAGCAGGGCGTGGGCAAGGCCCAGGGCGGACAGGGAAAAGGCGGCGGTGGCGGCGGCGGTGAACAGGTCCGGCCAGCTGGCCAGGGATGTGATCCCCACCACAATCCCCATCAGGGCGCAGAAGAGGGTCCGCCGGGGCCGGGGCTTGCCATAGAGGAACCCGGCCGCGTAGTAGTGGGCCAGGGTGAGCAGCAAAGCGGCAAAGAGGGAGAAGCCGTACTTCATCAGCACCGGCTCGGTGCCATGCTCCAGGTGGGCGGAGAAGACCCATACCAGCCCGGCCAGGGCGGGGAAGGGGGCCAGGAGACAGCCGCCGGTGGTCAGTCCCCCCCGGTAGGCCATGCGGCCCATGTGCAGCATGCCCAGCCCGGCGGGGACGCACAGCGCCCCGGTGAGCATCTGGGAGCCGGGGGTGGAGAGCTGATACATCCCCGGATCGGCCCGCCACAGCCGGAGGGCCCGGAAGCCGTCCTGCATACCGAAGCCCCCGGCGGCAATCATAAGAAAGCCGGCAGCAACCAGAATAGTCATCTGTCCTGGGCTGGGGGAGCCGAAGGCGGGAAGAAAGTCGTCCAGCCCCTCCCGCGGCCTCCAGACCAGCAGCAAAAAGAGGAGGGCCAGCAGGGCCATGAGCCCCAGCAGGAGGTAGGTGGCGGGGGCGCCGTGAAGGAACAGGCCCTGGTCGGGCAGGTAGGCGGAGGCCAGCTGCAGCCGCCGCAGGAAAAATCCGGCCATCCCTCCGGCAACTGCCAGGGCGGGCAGGGCAATGCTGTTTTTCATCGCGTTAAGTCCTCTCGTTTGGAAGATATTTTCCGGGAATCGTAGCTATCATATACCAAGACGGCAGGAAAATCAATCCTTTTTACAGCCTTGGCCCCTTGCCCGGCCCATCCCCTTTTTTCTGGCCGAACAGGAGCCACAGGGCGGTGAGCAGAAGGATGACGGCCAGGATGGTGCACAGTCCGCCCACCTGCTTTGAAATCAGCCCATTGCGCTCCAGCAAAGAGATGACGGCTAGAAAGACCAGGTCCCCCCACAACAGCGCCCGGCCGGCGGGGTCCCAGCGGTTTTTTTCCCGGTTCTTCACGTCGGCCAGCTTCTCCTGTTCCAGCTGCCGTTTCAGCTCTACGGTGCGGCTGTGCTGCCGCTTTTTGTTCTTCTTATTCGCCATGGGAACCTCCTTGGATGATGGCAGCCGCCCCCACCACCAGGTCTCCGTCATAAAAGACCACCGTCTGGCCGGGGGTGATGGCCCGCTGAGGCTGGTCGAAGGTGAGGCGGATGGTATCCTCCCCGGTCTGCTCCACGGTGCAGGGCTGCTCCGCCATGCGGTAGCGGATTCTGGCCCGGAGGCGGACGGGGCCGTCCAGCCGCTCACAGGGGATGAGGTTGAGCCGGTTCGCCGTCAAGGTGCGGGCGAAGAGTCCCTCGTTGACGGACAGCACCACCGTATTCTGCTCAGGAACGATCTCCTTTACATAGAGCCGCCCCAGACCGGAGGACACCCCCAGCCCCCGGCGCTGGCCCACGGTGTAGTCTACAATCCCGCTGTGCCAGCCCAGCAGGGTCCCGTCCTCATACAGGAAGGGCCCGGTGGGGTAGTCCCTCCCGGTATACCGGCGGAGAAAGGCCCCGTAGTCCCCGTCGGGGATGAAGCAGATGTCCTGGCTGTCCCCTTTCCGGGCGTTGACCAGGCCGGCCTCCAGGGCCAGGGCCCGCACCTCCTCCTTGGACAGCTCCCCCAGGGGGAACAGGGCGCGGGACAGCTGCGCCTGGGTCAGAACGGCCAGCACGTAGCTCTGATCCTTGGACCGGTGGGCCGCCTTTTTCAGCAGCCAGCGGCCTGAACCGGCGTCGTAGTCCAGCCGGGCGTAGTGGCCGGTGGCCAGCCGGGAGCAGCCCAGCTCCACCGCCTTTTGGAGCAGTCCGCCGAATTTTACGGCCCGATTGCACGCTACGCAGGGGTTGGGGGTGCGCCCCGCCTCGTAGTCCGCCGCGAAGGGTTCGATCACCCCGGTCCGGAACTCCCGGCGCAGGTCCAGGGTGCGGTGGGGGAAACCCAGCTGCGCGGCCACGGCTGCGGCGTCCGCCGAGGGGGTGTCCTCCCCGTCAAAAAGCCGCAGGGTAAGGCCCAGCAGGCTGTGTCCCGCCCGCTGGAGGAGCAGGGCGGCGGCGGAGCTGTCCACGCCCCCGCTCATGGCGGCGGCTGTTTTTTCTGTCATAGAGACCTCCATGGGCATTTTGCTGAAAATTTATCTGAATTATACCATAACTTGCTTGTGATAGCAACCGGAACCCCTGGAAAGACCGGGTTAGTGGGTGTAAAATACATCTTGTATTCATACTCAAAAAGTACTGAAAGACGGCACAAGATATAGTGGACAAAGGGGAGCGGATATGCTATAATCCATATCGTGCTTCCCGAGTGGAGGAATCACTCCGGGCGGAAGCGCGTTTTTTTTAGCGTCTTTTACCAATGAGAGGAGAACTGGCATGAAGGTTATTAAACGGGACGGCACCAGCGTGGATTACGACCGCAGCAAGATTGTGCTTGCCATTGAAAAGGCCAACGCTGAGGTCCCTGAGGCGGAGCGGATGAGCCGGGAGGACATCGACGCCATCATCGACGGCATTGAGGAGCTGAAACGCCCCCGTATGCTGGTAGAGGACATTCAGGACCTGGTGGAGCAGGGGCTGGTGGCGCACAACAGGTTCCATCTGGCCAAGACCTACATCATTTACCGGTACAACCGGGCTCTGGTGCGCAAGGCCAACACCACCGACGAGTCCATCCTGGCCCTGCTGCGCAACGAGAATAAGGAGCTGGCCGAGGAGAACTCCAACAAGAACACCATGATCGCCGCCACCCAGCGGGACTATATCGCCGGTGAGGTGAGCCGGGACCTGACCCGGCGCATCCTCCTGCCCGAGCACATCTCCAAGGCCCACGACGAGGGGGCCATCCACTTCCACGACGCCGACTACTTTGTCCAGCCCATCTTCAACTGCTGTCTCATCAACATCGGCGACATGCTGGAAAACGGCACCGTAATGAACGGCAAGCTCATCGAGAGCCCCAAGAGCTTTCAGGTGGCCTGCACCGTCACCACTCAGATTATCGCCTGCGTGGCCTCCAACCAGTACGGCGGCCAGTCGGTGGACCTGCGGCACCTGGGCAAGTACCTGCGCAAGAGCAAGGAGAAGTTCAAGGCCCATATCGCCTATGAGTGCGCCGGCAAGGTGGACGAGGCCACCATGGAGCGGCTGGTGAACGACCAGCTGCGCAGTGAGCTGAAAAGCGGCGTGCAGACCGTCCAGTACCAGATCAACACCCTGATGACCACCAACGGCCAGTCCCCCTTTGTGACGCTGTTCCTCAACCTCCAGGAGGGCGACCCCTATATCGAGGAGAACGCCATGATTATCGAGGAGGTGCTCCGCCAGCGGCTGGAGGGCATCAAGAACGAGGCGGGCGTCTACATCACCCCCGCCTTCCCCAAGCTGGTCTACGTGCTGGACGAGCACAACTGCCTCAAGGGGGGCAAGTATGACTACCTCACCGAGCTGGCCGTCAAGTGCTCCGCCAAGCGGATGTATCCCGACTACATCTCCGCCAAGAAGATGCGGGAGAACTACCAGGGCAACGTCTTCTCCCCCATGGGCTGCCGGTCCTTCCTGGCCCCCTGGAAGGACGAGAACGGGAATTACAAGTTTGAGGGCCGGTTCAACCAGGGCGTGGTCTCCCTCAACCTGCCCCAGATCGGCATTCTGGCCCACGGCGACGAGGAGCAGTTCTGGCAGCTGCTGGAGGAGCGGCTCCAGCTGTGCTTCGAGGCCATCATGTGCCGGCACAACGCCCTGAAAAAGGTGCGGTCCGACTCCTCCCCCATCCACTGGCAGTACGGCGCCATCGCCCGCCTGCCCAAGGGGGCCTCCATCGAGCCCCTGCTCTACGGGGGCTACTCCTCCATCTCCCTGGGCTATATCGGCCTGTATGAGCTGACCAAGCTGGTGAAGGGGGTCAGCCACACCCAGCCCGGCGGCACCGAGTTTGCCCTGGCCGTGATGAACCGGCTGCGCCGCGCCTGCGACGACTGGAAGGCGGAGACCAACATCGGTTTCGCCCTCTACGGCACCCCCGCCGAGTCCCTGTGCTACCGCTTCGCCCGCATCGATAAGGAGCGCTTCGGCACCATCCCCGATGTCACCGACAAGGGCTACTACACCAACAGCTACCACGTGGACGTGCGGGAGCAAATCGACGCCTTTGACAAGTTCACCTTTGAGAGCCAGTTCCAAAAAATCTCCACCGGAGGGTGCATCTCCTACGTGGAGATCCCCAATATGCGCCACAACCTGGAGGCGCTGAAGGACGTGGTCCGGTTCATCTACGACAACATCCAGTACGCCGAGTTCAACACCAAGAGCGACTACTGCCAGTGCTGCGGCTACGACGGGGAGATCGAGATTAACGAGGAGTTCCAGTGGGAGTGCCCCGTCTGCCACAACAAGGACCAGTCCAAGATGAACGTCACCCGGCGCACCTGCGGCTATCTGGGGGAGAACTTCTGGAACGTGGGCAAGACCAAGGAGATTAAGGCCCGGGTGCTGCACCTTTAAGCGATGGAGCGCATATATCAGGCTTTAAACCGGCCCCTCAGCCCGCCGGCCCTGCTGGCAGTTCTGGTTCTCTGCTTTGCCGCAATTTTTCTGCTGCTCAAACTGGGCCGGAGGCAGTCCCGAGCCGTTTCATCAAAATTTTTGGCGGAGCACCCGGACGCCGCTACCTTTTACCTGTATGCTCAGGACCTGCCTCAAAACAAGGGGGAGGTGGAGTGCGTCCGGGGAACAGCCTCCAGGCTGTTTGACGGGATCGACCTCCCCCAGCCGCTGGTGCGAAAAGGAGTGGCTTGCCATCTGCTGCCCGGCAGCGTAGAACTGGAGGCCACCCTGGTCAGCAAGGGACGGAAGGTGTCCACGGCCCGGTTTTCCTTTGAGGCTCAGCCCGACTGCTCCTATGGCGCTGTGTTCAGCGCCGCGGATAAGGGCGCAAGGCTGATTCGCCTGGACGGCGCACAGGGAAACGCTCTTTAAAAACATGTACGTTATTGGGGCCTCCGCCTGGGGGCCCCGATCTTTCACGATGGGAAGTGGTGAACATGGACCAATACCGCACCTCGGGGACCATGGACGAGGGCACTCTGCGGGAGTTCGGCAAATATCTGCTGCCGCCCCGGTCAAAATGGCTGGCACTGCTATTTATCGTGCTGTTCTGCGGGTCGGCGGCTCTGAATTTTGTGGGCGGAAATATGATTCTAGTTGTGGTCTGTATCATTGCCGCACTGGTTTTTGCTGTGGAGCTTCCTCTATTGAAGCGGAGGCTGCTGCGGAACAACATCGCCCGGCTCCGGGAGGCCTACCCCAGCGGCTTCTGCCGGTACGAGAGCTTTTTTACGGCGGAGGGCGTCCAGATTCACAACCTGTCCAACGGCGGCGAGACCTTGTTTCGTTATGAGCACTTTGCCCGGGCGGCGGAGACGGAGCATGTCTTTTTCGTCATCAGCAGGATGCAGCAGTTTTTTGTGGTGTTCAAGGACTGTCTCACCCCGGAGCAGCAGAAGAACTTTCTGCCCTTTTTGAAGGAGAAGTGCCCCAAGCTGAAAATTATGCGGTAAGGAGATTGTTATGAACTACGCCGATATTAAAAAGGTAGACGTGGCCAACGGCCCCGGCGTGCGGGTGTCGCTGTTTGTCTCCGGGTGCACCCACCGCTGTGAGGCGTGCTTCAACCCGGAGGCCTGGGATTTTGACTTCGGAGCTCCCTTCGGGGAAGCCGAAATCGAAAAGATTCTCGCACTGCTGGCTCCGGACCACATCCGAGGGCTGTCCCTGCTGGGGGGCGAGCCCTTTGAGCCCGCCAATCAGGGGCCGGTGCTGGAGCTGGTCCGCCGGGTCCGGGAAACGCTGCCCCAAAAGACGATCTGGTGCTACTCCGGTTACCTCTTCGAGGAGCTGGCCGGGGGGAAAGTCGGGGACCACAGCCGGGCTCTGCTGGAGGGGCTGGACGTGCTGGTGGACGGCCCCTTTATTCTGGCGAAAAAGGACCTGGGCCTGCGGTTCCGGGGGTCCAATAACCAGCGGATTATCGACGTGCCCGCCTCGCTTCAGGCGGGAGCGGTCCGGCTGGCGGAGGAGTACATGAAGTGAAGAAGACACAATCAGAGGGTCCCCTGACTGGATGTCAGGGGACCCTGTTCAACTGATTCGGTTAGAGTGAGGCGGGGATTACAGCTTGGCCAGCAGCTCTTTGCGCAGGTCCTCGTAGCCGGGCTTGCCCAGCAGGGCAAACATGTTTTTCTTGTAGGCCTCCACGCCGGGCTGGTTGAAGGGGTTGACCTCCAGCAGGTGGCCGGACAGGCCGCAGACGTACTCAAAGAAGTAGATCAGGTAGCCCACGCTCTGCTCGCTGATCTGGGGCAGCTCAATGAGCACGTTGGGCACGCCGCCGTCCACGTGGGCCAGGATGGTGCCCCGCATGGCCTGCTCCGCCACGAAGGACAGGGGCTTTCCGGACAGGAAATTCAGGCCGTCCACGTTGGCGGGGTCGTTGGGAATCTTGTATTCCCCGGCGGGGGCGAAGGAGACCACCGTCTCGAACATGACCCGCTCACCGTCCTGGATATACTGGCCCATGGAGTGCAGGTCGGCGGTGAACTCCACGCTGGCGGGGAACAGGCCCTTGCCGTCTTTGCCCTCGCTCTCGCCGTAGAGCTGCTTCCACCACTCGGCGAAGAAGCGGAACCGGGGCTCGTAGCCGGCTAGAACCTCGATGGCCTTGCCGTTCTGATACAGGCCGTGGCGGGCGGCGGCGTACTGCCAGGCGGGGTTGTCCGGGCCGCCCACGGACAGCTCCTCCATAGCCTGCCGGGCGCCGGCCATCAGGGCGCCGATGTCCACGCCAGACACGGCGATGGGCAGCAGGCCCACGGCGGTGAGGACGGAGAACCGGCCGCCCACGTCGTCAGGCACCACGAACTCCTCGTAGCCCTCGGCGTCGGCCAGCCCCTTCAGGGCGCCCCGGGCCTTGTCGGTGGTGGCGTAGATGCGCTCTTTGGCCCCCTCCTTGCCGTACTTCTTCTCCAGCAGCTCCTTGAAGATGCGGAAGGAGACGGCAGGCTCGGTGGTGGTGCCCGACTTGGAGATGACGTTGACGGAGAAGTCCCGGTCGCCGATGAGCTCCAGCAGCTCCAGCAGGGCGTCGGTGGACAGGCCGTTGCCGGCGAAGAAGATGTCGGGGGTGTCCTTCTTTTTCAAGTTGTAGTTGTTGGACAGCAGCACCTCGATCACCGCCCGGGCCCCCAGGTAGGAGCCGCCGATGCCGATGACCACCAGCACCTGGGACTGCTGCTGGATCTTCCTGGCCGCCGCCTGGATGCGGGCGAACTCCTCCTTGTCGTAGTCCCGGGGTAGGGTGACCCAGCCGGTGAAGTCTCCGCCGGGGCCGGTGTGGGCGGCCACCATCTCAGCCGCCTTGGCCAGGCGGTCCTGACGGGAGGTCAGATAGTCTTCGGGCAGAAAACCCTTCAGCTTGGAGAGGTCGAGTTTTAACATGGAACATTCCTCCTATGAAAGAATGGGATAATGCCAAATTATTATAGCACATTCTTTGGGACATTTCACCAATATTTTTAAATTTCTCTTCCACCGCAAAAATTTTACCCATTGCCAAAAAAATCGGAATTTTCTATTGACAAACCCGCTGTCCGTGAGTATAATAATTTTTGCTGTCCGGACGATTAGCTCAGCTGGTAGAGCATCCGCTTGACGTGCGGGAGGTCACAGGTTCAAGTCCTGTATCGTCCACCAGATAAACCCCTGGAGCCGCAAGGCTTTTGGGGTTTTATTATGCCCGCAGAGGGACATTACTCTTACGGCGCCCGTTCGGCCGGTACGCTGCTGGCTGCGAAGAGACTGAGGGGGTACTATGGCCAAGAAAAACACCCGAAATACCAGGGGCAAGATCATCGACGCGGCCTGGAAACTGTTTTACCGCCAGGGCTACGACGACACCACTGTGGAGGAAATCATCGAGGAGTCAGGCACCTCCCGGGGGTCCTTTTACCACTACTTCCAGGGCAAGGACTCCCTGCTGTCCACCCTGTCCGACGTCTTTGATCAGAAGTATGAGGCCCTGATGGAGACCATCGACCCGGCCATGGACCGCTTTGACCAGCTGATGTACCTGAACCGGGAGCTCTTTGCCATGATCGAGAACTCCATCTCCCTGGACCTGCTGGCCAGGCTGTATTCCTACCAGCTGGTTACCCGGGGGGACAAGTCCCTCATGGACCACAACCGCACTTACTACCGGCTGCTGCGGCAGATTGCCCTCCAGGGCCAGGAGCGGAGGGAGCTGCGGAGCGATGTCACTGTCAGCGAGATCGTCCGGGTATACGCCCTGTGCGAGCGGGCCCTGATTTACGACTGGTGCCTGTCTGAGGGGGACTACTCACTCACCCAGTACAGCCAGGCCATGATGCCCATGTTCCTCCAGGATTTCCGGCGGAAAGCCTGAAAACTTTGTAGGAATGTACAAAAAAGTATTTTATAAAATGTACAGCCGATTTTTCTTGAGATATCAAGGAAAATCGGCTGTTTTATATTTTATAGTACGGAGTTTGTTCTATATTGCGTTCCGGTGTTTTTCCTGGTATGATACCAATAATCTGCTTTTGGCGGCTGCTGTGTGTGCCGCCAAAGAGCTTTTGGGAGGAATTATATGACAACGCAGCAAATCCTGATCTGCCTGACCATTGTGCTCTATCTGGCATTTATCACCTGTGTGGGCATCTACTTCAACCGCAAGGGGAGCGGCGCCAACACAGATGAGTACTACCTGGGCGGCCGCAAGATGGGCCCGCTGGTGGTGGCCATGAGCGCCGAAGCCTCCGACATGAGCGGCTGGTTGCTCATGGGCCTGCCCGGACTGGCCTACCTCACCGGTGTGGCGGAGCCCTTCTGGACCGCCGTGGGTCTGGCCGTGGGCACCTATTTCAACTGGCTGCTGGTGGCCAAGCGGCTGCGCCGCTATTCCGCCAGGCTGGGGGCCATCACCATCCCCGGCTTTTTCTCCAAGCGCTACAAGGACGACCGGCACATCATCTCCTGCATTGCAGCCATTATCATCGTCATCTTCTTTGTCCCCTATGTGGCCTCCGGGTTTAAGGCCATCGGCACCCTGTTCAGCACCCTGTTCAACGTGGATTACCACGTCACCATGCTCATCGGCGCCACCATCATCATCATCTATACCGTGATGGGCGGTCTGGCCGCCGTGGCCACCATCGACCTGATTCAGTCCGTCGTCATGTCCATCGCCCTGCTCTCCATCGTCACCTTCGGCATCATTCAGGCCGGCGGCTGGAGCGAAGTGGTGGCCAATGCCCAGAGTATGACCGGCTATCTCAATGTCTTCCAAGGCTGCAACACCGCCTCCGGCGAGACGGGCACCTATGGGACCCTGGCCATTGTCTCCACCCTGGCCTGGGGCCTGGGCTACTTCGGGATGCCCCACATCCTGGTGCGCTTCATGTCCATTGAGGACGAGGAGAAGCTGACCATCTCCCGCCGGGTGGGCTCCATCTGGGTGGTAATCGCCATGGGCGTGGCCGTCCTCATCGGCGTTGTGGGCTTTGGCGTGTCCAAGGCCGGCCGGATTGTCACGCTCACCACCAGCTCCGACTCCGAGACCATCGTTATCAAGCTGGCCGAGCTGCTCAGCCAGTACGGCGTGGCCTTCTCCCTGCTGGCCGGCGTCACCTTGGCGGGCATCATGGCCAGCACCATGTCCACCGCCGACTCCCAGCTTCTGGCCGCCGCCTCCTCCATGTCCGAGGACCTGGTACACAGCTTCCTGGGGATCAAGATGGACAACAAGACCTCCATGCTGTTCGCCCGGGGCACCGTGGTCATCATCGCCGTCGTAGGTGCGGTGCTGGCCTGGAATCCCAGTAGCTCGGTATTCCAGATCGTCTCCTTCGCCTGGGCGGGCTTCGGCGCCACCTTCGGTCCCGCCATGCTGTGCGCCCTGTTCTGGAAGCGGAGCAACCGCCAGGGCATCATGGCCGGTCTGGTGGCCGGGGGAGCCATGATCTTTATCTGGAAGTTTGCCGTCCGTCCCCTGGGCGGCGTGTGGAACATCTACGAGCTGCTCCCCGCCTTCCTGGTGGCCCTGGCTGCCATCGTGATTGTCTCCCTGGCAACGCCCGAGCCCGAGGCCGAAGTGGTCAGGACCTTCGAGGAGTACGACAAATAAGCACAGGCGTGAAAAGGGCCCCCGCCAACCGGCGGGGGCCCTCGCTGTGTTTACAGGCTGTTCAGGAACCGGAGGAAGGCCTCTTTGCCCTCGGGGGTGCGTTTATACACCCCGGCGTGCTCCAGTACCTGGGCGAAGACCAGGCCGGTCTCCTTTTGGACGATGTCCAGGGCGTTGTCCCTGGTGATGGTGTAGTTCTTGGAGAAGCCCTCCGCCCACTCCGCGTGCTTGGCGGTGAGCTCGTCGGCCCGCAGGTCGGAGCCGGTGGCGAGAGCGTCGGCCACCGCGGCCAGCTCCTCCTTCAGCCGGGCGGGGAGGACGGCCAGGCCCATGACCTCGATGAGGCCAATGTTCTCCTTCTTGATGTGGTGCAGCTCGGCGTGGGGGTGGTAGACCCCCAGGGGGTGCTCCTCCGTGGTGATGTTGTTCCGCAGCACCAGGTCCAGCTCATATTTCTCTCCCCGGCGGCGGGCGATGGGGGTGATGGTGTTGTGGGGCTCGCCGTCGGTCTCGGCGAAGATGAAGGCGGACTCGTCGGTGTAGCCTCTCCAGGCCAGCAGAATCTTGTCCGCCAGGTCGATGAGCCGGTCGGGGTTTTCGGAGATGATCCGCACCACCGACATGGGCCACTTCACGATGCCCGCCTCCACGTCCTCAAAGCCGGGGAAGGTGACGGGCGTTTCCACGGGGGCCTTCTCCATGGCGAAGGTGTAGCGCCCGCCCTGGAAGTGGTCGTGGGCCAGGATGGAACCGCCCACGATGGGCAGGTCGGCGTTGGAGCCCACAAAGTAGTGGGGAAACTGCCGCACAAAGTCCAGCAGCTTCGCGAAGCAGGCCCGGTCGATCTTCATGGGCACGTGCTCGCTGTTCAGGCAGATGCAGTGCTCGTTGTAGTACACATAGGGGGAGTACTGCAAAAACCAGGGGGAGCCGTTGATGGTGATGGGGACGATTCTATGGTTCTGCCGGGCGGGGTGGTTGACCCGGCCGGCGTACCCCTCATTCTCGGCGCACAGCTGGCACCGGGGGTAGGCGGAGGCAGGCAGGTTCTTGGCCGCCGCGATGGCCTTGGGGTCCTTCTCTGGCTTGGACAGGTTGATGGTGATGTCCAGGTCGCCGTACTCGGTGGGGGCCTTCCACTGCATGTCCTTGGCAATCCGGTCCCGGCGGATATAGTTGGTGTCCTGACTGAAGGCGTAGTACCAGTCGGTGGCCTTTCGAGGAGTCTCCCGATACAGGGCCTGGAATTTCTCAATCACCTGGGCAGGCCGGGGGGTGAGACGGCCCATCAGCTCGGTGTCGAACAGGTCCCGGTAGACCACGGAGTTTTCGGTGAGCACCCCCCGGGCGTGGGCGCCGTCCAGCAGCTCCTCCAGGATGGGGGCCAGCTCTATGTTCTCAGGGTCCCAGTCCCGCTCCGGTTCTGTATAACTGTCCAGCTTTAATACATCCAGTATGGTGTTGATGGCCCAGGTGCGCTCACATTTGGCTGTGAGGCCGGCGTGTTCAGCGTAATCTGCCAGCTTGGCAACGGCTCTGTCAATCATGCAAATTCCTCCTCCTTACTCCGCTACCAGGCATCCGCCCTGGGGACGGATGTGGAGCACGTGGCACTTGCCCGGACCTAGCAGGGCCTCCATGCCCGCCTTAAAGGACTCCAGCTTGTCGTTGGGAACGAAGGCCTGGACGGTGCCGGCGAAGCCGCCTCCGTGGACCCGGATGGCCCCTGTGCCCTCCAGCAGCCCGGCGCCTACGGCCAGCACCACGGGGATGGCCTGCTGGCGCGGGTCAGAGGTGGACCAGGTGTTTTGCAGGCGGAGTTCAGAGGAGCGGCCGGATTCGTTGACCAGGGCCAGGAAGCGCTGGAAGTCCCCTTCCTTCAGCGCCTGGGCCTCTGCCGCCGCCCGGCGGTCGTCGTCATAGAAGTGCATGGAGCGGAGGACCGCCCGGTCGCCGCAGCCCACCCGGAGGGAGGGGATGGCGGCCCGGAAGTCGGCCTCAGGCACGTCCCGGAGAACGGTCTTGCCAAAGTAGGCGGCTACAGCGCCCATCTCAAAGGTGATGTCGGCGTAATCGCCGGTGAGGTCGCCGTGGCTGGAACAGGTGTCTACAATGCAAAGGGCGTGGCCCGATTGGGAGAAGTCGTACTCCGCCTTTTCCACCACCGGATTGGCAGGGTCGGCAAAGTCGATGGCCACCGCCCCCCCCACCGAGGAGCCCATCTGGTCCATCAGGCCGCAGGGCTTGCCGAAGTAAATATTTTCGGCAAACTGGCCAATTTTGGCGATGGTGACGGCATCCAGGGCGTCTTCGCAGCAGAAATGGTTGAGGATGTTGCCGACAAGGGTCTCATAGGCGGCGGAGGAGGAGAGCCCGGAGCCGGAGAGCACAGTGGAGGTGATGTAGGCGTCGAAACCGGACAGGGTGTATCCCAGCTCCTTCACCTTGGCGGCCACCCCCCGCACCAGGGCGGCGGAGGTGTTGGCCTCCTCCGGTTTTACCGACAGGTCGTCCACCGGCACCTTCAGGGGGGGATAGCCCTCGGACTGCACCCGAATCCAGCCAGTGCCGTTGGGGGCGGCGCAGGCCAGCATGTCCATGTCCACACTGCCGCACAGCACATGGCCATGCTGGTGGTCGGTGTGGTTGCCGCCGATCTCGGTGCGGCCGGGGCCGCTGAACAGGGCCGCTTGGGCGCTGTCTGCGGGGGAAAACGCGTCCACAAAGGACTGGACCACATGGCAGGCCCGGTCCCGGGCCTTGTCCAGGCTGGCCTGCGTGCCGTCCAGGGCATACAGGGCGGCCAGCGCCTTGTCATGACCGCCGGCGCGCAGGGTGTCTAACAAGCTCTTACAGGAACTCAAGAAACGCCACCTCTTTCTTCGTATTGATGTAGAAGCCGAATACCTTTTCATCAATCCGGCGCGGGGTATCTGCCGTAATTGTAGATTACGGCTTTCATTATACCACGCTTTTCCAGGGGATACAAGGCGGCTTTTTGGTTGGGGGTGTCCTAACACGCATTTTATCCGGAGATCAGTAGGGGCCGCCCCCTTGGGCGGCCTAAAATCAGGGAAGACGCTGTACTTTGAGGGGCCGCCGAGGGCGGCGGCCCCTACATTTAAATCTGCGAAAAGGACAATCCCTTTCAGTTCTATTTGGAATAACGTACTGCCGCGGCCACAAAGTCCCGGAAGAGGGGGTGGGCCTTATTGGGCCGGGATTTCAGCTCCGGGTGGAACTGCACCCCCACGAACCAGGGGTGATCGGGCAGCTCCACCATCTCCACCAGCCGTCCGTCGGGGGACAGTCCGGCCAAAGCGAGGCCCGCCCCGGTGAGCTCCTCCCGGAACTGGTTGTTGAACTCGTAGCGGTGGCGGTGGCGCTCGGCAATCTCCTCTGACCCGTAGGCGGTGAAGGTCCGGCTGTCCCGGCCGGTAAGCTTGCAGGGATAGGACCCCAGCCGCATGGTGCCCCCCTTGTCAGTGATTTCCCGCTGGCCGGGCATCAGGTCGATGACCGGGTGGGCGGTGGTCCGGGAGAACTCACTGGAATGGGCGTCCTCCATCCCGCAGACGTGGCGGGCAAACTCCACCACCGCCATCTGCATCCCCAGGCAGATGCCGAAGAAGGGCACCCGGTTCTCCCGGGCGTACCGGATGGCGGAGATCTTGCCCTCGATGCCCCGGTCGCCGAAGCCGCCGGGGACCAGGACGCCGTCCGCCCCGGCCAGGACCTGGGCGGCGTTTTGGTCGCTGACCGTCTCGCTGTCTACCCAGCGGATGTTGACTTTTACCTGATTCTCGATCCCCCCGTGGGTGAGGGCCTCGGCCACCGACAGATAGGCGTCGTGGAGGGCTACATACTTGCCCACCAGGGCAATCTCCACGGCCCCGACGGGGTTTTTCGCCCGGTGGACCATGGTGGCCCACTCGGTGAGGTCGGGCATATGGCAGATGAGCCCCAACCGGCGGACCACCACGTCGGCCAGCCCCTCCCGCTCCAGCATCAGGGGGACCTCGTAGAGCAGGCCGGCAGTCAGATTGGGGATGGCGTGGTCCTTGGGGATGCTGCAAAACAGGGATATTTTGTCCAGTATTTCCTGGGGAATCGGGGCGTCACTGCGGCAGACAATCACGTCGGGCTGGATGCCCAAGGAAAGCAGCTCCTTGGCGGAGTGCTGGGTGGGCTTGGATTTCAGCTCCCCGGTGCCGGGGATGGAAACGATGAGGGAGACGTGGATGAACATGACGTTCTGCCGCCCGCGCTCTGCCGCCACCTGACGGATGGCCTCCAGAAAGGGCTGGGACTCGATGTCCCCCACCGTACCGCCAATCTCCACGATGGCCGCGTCGGTACCGGGGGTGTCCAGGGTGTAGATATTCCGCTTGATCTCGTCGGTGATGTGGGGGATAATCTGGACGGTGCCCCCCAGGTAGTCCCCCCGGCGCTCCCGGTTGAGGACGTTCCAGTACACCTTCCCCGAGGAGACGGAGGAGTTTACCGTCAGGTTCTCGTCGATGAAGCGCTCATAGTGGCCCAGATCCAGGTCGGTCTCGGCCCCGTCGTCGGTGACGAAGACTTCCCCATGCTGGTAGGGGGACATGGTGCCGGGGTCCACGTTCAGATAGGGGTCCAGCTTCTGGACCTTTACCTTCAGCCCCCGCTGCTTCAGCAGCCGGCCCAAGGAGGCCGCCGTAATCCCCTTGCCCAGCCCGGATACCACGCCGCCGGTAACAAAAATATACTTTGTCATGTGTTCCTCTCCCCCAATCCGGCGGTTACAGGCCCCTGGTCAGCCGCTCCATCACCTGGATGTAAGCTTCCTCCACGCCGCCCAGATCCCGGCGGAAGCGGTCCTTGTCCAGCTTTTCCTGTGTGCTGGCGTCCCAAAGCCGGCAGGTGTCGGGGCTGATCTCGTCGGCCAGCACAATCGTTCCGTCCTCCAGGCGGCCGAACTCCACCTTAAAGTCCACCAGGGTAATGCCGCAGACCCTCCAGGTCTCCTGGAGCAGGCGGTTGACGGCCAGGGCATACGTCCGGATCAGGGTCAGTTCCTCCCGGCTGGCCAGCCCCAGGGCGAGGGCGTGGTCGTCATTGAGCAGGGGGTCGCCCAGGCTGTCGTTTTTATAAGAAAATTCCAGGGTGGGGGCGTCAAATACCATGCCTTCCTCCACGCCGTACCGCTTGGAGAAGGAACCCGCAGCAATATTGCGCACAATGACCTCCAGCGGTACAATGGACACCTTCTTCACCAGCGTCTCCCGGCTGTTCAGCTCCTCTACCAGGTGGGTGGGGATACCCTCTTTCTCCAGCCGGGCCATGAGCAGGTTGCTCATCTGGTTGTTGATGGCCCCCTTGCCTTGGATGGTGCCTTTTTTCAGCCCGTTGAAGGCGGTGGCATCGTCTTTGTAGGAGACGATAAGCAGATGGGGGTCCTGGGTGGCATATACCTTTTTCGCCTTGCCCTCATAGAGCAGTTCCTGTTTTTCCATAACACGTTCCTCCTGTCGCTCACTCCCACTCGATTGTGGCCGGGGGCTTGCTTGTAATATCGTACACGATCCGGTTGATTCCCCTCACCTCATTGACGATTCGCCCGGACACCTTGTCCAGCAGGTCGTAGGGGATGCGGGCCCAGTCGGCGGTCATAAAGTCGGAGGTGGTCACCGCCCGGAGGGCCAGGGTGTAGTCGTAGGTGCGGCCGTCCCCCATGACGCCCACGGAGCGGGTGTTGGTGAGTACGGCAAAGTACTGGTTCAGGTTTTTGTCCTCCCCGGCCTGGGCCATCTCCTCCCGGAAGATGAAGTCGGCTTGACGGAGGATGTCCGCCTTCTCCTTGGTGATGCCGCCGATGATGCGGATGGCCAGACCCGGCCCCGGGAAGGGCTGGCGGGAGACCAGATATTCGGGCAGGCCCAGCTCCCGGCCCAGCTGACGGACCTCGTCCTTGAACAGCATCCGCAGGGGTTCTATGATCTCCTTGAAATCCACGTAGTCGGGCAGGCCGCCCACGTTGTGGTGGCTCTTGATGACGGCGGCGTCCCCCGCCCCCGACTCAATCACGTCGGGGTAGATGGTGCCCTGGGCCAAGAAGTCCACGGCTCCCACCTTTTTGGCCTCCTCCTCGAAGACCCGGATGAACTCCCCGCCGATGATCTTCCGTTTGCGCTCGGGCTCGTCCACCCCGGCCAGCTTCAGCAGAAAGCGGCTCTCGGCGTCTACCCGGACGAAGTTCAGGTCCCATTTGGCAAAGGCCTCCTCCACCTCATCCCCCTCGTTCAGGCGCATGAGGCCGTGGTCCACAAAGACGCAGGTGAGCTGGCTGCCCACCGCTTCGGCCAGCAGAGCGGCGGCCACCGAGGAGTCCACCCCGCCGCTGAGTGCCAGCAGAACCTTTCCGGAGCCGATTTTCTCCCGGAGCCGGGCAATGGCGGTGTTTTTGTAGTCCCCCATGGTCCAGTCGCCCTTGGCGCGGCAGACCTCATAGAGGAAGTTTCGGATCATGTTAATCCCATGCTCGGTGTGGTCCACCTCCGGGTGGAACTGCACGCCGTAAAAGCCCCGCCCCTCGTCGGCGATGGCCACGTTGGGGCAGGCGCTGGAGCGGGCGGTGAGGGCAAAGCCCTCCGGCACCCTGGCCATGTAGTCCCCGTGGCTCATCCAGGTCACACCCTGCCGGGGCAGCCCCTGGAACAGCTTGCAGCCGGTATCGAAGTGGGTAATGGTCTTGCCGTACTCCCGGGCGGAGTCGTCCTGGGCCGGGGTGACCTGGCCGCCCAGATTGTGGGCGATGAGCTGGCAGCCGTAGCAGATGCCCAGGATGGGCACCCCCCAGGTAAAAATGTCCGGGTCCACCTGGGGAGAGCCCTCCAGGTAGACGGACTGGGGCCCGCCGGTGAAGATGATGCCGATGGGCTCCATGGCCCGCAGCTGGACCAGGGGGGTGGTGTAGGGCTTGACCTCGCAGTACACGTTGCACTCCCGCACCCGGCGGGCGATGAGCTGGTTGTACTGCCCGCCGAAGTCGATGATAAGAATTTTTTCCATGCTGTCCCTCCGTCTGTTTTTTATATTGTGGGACCCGCCGCCCCCGGCGGGTCATTTATGAACAGGTTTCTCTTAAGAAATGCCCCGCCCAGGGGGGCGGGGCCCACAACGGAGGACCGCAGGGGCCTACACTCCGCTGTCGCCGTAGTTGGCCAACACCCGGGCGGAGGGGTCGCTGACATCGCAGCCCTCCCAGGACCTGTTAGGCATCCAGAAGTCCGCAATCATCTGGCTCTGGCCGGGGTAGTACTTCTCAAAGAGTTCCCGGTAGAGCAGCGACTCCTTGGTAAAGGGCCGGGCGTGGCTGTACCGCTGCCGCCGGGTCTCAAATTTCTCATCGGTGTACTGGGCCTCGGCGTACTCCTTCAAATCGTCCACCAGGGAGTGGCCCACCGCGTCGGAGAAGGCGGCCTTCTCCCGCCACAGGATGGACTCGGGGAGCCAGTCCCCCTGGAAGGCTTTCCGCAGCAGGTACTTGCCCTTGCCGTAAACGTTGAGTTTTTTCTCCGGGTCGATGGCCATGACGTACTCCACAAAATCCAGGTCTCCGAAGGGCACCCGGGCCTCCAGGGAGTTCACCGAGATGCACCGGTCCGCCCGGAGCACATCGTACATGTGCAGCTCCCGCACCCGCTTGGCCGCCTCCTCCTGGAACGCGGCGGCGGAGGGGGCGAAATCGGTGTATTTGTAGCCGAAGAGCTCGTCGGAGATCTCGCCGGTGAGGAGTACCCGCACGTCCGTCTGCTCATGGATGGCCTTGCAGACCAGGTACATGCCCATGCTGGCCCGGATGGTGGTGATGTCGTAGGTGCCCAGCAGCTCCACCACCGTCTCCAGGGAAGACAGCACGTCCTCTTTGGTAATGATAATCTCCCGGTGGTCGCTGCCGATGTAATCGGCCGCCTGCCTGGCATATTTCAGGTCGATGGCGTCGGTATCCATGCCGATGGCGAAGGTTTGAATGGGCGTCTTGCTCCTTTTGGCGGCGATGGCGCACACCAGGGAGGAGTCCAGCCCGCCGGACAGGAGAAAGCCCACCCTGGCGTCGGCCACCAGCCGCTTTTCCACAGCCGCCGTCAGCTTTTCCCGGATGTTTCTGCAAAGAATTTCCAGTTCATCATAGCAGAAACGGGTGGTTTTTGCAATATCGTGATAGCACACAAATTTGCCGTCCTTATAGTAGTGCCCCGGGGGGAAGGGCATAATTTTGCCCGTCAGGCCCAGCAGGTTCTTGGGTTCGCTGGCGAAGATAATTGTCCCCCGGCTGTCATAGCCGTAGTAGAGGGGGCGGATGCCAATGGGGTCCCGGGCGGCGATAAATTCTCCGGTTTGACCGTCGTAGAGGATGCAGGCGAACTCCGCGTCCAGCATGGCGAACATGCCGGCGCCGTACTCCCGGTACATGGGGAGCAGAATTTCGCAGTCGGAGCCGCTGCGGAAGGTGTAGCCCTTTGCCATCAGCTCCCCCTTCAGCTTTTCAAAGCCGTAGATTTCGCCGTTGCACACGGCAAAGCTGCCCTCCAGCGCAAAGGGCTGCATTCCCTCGGGGGTCAGCCCCATGATGGCCAGGCGGTGAAAGCCCAGCAGGCCCTCTCCCGCCCGGACCACCCGGCTGTCGTCGGGGCCCCGGCTGACGGTACGCTGAAAGCCCGCCTGAAAGGCGGCCATATCGGCCACAGGGCCGCAATATCCGATAATTGAACACATAATTGTTTCCTCCATTTTGGCGGAATAATTTTGTAGGGGCGGATATCATCCGCCCGCATAATATTGCCAAAATTCCGGTAGGGACGGGCGGGTGATGCCCGCCCCTACAGGCAGTTACCGCACCCCGAACAGCAGGTCGCCGTAGGTGGGGAAGGGCCAGTACTTCCTGGCGGTGAGGGTCTCGGCCTCGTCGCAGGGCAGGCGCAGCTCGCCCATTTTGGGCAGCACCACGTCCCGGATGAGCTCAGCCTCCCGCTTGATATCCCCGGCGTTGGCCAGGTCCAGCACCGCCTCCTCCAACTCCGCCGCCTTGACAGCAATCTGGTCGGTGAGGCCGGACAGCTTTTTTACCAGTTCCGTCTCATACTCGCAAAGACAGCCGGGGACCAGCTCCTTCTTGGCGGCGGCGGTTTTGGCGGTGTCGCAGGTAAATGCCTGGACGGCGGGGAGAATCTCAGTGCGGGCCATGTCTGCCATGGTGTTGGCCTCGATGATGATGGTCTTGCAGTAGTTCTCCAGGGTGACCTCATACCGGGATTCCAGCTCCGCCCTGGTAAACACCTTGTGGCCGGTAAGCAGGGCCACGTTTTTTTCGTCCAGCAGGTGGGGGACGCAGTCGGGGGTGGTGCGGCAGTTGAGCAGGCCCCGCTTTTCGGTGGCCTCCCGGATCCAGGCGTCGTCGTAGCCGTTGCCGTTGAAGATAATCCGCTTGTGGTCCTGGATGGTCTTGCGGATCATGGCCTGGAGGGCGGCCTCAAAGTCCTCCGCCCCCTCCAGCCGGTCGGCGTAGACCCGCAGGCTCTCGGCCACGGCGGTATTAATCATGATATTGGCGCAGGCGATGGAGTCGGCGGAGCCCACCATGCGGAACTCAAACTTGTTGCCAGTGAAGGCGAAGGGGGAGGTGCGGTTGCGGTCGGTGGTGTCCCGGCGGAACCTGGGCAGCACGTCCACCCCCAGCTTTACCTTGCCGGTATCGATGCCGGTGTAGGGGGCGTCGTGCTCGATGCAGCCCAGAATGGCGGCCAGCTCATCCCCCAGGAACATGGACACCACGGCGGGGGGCGCCTCGTTGGCCCCCAGGCGGTGGTCGTTGCCGGCGGTGGCCACGGAAATGCGCAGCAGGTCCTGATAGTCGTCCACCGCCTTGATGACGGCGCAGAGGAACAGCAAAAACTGGGCGTTCTCATAGGGGGTCTGGCCTGGGGAGAGGAGGTTGACCCCGGTGTCGGTGGCGATGGACCAGTTGTTGTGCTTGCCCGAGCCGTTCACCCCCACAAAGGGCTTTTCGTGGAGCAGGCACACCAGCCCGTGGCGGGCGGCCACCTTCTGCATCATCTCCATGGTGAGCTGGTTGTGGTCGGTGGCGATGTTGGTGGTGGTGTAGATGGGGGCCAGCTCGTGCTGGGCGGGGGCCACCTCGTTGTGCTGGGTCTTGGCCAGGATGCCCAGCTTCCACAGCTCGTCGTTCAGGTCGGTCATGTAGGCGGCCACCCGGGGCTTGATGGTGCCGAAGTAGTGGTCGTCCATCTCCTGGCCCTTGGGGGGCTTGGCGCCGAAGAGGGTGCGGCCGGTAAAGCGAAGGTCCCGGCGCTGCTCCCACATTTTGGCGTCCACCAGGAAGTACTCCTGCTCCGGACCCACGGCGGTGTTGACATGCTTCACCGTGTCATTGCCGAACAGCCGCAGGATGCGCAGGGCCTGCTTGTTCAGGGCGGCCATGGAGCGCAGGAGGGGGGTCTTCTTGTCCAGGGCCTCCCCGTTATAGCCGCAGAAGGCGGTGGGGATGCACAGGGTTTTATCCTTGATAAAGGCGTAGGAGGTGGGGTCCCAGGCGGTGTAGCCCCGGGCCTCGAAGGTGGCCCGTAGCCCCCCGGAGGGGAAGGAGGAGGCGTCGGGCTCCCCCTGAATCAGCTCCTTGCCGGAGAACTCCATAATCACCCGGCCGTTGGCGGCGGGGGAGATGAAGCTGTCGTGCTTCTCGGCGGTGACACCGGTGAGGGGCTGGAACCAGTGGGTAAAGTGGGTGGCCCCCAGGGCCACCGCCCAGTCCTTCATGGCGGAGGCTACCGCGTTGGCCACGCCGGGGTCCAGCCTGGCCCCCTCGTCAATGGTCTTCTTCATGGACAGATATACATCCGTGGACAGATTGGCCTTCATCGCCCGATCGTCAAACACCAAACTTCCGAAATACTCCGGTACTGCTGCCATTTTTTTCACCCTTTCATTGCTTCGATGTTTGTTAAGCCTCCCTTGTCAAAGGGGGCTTGTGGGGCCCGCCGAGGGCGGCGGGCCATGACCCGGCCAGGGGGCCGGGTCCCACAAAAAAGGCAAAGGCGCCTTTCAGGAATAACCCAAAAGACGCCTTTGCCTTTATGGGCGCATTATACGCCTCAGAAAGGGAGCTGTCAACTGTTTTTTTCTGCTTTTGCAGATTCTGTTCACAGTGGTGGAAAAATACCCCGGACTGTGGTATAATGACCGGTAATTTGAATGAAGGAAAGCGGGAGAAGTTATGAAATACTCGAAAGAAGAGGTCATCCAGTATGTCCGGGAGACGGAGGTGGCCTTTATCCACCTGGCCTTCTGCGACGTATTCGGCAGGCAGAAAAACATCTCCATTGTCCCCGGCGAGCTGCCCCGGGCCTTTGAGTACGGCATCGCCTTCGACGCCTCGGCCATCGCCGGCTTCGGGGACGAGGCTCGGTCCGACCTGCTCCTCCGCCCCGACCCGGAGACCCTGATGCTCCTTCCCTGGCGGCCGGAACACGGCCAGGTGGTGCGCATGTTCTGCTCCATCGTCTACCCGGACGGGCGGCCCTTTGAGTGCGACACCCGGTCCCTGCTGCGGAATGCCGCGGCCCAGGCGGAGGAGAAGGGGTACTCCTTCCTCTTCGGCGCGGAGCAGGAGTTTTACCTGTTCAAGCGGGACGAAAACGGCGATCCCACCCGGATTCCCCACGACAGGGCAGGGTATATGGACATCGCCCCCGACGACAAGGGGGAGAACATCCGCCGGGAGATCTGCCTGACCCTGGCCCGGATGGGGATTTTCCCCGAGTGCTCCCACCATGAGGAGGGTCCGGGCCAGAACGAGATCGACTTCCGGTACTCCGACCCCCTCACTGCGGCGGACAATGTGATGACCTTCCAGTCCATCGTCAAATTCATCGCTGAGCGCAACGGGCTCTGCGCCGACTTTTCCCCCAAGCCCTTGGAAGATGCGCCGGGCAGCGGGTTCCACATCAATGTGTCGGTCAAGGCGGCGGACGGCCGTGACTGCCTGTACCAGATGGTGGCGGGGGTGCTGGACAAGGTGGAGGAGATGACCCTGTTCCTCAACCCGGCGAAGGAGTCCTATGCCCGGTTTGGCGGCCACAAGGCGCCCCGGTATATCTCCTGGTCCCGGGAAAACCGGTCCCAGCTGGTGCGGATTCCCGCCGCCGTGGGGGAGTACCGCCGGGCGGAGCTGCGCTCTCCCGACCCCTGCGCCAACCCCTATCTGGCCTTTGCCCTGATGATCCGGGCCGGGCTGTGGGGGATTGAGCAGAGGCTGGAGCTGCCGGCAGCTGCCGACTTTAACTTTTACCAGGCGGACAGGGAGACGCTGTCCCGGTTCCGCTGCCTGCCGGCAAATCCGGCCCAGGCGGTCAGGGCGGCGGACAGTGCGTTTATCCGGGAGAGCGTTCCGGAGGCAGTGCTTGCGGAGTACCGCAAGCCGCGGTGATTTCATTGGTATGTGAGGGGAGGGGAGCCTGTGAGCTTGCAGGAACGGGTATACAGTGTGCTGATCGTATCCGCCTCGGAGCGCTTCCGGGACTCTCTGCGCCCCCTTCTGCCCGAAGCCGGCTACGCCCCGGTTATCACTGTCACCAGCGTGGGGGCCGCTGAGCGGGTCCGAAGTGAGCGGGATTTCGACTTTGTTTTCATCAATTCCCCTCTGCCCGACGATGCCGGCATCCGCTTTGCAGTTGACTGCTGCCGGACAGGGGGCACCGTGGCGGTGCTGTTTGCGGCGGCCGCGCTGTATGACCAGGTCCGGGCCAAGGTGACGGAACGGGGCGTGTTTGTTCTGCCCCGGCCCATCCCCAGAGACGCCATCCTCCGGGGGCTGAACTGGATGACCGCCGCCCGGGAGCGGCTGCGCAGCTATGAGAAAAAGGCACAGCCCATTGAGGAGAAGATGGAGGAGATTCGTCTGGTCAACCGGGCCAAATGGCTGCTCATCACCGAGCTGAAGATGTCTGAGGACGACGCCCACCACTACATCACCCGCCGGGCCATGGACCAGTGCGTCCCCAAGCGGGCGGTGGCGGAGGAGATTATTAAGCTGTACTCCTGACAAGAAAGGCGGAACACAATGAGCGGATTGGATATGGGACTGTATTTGCTGATCTATTCCTTTCTGGGCTGGTGCGCCGAGGTGCTGTACTACGCCGTGACCCAGCGGCAGTTCCGCAACCGGGGCTTTCTCACCACCCCGTTTCTGCTGTCCTACGGGGCGGCGTTTGACCTGATCATCCTCACCCTGCCCGCCCTGGCCGGGCGGTACGCGGTGCAATTTTTGTTCACGATGGCCATTGTGGCCGTGACGGAGAACTTCGCCGACGAGCTCAACCGCCGCCTTGGTTCCACGGTACACTGGGGCGGAAGCCGCAGCCGGGTGCTGGAGGGCAGTATGCGGGGCCTGCTCTCCACGGCGGCGGTGGCGGCCGTCTATTATGTTGCCTATCTGGTGGTCCACCCCCTGCTGCTGGGGGTGATGACCCTGATTCCCCGGCTGGTGAAGGGGATTGCCGTGTGGGTCCTCTTTATCCTGATCGGGGCGGACTTTCTGGGGGTGCTGTACACCCTGCGCACCGGAGGCGTCCGGGTCTATGAGCAGCGGGAGGCCCGAAGCAGCGAGGGCCGGATCGCCGGGCGGATTACCCAGGGGGTATGGCGGAGGCTCCAGAGGGCCTACCCGGGCATCCGGGGGATGACGCCGGAGGAGCAGGAGGTCTACACCTTTGCCAAGGGGGTATGCCTGGACAAGCTGGTGTGGGTGTTTCTCACCACCGCCCTGCTGGGTGACATCATTGAGACCTTCTGGTGCGGACTGGTGAACGGCCAATGGATGAACCGGTCCAGCGTGGTCTGCGGACCCTTCAGCTTTGTGTGGGGGCTGGGGGCGGTGGTACTTACCGTTTCTCTCCAGCGGCTGGCCCAGCGGGACTCCTTCTTCGTCTTCGCCGCCGGATTTTTTATCGGCGGGACCTACGAGTACATGTGCAGCGTATTTACCGAGCTGGTGTTCGGCACCGTGTTTTGGGACTACAGCCATATGCCCCTGAACATCGGCGGGCGGACCAACGTGCTGTTCTGCTTTTTCTGGGGGGTGCTGGCGGTGTTCTGGATCAAGGGCATCTATCCTCAGATGTCCCGGTTGATTGAAAGCTTTCCCGCTCTGGCCGGAAAGATTATGACCTGGGCGGTGGTGGCCCTTATGGTGTGCAACGGCCTGCTCACCTGTGCCGTTATGCTGCGGTACAGCACCCGGGCGGTCCAGCCCCAGCCGGCCAACGCCTTTGAGGAGTTTTTGGACCGGCAGTATGGCGACGAATTTGTGGAGCACCGCTGGCCCAATATGATCGTGACGGAAAAGAGTACATCAATCAGGAAAACCGGCTAAAACCCTGCGCTGGGGACACTTCGGGACACAAAGAGCCCTTGTGAGCGGGAAAGTTTCGTGCTATAATGTTCCCATCAAGCTGACAGGAGGCTGAATCATGTATAATTTTATCTACCATACCCCAACCCAGGTGGTCTTCGGCAGGGGCGCCGAAGGTCAGACCGGCGAGTTGGTCAAGGCCCAGGGCTGCAAAAAGGTACTCATCCACTACGGCGGCGGCAGCGTGGTCCGGTCCGGGCTGCTGGACCGGATTAAGGCGTCTCTGGACCAGGCGGGGGCGGCCTATACCGAGCTGGGCGGCGTGGTGCCCAACCCCCGGCTGTCCCTGGTGTATCAGGGCATTGCGCTGTGCAGGAAAGAGGGCGTGGACTTCATCCTGGCGGTGGGGGGCGGCAGCGTCATCGACTCCGCCAAGGCCATCGCCTATGGACTGGCGGAGGAGGCCGACGTGTGGGAGCTCTACGACCACACCCGGCGGGCCAAAGCCTGTCTGCCGGTGGGGGTGGTGCTCACCATTGCCGCTGCGGGCAGTGAGATGAGCAACAGCAGCGTCATCACCAAGGACGAGGGGGGCGTGAAACGGGGGTACAACGACGACATCTGCCGGCCCAAGTTCGCCATCATGAACCCAGAGCTGACCATGACCCTGCCCCCCTATCAGACGGCCAGCGGCTGCACCGACATTCTGATGCACACCATGGAGCGGTACTTTACCCCCAACGGCACCATGGAGCTCACTGACAGCATCGCCGAAGGGCTGATGCGCACCGTGATGGCCAATGCCGCCGTCCTCCGGGACGACCCCGCCAATTACGACGCCCGGGCGGAGATCATGTGGGCCGGCAGTTTGTCTCACAACGGACTCACCGGCTGCGGCGGTGACGGCGGTGATTTTGCCTGCCACGGCCTGGAGCACGAGATGGGCGGCATGTTCGACGTGACCCACGGCGCCGGCCTGGCCGCCGTTTGGGGCAGCTGGGCCCGGTATGTGTACCGGGACTGCCTGGACCGGTTCGTCAGGTTCGCCGTCAACGTCATGGGGGTGGAGAACGCCGGTGCCCCCGAGGACATCGCCCTGAAGGGCATCGAGGCCATGGAGGATTTTTACCGCTCCATCCACATGCCCACCTGTTTCTCTGAGCTGGGTATTTCCCCCACCCAGGAGCAGCTGGAGACCATGGCGAAGATGTGCATTGTGGCCGGCGGCGGGAAGAAGGGCGCGGCCAAGGTGCTGTATGAGGCGGACTGCCTGAAAATCTACCAGATGGCCAACCACTGAGGCTGGCGGCAGAACGGATTGGAGCGCTGACATATGAAAGTGATTGATCTGACCCACACAATCAGGGAAAATATGCCGGTCTACCCCGGAACGGAAACCCCGAAGTTTGAGCCGGCCAACAGCTATGAGAAGGACGGCTTTAAAGAGACCAAACTGACCATGTTTACCCACACCGGCACCCACATGGACCCGCCCGCCCACCTGTTTGCCGGCAGGACCACCCTGGACCAGTTCCCTCCGGAGCAGTTCATCGGCAAAGCGCTGGTGATCGACTGCCGGGACCTGGCTGAGGGAGAGGCCATCACCATGGACCGCCTGAAAAAATACGGCGGCAAAGTGGATGAGGCGGATTTCCTCCTGTTCAACCTGGGCTGGGACAAAAAATGGGGGACGGACGCCTACTTCGGGGACTACCCCTGTATCGACGGCGAGGTGCTGGCCTATATCAAGGCGGGGGGCTACAAGGGCATCGGCTTCGACGTGATCGGCCTGGACCCCATTGCCGACGTGGACCTGACCCGGCACAAGGAGCTGTTCCGGGATATGGACATCGTCAACATCGAGAACCTGAAAAACCTGGGGCAGTGCGGCGACGGACTGTTCTGGTTCAGCTGCTTTCCCCTGAAGCTGGAAAACTGCGATGGCTCGCCCATCCGGGCGGTGGCGTGGTTTGAGTGACGTGAAGGCCCCTGGCAAACTAAGCCAGGGGCCTTCTTATTTCTTGCTCGCTTTTACATAGTCACGGTATTCATCCCGAATCATAGCATAAGAAATCAGATTGACTACTAATTGTATCACGTCTGGATCATCGAGCCGCCACAATTTATCATTTACCAAACGGCCCAGATAAAATTTGTTCCCAGCAATGATTTTTGGATACCGCTCCTGAACAAACCGGCGCAGTTCTTCTATTTTCCCGCTTCCGATATTTCCGATTGCGATTCTGCCTGTGTGATAAAAGCCAACTGCATTGCCGCGAACGGCCAAATTGTCATCCGCTACTAACTGTAACGCGTGGTGAGATTCTTTTTCGTCGTCATGTGCCACACAAATACAGGTTTTTACGTTGCTGGGGGTTGAACCTTTCCAGTATGTTGTGATTCCGATGGAATAAAATTCTGTGTTTTCCCCTGCCTGTACTAAAAATGAGCGGTAGGGCCCATAGAATTTCCCGCCAGAGGCATTGCCGTATGAGACCATCCTGATTCCGTAATCCTCAATCAGGCGGAAAAGCCCATAATCGCCGGCAGGCATTTTGATGCTTGTATCCAGCAGCCCCTCCCACAGATTGAATAGAGGAACGGCAAGCGGCATTGGGGTCAGCTTGCTGATATCTGTTCCGAAATCATCTTCCCCGCAAGCATCAAATTCCTTTTGCAAATATGCCTGCAACTCAGAAAACGGGATTCGTTCCGGTGGTTCTTCCATGTCCCACGCTTCATATTCTCCCTTGCACATGTCGTCATAGTTTGGCAAATCAGTTAGGGGGATATATGACTTCGAGTCATCATCATAGATGAAACAATACTGCTCTATCCCGTTGGACAGCATGGCATAGTTGGCGCCAATCAAATCACAATATTCCAACATTTGATCCTGCGCTTTGATATCCAGGTATACCTCTGGTGCCTTGCATTCTATAACGGCGACGGGCCGTTCAATGTTTTCTTTGTCCACCTTGTGTATAACGATATCGGCCCGCTTTTTGGAATGGATACCGTAGTGGGATAAATGCTGTTCAACGACGATCATTTCAGCGGGGACTTTAAGATAAGTAACCAGATAGGAAATTGCTTTTTGCCTTACGGTTTCCTCCGGAGTAATATAGATCAGCTTTTTACGTATGGGGTCAAGATAGCAGTCCCGTCCGTTCCTTTTATAAACAGGAGGAAGTTCCGGCTTTCTCTTTACTCTTTTTGCAATTATCATAGGGATCAGGTTTGCAGCATAATCTGCAAAATCTCCTTATCGGTGGACCGCATCCCGATCTTCCCCAGCCGGCCCACGTTGTCCAGGGTCTGCTCCACCCCGTGGGAGAGGATGCCGTCCCCGCCGTAGAACTGCTGGCCCTGCTGATACATGCGGTAGCCCAGCACCCCGGCGTCGATGGCGGCGGCGATCTTCCCCGCGCAGGAGGCTTTGGCCCCGTCGCAGATCATGCCGGAGATGATGGCCAGGGCGTTGACCACGGTGTGGATGACCTCCTCATAGCCGCCGCCGTCCAGGTAGGCGATGCCCGCCCCGGCGGCCGCCCCGGCGCTGACGGCCCCGCAGTAGGCGGACAGCCGGCCGATACGGGTCTTCTGGTGGATGGTGATGAGGTTGGACAGCACCAGGGCCCGGTAGAGCTTCTCCTCGGACGCGCCGGTCTCCCGGCCGTAGACGATGACGGGAACGGAGGCGGTCATGCCCTGGTTGCCGCTGCCCGAGTTGATGATGACGGGCATCTCGCAGCCCCCCATCCGGGCGTCGGACCCGGCGGCGGCGGCGGCCTTGGCCTTAGCAATGGGGTCGTCGGGGCGGGAGGAGGCCAGAATCACCTGGCCGATGTTGGCCCCGTAGCTGTGGGTCAGCCCCTCCTGAGAGATGGCCATGTTGCACTGGATTTGACGGTCCAGCAGCTCCTTCACGTCGTCCAGGGCCACCGTCTGGGCGAAGTCCCAGATGTCCGCCATGGACAGCAGGGTCCGGTCGGTGAGGCCGCTCTCGTCGTCCGCCTCCACAGGCAGGTCCAGCAGCACCTGGCCGTTGCGCTCAATGTGGACGATGTTGGTGTGGTAGTTGGCGATGCGGACCTGGGCCGTGTCCTCCCCTCTGCGCAGGGTGATGCGGATATCGAAGACCAGGTCGCCGTCCAGGAACTCCACCCGAATGGGGCGGTCCTCCAGATATTGGCGCATCTCCTGCTGCTGCTCGGGGGTGACCTGGGAGATGACCTCCAGCAGCAGCTCCGGTTTTCCGGCCACCACCCCTGCGGCGGCGGCTGCCTCAATGCCGTGGAGTCCGCCGGTGTTGGGCACCACCACGCTCTTCACGTTTTTGATGATGTTGCCGCTGGCCTCCACCACCACCTGGTCGGGCAGCCCGCCCAGCACCTCCCGGCCCTTGGCCGCTCCGTAGGCGATGGCGATGGGCTCGGTGCACCCCATGGCGGGGACCAGCTCCTCCTCCAGGATTTGGATGTAGGCGCTGTATTTTGCGTTTGACTTATCCATCATATTCCTCCTTGTTTTTGCCGGGATCGTTTGCGCCTATTATACAGGAAAAAGCCCCGCAGGTCAAACAGTTGCGGCAAATACTTTCCTGTGGTATGATAATAGCGCGATATGTTAAGGAGGAGAGCTTATGTTTCAAGCGGTTTGCTTCGATTTTGACTACACCCTGGGGGACTGCACCGACTCCATCGTGGCCGGGTTTGTCCATGGACTCACCGGCCTGGGCTGGCCCGCCCCCGACCGGGAGACGGTGCGGGGCACCATCGGCTACATGCTGGAGGACTCCTACGCCATGCTCACCGGAGACCGGGACCCGGCCCGTCAGGCCAAATTCCGGGCCCTGTTTACCGAGGTGGCCCGGGAGCGGCAGATTCACGAGACCATCCTCTTCCCCGGCGCCCCGGAGCTGCTCCGGGGGCTGAGGGAGCGGGGGGTGAAGACCGCCATTGTCAGTACCAAGCGGGGGGACACCATTGAGCTGATCCTGGAAAACCACGGGCTGAGGGACGCCGTGGAGCTGGTCATCGGCAGCGCCGACGTGAAGCGCCCCAAACCGGACCCGGAGGGACTGCGCACCGCCATGGCGCGGCTGGGGTCCGGACCGGAGGATACCCTGTTCTGCGGCGACACCGTTTTGGACGCCGGGGCCGCCCAAAACGCCGGGACCCACTTCGCCGCCGTCCTCAACGGCACCACCGGGGCGGAGGCCTTCGCCCCCTTCCAGCCTGACCACATCTCTCCCGACCTGTGGGACCTGGCCCGGTGGCTGGGCGTGTAATAAAACTTTAACTTGACTTGCGCCTGTCCCATGCTACAATAGGACCGTACCGGGTCCGCCCGGAGAAAGGATGAATTGCACATGAAAAGATTACTTACCCTGCTGCTGGCCTTTGGGCTGCTGGGCGGCGTGACCCCTGTTTTTGCAGCGGAGGAGTCCCAGGCCGCGCCCCTCCCCGACTGGGCCTGGAACGAGATGGCCGACGCCTACGCCCTGGGGCTGGTGGGGGATGAGATCAACACCGACCACGGCAAGCCCGTCACCCAGGAGCAGCTGAACAAGATGACCCAGGTGGCCGCCGACAAGCTGGCCCTGCTGGGGGTGGAGCAGCGCTCCGGTGCCGGCTCCTTCGTGCTGGATACCACCCGGGGCGGCGTGCTCAACGCCCTGTATATGGAGGCCCTCCCCTACGCCTTTGAGGGCATCGACGCCGGGCCGGTGGAATTTCTGTCCGCTTTGGGCGTGGTCCACGGCGACGGCGACAGCCTGGCCCTGGACCGGCCCTGCACCCTGCTGGAGGCCGCATCCTTCGCCAACCGCATGATCCTGGCCCTGTACGACGGGCAGAACGCCGGTTCCCTGGGCCTGCTGTGGAAGGCGGAGGGCAACGGCAACACCCTGTACCTGCTGGGCTCCATCCACACCGACCGGAACAACCTCTATCCCTTCCACAAGCAGCTGCGGGACATCATCACCTCCGCCGAGCTGGCCGCCTTTGAGCTGGACTTCAACAGCCAGGAGGGCATCGACGAGTTCACCGCCATGCAGACCTACTCCGACGGCACCACCTTGAAGGACCACATCAGCGCCGAGCTGTATCAGGAGGTGGTGGAGGCCCTGGCCCCTGTGGGCATGCCCGAGGAGCAGGTGGCCCAGTTCAAGCCCTGGGCGCTGGCCAACTCCTTCACCGCCCTGTCCATGCTGGACGAGACCAGCAGCGACAACGCCATGGCGCTGGACCTGTACGTCAACGCCAAGGCCACCAACGCGGATATCCCCGTGGAGGGGGTGGAGACCTACGCCTTCCAGGGCAGGATTTTCGACGGCCTGTCTGACGAGTATCAGGAGAATTACCTGACCATGACCCTGGCCATGTTCCTGGGGATGGACGCGGCCGAGGACCTGAGCGAGGAGGAGAAGGCGGAGTACGAGGCCGCCCTGAAGGAGCAGGACGAGGCGGTGGACCGCTGGATGGACCAGTGGAAGACCCGGGACGTGGACGCCTTTGCCAAGGACTACCCCAAGGACGAGATCAGCAGCAACCCGGACGACGAGCTCAACTCCAAGCTCTTCGAGGGCCGGGACCCCAACATGATCGCCTGGGCGGACCGCTACCTGAAGCAGGAGGGCGCCCACACCGGCATTATGACCGTGGGCGCGGGGCACATGATTGGCAACACCGGCGTGGTCCAGGGCCTGAAGGACCTGGGGTATACCGTGGAGGTCGTGCCCGTTCCCTGATTCACATAAGGAATCCCGGTCCATTTCGGACCGGGATTTTTTATCGCAAACCCCTTGCCTTTTGGCGGAGCTTGCAGTAGAATGATTGCAGGACGTACGTCCTATTGTTTCCTATTCAGGAAACAATAGGACGTACGTCCTATTGTTTCCTATTCAGGAAACAATAAGTGCGTTCAATTCGGAAAAGGAGACAGAGATATGAAAAAGAAAATCCTATCCCTCGCCCTTGCCCTGGCCCTCTGCCTGGGCTTGACAGTCCCCGCGTTCGCGGCCAGGACCTATACCGTTGATGACATTATTATCACGGCCAGTTCCGACGGAACGATTAGCTTTACCGGTGCAGGGGTGCTTACAGAACTTCACATGGAAGTGGGATATGAGCTGTTCATGGCGGCAACAGAAAGAAAGGTTAAGACGGCTAAAATCAATATTGGAGCTAACATTACCTATGACGAGGACTGGCTAGCAGAAGTAAAAGACTTTTATTCTTATAATGATTTAAGTGTTGTTATTTCCAACTCCTCCGCCCCGCCGACTCCGACAGTGGGCGGCTTTACCGATGTGAAGGAAAGCGACTACTTCGCAGACCCGGTGGTATGGGCCGTGGGGAAGAAGATTACCGCCGGGACCTCTGCCACCACCTTCTCCCCCAACCAGAACTGCACCGTGGCGCAGATTTTGTCCTTCCTCTATCGGGCCTATGGTTCGCCCTCACCCAAAAAGAGCAATCCCTTCTCCGATGTAAAGAGCAGCGACTATTATTACAACGCGGCGCGGTGGGCCTATGAGAAGGGCATGGTCACCGGCAGCACCTTCGGCGGAGACAGGCCCTGCACCCGGAGCATGGCGGTCACTTATATGTGGCAAGCCGCCGGGGGCGCCTCTGGTGAGTTCAACATTAATAGTCATGGTGTGCTGAACGGATATAGCGGCAATGGCGGCGATGTGGTCATTCCCAGCGGCGTTACCAACATTGCTGCTGGGTTCATAGAGAACAAGAGTCTTACCAGTGTAACGATCCCCGTTAGCGTTACGGAAATTGACGATCTCGCATTCTTTGACAGCAGTCTGACCGATATATATTATGAAGGCAGCCAAGCACAGTGGGATGCCATCACAGTTGGTTACAATACCGGCGGTGATTGGGCTTTTATGGATTTGTATGATTCGGCTTTTATGGATATAGAGCCTACCGTCCACTACAACAGCAAAATGCCCCAGCAGGACCGGCAGTCTACCGACACCGGCTTTACCGATGTTTCCTCCACTGCGGACTACGCTCAGGCGGTGGCCTGGGCGGTGGAGAAGGGCGTGACCAGCGGCACCACCGCCACCACCTTCTCCCCGGACAGCGTCTGCACCCGTGGTCAGATCGTGACTTTCCTCCACCGCGCGTTGGCCTGAACATAAAACCCGGCCCGTTCCCAATGGGAGCGGGCCGGCTGCTGTTTACTCGGCGGAAATCATGAAGTAGTACACCGGCTGGCCCCCGGCCAGGAGGGTGATCTCGGCGTTGGGACAGGCGGCGGCAAAGATTTTTTCCGCCTCCTGGGCTTGCTCCTCGGTGACATCCTCGCCGTAGAAGATGGAGATAAACTCGGCGCTCTGGTGGCTGTCGGAGCGGGCCAGCCGGTCCAGGATGGCGGGCAGGTCCTGGTCGGTGCCAAAGAGCTGGTGCTCCTCCAGGGCCAGGTAGTCCCCCTGGTGGATGGCGAAGCCGTCAAAGTCGGAGTCACGGGCGGCATAGGTGATCTCGCTGGTGCGGACGTTGGCGAAGCCCTCCATCATGGCGGCGGTGTTGTCCCCCTCCTCCGCGTCGGGGTCGGCGGCCAGCATGGCGGAGATGCCCTGGGGCACCGTCTTGGTGGGCAGGACGATCACCTTTTTGTCCTCGCACAGGGGGATGGTCTGCTGGGCGGCCATGATGATGTTCTTGTTGTTGGGTAGGACGTAGACGATCTCCGCCGGGGTGGCGTCGATGGCTTTAAGGATGTCCTGGGTGGAGGGGTTCATGGTCTGGCCGCCCCCCACCAGGCCGTCCACCCCCAGGTCCTGGAACACGGCCTCCAGCCCGGCCCCGGCGCACACGGCCACATAGCCGAATTTCTTCTCCGGGTCGGCGTGGACGGGGCCGGCGGACTTCTCCAGCTCCTCCTCCACGGCCTCCAGGTCGTCGGTGCTCTGCACGTGCTTGCCGGCGGCCAGGTCCTCGGCCTGGGTGCGCATGTTCTCAATCTTGGCCAGCTCCAGCACGCCGTACTTCTGGGCCTCGTTCAGGGCGCTGCCGGGGGTGTTGGTGTGTACGTGGACCTTGAAGGCCTCGTCGTCCTCGCCGATCACTAAGCTGTCACCGATGGAGTTGAGGTACTTCCGGAAGGGTTCCAGATCGGTATTTTCCTTGAATTTGCGGACGATGAACACGGTGTCGAAGGCGAAGGTGATGTCCTCCACGTTGACGGCCTCGAAGTCGGCCTTGTCGTTGGGGACGGTTCCCTCCTCCCCGGCCTCGGGCATGGGCAGGCCCCGGACCTCGTCCAGCATGCCCTGGAGGATGACCAGGAAGCCCTTGCCGCCGGCGTCCACCACCCCGGCCTTTTTCAGCACCGGGTTCTGGTCGATGGTGTGGGCCAGGGCCTCCTGCCCCTCCTGGATGGCGGCCTCCAGCACCCCCTCGAAGGAGCTGTCCTCCCTGGCATGGCCGGCGGCCCGGGCGGCGGCCAGGCGGGAGACGGTGAGGATGGTGCCCTCGGCGGGCTTCATCACCGCCTTGTAGGCGGCGGCCACCCCGAAGTCCAGGGCGATGGCCAGGTCCCGGCCGTCCATGGTCTCGTTCTCCTTGACGGCCTTGGAGAAACCCCGGAACAGCAGGGACAAAATCACCCCCGAGTTGCCCCGGGCCCCCCGGAGCAGGGCGGAGGCGGTGCCCCCGGCGGCCTGGCCCACGGTGTCGTAGTGCTTTTTCCGCATCTCCGCGGCGGCGGCCCCGATGGTCAGGGTCATGTTGGTGCCCGTGTCGCCGTCGGGGACGGGGAACACGTTCAGGTCGTTGATGGGCTGCTTCTGCGCGTTGATGGCGGCGTGAGCGTGAATCATCATCCGCTGAAATACCGCCGCGTCAATAGTTTGTACCATATCGGCAAAATTCCTTTCCGCGAATGATTTTTAGAAGCGCATGGAGTCCACGCACACGTCCACCGAGGCCACCTCCACCCCGGTGGTCTTGCTGACCACATAGCGCACCTCGCTCATGATGGACCGGCACACGGCCATGAGGTTGACCCCGTTCTCCACGATGATATGCAGCTCGATGGAGACGGTGCCGTCGGCGTTGTAGTACACCTTCACGCCCTTGGACATGGACTCCCGCTTCAGCAGGTGGACCAGCCCGTCGGTGGTGGACCGCACCGCCATGCCCTTCACCCCGTAGCAGTTGGTGGCGGCGCTGCCGGTGACGGTGGTGAACACGTCGCTGCTGATGCGGATCTCGCCCAGCTCGTTTTCCAGTTTCATAGGAACGTACCTTCCTTTCAGTCAGGATAGGGGAACTTACATTGATTCATTTTCTATTGTATTCGATTTCCAGAAAAAATACAAGCCCAAAGTTGAGCGGGGAGTGCCCTAACGCGCATTTTATCCAGAATCTGTAGGGGCCGCCCCCTTGGGCGGCCCGAAACCAGGGAAAACGTTGCACATTGGTGGGCCGCCGAGGGCGGCGGCCCCTACATTTAAATCTGCAAAAAGGACAATCCCGTTGAGCGGGCTCTCCTGTAATTATGGAGGTGAGAGGAGAAACTTTTGCGGCGTTTCTGCGTCTATATCAATAGAACCATTTTTATAGAGGAGGTATTGCCATGAAGAAAAAAACAGTTGGATTTGTGATCGCTATACTTTGCTACAGCGCGGCGATTGCGGGAGCGTTCTATTTCGTCGGATATCAGACGGCTTCTGGCCGCATGAAAGCTACCGCACTTGATGCCCAGACCTTCTACGCCACGATTTCCGACATCCGAGGCGACACCTTTACTGTAACGGGCATGGAGGTAAACGACATCAATTTCCGGGGTGAGTTTTGTTTTTCCATTGAGAAGGAGACAAAGCTCTTGTGGAGATACACGGATATCTCAGCGGACGATTTGGAGGTTGGCGACCATATTTCCATCACATTTACAGGAGGCGTTCTGGAGACATATCCGGGACAGCTCCAGCATGTCACCGTGATTCAGCTGCTGGACGATGAAAAATAGCTGATTGAGACGGGCGCGGTCCTTCCCTCAGCGGGGAAGGGCCGCAATTTTTTATATCGGACCGGTTTCGACGCATAATTTCCAAAAATTGGAATATAATGGGGCTCCAAACTACACCAAGGAGGAGACCGGCATGACAGCCAAGACCATTTACAGCAGGATCAGCGCACTGCGGGACAGGCCCAGGGCGGCGGAGCCGGCCCGCGTCTACAGGCTCACGCCCTCCCCTCTGGCGGTGCTGTCGGAGGCGGGCATCCACTTTCTGCTGGCGGCGGTGCTGGCTGGGGCGGTGGTCTTTGGGGAGCGGGCCCCACTGGGGGTGGCCTTTGTGGCGGCGGCGGGCTCCGGGCTGTTCGGCGCCTCCGCCCTGGTGGGGGCCTGCTTCGGGTCCCTCACCGCCCTGGACTTCTCCCCCGGCCTGCGGTACGCCTCCGCCGCCATCCTGGCCTTTGCCATCCATTTCGCCTTTTACGACTGGAAGCCCCTCCGCCGCCCCTGGGCCATGCCCCTGGTGGCGGGGGTGCTGGTGGGGTTCACCGGGTTCATCGTCCAGTCCCAGACGGGCTGGCGGACGGTGAGCGCCGCCTATCTGGTGCTGGAAACCGCCCTGGTCATGGCGGCCTCCTGGGCCTTCCGGGGGGCGCTGGCCCCCATGGTCCGGCGGAGGAAGGACAGGCCCTCCGCCGCCGCCCGGCGGGTGGGGCCTCTGGCCCTGCTGTGCGCCTGTCTGACAGCCATCGCCCCTATGGAGGTTTTCGGCATCCCCATGCTGGCTGTGGCGGGAGTGGGGGCCTGTGCGCTGACTCTGTTCGCCCCGGAGCGGGTGCTGGGCTGGCTGGGGATATGGTCCGCCCCGGAGGCGGCCGCCGACCTCCGGGCCCAGCGGCTGGTCCATCAGAAGCTGGAGCGCACCGCCCAGGCCTTCCGTACCCTGTGCGACTCCCTCCGCTCCGCCTTCCGGGGCCCGGACAACGACAATGATGTCTCCACCGTCTTCGACCGGGCGGCGGGGCGGCAGTGCCGCGCCTGTACCCTCCGGGACCGGTGCTGGAAGACGGACTACAACACCACATTCAACGCCCTGAACGACGCCACCCCCGCCATGGTGGAGCGGGGGAGGGCGGAGAAGGGGGACTTCCCCAGGCACTTTGCCGACCGGTGCATCCACTTCCCCGATTTTGTGGCGGCGGTGAACGAGGAGCTCACCGCCCTGTTTTACCGCCGGCAGTATAACGCCCGCATCCGGGAGAGCCGGGCGGCGGTGTGCCGGCAGTACGCCCAGCTGTCCGACCTGCTGGGGGAGGCCGCCGCCGAGCTGAGCCGGGAGCTCACCCCCGACGTGGTGGGGGACCGCCGCCTGCGGCAGCGGCTGGCCGAGTGGAAGCTGGACGCCCGGGCCGCCGTCTACCGGGACGGCCGGGGGCTGGTCCGGGTGGAGGCGGAGGGCCCTGGCTGCTCCGCACTGGCCCGGCCCAGCCGGCTGAAGGACCTGTCGGCGGTGCTGGGGGTCCCCTTGCGGGTGGAGCTGGAGGGCGATGAGACCATCTCCCTGATTCAGCAGGAACCGCTGATGGCGGTGGCGGGGGTGGCCGCCCGGAAGAAGACCGGCGAGACGGTGAGCGGCGACGCGGGCACCTACTTCAAGCGCCACGACGGAAAGCTCTACCTTTTATTGTGCGACGGCATGGGCAGCGGCCCGGAGGCCAACCGGGAGAGTACCCTGGCCGTCCGCCTGCTGGAGCAGCTGCTCCAGGCGGGGGTGGAGGCCCCCCGGGCGCTGACCACCCTGGCCTCCGCCCTGGCCCTCCGGGGGGAGGAGACCGGCGGCTTTACCACCGTGGACCTGCTCCAGCTGGACCTGTTCACCGGGGAGGGGGAGCTGTTCAAGCTGGGGGCGGCCCCTACCTATATAAAAAAGGGGGGCGAGGTCCAGCGGCTGACGGGAAAGTCCCTCCCTGCCGGGCTGGCGGAGGGGGAGAACGGAGCCCTGGACCGGTTCACCCTGCGGCTGGTGCCGGGGGACTGCGTGCTGATGGTCAGCGACGGGGTGTGCCCCGGCCCGGAGGACGGCTGGCTGCGGGAGCGGCTGGCCGGGTTTGACGGGGCCAGTCCCAAGGACCTGGCCAGGGAGCTGGTGACCCGGGACCTGAAGGAGGCCACCGACGACCGCACCGCCCTGGTGATCCGGGTGGACCGGAGGGCATAAAAATACCGCCCGGACCGGCCCGAACGGTTGACAACCCTCAAAAAATCGGATACAATATAAATATAGATATGTAAAAGGGGGTTGACGGCATGGGTACTGAGGCGGAACGGCAGGATACCAGAAAAGCAATGGCGTTTGACCTGTTCGGCATTTTGGACGAAGCGCCTGCGCAGCAGACCTACACTGTGGAAGAAATCAAGAAAATGATTCGTGTATACCTGAAAACAGCGGACCAGAAGTAAATATAAAACAGAAACAGGGCCGGAAAGCGGCCCTGTTTCTGTCCTCTGTAACACTTCTCCCCCTGTGTTACGGCAATGTTACCGTTCTGTTACACTTCCCCTCAACCCATTGACTTTCAAAAATCGGTTTGCTACAATACGCGCAGAGGTTGGGAGACCTTTTATCCGGCAGAGGTCTGTACCCACCCCCCTTAAATCGGACCGATGCAAGGGGAGTGACACGGGCGTGGCCGGGCAAAAACGTTGAAAAACCTCTGATTTTTTGGTAAAAACGCAGAATTTTTGGAACGAACAGGCGGACTTACGGGGTCTACCGGAGCTCTGAAAAGGAAGCGTCCCTTTACCAAACCCGGCCCCTCTCAGGCCGAAAAAATTTGAAGGAGGAAATCCGAATGAGAAACCTGAAGCGGGCCCTCAGCCTGACTCTGGCCTCCGTTATGCTCCTGGGCATGATGG
>CATKXO010000004.1 GCA_949840775.1 uncultured bacterium | reverse complement strand
TATATGACCTTGACGGAATTTTGACTTTCTCCCTATATGATGAAAAAGACTGGAGGTGTCCGCATGGCATACAAAATTTTGATCGTTGATGACGAACCCATCCTGACTGAATTGCTTTCAACCCATTTGCAGGATCACGGCTACGGTGGATGAGGGGGGCGCCTATCTGATCTCTTATCATGTGAATACCACGGAACCTGTGACGGTGGGGACCCGGCTGAATATCAAATCGGGCTTCCGTTATACCGACACCACCGCGTCTACCATCCCTCCGACGGCGCCCCGGTCCAGCTTTGAGAACCATGTGAAGATCAATCTGACCCCGGGCTCCACGATTTCACTGGAGATGTTTGGCCCGGATGGGACCGCCACGCTGTTGGGCGGCGGAGCGGGCGCGTCTCTGACCATCATCCGTCTGGGTGATACAATCTTCCGACTTGATGAGCATGATTCGGATGTAGAGATCGGGGACGATTAGGGGCGGCGGCAGCGCTCCATGGAGCGGAGTATCCGCTTTTCGATATGCTTCGGCCTCCCGCCGGTTTTACCAGCGGGAGGTCAAGATTGCCGCTGCCGCTTTGGGGGATTCTGGCTCGCCCGCCTCTAGCCAGACACTGATCCCCACTGCGACCTTTGGTATGGATTGACAGCACGACCACAACTGAGATACCTGTGTGCCCTCCTTTATCTGCTGTAACCTGCCTTTTATTTTGGTCTGCGTCATTTTCGCTATGCTTCTGTGATCGCCGCTCTCCCCGCTGTGGTAAAAGATAGGAAATCCAATACTCAATTAAAAGGAGAGTATCCAGGTAAAGAAAAGGGCAGCTATCTGCCACCGTAAAGGTCGTGGTTTCAACATAGCGGACGCCCTCGAAGCGGCCACGGCAGTCCCAGGAGTGGAGCCGGAAGCGGCAGAATGCCGCGCAGCCAGCCACTTGCCGGGGCTGACGCACGTCCGGAAACGGAACACAAATATAACTACCCTGCTAATTTTACATAGATTTTACACGACCTTGATAATGAATTTTACATCCGCATGTTAAAATAGGGGAGTAATAACAAGGAAGAAAGGATAGGGCATCATGGATTTTTTCAATATGCTGACCCTAATTGGCGGATTGAGCCTGTTCCTGTTTGGCATGAACATCATGGGACAGGCATTGGAGCGCAGAGCTGGCGGACAACTCCGCGCCCTTCTGGAGAAGCTGACCACCGGAAAGCTGACCGGACTTCTGACCGGACTGGGTGTCACGGCGGTGATTCAAAGTTCTTCGGCTACAACCGTCATGGTGGTAGGTTTCGTCAACTCCGGACTTATGAATCTGAAACAAGCCATCAACATTATCATGGGAGCCAACATCGGCACCACGGTCACAGCGTGGATTTTGAGCCTTGCAGGAATCGACAGCGGGAATCTGTTCGTCAGGCTGTTGAAGCCGTCCTCTTTCACCCCAATGCTTGCTTTTTTGGGGATTATCTTTTATATGTTCTGCAAGAACGCAAAGAAAAAGGACACGGGTATGATCCTGCTGGGCTTTGCCACATTGATGTTTGGCATGGAAACCATGTCGGAAGCAGTGTCTGGTCTGCGGAATGTCCCGGCCTTTCAGCAGATGTTCGTCATGTTCAAAAATCCGGTACTGGGCGTACTTGCAGGGGCGGGCCTGACGGCAATCATCCAGTCCAGCTCCGCGTCGGTGGGTATTTTGCAGGCGCTGGCCGTTACCGGGCAGGTATCCTACGGCGCAGCCATCCCCATCATCATGGGACAGAACATCGGCACCTGCGTCACCGCCATGCTCTCCTCCGTGGGGGCCAATAAAAACGCGAGACGGGCAGCACTGGTCCATCTCTCTTTCAATGTCGTTGGCACAGCGGTCTGGCTGGCCATATTCTGCATGATACGGCCGCTCCTTCACCCTGCGTTTTTGGATGAACCGGCCTCGCTGGTGGGCATCGCCGTGGCCCACTCGGTGTTCAATGTTCTGTGTACCATCTTTATGCTGCCCCTGTCCGGCTTCCTGGAGCGGCTGGTCACGATTTTAGTGCCTGACACCAAACAGCCGGAGGCCTTTGAGGAGTTGGATGAGCGCCTGTTCGCGACTCCCTCCATCGCTCTGGAGCGGTGCCACGCGGTTGCTGCCGACATGGCGGAGACTGCCGCAGCAGCCCTGAAGGAATCGCTGGCCTCCCTGCGGGAGTTTTCCCCGGAGCTTGCCGCGTCTGTTCGGAAAAAAGAGGACAGGACCGACCACTGCGAGGATATTTTAGGCACATATCTTGTAAACCTGAGCACGCGGCAAATCAGCGAAACAGACAGCCGGGAAGCGGCTAAGCTGCTGAAAATGATTGGCGACTTTGAACGGATTGCCGACCACGCAGTCAACCTTCTGGAATCAGCGGAGGAGCTGCGGAACAAGGGGCTTCGCCTGACCAGCGCGGCGGACAGGGAGCTTGCTGTCATTTCCACGGCGGTCAGTGATATTCTGGATTTGTCCCTCACTGCCTTTTTGAAAAACGACCCGGACACCGCCGCCCTGGTGGAACCGCTGGAGCAGGTGATCGACCAATTAAAAGAGCAGCTTCGCACGCGGCACATTCTCCGTATGCAGAAGGGTGACTGCACCATTGACGCGGGATTCACTTGGCTGGACCTGCTTACTGACCTGGAGCGCACAGCGGACCACTGCTCCAACATCGCCGGGTGCGTGATCGACACCACCCACGACACCATGAACCTGCACCAGTCCCTGCGGGAAGTGCGAAGCGGCAGCGAGGGATTTCAGGAGCAGTTCAGGGAATATCAGCGAAAATATACGCTGGGATAAAGTTGTGGTATAATCAGTTTATCAGCAAAAGGAGGCGCGTATATGATCTACTGTGTCGAGGATGATGAGAGCATTCAGAGTTTGGAATTGTATACTCTCATTTCTGCCGGCTTTGAGGCCAGGGGATTTGCCTGCGGCGATTCCTTTTTGCGTGCACTGCGGACAGAAAAACCGGAGCTTGTCATCCTGGATGTGATGCTGCCGGGGAAAAACGGTGTGGAGCTGTTGAGGGAACTGAAATCCTCCAGCGACACTTGGGGCATCCCCGTCATCATGGCCACGGCCAAGGGTGCGGAGTACGACAAAATCCAGAGCTTGGATCTGGGGGCGGACGATTATCTGGTCAAGCCCTTCGGTATGATGGAGATGGTCTCCCGTGTCAAGGCGGTGCTGCGCCGCTGCCGGCCCAGGCAGGAGCGGAATGTCCTGGCAGCGGGCGGTTTGACTATGGATTTGGAGGAGCATACCGTCATAATGGACGGCCAGCGGCTTACCTTCACCTTCAAGGAGTTTGAACTGCTGCGTCTGTTCCTTACCCACCCGGGCACTGCCTTTACCCGAGAGCAGCTGCTGTCTGCCGTCTGGGGAGTGGATTATGCCGGAGAGACGCGGACAGTGGATGTACACATCAAAACACTGCGGCAGAAGCTGGGGGCGTATGGTGCGATGATCGAAACGGTCCGCAGTGTGGGCTACCGCTGGGAGGGAAAGCCGTGAGCAAGAGAATTTTTCGATCTGCCCTGACGGTTGCGGCGGCGGTACTGCTGGCCAGCCTTGTAATCGTACTGGGCTGCCTATATGACTACTTTGGAACGGTGCAGGCCAACCAGCTCAGGGACGAGCTGCGGCTGGCCGCCTATGCGGTGGAGGAGAGCGGACAGGCATATCTGGAAAAACTGACTGCCACGGATTACCGCTACCCTTGGACGCCGGAGTACCGGCTGACATGGATCGCTTCGGACGGGACAGTGCTGTTCGACACGGAGGAACCTGCGGAGGCTATGAGGAATCATGGGAACCGCGTGGAAATTCGGGAGGCGTTTGCCAAGGGGGAAGGCAGCACTGTCCGCTACTCCGACACATTGACGGAGCGGACGCTCTATTATGCACGAGCACTGAACAATGGGACTGTACTGCGTATTTCCGCCAGCCAGGTGACAGTGCCGGCCCTGGTATTGGTCATGCTCCAGCCAATTTTGCTGGTGGGGATTTTCGCTGTGATTCTTTCGGCGGTCCTGGCCGGCCGGATGGCGAAGAAAATCGTTCAGCCCTTCAATGCTCTGGACCTGGAACACCCGCTGGAAAATGACGCCTACGAGGAGTTGTCGCCATTGCTGCGGCGTATCCAACAGCAGCGCAGTCAAATCAGTGCGCAAATGCGGGAACTGCGGGCCAGGACGGATGAGTTTGAGCAGATTACGAAAAGTATGAATGAGGGATTGGTGGTGCTGAATCAAAAAGGCGTGATTCTGAGCATCAATCCGGCGGCACAGAGACTGTTCGATACCGACCGCTCCTGTATCCAAAAAGACTTTCTGACAGTGGACCGCAACCATGAAATGAGCCAGGCAATTTTGACCGCGCTGGAGGAGGGGCACAGTGAGGTGCGGGCGGTGCGGAACGGCCGTGAAATCCAGGTTGACATCAGCCGGGTCGAGTCGGACGGCGCGATGATTGGAACGGTATTACTGGCCTTTGACGTGACGGAGCAGGCGGCGGCAGAGCGCAGCCGGCGGGAGTTTACCGCCAATGTGTCCCACGAGCTGAAAACCCCGCTGCAATCTATCCTGGGCAGCGCGGAACTGCTGAAAAACGGGATGGTCAGGCAGGAGGACATCCCTCAATTTTCTGAAGTGATTCATAAGGAAGCCGCCCGGCTGGTCACGTTGGTGGAGGATATCATTCACCTTTCCCAACTGGACGAGGGTTCAGAGATGGGGTGGGAGGCGGTGGACCTTCTCCCGCTGGCCCATAGCGCGGTATCCGCACTACAGGACAACGCTGAGAAAAAACAGGTTCAAATCTCCGTTGCGGGGGAAAGTGCCCAGGTAAATGGGGTACGGGGCTTTCTGTATGAGATGATCTGCAATCTCTGCGACAACGCCATCAAGTACAATGTGGAAAATGGCTCCGTGGAAATCATCGTCTCCAAAGGGACGCGAAATGCCTCCCTCACTGTCAGAGATACCGGCATCGGCATCCCCCCGGAGTACCAATCCCGCGTATTTGAACGATTCTTCCGGGTGGATAAGAGCCGGTCGAAAGCTTCCGGAGGGACAGGATTGGGTTTGTCTATTGTGAAGCATATCGCGCAGTATCACCATGCAGTCATTGAGCTGCAAAGCGATGCCGGTACTGGCACGAGCATTTCGGTTATATTCCCTCTGCAAGCGGCACGATAAATATTGTATTTCCGACACAGTGCTCCTTGACAATACTTGACAATATATTTTATATGACATATCATATTTGCGGAGGGACGGCTATGAATGTTTACAAACGTTCTGTGCATCGCCCGCCAGTGGGACAGCATCACCATATAAAAAGAGCTGCACCAGCTTCCGGTACAGCTCTCACTTATTCAGTCATGATGCGCCCACAATACATTTTTTCTGTTATGCCAAGGCCTGAAATCCGGACTTCTGTTCATTCTCCTCCTGCCGGGGCTCCTCCACGGGGTTGGCCTTGGTGCTGGTGCGGGTGGTGCCGCCGGAGACATATACGTCGCCGCACTCGGGGCAGATGGCGGTGTGGATGGTCACCGACTGGCTGACCACCTTCCGGTCCTCCCGCTTTGCCTTGGCCTGCTCCCGGACCACGTGTTCCTGTTCATGGCCCCGGACGGCGGAGGCCGCCAGCTTGGGGTCCACGTTGGTAGCGGTTTTGAAGGAGACGCCGGGATCATCGGAGCCGTCCTGGTACTTGCGCTTCTTGCAGGTCTGGCATTCGGCCTCCTCCAAAACCTCCCGGGGGGACTTGGTCTCCTCTGCCTCCTCATCCAGATACTGAATCCGGGACCGAACCGCCATCTCAGCGGGGTCGGCCCCCTCCCGCAGGGTGGGAAACGGGAACGGACTGTCCTCCTGAGTAGGCTGAGCTGCCCCCCGGTGGACGGCGGGCGTCCGCTCTACAGGAGGAACCGGCGTGGCCTGGGCCCGGGACACCGGGCTGACCGGCTCGGTTCCGCCGGCGCTGGTCCCCCGGCTCTGCCAGGTGTTTCTATTTTGATAGATGGAATAGTAGCCGCCGGCGCTGCCATAGCTTCCAATCGCTCCAATGCCAGCCACTGCGGACACCCCTTTCTTTCACAAAGCTTTACAGGGATATTATACTAAACTTCTCTCTGCTGTGCAAGGGGATTCAGAAAATTTTTGTGGTTCTGCTTGCAGATGAGGCCAGGCCCGTCCAGAATATGCGCCGCAGGAATCCCAATACCGGACCGGCTGTCCCCTGATACGCTCCAGATCCCCCGCCGGGGAAATAAAACCGGAGGTGCAATGCTGTGGTACAAGAGATTATGCAGGACGAAACGTTCCTTTCCCAAAAAGCTGAGCCGGCCACCTTGGAGGACTTGCCCGTGGCCCAGGACCTGCTGGACACCCTGACCGCCCATCAGGCCGGCTGTGTGGGCATGGCGGCCAATATGATCGGCGTCAACAAGCGGATTATCGTCTTTGACAACGAGGGAAAGTACATGGTGATGTTTAACCCGGAAATCGTCAAGAAATCCGGACCCTACGAGGCGGAGGAGGGCTGTCTCTCCCTCACCGGCACCCGGAGAGCCAAGCGCTGGAAGTCCATCAAGGTGCAGTACCGGAACGAACAGTTCCAGACCCGCTTTAAGACCTTCACCGGCTGGACGGCCCAAATCATCCAGCATGAAATCGACCACTGCGAGGGAGTGCTGATTTAATATGGACTTCGATACCTGTATCGCCCGCCTGACGGCGAAAAACGCCAGAGACGCCTATGCCTTCACCCAGCAGATCACCGAAGAAAGCAGAGCTTCTGATGCCTGGTATCCTCACTTTGATGAGTTTGCCGCTCTCCTGCAGCACAAAAACTCCCTGCTCCGCAACCGGGCCATCTCCATCCTTGCGGCCAATGCCCGTTGGGACAGGGAGGGTAAATTTGACTTACTGCTGGACGAATTTCTATCCCATGTGACCGATGTAAAGCCAATCACGGCCCGTCAGTGCGTGGCGGCGCTTCCGGAAATTGCGGAGGCAAAACCGGAACTGATCCCCCGTATTCGGGCGGTACTGGAGCGTGCCGACCTGAGCGGCTATCCGGACAGTATGCAGCCTCTGGTTTTGAAGGACATTGTAGCGGCGCTGGAAAAAATCAGTGCATTGGGAAATCAGGGGGCCTGACCTATGCGCGTCATCATCGCCCCCGCCAAGAAAATGGTGGTGGATGCGGACAGCTTTGCCGTGGACAGCCCGCCCCAGTTCCTGGTGCAGACAGAACGGCTGAAGGCTGCCCTTCAGAGTATGTCCCCCAAAGATTTGCAGGTTCTCTGGAAGTGCAACGATTCCATCGCCAAGCTGAATGTGGAGCGGCTGGAGCAGATGGATTTGTACCGCAGTCTCACTCCAGCGATTCTCTCCTACGAGGGCATCCAGTACCGCTACATGGCCCCCGGCGTGATGGAGGCGGCCCACCTGGACTATCTCCGGGAGCACCTGCGCATCCTCTCCGGCTTCTACGGCCTGCTGCGGCCCTTCGACGGCGTGACCCCCTACCGGCTGGAGATGCAGGCCAGGTTGGCGGTGGACGGCTGCCAAGATTTATATCAGTTCTGGGGCGACCGCCTGGCCCGTCAGCTGGCCTCGGAGACGGACGTAGTGCTGAATCTGGCCTCCAAGGAGTACAGCAAAGCGGTGGAGGCCCATCTTCCCGAAGCCGTCCGGTTTGTCACCTGTATCTTTGGAGAGCGGAAAGATGGCAAGATCATCGAAAAGGGCACCAAATGTAAAATGGCCCGCGGGCAGATGGTGCGCTGGCTGGCGGAGAATCAAATCAAAAGCCTGGATGACCTCCGGGCCTTTGACCAGCTGGGCTATCAATTCTGCCGTTCCACATCGGAGGGGAGCCACACGGTGCTTCTTTGGATACAGTCCCGCAAGGATTGAGTGGCTTTCTGACCGGAACCAGCTGAATCCCCTGCGTCCAGCAGGAATCCGCCCCCTATAAAAGCCCCAGATTCAGGGAAAACTGAATCTGGGGTGATCATTATCATGGGATTTTTCTGCGGCACAAACAGGACCGGCCCCTATTTTGAGGGCTGGTATTTCAAGCACCAGAATCCGCAGGGGCAGAACCTTGCACTAATCCCGGCGTTTCATACCGACAGAGGGGGACACCGCACCGCCTCCCTCCAGGTTATTTCAAGGGATCAGGCATGGTGGCTGGAGTACCCGGAAACACAGCTGCAAGTCTCCCGCCGGCCGCTTCATATCCAGGTCGGACAGTCCCACTTTGACAGTCAGGGGATCGGCCTTCACATCCAGCGGGACGGCCTTTCCCTCTGCGGCAGGCTGCACTACGGCCCTTTTACCGCTTTGCGCTCTGACATCATGGGGCCGTTCCGTTTTTTTGCGGGAATGCAGTGCGCCCACGGCGTCATCAGCATGGGACACTCCCTGAGCGGAACACTGGAGCTGAACGGTGAGCGCCTTGATTTCTCCGACGGGACCGGATATATCGAGACGGACCGGGGCCGCTCCTTCCCCAGAAAGTACCTCTGGACGCAGTGCACCTGGGGCGGGACGGAATCCGGCAGTCTGATGCTTGCGGCGGCGACGGTCCCCCTGCCTGTGGGCGGTTTCACCGGCTGCATCTGCTCTGTTTTGTACCGTGGCCGGGAATACCGTCTGGCCACCTATCGGGGAGCCCAAATCAAGGTGTGGTCCCCCTCCGGTGCGGTAATCCGTCAGGGGAAGTACCGCCTGGAAGCGCAGCTGCTGAACCAGCGGCGGCAGGCACTCCGCGCCCCGGTGGAGGGCCGCATGGAGCGCACCATCCACGAGAGCCTCTGCGCAAAAGTTTGCTACCGCTTCTGGCATGGGAAAGACCTGCTGTTTCAACATACGGATGAAAACGCCAGCTTTGAGTATTCCTCCCAAAGCTGATTGCCGCTGCCGGCAAAATATAAAGCCTGCTGTCATCCCCCTGACGTGTTTTCGCCAGGGGGATTGCGGCGTCTTATGCTCTCTTGGCCCGGTTGATGGCGGCCAGGATGGCCCGGAGGGGGGCCAGGTTGATGTTGTGGCTGAGGCCCACGCCCCAGTACTGCTTTCCGGTGCGCTGGTCCTGAAGGAGGATATAGGCCACGCCCTGGGAGTCGGAGCCGTCGGTAATGGCGTGGGATGCGTAGTCCAGGAAGGTGAAGCGGGAAATCTTCTCCCCCTGGATGGCGTTGAAGAAGGCGTCGATGGGGCCGTTGCCCTCGCCGGACACCTCAAACACGGTGTCGGTGTGGCGCAGGGTGCCCTGGAAGGCTACGTGGGAGTGCCCCTCGTCGTCGATGGTCTCGTGGAAGGAGTGCTTGAGCAGCTGGTAGGGCTGCTTCACGTCCACATACTCCTGATGGAACAGTTCGCTGATCCGCTCCGGGGCGATTTCCTTGCCCACCTTGTCGGTCTCCACCTGGACGATGTGGCCAAACTCCGGGTGCATGGACTTGGGCAGGTCGAAGCCGAAGTCGTGCTCCATGATGTAGGCGGCGCCCCCCTTGCCCGACTGGGAGTTAATGCGGATGATGGGCTCGTACTCCCGGCCCACGTCGGCGGGGTCGATGGGCAGGTAAGGGATTTCCCAGTACTCGGTGCCCGAGGATTTCATATACTGCACGCCCTTGTTGATGGCGTCCTGGTGGCTGCCGGAGAAGGCGGTGAACACCAGCTTGCCGGCGTAGGGCTGGCGGTCGCCCACCGGCATCTTGGTACACCGCTCGAACATCTCCTTGATCTTGTTGATCTGGGAGAAGTCCAGATCCGGGTCCACCCCCTGGGTGTACATGTTCATGGCCAGGGTGACCATGTCCACGTTGCCGGTGCGCTCACCGTTGCCGAAGAGGGTGGCCTCCACCCGGTCGGCCCCGGCCAGCAGGCCCATTTCGGTGGTGGCCACGCCGCAGCCCCGGTCGTTGTGGGGATGGAGGGAAATGATGGCGCTGTCCCGGCCGGGCAGGGTGCGGATGAAGTACTCCAGCATGTCGGCGAACTGATTGGGCATACAGTTCTCCACGGTGGTGGGAAGGTTGAGGATGACCTTGTTGTCGGGGGTGGCGTGGAGGTGATCCAGCACCGCCTGGCATATCTCCACGGCGTAGTCCATCTCGGTGCCCATAAACGATTCCGGAGAGTATTCAAACCGCAGATTCATACCGGATTTAATCATGGGCTGGGACATCTCGTAGATCAAATCGGCGGCGTCGGTGGCAATTTTGGTGATGCCGTCGCAGTCCATGTGGAAGACCACCTTCCTCTGGAGGGTGGAGGTGGAGTTGTAAAAGTGGAGGATGACGTTTTTGGCCCCCTGGATGGCTTCGAAGGTCTTCTTAATCAGGTGCTCACGGGCCTGGACCAGTACCTGGATGGTCACGTCGTCGGGGATGTGCCCCCCCTCGATGAGCTCCCGGCAGATCTCATACTCCGTCTCGCTGGCGGAGGGAAAGCCGATCTCAATCTCCTTCACGCCGATGTCCACCAGCGTATGGAAATACTCCAGCTTTTCGGCCAGGTTCATGGGGTCCACCAGGGCCTGGTTGCCGTCCCGCAGGTCCACGGAACACCAGACGGGGGCCCTGGTAATCACCCGGTCGGGCCAGGTGCGGCCCCGAATGGGCTGGGGAGTAAAGGGAATGTACTTTTCAAATCCGGGTTTCATGTAAGGTATCCTCCTTAAAATATACAATCATTTTTGCTGTAACTTTTCCAGGCGTTTTACAAGCCGCTCCCGATTTTTCGCTGTTTTCATAAAAGACGGCAGCATGTCCGCCTGGGTTCGCAGGCCGGGATTGTCCGGTGCCTTTTCCCGCAGATTGGCGCTGAGATAGCCAATGAGATAAGCCAGGTGTTCCCGGTTCAGCGCCCACACCGGTTTGCCGTCGAAGCTGGTCAGAAACCACAAATCAAATCCGAAAATGGGGTCGCGACCCCGACGAATTTCTCCATCGCCGCTGATCCAACTGTATGGCTGCCAGGTCTTTTCCACCCGCCCTGGCATCACATGACCGCAGTAGGGGCAGGGAACCCGGAGCACCGGGAAGGACTGGCGGCGGTCCAGAATGGGGACGTTGTAGTACCGGCCGCAGGATTCACACAGGTTCTGGATTCTGTATCGGTACTGGGTCCGCGCCTTTGCCACCGTGTACCCGCAACGGGTACAGCGGAAGCGGCCGTGTTCGTTCTCCAGGGTGACCATCCCCAGTCCGCCGCAGCGGGGACAGGTCACATACAGCCCCCCTGCCCGCAGGACGGAATGGACGCTGTAGGCTCCGTAGCACCTATCCCTGATTCGATTTTTCGGCATAACAGCCTCCTTTATACGGAAACAGCAAAAAGCCCCCGACTTTTTCAAGTCAGGGGCGTGTTCATTACACGCGGTACCACCCTGGTTCAGCGGACAGTTACCTGCCCGCCCTCACAGCCTCCAACAAGGCTTCGGCCGGTAACGGGGCCATACGTCCTGCCCTACTGCGGTTCAGGCAGGCTGCTCAGGGGCCAGTCATCCACAGCTGCTCCACACCGGCTCACACCGCCCGCCGGCTCTCTGCGTGGGAGAAAGCTGTCTTTTTCCCCTTCATTGCATTTGCTGAGGGGTATTTTAGCGGAAAAACCGGGCTTTGTCAAGAAGAAAATTTGCACAGCGGCCCGCCCTGTGGTATAATATTCCCAACTTAGCGGGGAAGGAAGGAAACGATACATGAAAACGAAGGAACAGCTGGGGGGTATCTACGCCGCCAGCATCACCGCCTATGACCGGACGGGCCGCGTCGACGGAGCCGCTCTCCGGCGGGTAATGGAGCGCAACCGGAAGGAGGGGGCCGCCGGCTTCTTCATCGGGGGCAGCAGCGGGGAGTGCTTCCTGCTCACCGAAGAGGAGCGCCTGGAGGTCTTCCGGGCCGCCTCCGCCTTTGCGGGGAAGACAAACCTGATTGCCCACGTGGGGGCCATTTCCACCGATGAGGCGGTGCGCTATGCCAGGGCCGCCATGTCCATGGGCTTTGACTTTACCGCCGCCACCGCCCCCTTTTATTACGGCTTCTCCCCCAGGGAGATCTGCCAATACTACTACGACATCGCCGAGGCCGCCGGCGCCCCGGTGCTCATCTACAATTTCCCGGGCAACACCCACAAGGAGTTTTCCGTCAGCGACCCGGCCTACGTGGAGCTGTTCCGCAGCGGGGCCATCCTGGGGGTAAAGCAGACCAACTACAACCTGTTCCAGATGGAGCGCATCCTGAACCTGAATCCCGACCTCATCGCTTTCAACGGCTACGACGAGACCATGGTGGCCGGCCAGGCCTTGGGCTGTACCGGCTCCATCGGCAGCACCTTTAACATGATGCTGCCCCACTATAAGAAAATTTTTGACCTGTTTAACCGGGGAGCACAGGCGGAGGCACTGGAGCTCCAGCACAGGGCCAACAACTGCATGGAGGCCATGTGCGCCGTGGGGCTGATCCCCGCCATTAAGTACGAGCTGGAGCGGCAGGGCTATCCGGTGGGCGCGCCCAGAAAGCCCTTCCTGCCGCTGTCTCAGGAGCAGAAGGATTATGTAGACAGCGTATTGGACAAAAACATGGTATGGGAATAACGGCAGTTCCGTAGAAAAAATTTGAAAAAACAGTTGCTTTTCCGTGGGAACTGTGTTATGATACCAGTTGCGTTTACAAGAATACCCTCCTGTGGAGAAAGAGGTGAAGATAAAATGAAGGAAGGCCTCCACCCCAACTATCAACAGACCACCATCCGGTGCGCCTGCGGCAATGTGATCGAGACCGGCTCCACCAAGAAGGACATCCGCGTAGAAGTTTGTTCCAAGTGTCACCCCTTCTACACCGGCAAGCAGAAGATGGTGGACACCGGTGGCCGTGTCAGCCGCTTCAACAAGAAGTTCGGCTTCGACAAGTAATCCCCGTGTACAAAAGCCGCACCGTGTATTCGGTGCGGCTTTTTGTGCATATACTGATTTATATTTTATGATTTGAGGAGGATACCCCCATGCGCAAAATTGACCCGAAACAGCTGGACAAAAACGTCTTTTCCGCCATCGGTGACCAGTGGATGCTCATCACCGCCGGGACCGTGGACCACTGCAACACCATGACCGCCTCCTGGGGCGGGCTGGGGGTGATCTGGAACGCCCCCTCCGCCACCTGCTACATCCGCCCCCAGCGGTATACCAAGGAGTTTGTGGACCGGGAGGAGTATTTCACCCTGGCTTTCTTCGGAGAAGAAAGCAGAAAGGCTTTACAGCTCTGCGGCTCCAAGAGCGGCCGGGACATCGACAAGGTAAAGGAGTGCGGCTTTACAGTGAAGGCAACAGACTGCGGCGCCCCCTACTTTGAGGAGGCCGAGCTGGTGATTGTCTGCCGCAAGCGGTTCGTCCAGCCTATGGACCCGGACAACATCCCCCAGGATGTGAAGGACCGCTTCTATGCAGCGAAGGACTACCACGTCATGTATATCGGGGAAATTGTGGAGGTCCTGGTGCGGTAAACGGCGCGACGGGTCGTTGCGCCCTACAGAGCTTTACAGGTGGGGCAGGGCGGTCCGGTAGGACCGGAGCCTGTCCTCGTTCTCCCGCCGGATGATTCCGTCCAAAGCGGACAGGAGGGCTTCCCGGTCCTCCGGGAGCCGGCCCTGGAACTGGTAGGCGTTGGAGGCCCCCAGGGCGGCAAAGGTGACGGGGATATCCAGGTGGGAGACCAGAATTTTCAGCTCCTCATATTTTTCCACCTCCCCGGCCTCCGTCCAGCTGCCCGCCTGAATCTCCTGATACAGCCGGGAATCGGGATAGACGGTGAGCATGGAGGAGCCGATAAGCCGGGGGCGGAGCCGGTTGAACAGCGCCGCGCTGGCCAGGGCGCTCCGATCCCCCTGTCCCGCCCCGGCGACGCCGGTGAGGTAGAAGAAATTGTAGCCGATGCCCGCCCGGTCCAGCCGTTGGCACTGGACGAGGATGTCCTCCGGGGCATACCCCTTGTCCATGAAGGCTAGGGAAGGGCCATCCCCCGTCTCCACACCGATGGTCAGGCCGTCGTACCTGGCGGCATGGAGCTGTTCCAGCTCCCCGTCGGTTTTCAGCCCCACGTCGGTGATCCGGGCAAAACAGCCGACGGTCTTAACTGACGGGAGATACTGCCCGATGAGCCGGGAAATCTCCAGCAGGCGGTCCGTTTTCAGGACGAAGGGGTTGGCCCCGGTGAGGAAGGCCCGGTCCGGGCCCTCCCGGAGGGGCAGGCCCTGGAGGGCTGCGGTCAGCTTCCCCAACGGGGAGTGGAGAGCCGTCTGGACCTCCAGCAGGTCGGCCTCCACCTCCTCCAGGGGGGACATGCGGAAGGGAAATGGCAGGTCGCTGTACAGGGTGCAGAACTTGCAGCGGTGGTGGGTGCAGCCCGCCGTGACCTGGATGAGCAGGGAGGCGGCCTCGTAGGGCGGCCGCCAGATGGTGCCGGTAAAGTGCATACAAAGCGCTCCTTTCAAGTGGGACCGGCGGGGGCCCTCCGCCGCTGTCATTACCATACTACAGGGGGAAAAGGAGCGCAAGTACGGTCTTTTTTTGGAAATAGTACACTTTTTGATACCGTGAGGGGACAAGCATGGCGGACAACAAGTTTACCGCCCCCGAGGCCCTGGCCCGGTGCGAGGCCATGGGCAGGCTCCAGTCGGTGCTGGGGGGCAAGTGGAAAATCCTGATTCTGTGGTACGTGGCCTTCTACAAGGTCCAGCGGTTCGGCGAGCTGCGCCGGCGGCTGGAGGGCATCACCCAGTCCACCCTCACCAAGCAGTTGCGGGAGCTGGAGGAGGACGGCTTCCTCCACCGGGAGGTCTACGGCGAGGTGCCGCCCCGGGTGGAGTACACCCTCACCCCCCTGGGGGAGAGCTTTGCCCCGCTGCTCCACACCATGCTGGAGTGGAGCCGGGAGCATTTGACATAACACCTGCTATACTCTGTAATATGAATGAGTTTGTCAGATGTGGAGGCCAGAGAAAAATTCGTCAAAAGTATCGACTTTATAAATCTTTTTTAGGGCCAAAAGAACACTGATTTTTACACTGTAACGTCCCTGCTCTATTTTCGCTAAAATATCCTCTGTGATAGGAATCCCCATAACTTCCAATTGGGCAGACACTTCCTTTTGAAGTAACCCATTTTTCTTGCGCAATGCCTTTAAATTGGGACCTATTGAAATATCCTGCTTTAATCCGTTTGACATAAATTGACCTCCAAATAAGATCTGGTGGATAAATATATCCATCTTGATTTTATTAGCTTATGTCTGCTATAATTGGATGAATACATCCAGCAGAAAAAGTGGAGGTTGATTTATGATGGAAGAAAGCAGAGATTATCGGTTGGAGCGGATCACAGAACTTGAGGAAGCAATAAAAGCACTGCCTGTCAAATTACAGAACGCTCTTTTCTGGGCTGTGGAAAACTATGAGGCATTGCAGGAGATGGGCAGAAAATCAGAGATGACATTAGAGGAAATCCAAATTGCGATAAAAGACGCGTTGGCGGCGGAGGAGTATGCAATGCTGCTTCTCCTCTTCGTCACAGAATCCATGAAACAACCAAACAGAAACGAGGAATTTTGACCCATATGCCTGACATTGAGAAAACACAATTTAACCGGGCCGTCCTGGTGGGGCTGAACGCCTTCAGCCTGGACCGGGAGGAGAACGCGGACGAGGAGAGCATGGAGGAGCTGGCCGCCCTGCTGGAGACGGCGGGGGGCCAGTGCGCCGGGGTGGTGACCCAGTCCAAGGACAGCCCCGACCCCCGCACCTTCATCGGCGAGGGCAAGGTGGCCGAGGTGAAGGAACTGGTGGAGGCCACGGACGCCGACATGGTCATCTTCGACAACCCCCTCTCCCCCTCCCAACAGCGCAATCTGACAGAGGAATTGAAGGTCAGCGTCCTGGACCGCTCCGCCCTGATTCTGGACATCTTCGCCCAGCGGGCCCGGACGAAAGAGGGCCGGCTCCAGGTGGAGCTGGCCCAGTACAAGTATCTGCTGCCCCGTCTGCTGGGCATGTGGAAGCACCTGGAGCGCCAGGAGGGGGCCATCGGCACCCGGGGCCCCGGCGAGACCCAGCTGGAGTCCGACCGACGAATCCTGGGCCGGAAAATCGCCAAGCTGGAGAGCGAGCTGAAGGACGTGCGCCGGGTCCGGGCCACCCAGCGGGAGCGGCGCATCAAGAACGAGGTCCCGGTGGTGGCCATCGTGGGCTACACCAACGCGGGCAAGTCCACCCTGCTCAACCACCTCACCGGGGCGGAGATTCCCGCCAACAACCGCCTGTTCGACACCCTGGACACCACCACCCGGACCCTGGAAATCTCCGACACCTGCACCGTCCTGCTGTCCGACACGGTGGGCTTTATCCGCAAGCTGCCCCACCACCTGGTGGAGGCCTTCAAGGCCACCCTGGAGGAGCTGGAGTACGCCGACCTGCTCCTCCACGTCATCGACGCCTCCAGCCCCCAGTGGCGGGAGCAGGCGGAGGTGGTGGACCAGCTCATCCACGACCTGGGGGCCGACCAGACCCCCCGCATTGAGGTTTTTAACAAGTGCGACCTGTGGACGGGGGAGATCCGTCCCCATGGGGAGGACCGGGTGTCCATCTCCGCCAGGACGGGGGAGGGCGTGCCCGGCCTGCTGGCCGCCATCGGCCGGGTGCTGGACAACGGCGCCCGGCGGGTGACCATCCACCTGCCCTACGACAGGGGCGGCCTGCTGGACAAGCTCTACCTGGAGGCCAAGGTGGAGAAGGTGGACTACGGGGAAACCATCGACGTTATTGCCACCTGTACGCCCAAGGTCATCGGCCAGCTGGGCCCCCTGGTGGAGGGCTGGAGGCCCCACAAGGAGTTTTGGGAGGATTGACAAAAATCGATGCGGCATGATAAAATGGCCCTGGTCCCCCGAAAGAGGGACCAGGGCGCTGCATAAACACGGGGAAAACGATAGGCGGTCAGCCAAGTCCTCCGCAAAGGAGGTGAGGCAAATGCCCCTGACGATTACGTTTCATCTGTTCGGTATGACCGTGACAGTGAAGGTAAAATGGGACAGCCGCCACTCGGCCCAGTGACGGCTGTCTAGGTTATACACTTAGGCACCTTTACACAGGCTAACCGCTTATCGCAGCGCCCTTTTATGTTGTTATTTTACCACGCGTTATGCGCTGTGTCAAGAGCCGGGACCTTATTGCGGGTCCGGCCTGAGCCGTTGGTTCAGGTTATACAGGTCCAAGGTGTGCTGAGACAGGCAGCCACACAGGCGGCGGAACACGGAGGGAAAATACTCGGCCCGTTCGCCGCGCGTAAATTCCCCGTCTCCGAACAGGTAAAAAGCCAGCGCATCCAGAAGAAAGGCGTCCTCCATGATTGCCTGACAGGTCTCATCGAAGTCTTCCAGCCAATAGGTTTCTCGCATTTCAATCACCTTCCTATAGAGCTATTAGCTATTATAGCTTACAGCTCTTATTTTGTCAAGAGCTAAAAGCTCTCATTTTCAAATAAATAGCTGTCAGCTATAATATGATGTGGAAGGTGATTGTATGGAAGAATATCGGCTGATCCTGAAACGGAAGCGGGAGTCTTTGGGGCTGAGCCAGCATAAGCTAGCGGAGCAACTTGGAATTACGCAGACATTTCTAAGTGAGATAGAGCGCGGCAGAAAAAATCCATCGTTGGAGCAGTTTTTCCATATCTGCGAGGCACTGCAAATCAAGGTATTCCCGGAAGAGGAGTGACCCCATGATAGAGTATTACATCCCCACCGGCCACAGCGAGACGGAGCTGGTGGAAAAGCGGTCCCGGTTTATCGGCCAGGTGTGGCAGGTGGCCTCCGAGGAGGAGGCCCGGGCGCGGATTGAGGAGACCAGAAAAAAGCACTACGACGCCCGCCACAACTGCTGGTGCTACCGCCTCCGGGAGGGGGGCGCGGAGCGCTACTCCGATGACGGCGAGCCCCAGGGCACCGCCGGTCAGCCCATGCTCAACGTCTTCCAGCGGGAGGAGGTCGCCGACGTGGTCTGCGTGGTCACCCGGTACTTCGGCGGCGTCCTCCTAGGGGCCGGGGGCCTGGTTCGGGCCTACACCCAGTCCGCCAAGGACGCCCTGGACGCCTCCGGTATCTCCGTCGTCCGCCGCTGGGTGGCCATGGAGGTGCCCTGCTCCTATGCCCAGTTCGAGGAGGCTCGCCGGGAGGTGCTCCATCACGGCGGCGTGGTGGAGCACGTGGACTACGGCGCCGACGTGCTGCTGTCCGCGCTGATCCCAGAGGAGCGCGCCGGTCAGTTCGCCGCCCATATTCTGGACGCTTCCGCCGGTACTATCTCGGTTTTGGAGGCTGGGGAGCAGTTCAAGGATGTCCCGTGGCGGGAACCGGTTATAAAAGATTGACGGAACATCTTGATTTTTTTGCAAATGTCTGGTATTCTGTATGAGCTATGCAGCGGTATCGAAGTGGTCATAACGGGGCTGACTCGAAATCAGTTTGGGAGCAATCCCACGAGGGTTCGAATCCCTCCCGCTGCGCCATGGGGGCTACGGCGATGCTTCGCCGCAGCCCCTTTTTTGCCCATTCATCTCGCTTTCAGCATACGGCTTGCGTTCAAAATGGCCAGCACAGATACTCCCACGTCGGCAAAGACGGCGGCCCACATGTTGGCCAGGCCCATGGCGGACAGTACCAGCACCAGCAGCTTCACCCCCAGGGCGAAGACCACATTCTGCCGTACAATGGACAAGGTTTGACCGGCAATGCGCACCGCCACGGGGAGCTTGAGCAGGTCGTCGTCCATAAGGACGATGTCCGCCGCTTCGATGGCGGCGTCGGAGCCCAGGGCACCCATCGCCACCCCGATGTCCGCCCGGGACAGGACGGGGGCGTCGTTGATGCCGTCCCCCACGAAGACCAGCTTCTCCCCGGGCCGCTTGTCCCGGAGCAGCTCCTCCACCCGCTCCACCTTACCGGCGGGGAGCAGCTGGGCATAGAACCGGTCCAGCCCCAGCTCACCGGCCACCACCTGGGCGGTCCCCTGGGCGTCTCCGGTGAGCATGACGGTCTGCCGCACCCCCGCCGCCTTCAATTCCCGCAGCGCCTGGGCGGAGGTCTCCTTGGGCCGGTCGGTGATGACCAGATGGCCGGCATATTTGCCGTCCACCGCCACATGGATCACGGTGCCGGGGTGGTCGTGGTCCGACGCAACGGAGATTTTTTCCAGGTCCATCAGCTGGCCGTTGCCCGCCAGCACCTGACGGCCGTCTACCGCCGCCCGGACGCCGTGGCCGACGATTTCCTCCACTCCGGAAACCCGTGTCTGGTCGGGCGTACCCCCCCAGGCGGCTACGACGGACTTGGAGATAGGGTGGGTGGAAAACTGCTCCGCCAAGGCGGCCAGCTCCAGCAGCTCCGCTTCTGTCAGACCCTCCGGGTGTACCGCCGTGACGGAAAATTTTCCCTGGGTCAGGGTGCCCGTCTTGTCAAAAACCACGATTCTCGCCTGGGCCAGGGCCTCCAGGTAGTTGCTGCCCTTCACCAAAATGCCCTGTTTGGAGGCGCCCCCCAGTCCGCCGAAGAAGGAAAGGGGGATGGAGATGACCAGGGCGCAGGGACAGGATACCACCAGGAAGTTCAGCGCCCGGGGCACCCAGGTGCCCCACTGCCAGGTAATCAGGGAGGGAATGACTGCCAGGGCCAGGGCCGCGAAGACCACAATAGGGGTGTAGTACCGGGCAAATTTGGTGATAAAGTGCTCCGCCTGGGCCTTTTTCTCGCTGGAGTTCTCTACCAGGTCCAGGATGCGGGTGACGGTGGACTCCCTGAAGGGCTTGCTCACCTGCACATGGAGCAGCCCGGACAGATTGACGCAGCCGGAGATTACCTCGTCCCCCGCCACCACGTCACGGGGCAGGGACTCGCCGGTGAGGGCGGCGGTGTCCAGAGCGGAGGTCCCCTCCAGCACAGTGCCGTCCAGGGGCACCCGCTCCCCGGCCTTGATGACGATCACATCCCCCACCGCCACCTCCTCCGGCTCCACCTGGACCAGCTGGCCGTCCCGCTCCACGTTGGCGTAGTCGGGACGGATGTCCATGAGGGCGGCGATGGACTGCCGGGACCGGGAGACCGCCACATTTTGGAACAGCTCTCCCACCTGATAGAAGAGCATCACAGCCACCGCCTCGGGGTACTCACCGATGATGAGCGCCCCGATGGTGGCTACACACATGAGAAAGTTCTCGTCAAAGACCTGGCCGTGGGCGATGTTCCGGACCGCTTTCCACAGCACGTCCCAGCCGATGACCAGATAGGGAATCAGGAAGGAGAGAAGTTTAAGCGGGCCCCACATATATGCGGTATAGCCGGTTTTTAGCCAGTCGGCGGGCGGAACCCACTGCCCGGTCAGGTCGATCACCCAGCGGTCCGCCGGATAGATCTGATCCGGGATGAGGACGGCGATCATAAACAGCGCCGCTGCCGCAATTATGCGCCAGAGCATCTTTTTTTGCTTTCGGGTCATAGTTACGCCTCGTTTCGTAGGGGCGGCCTGTGGCCGCCCGACAAGAATTGCAGGTCTCACGGGCGGCCACAGGCCGCCCCTACAGGGGTTTCTCCAGCAGGGCGATGCCCTCGGGCACCCGGCCTGGAATCACCTCCACCGTCACAGGGGCCAGCTCCAGCCCCTCCAGGAACTGCCGGTAGGTCTCGGGGGTAAAGGCGTGCTCGTAGTGGAAGCCCACGCCCTGATAAATTTTAATCATGGCCCCGTAGGCCGCCCCCGCCCTCCCCTGGAGATAGGTGGGCAGGATAAGCCGTCCTCCAGGCGCGGCCACCCGCCACAGCTCCCGCACCGCTTTTTCCGGTTCCGGAAGCAGGTGGAGCACATTGGCGGCGATAACCACATCGAAGCTGCCCCCCGGGTCGGACAGGGCGGTCACATCCCGCCGGGCAAACCGGATGTTGGTCAGGCCCCGCTTTTCGGCCTTCCTCCGGGCCCGGTCCAGCATGGGCAGGGACAGGTCGGTACACAGCACCGAGGACGCCCGCCCTGCCGCAGCCAGGGAAAATTCACCTGTCCCGGCGGCGCAGTCCAGCACACGGGCCCCTGGGAGGATCAGCGACCCCACCCGGACTGCGGCGGCCCGGTTCACCCTCCGGTTGCTCCGCTCCGCCAGGTCGTAAAACCGGGCCCAGCGGTCCCAAAAGGTGCTCACAGCACGATCTCGCAGTCGGGCTCCACCTTTTTACAGCACTTCACCACGTCCTTCATCACGGCGTCCACATCCTCCGCCTCGATGGTCATCTTCTGGGCCATGAAGGACACAGAGGCATCGGTTACGCCGGGGAGCTTCTTAATGGCGGTCTCCATCTTGGCGGCGCAGTTGGCGCAGTCCAGGTCGATGAGCTTAAAGGTCTTTTTCATGGGGATACTTCCTTTCTGATTATTATGATGATGTTCTGTAGGGGCGGACATTGTCCGCCCGCGATATATGGAAATGCTCCGGTGAATGCGGGCGCACAATGTGCGCCCCTACAGGGGCTCCTCCAGCCAAACGGCGCGCCGGGTCGTCGCGCCCTACTCCAAAATGTGTTCCATCCCCTGGGCCAGGATATGGATCACGTGGTCGTCGGCCAGGGAGTAGTACACCGTCTTCCCCTCCCGGCGGAATTTCACCAGCTTGCTGTTTTTCAGCACCCGCAGCTGGTGGGACACGGCGGACTGGGTGACCTCCATCAGCTTGGCGATGTCGCACACGCACAGCTCCGACTCCAGCAGGGCGTAAAGGATTTTTACCCGGGTGCTGTCCCCGAAGATTTTGAACAGCTCCGCCAGGTCGTAGAGCTGCTCGTCGGGGGGCAGCTGGGCCCGGACGCAGTCCACCACATCCCCGTGGACGCAGGGCTCCTCGCAGCAGGGGACGTTTTTCATCTCCATAGGGTTCTCCTCTCGTTTTCAATGTATGAGCATTTGTTCATATGTTATTTGTATCATACTCCACTGATCCCCCTTTGTCAAGGGCCTGTTAAAAATTTTTATTTTCCTTGCCAGCGGTGGGAAAAGACAGTATAATATTTCCGCTTTCAAAATTTTTAAAAAAGCGGGAACCTTTTTTCCCTTCCCTCGTCAAACCTCTCAGAACCCAAAAAGGGTCGATCACAACCCCAACAGAAAAGGAGTTTACTTACTATGAAAAGACGTATCTTTGCGGCGGTGCTGGCCACCGCCATGGTCCTGTCCCTGGCCGCCTGCGGCGGCGGAAACAAGGGGGGGACCTCCTCCAACCCCGGCGGCTCTGACGTAAGCACCATGGCCCCCGGCGCTTCTTCCAGCCAGCCCGACGGCTCCGCTCCGGACGCCTCCCTGCCCGACGCCTCCACCCCCGACGGCTCCCAGCCGGACGCATCCAACCCCAGCGGGTCCGCCAGCGGCAGCGCCTCCTCCGGGGACAGCTCCAAGCCCGGCAGCTCCGCCGTCACCCTCACCCTGAACAAGACCGACGTGACCCTGAAAAAGACGGGGGCCACCTTCCGCCTGCGCTACACCGCCACCCCGGACACCGACGGCATCGCTGTTTTCACCTCTGACAAGCCCGAAATCGCCACGGTGGACGAGGCCGGCAACGTCACCGCCGTGGCCCCCGGCACCGCCACCATCACTGTGGAGTACGACGGCGCCAAAGCCGCCTGCACCGTCCGGTGCAAGTGGGATGAGACCTCCAATGGCGGTTCCAGCTCCTCCAGCGGTTCCAGCTCCTCCTCCAGTGTAAATCTGTCCGATTTCTATACCACCGTCACCGGCAAGTATGACTTCTCCTTTATGACGGAGGCCGACGACGCCACACTAAATAATTTCTACGCCGGGCTGTCCGATCTCTCCCTGTCTCAAAAGGCCGTCTACCTGTGCGGCATGATGCCCTCCCCGAACGGGGACTTTACCCTGATTCAGGTGAAGGACAGCAAGGACGTTGACAAGGCAAAAGCCATCCTCCAGGCCCGCATCGACTACATGGTGGGCGACGGCAACGGCCCCGGCGGCGCCTTCTACCCCATGGAGCAGACCACCTGGGAGGAGTACGCCCGTATCGCGGTCAATGGCAACTACCTGATGCTGATTGCCCACGAGAAGTGCGACGACATCGTCAAGGAGTTTAACGCCCTGTTTTAAGGCATCCTGAGTAGGGGCCGCCGCCCTCGGCGGCCCTTCTTTCCTGTAAAAAGCGGACCGGCGAAGGCACCGGCCCCTACATTCCGTTAAAAATGATGAGGTGAACCCCCATGGTCTTCTCCACCCCCATTTTCATGTTTTACTTTCTGGCGCTCACCCTTTTCCTGTACTACATCGTACCCAGGAAGGGGCGCAATGTGGTGGTGCTGTGCGCCTCCCTGTTTTTCTACTGGTGGGGCGAGCGGGCCTATGTGGCCATCATGTTTCTGTCCACCGCCATCGACTACACCCACGGCCTGCTGGTGGAGCGGTGCAAGGCCAGGGGGAACGACCGGGGGGCAAAGCTGGCGGTGACCTCCTCCATCGTCTTCAACCTGGCTCTGCTGTGCTTTTTCAAGTACTGGGACTTCATTGCCGGCTCCCTCCAGTCTGTCGGCCTGACCTTCATGCCGGTGCTGGGCATCCATCTGCCCATCGGCATCTCCTTCTACACCTTCCAGACCATGAGCTACACCATTGATGTCTACCGGGGCGACGCCCGGGCGCAGCGGTCCATCCTCAACTTCGGCACCTTCGTCACCCTTTTCCCCCAGCTCATCGCCGGCCCCATCATCAAGTACAAGGATCTGGGGGACCAGATTGACCGGCGCACCTGTTCCACCGAAAAATTTGCCTCCGGGGTGCAGATTCTCATGGTGGGCCTTGGGAAAAAGCTGCTCATCGCCAACAACGTGGGGATGCTGTGGGACAGCTACAAAGCCATGGCCCCGTCCGAGCTGACGGTGGCCGGGGCCTGGCTGGGGGTGCTGGCTTTTACCTTCCAGATTTACTTCGACTTCTCCGGCTACTCCGACATGGCCATCGGCCTGGGCAGGATGCTGGGCTTTGAGTTCCTGCCCAACTTCAACTATCCCTATATCTCCAAAAGCATTACCGAATTTTGGCGGCGGTGGCACATCTCCCTGTCCACCTGGTTCCGGGAGTACCTATACATCCCCCTGGGGGGCAACCGCTGCTCCAGGCCCCGGTGGATGTTCAACCTGTTTGTGGTGTGGGCCGCCACCGGCATCTGGCATGGGGCCAGCTGGAACTTCCTGTGCTGGGGGCTGTACTTCTTCGCTTTGCTGATGGCGGAGAAGTTCCTCCTGCTCAAGCCCCTGGAGAGGGCCCCCGCCCTGGTGGGGCATGTCTACACCATGTTTTTTGTCATGGTGAGCTGGGCCATCTTCGCCATCGAGGACTTCCCCCACCTGGGAAGCTATCTCAAGGTCATGTTCGGCCTGGGAGGCGTTCCTCTGGCCGACGGGGCCTTCGGCTACTATCTGCTCTGCTACCTGCCCATCCTGTGCGCAGCGGCCCTGGCCTCCACCCCTCTGGGGACGGCCCTCTACCATCGTCTGGGGGCCCGGACACAGCAGATTGTCTGTACCGTCCTGGTTGCGGCGGGCCTGCTGGTGTGCACTGCCTACCTGGTTGACGGCACCTACAACCCCTTCCTGTATTCCAACTTTTAAGGAGGCGCGAGCATGTCAAAAAAATTCAGTGTACTCCTCACCGTCCTGTTTTGCGCCTTCATCGGAAGCATGTCAGTCATCAGCCTGCTGCTGCCTGACAAGGACTTCCTCCCCCTGGAAAACCGCTACCCCCAAAAGCCTCCCAAGCTGTCGGCAGAGAGCCTGAGCAGCGGCAAATTCATGGAGGAGGCGGAGGACTATGTCTCCGACCACATCCTGGGCCGGGACTTCTGGGTGGCGGCCAAGGCCTGGAGCGAACGGCTGTCCGGCAAGAAGGAGAACAATGGGGTCTACTTCGCCGCCCAGGACACCCTCATCAATCGGGTAGACCCGCCCGACCCGGCCAAGCTGGACAAGGACATGGGCTATGTGGACGCCCTGGTGGGCAACGTGTCCGTCCCGGTGTACTTCGGCCTCATCCCCTCTGCGGCAGAAATCTGGGGAGACCGCCTCCCAGAGGGCGCTCCCACCGCCGCTGAGCAATCCATTATCGACCAGCTGTATTTCTCCACCGGAGCCTCCACCATTGATATGTACGGCGCTCTGGCTCCCCATAAGGACGAAGATATTTACTACCGCACCGACCACCACTGGACCAGCCTGGGGGCCTTCTACGGGGCCAACGCAATCTTTGAAGCCCTGGGCCTGGACCCCATCGACCTGAACGACTACCGAAAAACCACCGTCACCGGCCAGTTTAACGGCACCCTGTTCTCCACCTCCGGGGTGCGCTGGCTGCCTCCGGACCAGATCGACACCTATGTCCCGGACCAGGGCATCAAGGTGACCTCCTGGTTCAAGGGCGTCCCCGAGGAGGGCAGCCTCTATGCAGACCGCTGGCTGGCAGAAAAGGATAAGTACTCCTACTTTCTGGGGGGGCGGCAGACTCTGTGCGTGGTGGAGAAGGAGGACAGCGACGGCCCCAGCGTGCTCCTCATCCGGGATTCCTACTCCGACTCCCTCACCCCCTTCCTCACAGAGCGCTTCTCTCAGGTCCACCTCTTTGATCCCCGGGACAACCTGACCAGCGTCAAGAACTATGTGGAGGACAACGGCATTGACCTTGTAATCGTGCTCTACTCCTTCGCCAACTTCTCCACAGACCAAAACCTGTTTGTACTGGCCAGATAGCAAAAATTCCCTTCCCACTGCCGGGAAGGGAATTTTTTCAGCTTGTCAGTCCTGGGGCTTCATGGTGGGGAAGAGAATCACTTCCCGAATCGAGTCGGCGCCGGTAAGGAGCATGACGCATCGGTCGATGCCGATGCCCAGGCCGCCCGTGGGAGGCAGGCCGTACTCCAGGGCGGTGAGGAAGTCCTCATCCATCATGCCGGCCTCGTCGTCCCCTTTATCCCGCAGCTCCACCTGCTTCTGGAAGCGCTGGCGCTGGTCAATGGGGTCGTTGAGCTCGGAGAAGGCGTTGCCCATTTCGCTGTGGCAGATAAACAGCTCAAACCGCTCGGTGAGCCGGGGGTCCTTGGGGGACCGCTTGGCCAGGGGGGAGACATCCACCGGGTGCATGGTGATGAAGGTGGGCTGAATCAGCTTCTCCTCTACCCGCTGGTCGAAGCACTCATACAGGGCGTTGCCCCAGGTCTTGTCCGCCGTCTCGGGCAGCTCCACGCCGATGGTCTTGGCGGCGGCCACCGCCTCCTCGTCAGAGGTAATGGCCATAAAGTCGATGCCGCAGTACTGCTTCACCGCCTCGTGCATGGGCATCCGGGGCCAGCCGGGGGTCAGGTCGATGTCCTCCCCCTGCCACCGGACCTGATAGGTGCCCAGAATCTTCCGGGCGGCGGAGGACAGCAGGTCCTCAAACAGGTCCATCATGTCGTTGAAGTCGGCGTAGGCCTGGTAGAGCTCGATGGTGGTGAACTCCGGGTTGTGCTTGGGGTCCATACCCTCGTTGCGGAAGATGCGGCCAATCTCATACACCCGGTCCATGCCCCCCACGATAAGCCGCTTCAAGGGCAGCTCGGTGGCGATGCGCATATACATGTCGATGTCCAGGGTGTTGTGGTGGGTGATGAAGGGCCGGGCGGTGGCCCCGCCGGAGATGGTGTTCAGCACCGGGGTCTCCACCTCCATAAAGCCCCGGCCGTCCATAAAGTCCCGGACGTGCTTGATGAACTGGGAGCGGATGACAAAATTCCGCTTCACCTCCGGGTTGACGATCAGGTCCACGTACCGCTGGCGGTAGCGAAGCTCGGTGTTGGTCAGGCCGTGGAACTTCTCGGGCAGGGGCAGCAGGGACTTGGACAGCAGGGTAACGGTGACCACCCGGACGGACATCTCCCCCCGCTGGGTGCGGAAGACGATCCCCTTCACCCCCACGATGTCGCCGATGTCATACTTCTTGAAGCGGTTATACTCCTCCTCGTCCATCTCGTCCTTCCGGGCGTAGAGCTGGATGCGGCCGCTCTTGTCCTGCAAGTCGCAGAAGGACACCTTGCCCATCCCCCGCTTGGACATGAGCCGCCCGGCGACGGACACCTCCTGTCCCTCCAGGGCGTCGAAGTTGTCCTTGATATTGGCGGAGTCGTTATCCGCCACATACCGGGTGATCTGAAAGGGATCGTTTCCGCTCTCCTGGAGCTGCTTCAGCTTGTCCCGGCGAATTTGGAGCAGCTGGGACAGGTCCTCCCGCTCCGGGGCTGCATTCTGGTTATTCTTATCGGCCATATTGCCCACTCCTACCTTCTGTTTCTAATGTTACCGCTCAACCTTCAGTATCTTGTACTCCACAGGACCGGCGGGGGCGTCCACCATAATGTTGTCCCCGGCGCTTCTGCCCAGCAGGGCCTTCCCCAGGGGGGCGTCCTCTGACACGGCCCCCTTCATGGGATCGGCCTCCTGGGAGCCCACAATCCTATAGGTCAGCTCCTCGTTAAACTCCTTATCCAGCAGAGTAACGGTGGAATACAGGCGGACATAATCCCCCTCGGCCTCGCCCTCCTCCACGTCCTCATAGTCGATGACCACATAGTTGCTCAGGATATCCTCCAATTCACCGATGTGGGCATACAGCTTGTCCCGCTCCTTTTGGGCCTCGTCATACTCGCTGTTTTCGCTCAGGTCACCGAAGGAGCGGGCCTCCTTCAGCTGCTCGGCCACTTCCTTCTCCCGGGTGGTCTTCAGGTAGGTCAGCTCGTCCTGCAATTCCTTGAGCCGCTCCGGGCTCAGCTTATACTTCGCCATGAAGATTCGCACACCTTTCCAAACATGATATGGACGGGCCGGCCAGGGGCCGGCCCCTACACAAACCGTAGGGGCCGCCGCCCTCGGCGGCCCGCTTCAATTTAACTATATTCTGTGCCATTATATGTGTTTTCCCACCGTCTGTCAAGTGATTTTTATGTCCTGGGGTGCCAGCCTTCCACACTCCCACAGGACAGCCAGCAGCGGCAGGCTCTCCCGGTCCCCCTCCTCCAGCCCTGGGGCGGAGAGGGTCAGCCCGGCCAGCCGGGGCTGGGGGCCGAACACCTCCAGAAGAACCTCCTCCTCCGCGGCGCAGCCCTCCTGAAAGAGCAGGGCCGCATGGCCCCGCTCCCCCGGAGGCAGGACGGGCACGCCGTATTCCCGGCGCAGCCGCGCCGCCAGCTCCCCGCCGCCCTGGGGGGCGTCGATGACCAGACTGCGCACCCGCCGGCACAGCTGTTCCGCCGTCCGGACCATGTCCCGGTCCACCCGCCCGCCCCGCAGGGCCACCGCCGCCCGGTCCGGAGCCAGGTGCAGCCGCTCCAGGGCCGCCAGCACCAGGGATGTCCCCTGGGCCCGGACAAAGGGTTGGGGGTCCACGGGGTGCAGGCCAAAACCGGCCAGCAGCGGCAGAACATCCCTAGGGGCCAGCACCCGCAGGGCACCCCCCCGGCGCAGCGTACGTCCCGCCCGGCGGAGGCGGCGTTCCCCCCAAAAACCTGCCGGGTCCGCCTCCGCGCGCAGCACAGGCAGGCCGTACAGCCTGCCTGCCGCCGTCTTTCCCCGTCCCCCCGGCGTGAGGACCAGCTGTCCAAGCAATCCAAATCCCCCCTTCTCCTCCACATCGTATGCGGGGAGAAGGGGGGATAGTATCCCAGTATCCCAGGGAGCAGGGCAGCAGGACCGCCGACGCTCACCTGTCTAAAAAGCCCTGCAACTCGCCCAGCAGCTCCAGGGCCTTGAATTTAAGGACATAGCCCTCGCCCGTGACCAGCGCCCCCTGGTCCGGAGTGAAATACCCCGCCTCCAGCGCCTGGTCCACCGTCTCACTGGCCGCCCCCAGGCACAGGGGCGGAAAGGCCACGCACCACCAGTTCCGGCCCTTCCCCTCCCCGATGGTCACCCGCAGTGCGGTGTAGTTCCCGGCGGGGAGGGCAAAGCCCTCATACTCCTTGGTGGGAAACCAGCAGTCCTCCAGCCGGGCGGTGACGGGGTAGTCGTACCCCTGCTTCTCCACCACCTGCCGCCCGGCGGCGGCCAGCAGGTTCAGGTGCCCCTCCAGGGCCTCCTGGGCCTGGGTCAGGGTGGCCCCCTCCGGGTACAGCTCCTCCGCTTGAGCCAGCACCCGGTCCCGGACGGCCAGCTTCAGCGCCTGGTCCTCCTCGCTGTCTGAGTTGGCGATGACGTGGAACCGGATTACGCTGTCCGCCAGCTCCCTCTGCTCCTGACCCAGCCAGCTGCCCGCCACCACCGCAATCAAAACGCCGAACATCAGTGCAATCTCCCAGGTTTTCAATTTTCGGTCCATATGTCCTCCTTGGGACGAAAAACGCCCACACTGTAATTTTCTTACAGTATGGGCAAAAAAAGCGGACCTTATACATCTCCGCCGGAAACAGGGACCGCGATCTCCTCAGGGGAGGTCATAGAGGCTCTTAAATTCATAGCCCTCCGCTTTTAATTCCTTGATTACGCTGTCTAAAACTTTTGTATTTGTGGACGAAACCACATGAAGAAGTGGAATACAGCCACTATGACAATATGTCAGCATATGGCTGTAGGCTTCCTGCTCGGTTGGCTGATTGTCAACATCCCAGTCCCTGTAAGCCATGCTCCAAAAAACTGTTTTATACCCAAGCTCTTTTATTTCCTTCAAAGCATGGATATTATACACGCCCTCTGGGGGACGAAAAAACGGGTCCATTTCCCGCCCGGTAACCTCTTGAAATAACTGTTCGCATTCTGCCAGCTCCTGCGCCAGTTCCTCCTTAGAAATCTCTGTTATGTCCGCATGGTGCGCTGTGTGGTTGCCAACCACATGTCCCTCCTCTACCATCCGGACCGTGATTTCCGGGGCTTTTTTCAGAAATGAAGCGGTAACAAAAAAAGCGGCAGGGACATTGTTTTCCTTCAGTATGTCCAATATTTTGTGAGCATTCTCGTTTTTATACCCCTCATCAAAGGTTAAATATATAACTTTTTCCTTGATATCTCCCAGATAATACGCGTCATACCGGCGTAAAAACCCCGCTCCCCACTCAGCCTGCGGCGGGACTCCATTCCCGTTTCTTCTAAACCACCATTCACATCGCTTAAACTCTATTTCATGCATCCGCAATGTATAAACAGCCAATCCGCTAAGACCAATCAGCAACAGCAACTCTAAAATATGGAATAGGACCTTCTTTTTCATAACACAAGCGTTCTCCTTTTGCTCCCATCTCACTGCTGCGTTTGAACGCAGAATATCTCGCCTCCAAACTCCGTCAGCCGCTCCTGGGCCTCTTGGGCCAGGGCCTCATCGTCAAAAAGGCCGAAGGCGGTGGGACCGGTGCCGCTCATGCTGGCCCCTAGGGCCCCGCACTGAATCAGGGTATTTTTGATGTCATTCACTCGGGCCCGCTGCCGGTCGGGCAGGGCATCCTCAAAGACGTTATACATCCTCCGGGCCACCCCGGCCAGGTCTCCTGCCTCCAGGGCGGCGATCACCCCCTGGGTGTCCGGGCGGCAGCGCAGGCGGACGCTGTCAATTTTGGCGAAGAGGGCGGGGGTGGAGATGGAAAACTCCGGTTTGCACAGCACCACCCAGCACCTGGGCAGGGGTGGCAGGGCGGTGAGGACCTCGCCCCGCCCCTCGGCCAGGGCGGTGCCGCCGATGACGCAGTAGGGCACGTCGGAGCCCACCCGCTCCCCGATTTCAGCCACCGCCTCCGGGGACAGGCCCGCCTCCTCCATCCGGTTCATCGCCCGGAGGACGGCGGCGGCGTCGCTGCTCCCCCCCGCCATGCCGGCGCAGACGGGGATGCGCTTCTCAATGGCGATGTCCAACCCCCGAGGGGACTCCCCCCTGGCTTCCCACCAGCGCAGAGCGGCCTGGGCGGCCAGATTCTTCTCGTTGTTGGGCAGAAAGTGGAGATTGGTGCGCACCCGCAGCTCCCCGGTATCGTTATACGACAGGCTGAGGATATCGGCCAGCTCGATGGACTGCATAATCATCCGCATGTCGTGGTAGCCGTCGGGCCGTCTGCCCAGCACATCCAGGGTCAGATTCAGCTTTGCGCGGGCCTGTACCTCCATGACAGCTCCCTCCTCTTTGGAACGACCCGCCCAGGGGGGAGGGTCCCACATTATTTCCTGATTTTCCGGGCCTCCAGGTAGAACCGCTTGTCGTGGGCCTCCCCCATAGAGAAAGTCTTCCGGGGCAGCACCCCGTCATGGACCACTGTGGGGAACAGCTGGGACTTGTCCATGGCGGGCATCAGAAAGGCCACCGCGTCCTCCCGCTCCCCGGCCAGCTTCCGGGCCTCATCCTCCCCGTGGATGTAGTCTATCCGGGCCCTGGGGCGGGCGGCTATGTAGCTGTCCAAAAAGCCCTGGAGAGTGCCCACCGCCAGCTGGCATTGGGGCTGGGTGACCGTGATCTCCCCCCGGCTCCACCGGTTGATGACAAAGGGGATGACATGCCCCTCCCCCCGGCCCTGGACGGCGGAGGGGTAGTAATCCATCAGGGCATCCAGCAGCTCCTCCGGCCGCACGCCGAAGACCACCCGGTGGATGGGCTCAAACTCCAGGGAATCGTCGTGGAGGTTGACCAGCTCGCACAGGGCATAGCGGGCGGGCTCAGCGTCCCACCTGTCCTGGGGAACCATCCCCTTGCGGCGCTCCCAGCACTCCTTGGCGGTGGCCAGAGAGTGGTTGCCGTCCCCCACGGCGAACAGCAGACCGTCCAGGTCCTGCTCCGCCCGGTCCTTCCAGGTGTTCAGCGCCTGGAGCGTCTGGACTTTCAGCTCCTCCGTCAGCAGCCAGCCCCTGATATGGCCCCCGCGCTCCATCAGCTCAAAGTCGTAGAGCTTTTCCATCTCCCCTGTCCGGGCAGACAGGGGCTCGATCATCATGCGGTGGGGGTCATCCACCAGCAGCATGGCGTGGGGCAGCTCGATAGGGGCGTTCTTCCGCACCGCCACCCGGGGCGGGATGCGGGACATGACAGTCCCCTCGGTGGCCCGGACCGGGGAGGCGCTTCCCGGCTCGTAGTCGTAGGCCTCCAGGTCCACCGCGCCCACGAGCCCCCGGCGGACCCTGCCGTTGTCCAGGGTGCGCTCCACATAGATCAGGGCCTCCGGGTACTCCTGAAAGCGGCCCTCCCGCAGGTAGCGGCTCATGGTGTTGTTGACCTCCATGATGTCCGTCTCCACGCTGGGGCCCTCCAGGCAGCTCTCGGGCAGAATCAGCCGCAGCGTGGAGGGGGCCCGGCCTACCCGCTCCTCCACCCGCTGCCAGTACTCCGGCCGGGAGGTGTACTGGTCGCAGGCAATCACCGACCACAGGGACATGTCGCAGTCCCGTGGCAGTAAAATGTCGGCCGGCTTGAAGGGCAGGTCCTTACACATATCGTTCATCTCTCTCACCTGTTTTTTGTAGGGGCCGCCGCCCTCGGCGGCCCGTTGTCACGGCGGGGCAGCAGGGGTGCCCATGTTGCGGCGGGGCGGCGAGGGCGCCGCCCCCTACACATCTTCTTTTTGCTCTAACATCTGGTCCAGCTTCTGCTCCACACTGTCCAGCCGGGCCGTAATCTTCTGATAGGCCGAAACCAGCGTCGTAATGGCGCCCGCCAGCAGCAGAACGCCAGCCACAACAAGGGCCCACTCCCCGATCAGCATCGCAAGCATCCAAAAGAATATGGAGGCGACAGCGGAAAAGCAGACAATCAGCAGCAGTACGGTCCAGAACATTGCCAAGCTCCTTTCTCTCAGTCCAGCGCACGCTCAATGGCGGCCAGCAGGCCGTCGAACTCCTCAAAGGCGGGCAGCTCGGGGTGGGCGGCCTTGATGGCATCGGTAGACTTAAACAGGAACCCCGCTTTGCTGGCCTGGATCATGGCCAAGTCGTTAAAGCTGTCTCCGGCGGCAATGGTGTCGTAGCCCATGGACTGAAGCGCCCTCACCGTGGTCAGCTTGGACTTCTCGCACCGCATCCTGTACCCGGTGATGGCCCCGTTCTCCCCCACCTCCAGGGTGTTGCAGAAGATGGTGGGCCAGTTCAGCTTCTCCATCAGGGGCTTGGCGAACTGCTCAAAGGTGTCGCTGAGGATGACCACCTGGGTCTCGGCCCTCAGCTTGTCTAAAAACGCTTTGGCTCCGGGCAGGGGGTCGATTTTGGCGATGGTATCCTGAATCTCCCGCAGTCCCAGCCCATGCTCCTTGAGGATGCCCAGCCGCCAGGTCATCAGCTTGTCGTAGTCGGGCTCGTCACGGGTGGTACGCCGCAGCTCTGGGATGCCGCTGGCCTCGGAAAAGGCGATCCAGATTTCGGGGACCAGGACACCCTCCATATCCAAACACACAATGTTCATAACGCTCTATCCTTTCTGTGGGGCCCGCCGCCCTCGGCGGACCATTTCTATGGTTCCTTTTGATGACCCGCCCAGGGGGGCGGGTCCCACATATGGGGGTATTTACCCCTCTCTCCCCTGTTTTCTTCTCAAATTGGTGAGGAAATTGTCCATCCGGGCCACTGCCTCGGCGATGTCCTTCATGGAGGCGGCGTAGCAAGCCCGGACAAAGCCCTCGCCCCCCGGTCCGAAGGCGGAGCCGGGGATCACGGCCACCTTCTCCTCCAGCAGGAACCGCTCGCAGAACTCCTCGCTGCTCAGCCCGGTGGAGCGGATATCCGGAAACACATAGAAGGCCCCCTTGGGCTCAAAGCAGCTCAGGCCGATGCGGTTCAGGTTCTCCACCAGATACCGCCGGCGGCAGTCGTACTCCTCCCGCATGTGCTCGATATCCCCGTCCCCGCTGCGCATGGCCTCCACGGCGGCGTACTGGCTGGTGGTGGGGGCGGACATGATGCCGAACTGGTGCAGCTTGGTCATGGCCCCGATGATGGGCTTGGGGGCACAGACATAGCCCATCCGCCAGCCCGTCATGGCGTGGCTCTTGGAGAAGCCATTGACCACGATGGTACGGTCATAGAGATCGGTGAGATTAGCCGGGGAGACGTGGCGCCGGCCGTAGGTCAGTTCGGCGTAGATCTCGTCGGAGAGGACCATAATATCGGTGCCCTTCAGCACCTGGGCAATGGCCTCCAGGTCCTTGCGGTCCATGGTTCCCCCAGTGGGGTTGGAGGGGAAGGGCAGCACCAGCACCTTGGTCTTGTCGGTAATGGCCGCCTTCAGCTCCTCAGGGGTGAGGCGGAACTGGTTCTCCGCTTTCAGCTCCAGGTACTTTGGCACGCCTCCCGCCATCTCGGCCAGGGGCCCGTAGCACACGAAAGAGGGGGTGGGGACGATGACCTCGTCCCCCGGATTGACCAGCACCCGCAGGGCCAGGTCGATGGCCTCGCTGCCGCCAACCGTGACCAGAATCTCTCCGGCATAGTCGTATTGCAGGTCAAAGCGGCGGTTGAGGTAGGCGGAAATCTCCCGCCGCAGCTGGAGCATGCCGGCGTTGGAGGTGTACTTGGTGTGGCCCCGCTCCAGGGAATAGATGCCCGCGTCCCGGATGTGCCAGGGGGTGACAAAGTCGGGTTCGCCGATTCCCAGAGAGATGGCGTCGGTCATCTCCTCCAGGATGTCAAAGAACTTCCGGATCCCGGAGGGCTTGATGTTTTGAATCTTTTGGTTGAGGATGCTGTCGTAATTCATACGAAGATATACTCCCTTTCCTCCGGGTCCTGGGGACGGAACACCAGATGCTTTTCTTTGTATTTTTTCAGGATAAAGTGGGTGGCCGTACCGGTGACACCCTGGATGGGGGCCAGCCGCTCGCCCACAAACTGGGCCACCTCCCGCAGGGTGCGGCCCGAGATGATGACGGTCAGGTCAAAGGAGCCGCTCATCAGGTACATGCTCTCCACCTCGTCGTACTGGTAGATGCGCTCGGCGATGCGGTCGAAGCCGTCGATGGACTGGGGGGTGACGTTGACCTCAATGAGGGCGGTCACATTTTCCTTGCGCACCCGGTCCCAGTCGATGATGGCCTGGTAGCCCAGAATGGTCCGGTCATCCTCATATCTTTTAATGGCGGCTTTGGCCTCGTCCTCCGGGACCCCCGCAGCGGCGGCCAGCGCCGATACCGGCATGGTACAGTCCTGCTCCAGCAGCTCCAGCAGCTTTTCCATAATATTCCTCCTTATGTGCGGTCAACATCTTGCTAGTTTACATTATACACGCTGTTGTGACGAAAAACAATCCCAAACACAAAATAAGTCCCCGGTTTTCACCGGGGACTTGAATCTATTCAAGGGTTAACCCAGGGTCACCAGCAGGTCGTCGGTATTGACGGCGGTGCCCACAGCGGCGGCCACGGACTTGACGGTGCCGTCCACGGGGGCGGTCACTTCAATCTCCATCTTCATGGCCTCCAGAATCACCAGCACATCGCCGGCCTTCACGGCCTGGCCGGGCTTGCACTCCACCTTAAACACATTGCCGGGCATGGGGCTGGGGACGGGGGTCTCACCGGCAGCGGGGGCAGCGGGCGCAGGCGCGGCGGCGGGGACAGGCGCAGGGGCCGGGGCGGGCGCGGGAGCCGCAGGGGCAGCTACAGGAACAGCGGGAGCCGGGGCGGCGGCCACAGGTGCGGCAGCGGCGGGGGCGGGGCCGTCAGCAGCGGCTACCGAGATCTGATAAGGCTTGCCGTCGATGGTGATGGTATAGGTACCGGGGCAGGTGTCCTTGGGGGCCAGCACCAGGTGGGGGGGCTGATAGCTGGCGGCAAAGGGCTGGATGGGCCGGGCGGTTACCCCGTTGGACACGGAGGCGGGCACGTTGGCGTAGTAGACATGGCCCTGCCAGGCGGGCATCGGGGGCAGGTCGGACGCCTTGGGCGCCGCCGGAGCAGCGGCATCCTTCTTGGGCTCCTCCTTCTTGGGGAAGCCGGCCTCCCGGTCCTTGAAGAAGGCCATGGCCACCTGGGGGAACGCAATATAGCTCAGCACGTCCTCGTCGCTCTTGGCGGTGGCGCCCAGCTCCTTCTTGGTCTTCTCAAACTCGGGGGCCAGGGAGTCGGCAAAGCGGCCCTCCACCACGGGGGTGTTGCCCAAAATCTTCTTCTGGATATCGGGGTCGATGGGGGCGGGAGTACGGCCGTACTCGCCCCGGCAGTAGGCCTTGATCTCCTTGCCCACCACCTTGTACCGCTCGCCGGCCAGCACGTTCTGCACAGCCTGGGAGCCCACCATCTGGCTGGTGGGGGTAACCAGGGGGGGATAGCCCAGGTCGGCCCGGACCTTGGGGGTCTCGGCCAGGGCCTGGTCCAGCTTGTCGATGGCGTTCATCATCTTCAGCTGGGAGATCAGGTTGGACAGCATCCCACCGGGAATCTGGTAGTTCAGGCACTGGGTGTCGGTAGCCATGGAGATGGGGTCCAGGGTGCCGTCCTTGATGAAGTCGGCCCGAACGCCCTTGAAGAAGTCGGCCATTTCGATAAGCACCTTGTCGTCCAGGTCCACCTCATAGCCGAAGGACCGCAGGGCGTAGGCCAGGGTCTCGGTGGCGGGCTGTGCGGTGCCGCCGGACATGGGGGAGATGGCGGTGTCGATGACATCGGCGCCCGCCTCAACGCCCTTCAGGCAGGTCATGAAGGCCAGGCCGGTGGTGCAGTGGGTGTGGATAACCACGGGCAGCTCGGGAACGGCGTCCTTGATGGCGGACACCAAGTCGTAGGACTCCTTGGGACCCATGATGCCGGCCATGTCCTTGATGCAGATGGACTTGACGCCCATCTTTTGCAGGTCCTTCACCATCTGGACGTTCTTCTCCAGGGTGTGGACCGGGCTGGTGGTGAAGCAGATGGTGCCCGAGGCGTGGGCTCCCTGCTTGACGGTCTCGTCGATGGCAACCTCCAAGTTGCGGGCGTCATTCAGGGCGTCGAAGATGCGGATGATATCGATGCCGTTCTTCACGGAGTGCTCCACGAACTTGCGCACCACGTCGTCGGGGTAGTGCTTATAGCCCAGGATGTTCTGGCCCCGGAGCAGCATCTGGAGCTTGGTGTTGGGCATCTTGGCCCGGATTTTCCGCAGCCGCTCCCAGGGGTCCTCCTGGAGATAGCGCAGGCAGACATCGAAGGTGGCGCCGCCCCACACCTCGGCGGAGTAGTAGCCGGCCTTGTCCATGGTCTCCAGGATGGGCTCGAACTTACTGTAGGGCAGGCGGGTGGCGATAAGGGACTGGTTGGCGTCGCGCAGGACGGTTTCGGTAAAGCCTACTTTTCTGGTCTTGCTCATAATGTTTTTAACCTCCATATTGCTCCCGGTCGCAAACTGTCGGGGGTAATTTGCCCCTGAGGGCGGACGTTTTAGTCGCTTGCCATTTATTTTAGTATAAAACCTTCAAGAAAGCAAGTCCCTCCAGCGGAATATTCTGGCCTTTTTTCTGCGCTTTCTTGTGCAAAAAAACACCGCGGACCCTGCCGCGGTGTTTTCCCCTCTCAGTCAGCCTTCCGCTGGTCACAAGCGGCCCTCAACGGTCGCTGCAAGTGTCATCCTCATCGGTATGATAAGCTTCATAGTTGAAGATCAGGTCGTCAACATCCACATCACTGCGGACCTTGGACCAAATAGTGTTGACCTCACGCTTAGGCATTGTCATAACTGTCATCTCCTTTCTGTTACTGCTGAAAAATGGGTATAAAAATACCACCGTCTGCCATGCAAACGATGGAGGTAATGCTGTGTAACCGCTGAGGTACGGCCCATCAGGCCGCAGAGACGCGCACAGTATGCCCCAATCGCTTGCAGAGTAAGAGAGCTCCCTGGGTTACATAACGCTGTCGCATCTGTGCCCACCTCTTTTCCGGCAAAATCGTTGTGTCAGCGGCAGACTGTTAACGGATACAGTGCCCCGCTGATGTCGTTATTGTAAACCCATCCTGCCGGTTTGTCAAGAGGATATCCGTTATTTTCTTTAAAATATTTTTCAACTTTTTCCTTAAGTTGTAGTTTTTGACGATTTCTTCCTGAAAAAATGGGGTGCAGACCACGCTGCGCCCCATTTTTGGTCACGTTTATCCCCCGATACTGTGCCGGGCCGCCTCCAGCGCCCGGCACAGGGGCCGCATCAAAAGCAGCGTCAAAACAAAGTTCCCCCCGCAGTGGAGCAGGTCGAAGGGGATGCCCGCCGCCCAGTAGGAGAAAGCCGCCCAGGGCCCTCCCGCCAGATAGGGCAGGGCGCACAGCGCCCCGAAGGACAGTCCGAAGGCCCCGCTGGCCGCGGCCCACAGCAGCGGCCCGTTCTCCCTGCCCCGCCCAAGGAGCAGCACCGCCAGCCCCCACAGGGGCCAGACATACAGGTAGCTCACCCACCACAGGTGGAAGCCGAAAACCAGCCCCTCCAGCAGGACAAAGGTAACAATGATGTAGAACACATCCCGTCCAAAGACCAGGGCGTATACCAGCACCAGCAGAGACACCGGCTCAATGTTGGGCAGGGGGGACATAGCCACCTGGAGCGCCACCGTCACCGCCGCCAGCAGAGCGCACAGCACCACCCGGCGGCTGGCCGTCCGCAGGCTGTTCCTGTCCATAGCCGTCAGTAGGTGGACAGGGTCAGCTCAAAGTGGTCTCCGTGGTTGATGGGGGTGGTATCCGCCCCGGTGTCCACCCGGCCGCCCCCCTTGGTGATGCACCACCACTGGTGCAGGCTGTCCTGGGCGGCCTCGCCGTCCACGGCGGTGATGAACAGGCCATAGGCGCTGTCCTCCCCCTCCGCCAGCTGTTCGGCCAGCAGCAGCTCCCCCAGGTACTCCAAATCGGTGTGGTATGTAAACTCCCTGGTGCTCTGATCCCCGTGGACCACCTCCACCACTACCGTCTTGGCTCCCTCCTGGGGCTGGGGCCTGGTGAAGTACCAGATGCCCAGCATCAGGGCCGCAGCCACCGCCAGGGCGGCCACGGCAAGCAGTGTTTTTCTGTTTCCTTTCATACGTACCTCCTCGCCGTCTCTCGCGGCGTCAGTATATTTCCCCAGGCAGGTCTTCTGACTTGAGGCTCACCGCCCGGCCTCGCCTTCCCGGTTTCCCAGTGGCGTCTTGAGGCCCGGCTCCCCCCTCACAGCGGCGGGACCGTGTATTTCTTCCCTATTCTCCTGGATTTTCCCATCCGGGCACCTGGGGCGGAGATATCATACCACAGCTTTGACAAAAAGCCAACTGGACTTTTTCCAAAAATTGCGGTAAACTGTTCCCTGACTCTATACGACCAAGGAGACAAACTATGGACACGATCATCCAAGCCCTGGCCCGGGAGTTGGGCCGCACCGAAGAACACGTCAACAACGTGGTCTCCCTCATCGACGAGGGGGCCACCATCCCCTTTATCGCCCGCTACCGCAAGGAGCTCCACGGCTCCATGGACGACCAGCTGCTCCGCCAGCTGGCCGACCGCCTCCAGTACCTGCGCAACCTGGACGCCCGGAAAACCGAGGTAAAGACCTCCATTGAGAACCAGGGCAAGCTGACAGAGGAGCTCTCTGCCGCCATCGACACAGCCGCCACCCTGGCAGAGGTGGAGGACCTGTACCGCCCCTACAAGCAGAAGCGGCGCACCCGGGCCACCATTGCCCGGGAAAAGGGGCTGGAGCCCCTGGCCGCCCTGGCCTTTGCCTGCGGCCCCGCTGTGGACATGGAGCAGGCCGCCCAGGACTACATCGACCCCGAGAAGGGTGTGGAGACGGTGGAGGTCGCCCTCCAGGGGGCCAGCGACATCATCGCCGAGATCATTTCCGACGACGCCGACATCCGCAAGGAGCTGCGGACCCTCTATCTGCGGCGGGCCATGCTGGTGTCCAAGGCCGCCGACAAGGAGCCGGAGGATACCGTCTACCGGCTGTACTACGACTTCAAGCAGCCGGTGAACCGGGTTCAGGGCTATCAGGTGCTGGCCGTCAACCGGGGGGAGCGGGAGGACATCTTGAAAGTGTCCGTGGAGCTGGACCCGGAGACCGCCCATATCGCCGTACGGCGGATGACCGTCCCCAACCGGGCGGCGATGGACTTCGTCCGGGCGGCGGCGGATGACGCCTACGACCGCCTCATCCAGCCCTCTATGGAGCGGGAGATTCGGAACACCCTCACCGACCAGGCCAACGAGGGGGCCATCCACATGTTCGCCCTGAACCTGAAGCCTCTGCTGATGCAGCCCCCCGTCAAGGGCCGGGTGACCATGGGCCTTGACCCGGGCTACCGCATGGGCTGTAAGGTGGCGGTGGTGGACCCCACCGGCAAGGTGCTGGACACCACCGTGGTCTATCCCACCCACGGGGACCGGAAAAAGGCGGAATGCATTGCCGCTCTATCGGCCCTTATCAAAAAGTACGGCGTGGAGCATATCGCCATCGGCAACGGCACCGCCAGCCGGGAGACGGAGCAGATGACGGTGGAGCTCATCAAAAAAATTGGCGGCGGGGTGTCCTACATGATCGTCAGCGAGGCGGGGGCATCGGTCTACTCCGCCTCCAAGCTGGCCGCCGAGGAGTTCCCCCAGTTCGACGTAAACCTGAGAAGCGCCGTGTCCATCGCCCGGCGGCTCCAGGACCCCCTGGCCGAGCTGGTGAAAATCGACCCCAAGGCCATCGGCGTGGGCCAGTACCAGCACGACATGCCCCAGGCCCGGCTGGGCGAGACCCTGGACGGGGTGGTGGAGGACTGCGTCAACGCCGTGGGGGTGGATGCCAACACCGCCTCCCCCTCCCTGCTCCAGCGGGTGAGCGGCCTCACCGCCGCCACCGCCAAGAATGTGGTGAAATACCGGGAGGAGAACGGCGCCTTTACCGCCCGGAAGCAGCTGCTCAAGGTGCCCAAGCTGGGGCCCAAGGCCTTTGAGCAGTGCGCAGGCTTTATCCGGGTGCCCGAGAGCAAAAGCGTGCTGGACAACACCGGCGTCCACCCGGAGAGCTACGGCGCGGCGGAAAAGCTGCTGGCCGCCTGCGGGTACACCCTGGAGGACGTGAAGGCAGGAAACATCGCCGGTTTAAAAGCCAAGGCGGAGGCCACGGGCTACGAAGCCCTGTCTCAGGTCTGCGGAGCGGGGGCGCCCACCCTGGCCGACATCGTGAAGGAGCTGTCCAAGCCCGGCCGGGACCCCCGTGACGAGCTGCCGCCCCCCATCCTCCGCACCGACGTGATGGAGGCCAAGGACTTAAAGCCGGGCATGGAGCTCCAGGGCACCGTCCGGAACGTCATCGACTTTGGCGTATTCGTGGACATCGGCGTCCACCAGGACGGGCTGGTCCACATCTCCAAGCTGCCCCGCCGGGTAAAACACCCCTCCGAGCTGCTCAGCGTGGGGGATGTGGTCACCGTGTGGGTAGTGGAGGTGAACGAGAAGAAAAAGCGCATCTCCCTGACCATGAAAAAGCCGTAAGGGGGCGGTCCGGTGCCAAAAGGGGATAAATATTCCGCTTTGACCCAATACCTGGCCAACAGCGGCCAGGAACAGGTCGCCATGACCTTCGCGGAGTTGGAAGCCCTGTGCGGCTTACCCGCCTCCGCCTACCGCTGGCCCGCCTGTTGGAGCAACTCATCCGAGACATCGTTGGGCTACGGCTGGCTGCTGGCCGGCTATATCGCAGACCAGTACGACTTGGAACAGCAGACTGTTGTGTTTTCCCATCAGCCCAAGCAGGCTGACGACTATTTGGCCCGGCCCGCCAAGAGAGCCAAAGACCGGCAGGACTATGACCGTTACTGCCGCACCCACGCCGCCCTGGCGGAAACCGTGGATATGCTGCCCCTTGTGCTGTCGGCCAGTCATTTCCATCAGGACCTGTTGTCTGACCCTAACAGCCGGTACCGCTCCTGGGAGCACTGTTACGGGGCTTTTCAGGCCCATCAGGGGGCCAGCTCACCGGACGCGCTGGACTATCTGTCCCTCCATTTGGCCTGGTATCTGGCCAGCTGGGGAATGCTTCGGGGAGGGGCCTTTCTGCTGCAAAAGGATTACAAGGTCCACATTCCGGCGGTCCGGCTGCTGATGGAGGCGCGATGGGGCCCTCTCTGGTCCCTGTCCCGCCGGGACTTGATGGACGGAGCTTTCGCGGAGCCGGCCATGGAGCTGGCTGCCGCGCTGCGCCGGCTTTATCAGGATACAATTCATAAAACGCCCTCCGACACGCTGCTGACCAAAATCATGCTGGGGACGGTGGGCTGCACCCCCGCTTACGACCGCTATCTCCGCTGGGCGCTGCGTGAAACCAGGGCCGCCTCCCCCACATTCGGCAGTCAGTCTCTGCGGCAGCTGGGCCGGTTTTATGCGGTCCAGTGGGAGCGGCTGGAGCCTCTGCGGGCCAAGTGCTCCGGCCAGGGGATAAAATACCCTCCCATGAAGCTGCTCGACATGTGCTTTTTCCAGTATGGTCTGGAACACAGCAAACCCACATAAGCTTGGCTACAGTCCGTTTTTGAAAGGAGCTCTCCTATGTATCCCTACGCCCTGATTGACCTGCACTGCGACACCCTCGCCGCCCTGACGCCCGACACCCGAACGCTGATGGAGGCCCTCCACGACCCCGCCCGGCGGGGAGAGGCCGCTGCTGCTCTGGCAGAGCAGATACAAAGCACCAACACCCTGGACCTCCCCGGCCGGCACTTCTCCCTGTCCGCCCTCCCGGAGGAGGTCCGCTGGTGCCAGTGCTGCGCCATCTTCGTCCCCGACGGCCTGACGCAGGAGGAGGCCGTGGCCTACTACGACCTCCATCAGCGCAATTTCCGCCGGCAGATGGAGGCGCTGTCTGAAAAAGTCCTCCCCTGCCGCACCGCCGGGGACATCGAATCCGCCTGGGCCATGGGCAAGACCGCCGCCATCCTCACGGTGGAGAACGGCTCCGCCCTGGCGGGCCGGCTGGACCGGGTGGAGACCCTGGCCCAAGACGGCGTGCGGATGATGACCCTCACCTGGAACGGGGAAAATGAGCTGGGTTCCGGGAACGTGACGGACCATGGCCTGTCCCCCTTCGGGCGGGAGGCCGTCCGGGAGCTGGAGCGGGCGGGGATTATCGCTGACATATCACACCTCAACGACCGGGGCTTTGACGGCTTCCTGTCCGTGGCCCAAAAGCCCTTCGCGGCCAGCCACTCCAACGCCCGGTCTGTCTGCGGGCACCGGCGCAACCTCACCGACGGGCAAATCACCGAGATGGTCCGCCGGGACTGCCTCATCGGGCTGAACTACTCCCAGGACTTCCTCCGCACCGGGGACCGCCCCGCCGTCCTGGACGACCTGTGGCGCCATGTGGAGCGCTTTCTGGAGCTGGGGGCGGAGCACTGCCTGGCCCTGGGCTCCGACGCTGACGGCACCGACGTTCCCCCCGGCCTGGACTGCCCCGAAAAATTCGCCGGGCTGTACCGGTACTTCCTGGGCCGGGGGCTCTCCCCTGCGCTGGCAGAGGGCATTCTATGGAAAAACGCCCTGGAATTTTTCAGGAAGCAGCTCATTTGAGCGATATCATCTTGCGGAAAAGGAGTGTAATCATGTCAAAACGCTGCCCCGAATGCCTGCGCATGAACGAGGACGCGCGCACCTTCTGCACCTACTGCGGCGCCACCCTGGACCCGCATCTCCGCCTGATTCAGGACCTGGAGAAGCAGAAGGACACCGCCCCTCAGCAGACCGACAAGCGAAAGGAAGATATGAGCTTTTACGTCACCCGCAGCGCCCCCCAGGAGAAGAAAAAAAGCGCCGCGCCCTGGATCATCCTGGGGCTGGCCGCAGTTGCGGTTTTGGCGTGGTTTTTCTTGCATTAACAGCGTCAGGCTGGAAGGACTTCCCCTTCCAGCCTGTATTTTTTCGCCGTTTCTCTTGCACTACTGCAAATCCCGTGATATAATCGACAGGAAAACAAAAATGCGGCGGCTTACGGGTGTTGGCGCACCCGCAAGCCTGCACAGGTGCGAACACCACCTATACAACGGCCTCAAACCGCTTCCGCATGGGATATTATACGACATTTCACTCTTGTTGGCAAGAGTGCCTTTGGCGTATTTGTTCCTGCCATTTTTTGTTAGGTGGAATATGCTTCTCACACTGTGCAGGCTTAACTGCGCAGTGTTTTTGTTTTGCCCAGCTCCCAGGGGTATTCTTACCCCTGGGGACTAGGGAAAACAAATAAAAGGGGGCAGTACACCTAAATGATCTCCAAATTCGACTCATAAATGAAAAACACTCAAATCATAACCAAAAGGAGAGAACGAAATGGCAAATCAACAGTTTATGTATACACTACCTGTTGGAAAATCAGTGCAAGGCATGATGGATGCTACCCGCCAATACCTTTCTGTTGTTGAAAATATGGAAACTCAAACCATTAGCGGCGGTTCTGCAAATATGACCGCTATTCAAGCCAGAGCAAAAAATGGTGGCATTAAGCAATTTATCGGCATGGATAAAGCCTTGACAGTTCGTTTTATAGAAAACGGAAATTCTGTAACAGTTGAACTCGGCGAAGCAAAATGGGGTGATAAAGCAGCGATTATGGCAACAGCAATGTTTATTTTATGGCCTCTTGCTCTTACATCGGGCTATGGTATCTATAAACAGAAAAAGCTTCCAGGTAATATCAAGAAAGTGATTGACAATTACGTCTATTCCTGATAGATATCGCCGCACTCTATCATTTGACCGCAGAGTGCGGCTGCCTTTTTATCGTTTTTTCCAGTTCATTCCACCGGGCAATCCTACCGTCAAAATTTATATGTGCAAAACACTTGCAAAGCAAAGCAATTTTGCATATAATAGAGGCACAAACGATGAAGGGGAGTATCTTAATGGCAAACAAGGTCAACATGACGCTCAGGGTGGAGCCCGAGCTAAAGGCACAGGCCACTGCCCTGTTCAAAGAATTGGGAATGGACCTGAGCACCGCCACAGGAATTTTTTACCGCCAGGCGCTGCGGCACCGGGGGCTTCCTTTTGAGTTGAAGATAGACGAACCTAATGAAGTCACTTACAAAGCCATGGACGAGGCGGAGCATGACCAGGACATTTATGGGCCCTTCAACAGCGTTGCCGAATTGATGGAGGCGCTGGATGCTTAGGCCCGAATTTACTGGACAGTTTAAAAAAGATTATAAGCTGGCTGTCAAGCGGGGCTTCGATCCTAAAAAATTGGAAAAAGTAATCCTGCTCCTGTGCAGTCAAAAGCCTCTGCCCAAAATATATCGTAATCATCCGCTGGAAAATTCGAGGAACTACAAAGGGATGTGGGAGTGTCACATTCAACCGGACTGGCTGCTTGTCTACAAAATCATGGAAGAGACATTGATTTTAAAGCTGATTCGTACCGGCTCTCACAGTGACCTGTTCTAACAAACGGACCGCTGCCCATTTCAGGCGGCGGTCCGTTTGTTTACAGGCCCTTTCAGCGCCCTCTGCCGGGTTTTTGAACCGCTACAGGCTCTTAGAAACCGGAATCCACTCGCCCCCCAGGGGGATGGCGCACAGCCGGGCGTCCAGGACCGTCTTCCCGGACAGCTTGGAGAGAATCCGGATATAGGCGTTCAACTGGGCCTCGTACTCCCCGGCCAGGCGGCGGCAGTAGGCCGCAACCTCCTCCCCGGGGCGGAGCCGGTCGGTCTTGTAGTCCACGATGTGCCAGCCCTCCTCCGTGAGGATGGCCAGGTCCAGGATACCGGAGACGCTGATGCTCCCCCCAAAGTCCTCTTGGCAGTCCATCCGGTCCCGGAGAAAGCGCCAGCTCTCGTCCTCCCGGGACAGCGTCAGGCGGAAGGGGAGCTCACAGTAACAGGTCCCCTCTCCGGCCAGGCGGCGGAGGGGGGAATTTTCGTCGAACCAGAAGGAGACCGCCTTTTCCAGTTGCCCGGCAAGGCGTTCAGCGCCCGCCTCATCGCTCTCAGGCAGGCTGTTGCCAAAGAGCAGCTTTTTTTGTGTCCCGGTCATGTGGGAGAGGGGCGGGACGGTATCCCGCAGGGCCTGGGCAACGAGGGGCCGGGCCGCTGCTTCGTCCCACGCCTCTTGGGATACGCACAGCTCCAGAAGCCGGTGGACGGCGGTGCCCCAGTCCGCTCCGTGAGGGGTGTTTTCTTCCCGCTCCGGTGTTTCAAGCTCCTCCGGTGCCTCCTCCGGAACCGGGGAATCCTCCGGCGGGTCCTCCGGGTCCAGGGGGCGGCGGGTATGGGATTTGTCCAGGGTGCTGGGGCTGGCATGGAGGGAGGCGGGAGCGCTCTGCGTTTGGATTCGGCTCTCCCGGCTGGCCGTCAGGTCCTGAGGCGCAGAGCCCGCAGTGGGAGCGGGCACCGGCGGAGCTGTCCCGTTGGAGTCCAACAGGGGCGCAAAAAAGTCTCTCCACTGCGGGTCTTGGGCGGAGACGGAAGGGGCCTTGTCCGCCATAGCCTGCCAGCAGGCTTTGTCATTCCTGCCAGCCTGATCCCCGGCAATCAGCAGCAGCTGCTCCGCCCGGGTGGCGGCCACATAGTCAAGCCGTACCCGCTCCGCTGCCAGACATGCCTCCTCCTGCCCCGCCTTTTTGCTCCAATCCTCGGGGGCGTAAAGCAGGGTGCCGGTCCCAAAACTGTTGCTCCGGACGACGGGATAGACGCCCAGGGCCTTTTGGGGCGGCAGGCTTGCCCGGGTATCCGCAGTCAGAATGACGATCTTCCCCTCCAGGCCCTTGGCCTTGTGGAGGTTCATCACCCGTACGGCGTCCGGCAGCGGGGCGAGGGGCAGCTCCCGCTCCAGAGGGTCCTGGCACAGGGTCAGAGCGGCCTGGGCCAGGGCGGGAAAATCCCCCGCCGGGTACTGACGGAGCTGGCTGAAAAACAGACGCATGTCGCCGTACTGCTGCGCGCGCTCCCGGAGGTCAGAGGCATCCCCTTCCCGGAACAGCCGCTCCTCTGCCAGCTTCTCCAAAAAGGCCATGGGGGGCAGGGCGAGGCAGTCCGTCAGAACGGCGTTCATGTCCGCCAGGGCGTCCAGAAGGGGCTTCAGCGCGGGACTGGTCACCTTGTCCCGTTTCTCCTTCCAGCTCGCCAGCACCGTCAGGGAGCACTGCGACGCGGCCTCCAGCTGCCGGACGGATTCAAAGTCCTCAAGGCCAAAGCAGTCCCGCAGTGCCGACAGCAGGGCAATCTCGTCCCCCGGCTCCAACAGCCATTGCAGCCACGCCGTCAGCCGCTTCATTTGGCAGTTCCCCGCCCGAGACCGGCTGCCGCCGAAGGACACGGGGACGCCCAGCCGGGACAGGGCGTCCAGATACCGCCCGGCGGAGCTCTTCCTCCAGGTGAGGATCAGGAAATCCCCGTACCGGACAGGAACGGGGTTTCCATCCCGGTCCGGGAGGGCAAATCCCCCCGCTGTGGAGTGCCGGATGAACCGGGCCACCCGGTCCGCGTCGTCCGGACCGTTCCCCGAAAGCCGGGCAGGGTAGGAGAATACGGCCCCCTGGCTCTTCCGCTGGGCCTCCATGGGGACATATGGGGCCTGATAGGCCCCGTCGTCCAAAAACCCGGTCACCGCCCTGCTGTTCCGGTTCTTTGCCTGCTCCGCAAGGGAGAGGATGCTCCCGTCTTCATCTCTGGGAGCGAAGACCTGATCCACGAAGGAGCATATCTCGTGGGCGCTGCGGAAGTTGGCCCGGAGGTACACCACCTCCCCGACGGGAGACTGAGGGTTGGTAAACAGGTCCTTGACCTGCTTGTACACGCCCAGGTCCGCCCCCCGGAAGCGGTAGATAGCCTGCTTTGGGTCCCCCACCAGAAAGAGGCTCCCCGGCGTGGGATGGCAGCGCCTCCAGTCCGTCTCTGTCCCGCCCCGGTCGGTGATGAGGAACAGCAGCTCCGCCTGAACCGGGTCGGTATCCTGAAACTCGTCCACGTAGAACACCTGATACCGCCGGTGGAGCAGCGCCCGGGCGGCGGGGTTGTCCCGCACCAGGTCCCGGGTCCGGGTGAGCAGGCCGGAGAAGGTCACAAGGCCCGCCCGGTCCCGCTCTGAAACATACGCCTCCAGGGCGGGGGCCAGGATGTTCAGCGCCAGGTCGTAGCCCAGCGGCATCTCCGCCTGGACAATCTCCTCAACCAGAGACCGGTCGGGATTGGCCTTGTCCAGCCCGGCCTGGAAGGCGTCCACGGCGGCGAAGATGGGCGGAACCTTCCCCAAACGCTTGGGGTCCGTCTTTTGACTGGACTTTTTGCTGGCCTCGATATATTCTTCCAGCCAAGCGCTGACGGAGGAATCCCCGGCAAAAAAGAGGGTCCTCAGCCGTTTGGGCCGGGAGGACGGTTTTTTCCAGGCCGCTTTCAAAATCCGCCGCAGGGCGGCGGACAGCTCCGGCGTGAGGGATGCGGCCTGCGCCGCTTGACGCAGTTCCTCTGTCAGGGCGGCAAAAAGACCGCTGTGGGGCAGCAGGTGCTTTTGCAGTTCCTTGTGCGCCCTGTCCGTCAAGCGGTCCAGCGCCGACTGACGGGCCTGAACCTCCGCCGCACTGGGGAGGGCGGGCACATGGCCCTCCGCCGCCATTGCAAGGAAGGTGTCCTCCAGGCTCCGGACAGAGCCGCCGAAAACCTCGAAGACGGACACGGCCCCGCTCTCGTCCCGGGCGGTCCAGGCCCGGAAGAAGTCCCGCGCCCGGCCGCTCTCGTCCGGGAGGACCTGGAGCTCTCCCCCGGTCTCCAGAGGGAACAGTCCCAGGGCCGTCTGGCAGAAGCTGTGGATGGTGGAGATGTGGACCTTGGCCGTCAGCGCCGCCAGGCTGGTTCCATGATTTTTGTCGTAGTCCAGGGCCTGCCTGTCCAGCTTCTCCTGGAGCTCTAGAGCGGCCTTCTCCGTAAAAGTGATGGCGGCGATGGTTTCGGGAGCCCGACCTCCCTGGAGCTGGTGGAGAATGCGCTGGCAGATGGTGTGGGATTTCCCGGCCCCGGCCCCGGCCTCCACCAGAAAGCTGCACTGAAAATCGGCTGTCTCCAGACGATTCCGGAGGGCTTGCTCGGCTGCGTTCATGGTCTCACCTCCTGACAGAGCGCCGCGTAGGGGCAGTAGTTGGCGCAAGCTTTCAAATGGTTTTGCCGGTCCCTGTCATCTTTATCGCACACAGGCACCTTGCCCTGCCAGGTGGGCTGGGCAAAGTTTGCGGCCTCGCCCCCGCGCAGGAGCGCGATCAGGGATTTCACCCGGTCCAGACGCTCGGTATCCTCGCCGGGGTCGCTACAGGACACGGGCCGGACACCGGCAGGGGTCAAAAAGAGATAGACCGCCCGCTTCACCTGCCCCAGTCCCAGCTGCCCGGCGGTCCTGGCGTAGAGATAGTACTGCAGCTTGCTGTCGGACTCCCGGTCAAAGGTCTCTATCCTCCCGGTCTTGTAGTCCAGAATCTCCAGCCCCCCGCCGTTGGGCAGCTGGTCCAGCCGGTCGATGGAACCGGAGAAGGGAAAGGAGAGCTCCCCGTCCAGCGCAAGGGTAAACTTCTCCTGCCCCCGGCCAAAGGCCAGCTCAGTGGCCAGGGGAACATGGCCTTTCGGCTTCTGCGCCTGACGGAAATACTCCACGGCACTTTGGACGCAGCCCCTGGCCCGCAGGGTCTCCCGCTCCCGGAGGGCCGGGTCGGCACAGGGCCAGCCCTGTTCATAATCCTTCAGATGCAAATTCCAGACGGAGTCAAAATCCGGTTCCTCCCGCTCCCGGATCAGGCGGTTAAAATAGTCCTCCAGGGTCTCATGCACCAGGGAGCCAAATGCATTGGAGGGCAGCCAGCTTCGCTTGGAGAGGCCGGTCTTCTCCACCTGGGGGATTTTGAGGATATATTGGAAATAGAAGCGCCGGGGGCACTTCATCGCCAGCTCCAGGGAGGAGGCCGAGAAGACAAAATCCTCCGGAAGCTCCGCCGTCCCCGCCGCCGCAATCACCGGAGCGGGGCTTCCGTGTCCCTCCAGCCAGCGGTCCGCCCCGGTGAGGGACACCGGCCGGTGATAGCCGAAGAAGATGGGTTCGGCCGTCCCCCGCAGCTTTTCATAGTCGGGCGCGGGAGGCGCGGCAAGCATTTTCTCCGTATCGAAGCAGCTGTAGGACAGGGTGACCTCTCCCCCGGCGGCGGCCAGGACGGCGCCCAGGTGGTACGCCGGCAGCTCCGCCCCGGAGTCGGAGGGCGGAAAGCCCAGGGCCGCCCGCTCCTCGTCCCGCAGCAGGGGGGACTCCCGGCCTGGGGCGGTGAGAGCGTCCCGGCCCAGGCCCAGGATATAGGTGTGGGGCCGGCCCAGGAAAGCGCCCCTGGACAGGGGGGCGGCGTGGACCGCCCCGTCCCGGGGGGCGGCGGACAGCCAGGGAGTCCGGGCGGAGGCGTCCAGCAGCTCCGGGAGGAGCGCGCAAAAGCTCCCGCCTGGGACATGCCCCGCCAGGCTCTCTAAGGAGGAGAGAAGCGCGGCATACTCCGGTCCCCGCACCTGGGGCAGGCGCTTCACATACCGCGCCAGCAGGAAGGGCCGCAGCAGAGCCAGACCCTCCTCCACCGTGGTGGCCTCATCAAAAAGCGCTTTGATTTCCCCGCAGAACACGATCCAATCACTGAGGCCGCGGGGCGGGGCCTCCTCCGGGCTGCCGCCGGCAGGCTGTCTGGTCCGCTCCAGGCAGTCCAGATAGCGGGAGAGCTGCCCTCCCACATGGTATTTCCGCAGATGCCGCAAGAATCCCGCCCCGTGGGGCACAGCCAGCCCGCCCGCCATCAGGCCGGGCAGGCCCTCCACCGGACAGCCGCCACTGTACCAGGACACCAGCCCCCGGAGCAGGGGCACCAGCGTCCCCCGCTCCAGGGGGATACCGCCGTCCAAGGTCAGGGGTACGCCCAGCCGGGCGGCCTGTTCCCGGAGCAGGGGCAGGGTGTCCCGCCCGGCACAGAGGATGGCCGCCTGCCCAAAGGGGATTTGGCGCTCCAGCAGATCATAAAAGGGAAACAGCGCCTCGTTTTCCTGCCCGTAGCCCTTGACAAAGCGCAGGCGGGCGGCGGGTGCCTCCACAGTCTGGGGCAGGAACAGCGCCGGGACCGGGGGCGCCTGCCAGGCGCAGGGGACAGGCAGCAGCCCGGCGTTCAGCTCCTTCAGGAATGCCTGGACAATCCCCTCCCCGGTGACGTTGGCGCAGATTGCTGCGGGAACGGCCAGCGGCTTCTCCTTCAAGCGCTCCGCCGCGCCGGCAAAGAGGTCGTACCGGTCCCAAAGGCCCCGGCGTTTTTTCGCCTCCCGGTAGGCGGCCAGCAGCGCGGACAGCCCTGCCAGGCGGGGATTCTCCTGCTCCGCCGGAAAGGCTTTCCCCTCCTGCTCCAGCAGCAGGAGGTCGTCCAACAGCGCCCGGGCGGCAGACAGGGTCACGCGGTCCGCGTCTGAGGCGGAGAAGAAAGGCCAGGAAGTCCCGTTCTCCCGGAGCAGAGAGAGGACCAGCAGCGCTCCGGACTCGCGGGACAGAACGCCCGGGCAGTCCGCCCCGCACAGCTCCAGGGCCAGGGTGTCCGGGGTGTGGACCCGGACGCCCAGGACCCCGCCGAAGCGGGCGGCACAGGCGTCCAGGAGCTGGCGGCCCATGGATAGGGTGGGGGCAATCAGCACTGCCTCAAAGCCGGGGCGGGTCTGCAAAAACCGGTGCAGAGCCGTAAGGGTCTGTTCCATCGGTATTTTGACTCCTTTCACAGGATTCCAAGTTGCTTTTATGTGCCGCAAGGTTATAGGCCATCCAATTTTTCCAGATATCTGCCTAAAATGTGACTGACGTTTTTATCTAATTCTTTGCGCCAAGCCCCAAACGTCTTGCCTTTCGTTTCGGGAACGGCAACCTCCACAACATCGAAGAGTCGTCTACCTCCCTTTTGCGCTACAAAAAGTTACATCGGGCATACGTAAACTGAACGGTCAACTGAGCACGACTGCAAACTGAGAAATGATAGCGGCAAATTGCGAAAAGCGAAAGACAATACAATAAAAACCCGCTGGAACAGAATGCGAGAATCGTACTCTTTTATTTCAGGGGCTTTTTAAACTATTCTCTACGGCTGCAAGGGTTGATCGTTTCTGTAAAAGCAAAAATTATTTTGACTTACATGTAAAAATAATACTACAAAAATCCAGGTATTTCAACAGTTTTTAAAAATCCCAATTCGGCAGCGTGTTCCTGGGGTTTTTGTAGGGGCCGGGCTCTGTCCCGGCCCGTTCTTCCGCAGGCTCTTGCGAGACGGACGGGCACACAGCAAACAGCTTCAACATCAAACTATATTGTCCCTTTGAACCTCGTATTGTTCTCCATCAGCTCCTCAAATGTGACCGGCATAAACCCGTTGATGTCCACACCTGCGTTCAGCACCCGCTCCCGGGCAGCGATCAGCGGCCAGAAATCGGCCCGCCTGTCGTTGTGGATGTGCCCATGGATCATGTAGCTGCGCGCAGAATGCTTCCAGCTCAGCAGCGGGTAGTGGCACAGCGTGACCGCCCGCTTTCCGTCGTTTATTTCGAGGAACAGGTCCACGCTCTCAAAGTATTTTGCGGTGTCCAGCGCCGCCATCCAGGAACCGTCGTGATTGCCGGCAATCAGCCGCTTTCTTCCCTTGAGGCGCTTCAAAATCTGTTCCACGTTGACTGAGTGCAGGAACATATCCCCAACAATATAGACGGTATCCTGGCGGTGGACCCGGCCATTCCAGTTTTCAATCAGTGCCTCGTCCATCTCCGCCGCACAGGAGAAGGGCCGGCCACAGAAGCGGATCACGTTTTCATGCCCGAAATGCGTATCTGCGATAAAGTAGACCATTGCTTTGCGTCTCCTTAAAAGAAATCAGTTTTCTTCGTCATACGGAAGGATGACCCAATCCCCTGTTTCCATAACACGATAATAGTGGAAAATTTTTGCCCCCTACGGTATAATACCTCATAGAAGCATACAAAGGCCGTTCAGGAGATAAGCAAAAATGAAATTGCGAAAATTCTTGTACTTATACCTTGCCTTGTGGCTTGCTTTCCCTTGCATCGTAATCATTATTTGGATGATGGACTATAATCTGCTGATTGGCACTACGGGGACGGCATTTCGTATACAGGGCATACTAAACTGCATTGCGGCGGTTTGTGGAATAACACTTGCGTTTCTGCATTATCGAGAAACCAAAAAAGCACCGAAAAATAAAATAATACTTGCGGTGATTGCCGCTGGTACGGCCTTTTTATTGTTGTGTGGGAATTTCCTTTGCATCTTTTTTGATGGATTTGAGGAATACCACAGCTTCACTTCACCAGACGGAATACATACCGTCGTTATCATGGAAAAAGTCAGCTTAATCTCTGGACAGGTAACTCTATATGAGCGGGTCAATCCATTTCTGATTGATCTTGATCCAAAAGGACGCATCATCACCGACGATGGATATAGGCCGGTCTGCGCCGGGAAATACTCGCTCGTTTGGCAAGGAGATACCGTGACGCTATCTGTTGCAAACGGAGCCGGAGGGAACGAAACAATTTCGGTAACATTGGATGAACACAGATAAATGAAATCATTTCAACAAAGAAAGCAGGTGAGAACCGTGGGATTAGCTTATTTTTCCATTTTTGTTGTGATATTGGGCGCGGCGGGGATAGCGGTTGTTATGCTAAAAGCGGCGTGGGAAATCTGGAAAAAGGCGCGGTTCAAAATTTTGGCAATTATCCCTCTGCTTTTGGGCGGCTTCTGCGCTTTTGTAGCACTTTACTTCTTAGCAATCATTTTGAGGGAGGGATTTTATTCGTTCTGATTGGCCAGCTAAACTTGTAAGTCAAAAATTGTGGGGAGAGATAAAAATGGAACGCATATTTTCTGTGGAAGAAGCCACTCAAAAATTATTTACAAAACTTTCTGAAGCAACAGGTTGGAAATACTTGAAAAGCCAGCAATGCCTTAAAAAATCAGTTAAGGATTTGGTTTTTCAGATAAATTTTTTCACATCAAAATGGAATGTTTCATATGAGAGGGTTGAAGTGAGCGCCGAATTTAAGCTGTGGTGCAAAAGTTATGGGAAACTGCCTGCAAACAACGTAATTGCCATGATGTCATATTGCCCGGAGTCTTGTAATTCTGACAGCGAACATTGGTATGACATTTCTACTGAGGAAAAACTTCTTTCTGCCTTTGATGAGTTAAACCGCCAGATACAACAGACGGCAGGCAGCTTGTGCGCACAATTTGAACAGGATTACCTTGGAGGAGTGGAAATACTGTTCCGCGAACATTTTGATGAATATCGTGTGTATTTGGATTTTATCGCAGATAAACTTGGTATGTCACCCGCCATACGGGAAAAGGCCCAGGAAATATACGACAGCCTTTCCGATGATATGCGGCAGCAGGTATTGGCATATCAAAACGGGGCAAGGAACAGCGTTTGGATGATTAACAGAAGCAATTTGAAATATATAGTCGATAACAATTTGATAAACCTACATTCCAAGTAATCAGTATCAAAAACAACGTGTAATAGAGGTATGCTATGGACGCAAATGAGATTGAGCATAGAAAAAAGATGCAGGGCATCATCCGGTGCATTCCAACGGGTGTCCCTGACGGGTGGGAGAAAATTACTTATGCAGTCGGTGGTTTAATGTATTTAGGCTTTTCAAACGTACATACTGAGAAATTAGTTGTCATATCGAGCCAAAGGCAAAGCATTATAGATTGCAAAACAGGCAGTAAAACATATTGTACTGAAAATTATGATGAAGATGATTTGATTGCCCTCGCTGAGGAATTGGGGGATGAAATTGTGCCAATCGCGGGGGATGGGGGCGGCGGTTTGCGGCGATTTTCCAAAGACGGAAACACATTGGTACCAGTAGCCCCCTTTTGGCCGATGGTGAAAATCATCTTTATGCCCAATTATACTCTTTATACCTTAAATCCGGAGAAATGTACCACAATCTTTGAGGATTATGAAATAAAGGCATTTGGATTTAGCAAATGCGGAAATTACATAGCCATAGGCACTTCGGACACATTGGACATTTTCAGAAAAACTTGAATATATAATACACCTAACGCTCCTACTTCAATAGGGGCGTTTTTCATGGAACGGAAAGCGTAAGAGGACGGTGCACGCAGGAGCCGGAACGGGAGCGGGGCACAAGGGTAACAGGCTTGCGCCCCGCCCCTTGCGGAAAAGCAATCATGAAATCGTACTGGAGGATGGTTATAATCAATATAAGTTCACAACAACAGATTCTGATGACGCATTAGCGATAAGCGATACTAATCAAGATTATTGATTCTTAAAATAAGCAAGGAGTCACCTGATGAGATGGCTCCTCGCTTTCTTTCACAGCTTCTTCCAGCTCGCGCCGCCGGGCACATCGGTGACCTCAATCCCCTGCGCCCTCAGTTCATCCCGAATGCGGTCGGCCTCGGCGAAGTTCTTGGCTTTCTTGGCCTCGTACCGCTGGAGAACCAGGGCGTCCACAGCGGGGTCCCCCTCGCCGGTGATGGTGTACCCCCCCTGGGAGGCGGTCTTCTGCTTCTTCTGCTCCTCCCGGACGACCGCCGCCTTGTCCAGCAGGGACAGGGACAGCACCTGGTCGAAATGCTCCAGCAGGGCCAGCTTGGTCGTATCATTGGCCGGGGACTTCAGTACATCGTAGAGGACTGTAATTCCCAGAGAGGTACTCAGATCGTTTCCCAGAGCTTTCCGGAATTTCTCATCCAGCCTTTCATATTCCGCCAGATCCATACTCTCAACGGCCGTATCCAAGGCGGCGATTTTGGCAATCAACTTGTTGAACGCCACCGTGGCGTTGTCCAGGTTCTCCCAGGAAAAGACCAGCCCCTTGCGGTAGTGGCTTTGGAGGCAGAAGAAGCGGTAGACCAGGGGGTCGTAACCCTTCTCCTCCAGCAGGGAGACGGTGAGGAACTCCCCCTTGGACTTGGACATTTTCCCGGAGTTGGTATTCAGGTGGTGGACGTGGAACCACTGCTTGCACCAGGGGTGGCCGATGTAGCTCTCACTCTGGGCGATCTCGTTGGTGTGGTGGGGGAAGGCGTTGTCGATGCCGCCGCAGTGGAGGTCCAGGTACTCGCCGTTGTATTTCAGGGAGATACCGGAGCACTCGATATGCCAGCCGGGGTAGCCCACCCCCCAGGGGGAGTCCCACTTCAGGGCCTGGTCCTCAAACTTGCTCTTGGTGAACCAGAGGACAAAGTCGTTCTTATTCCGCTTGTTCCGGTCCTCCTCCACGCCCTCCCGGACGCCCACCGCCAAATCCTCCTCGTCGTGGTCGTTGAAGACATAGTACCGCTCCAGCTTGGAGGTGTCGAAATACACATTGCCCCCGGCCACGTAGGCGTAGCCCTTGTCGATAAGGCCGGACACGATCTTGATGAACTCGTCGATGAGGCCGGTGGCGGGCTGGACCACGTCGGGGGTCTTGATGTTCAGCTTGCGGCAGTCGTCGAAGAAGGCGTCGGTGTAGTACTGGGCGATCTCCATTACGGTCTTGTGCTCCCGCTTGGCCCCCTTGAGCATCTTGTCCTCGCCGGTGTCGGCGTCGCTGGACAGGTGGCCCACGTCGGTGATGTTCATCACTCGGTTCACGTCGTAGCCGTCGTACCGCAGGAACTTCTCCAGCACGTCCTCCATGATGTAGGACCGCAGGTTGCCGATGTGGGCGAAGTGGTACACCGTAGGCCCGCAGGTGTACATCTCCACGTGGCCGGGGGTGTGGGTGGTGAACTCTTCTTTCTTGTGAGTGGCAGAATTGTAAAGCAGCATATTCTTTCCTCCATTTTGTAGGGGCCGCCGCCCTCGGCGGCCCATTTTTATAACTCCACATCTTGCGGGCCGCCCAGGGGGGCGGCCCCTACATCCAAACTACTCGTGCAGCTCCAGAGGCAGGCCGTCCGGGTCGTGGAAGAAGGTGTACTGCCGCTGGCTGTAGGTGTCCCAGCGGACGGGCTCACATTCGATGCCCCGGGCCTTCAGCTGAAGGACGGCAATCTGGATGTCGTCCACCCGGAAGGCCAGGTGGCGCAGGCCCCGGGCCTCCGGACGGTCAGGACGGGGCGGCGCGCCGGGGATGGCGAAAATCTCCAGCTCCCCGTCTCCGAATTTCAGGTCCAGCTTCCAGTCCCCCCGGTCGGGCCGGTAGTTCTCCCGCAGGACGGGAAAGCCCAGCTTCTCCACATAGAACTCCTTGGCCTTCTTATAGTCTGAGACGATGATGGCTACATGGTGCATCTGCTCAAACAGCATGTTCCTTCTCCTCCAACAATTTTTCCAGCGCCTCTATCCGGGCGGCCAAGGCACCGATTTTCTCCAGGGTGGGGTTGTTGACACTGGTCTGGTCCACGTCGTCGGCGTAGTGGGTAGCCCGGCCGGCAATGCGGACGATCTGGGCGGGGATGCCCACGGCGGTGGCGTCCTCCGGGACCTCGGAGAGGACCACGGCGTTGGCGGCGATGCGGGCGTTGTCCCCCACCTTAAAGGGCCCCAGCACCTTGGCCCCGCAGGAGATGAGCACGTTGTTGCCGATGGTGGGGTGGCGCTTGCCCTGGTCCTTGCCGGTGCCCCCAAGGGTGACGCCGTGGTAGATGAGCACGTCGTCCCCCACCTCAGCGGTCTCGCCGATGACGATGCCCATGCCGTGGTCAATGACAAACCGCCGGCCGATTCTGGCCCCAGGGTGAATCTCGATGCCCGTCCAGAACCGGGACCACTGGGAGATGACCCGGGCCAGGAATTTCCATTTGTGACAGTATAGCCAGTGGGCCAGCCGGTGATACAGGGTGGCATGGACCCCCTGGTACAGCAGGAGGATCTCCAGCTTGGACCGGGCCGCCGGGTCCCGGCGCTGGTAGGCCTCCAGGGTCTCATTTAAGGCTTTGAGCATGATTTGCGATTACCTCCATCAGGATGGATGTGGGGCCCGGCGCCTTCGGCGGGCCATCCTATCATGACCCAGCCAGGGGGCCGGGTCCCACAAAAACAAAAACCTCCTACGCCCATATGGGCGTAAGAGGCGATCACTCGCGGTTCCACTCTTAGTTTCACTCGATTGGCCGCTATCGGGGCCAAACCGGACGGCATTACCCGCCGCACTCCCGGACGCACTTCACGTCTCCCCGCTGTAAGCCCCCTTGCAGCCGGTGAGGGGCCCTCTCTGTCCGTTGGGCGGGACGCTACTTTTCCGTTCCTCGCGCTGATAGTATAGTATATTAGCATTTCGGCCCACAGGTGTCAAGGGAATTTCCGAAAAATCCCCCTGTCAACCTGGCGTTGACAAATTTCCAGGCTTTCTTTCTTGTCAATCCGGCCGGACTTTGGTATGCTGGAGGCAGAAAAGGAGGGGGTTCATATGACATTAGGCGAACGAATCGCCCTGGCCCGGAAGCGGGCGGGGCTGTCTCAGGAACAGCTGGGCGAGAAGCTTGGAGTGTCCCGTCAGGCGGTGAGCAAATGGGAATCGGGCCAGGCCAACCCGGACGTGGCCTATGTGGCCCAGATGTGCCGGCTGCTGGCGGTGTCCTCCGACTGGCTGCTGCTGGGGGAGGAGAGCGCCCAGGGTGCGCCCGCCGCCCGGTGTCCCGACTGTCAGACCATCGTCAGCGGACTGGACCAGTACTGCCCCGCCTGCGGGCGCAGCCTGCAAAAAAGCGCCGCACTGCCGGACGGCTATCTTCTGCTGCTCCGTCTCCCCAAGGACGGGGCCTTCTCTCCCACGGAGGACCTGGTGCGGCTATCCAAGACCGGAATCTTTCTGGAGGACTCCCCCCTGCACGCCCCCCTCTCCTGGGAGGAGGCCGAAACGCTGGCCGCCTCCGCCCCCGTTGTCCTGGCCAGGGGACTGTCTGAGGGCCAGGTCCAGACCATCCGGGACAAGGTGTATAATCCTGCCCTCTTCTCCTTCTTCCAGAACTGCGACGAGGAGGACCCCCAGGTCCTGGCCTCCTGGCCCGGCACCTCCTTTAAAAAACCGCCCCGGCCCAGACAGCCCCTGTCCTTTGGCCGGGTGATTCTGGCTGTCATCCTGGGTGTTATGGGCGCATTCCTTCTGCTCCCCGTCCTGATTAACCTGATTGCCGTTATCTTGAGCCCGTTTCTATAAAAAGTCCCCTTTTTTGCAGAAAAAGGCCCCCTTCGCAAAGGGGGCTCCCGGCGAAGCCGGGTGGGGGTTTTCTTCTGTTGAAACGTATCTGTCTCTTTAGAGGAAACCCTCCGTCATTTGCTTCGCAAATGCCACCTCCCTTTGCGAAGGGAGGCTTTTTTACTCGCTTGTCCGGTCATACCGGCTGTAAAACTCCCGAATCAGGTCGATGAAGGTCCGGGCCGCCGGGGAGAGGAAACCGTTTTTCTTATAGACCACCGCCAGCGGGCAGGTCAGGGGCGGCTCGCCCACGGTGAAGCAGGCCAGCCGGTCCAGGTAAGGGGTACGGGGGACGCCGCTCTCCTGCAAAAAGGCAAAGCCCATCTTCTCCGCCGCCAGGTTGATGGCGGTGGTGGTGTTGGTGGTGACCAGGATGTTCTGGGGCTCCACGCTGTGGACAGAGAAGGTGTTGTACAGCAGCCGGGCCAGCCGCCAGCCGGCGGGGAGCATGATGATCCGCTCGTGCTCCAGCAGCCGCAGGTCTGGGAAGGGCCTGGGGGCGTCCCAGCCGCTGTCCTGGCCCTGGAGCAGGGGGTGGTCCCGGTGGGCCACCAGAAATATTCGCTCCTGCATCACCGGCTCATAGGTCAGCTCCGACAGGTCCCCGGGGGGCTGCATTACGCAGAAGTCGATGACATTGGCCTCTGCCAGCTCCCCCAGCTCGGGCACCGGGGCCTCGTGGAGGACCACCTGCACGTCGGGGTACTGGGCCTCAAACAGGGGCAGGATGTCGGGCAGCAGGGTGGCCCCCCGCCAGGGGGACACCCCGATATGGAGCAGGGGCCGCTTTTTGTTTTGCAGGTCCCGCAGGTCGCTGACCAGCTGCCGGTCCAGAAAGCCCTGCCGCTCCAGGTAGGCGTGGAACAGCTCCCCCGCCGGGGTGAGCTTCAGGGGGGAGTGGGAGCGGTCCAGCAGGACCACCCCCAGGCTGCCCTCCAGCTTGGCCAGGTACTGGCTCAGGTAGGGCTGGGACAGATACAGCCGCTCCGCCGCCTTGGAGATGCTCCGCTCCTTGACGATGGTGAGAAAGTACTCCGGGTTTTTGACGAACATGGCCCGCTCAGCCCGGAGGCCAGGTCATATCCCGGCCGGCCAGGACGTGGAAGTGCAGGTGTGGCACGCTCTGCCCCGCCTGCTCCCCGATGTTGGACACCACCCGGTAGCTGTCCAGCCCCAGCTTTTTGCACTGTTGGGCAATGACGGTGAAGATGTGGGCCACCACTGCGGCGTTGTCCTCCGTGACTTCGGCCACCGAGCCGATGTGGGCCTTGGGGATCACCAGGAAGTGGGTGGGGGCCTGGGGGTCGATGTCGTAGAAGGCCAGGCACTGGTCGTCCTCGTAGACCTTGCTGGACGGAATCTCCCCGGCGGCAATCTTGCAGAATAAACAGTCGGACATTGGGAAACCTCCTTCGTTTGTCGGTATCTCCATTGTACCCCATTTCCCGGAGATTGCAAGATTTACTTTTGACCTGTTGCGAAGGCTGTCGAAAGCTGGTATAATCGTTTTGGGTTCTTCCCCGGGAAGGGGGTGAATGTCTTGGAGCTTTTGATTGACTTTTTGGTGTCGGTAGGAGCGAGCATAGTTGGCAGCTATGTGAGCAAGTGGCTTAGCCGGCACCGCAAGAACCCATAAGCACAATGGGAACCCGGAGGATGCAGCCTCCGGGTTCCCTTTTGCGTGTCTGCCTTGGTTTTGATTGACTTCTGGCGACGTTTATTATACCACCGCTCCCTAGTATATGCAAGAGGGAATTTACTCTTTCACAAGGGCAAAAATTATTCTGCTGGGGTCGAGGCCTCTATGGAGATATCCTCACCTCCATCGCCGTTGTCAGCGAAGGGAACGGAGTAAGCAGGAGCACTGGCCTCTCCGCTCCCATCACTGCGATTGGTGATGGTAGACAGGTAGCGCATATTCTCTTCACCTGGCTCACCAATCATTACGGTAGCGGACCACTCCTCCGTCGTTCCCTCCACAACAATGTGCAGTTGGCCCTCCTCTGACTCCAGGTCGTAGGTATAGCGGCCCTCCGTTCTCAGTGCGTCGGTGATGTCGGCAGCGTCCTTTCCATCGATGACCAGAATGGCCCGTCCGTCCCGGTTTTCCACCGAGGGCTGAGGAATCTTGTACACAGCTACCGTCTCACTGTCAACATTTGTCAAGTCCTTGCGGTATTGGTCCATCTGGACAACGGAGGCGATATTGTTGAAAAACGCCTGCACCCCCTCCGGGTTGGCAGCGGCGACGCTTATCAGCATCAGCGCGGCGGCAACGGCAAATACGGTCAATTTTTTCAGTTTTTTCATGGGAACAACCTTCCTTTCCGATTCCAGAAGGCGGCGCAGCATAGCCTCCTTCTGTTCGGGGGAGGGCTTCACCTGGTCAAAGACCCGGCGCAGATTTTCATCCATACTCTTCCACCTCCAGCAGTTCTTTCAGCTTCCAGCGGGCCTGGACCAGCCAGGTACGGACGGTGGAGGGATTCTTCCCCAGTATCTCCGCCGTCTCCAGGGCGGTGTAGCCCTGGTAGTAGTGGAGATAGAGCACCAGCCGGTATTTTTCCGGTAGGCGCAGGATGGTCTCCCACAGCGTTCCGTCCTCGGGCTGTTCCCAGGCCAGCCTGTTTAAAACCTCTTCGCTCTCCCGGCGGGTGCGCCACCAGTGCTTGAGCTGGTTTCTGCACTCGTTCCGGGCGGTGACGATGAGCCAGGCCCTCTCGTGCTCATGATCGCGGAAGGGCTTGGGGTACTCCATCACCTTTCGGAAGACAGTCTGGACGGCGTCCTCCGCGTCGGGGACATTTTTCATCAGCACCAGGCACAGCTGATACACCATGTCCACATGCCGCCGGTAGAGGCTGGCCACCTCCTCTTGACTGCGTATGCCCTCCACTGAGTCCGCCTCCTCTCTGTTCATAACACAATCGGAAGGAAAGAAATGTTGAGCGTTTCAAAAAAAATTTAACCGGCCGGCCCAGGGGCCAGCCGGTTTTGACTCAGATAAATTGATTCCGCTCCGGGCTGTAGCTGTAATTTACGCCCTCCAGCTTACGGACCAGCTCCTCCTTGTCCGCGTCCAGGCCGGCGCACAGGTCGTCCAGGCTGGCATACTCGTCCCGGAGTTTGGTGTTCACGTAGCTGAGCAGGATAATGGGGTCCTGGGGAAGCATAGATATCCCTCCTCTTTGTCTCCCCTGCGGGGGGATAGGCCCCCTTCGCAAAGGGGGCTCCCGGCGAAGCCGGGTGGGGGGGGGCTTCTGTTGAAACGTATCTGTATCTTTAGAGGAAACCCTCCGTCATTTGCTTCGCAAATGCCACCTCCCTTTGCGAAAGGAGGCTTTTTTGCGTTTCTTACAGCCCCAATTTCATGGACACCACATTGTCCACCATAGCCAGGGCGTTGTCCACCATCAGGGGGTCCTTGCCGCCGCCCATGGCGGAGTCGGGCTTGCCGCCGCCGGAGCCCCCGGCGATGGCGGACACCTGCTTGATGATGTCCCCGGCCTTGATTCCCTTTTTGACCGCCTCCTTGCCGCACACGCACAGGAAGGTGATCTTCCCCTCGCCCACGGAGGCCAGCACAGCCACCACATTGGGCTCCCGGTCCTTGAGGATGTCCCCCATCTGCCGCAGGCGCTGGGCGTCCGCGTCGGGGACCACGGAGGTGAGCACCTTCAGGCCGCCCACCTCGTGGGCGGCAAAGAGGATGCGGTCCGTCTCGCCGGCGGCCTCTTTGGCCAGCAGCTTCTCAATGCGCTGGCGCAGGGATTTCATCTCGGTCATGGCGGCCTCCGCCTTCTCCTGGAGCTCGCCGGGCTTGGCCTTCAATGCGGCGGCAGCCCGGAAGATCAGTTCCTGGTTGCGGTTCATAGTCTCCAGTGAGGCCCGGCCGGTGGTGGCCTCGATGCGGCGCACGCCGCTGGCCACCGAGAACTCACTCTGGATATGGAACACTCCCACCTTGGCGGTGTTGTCCAGATGGGTGCCGCCGCAAAACTCCACGGAGAAGCCGTCGCCCATGGATACCACCCGGACGGTGTCGCCGTACTTCTCGCCAAAGAGGGCGATGGCCCCCCGCTCCTTGGCCTGCTCGATGGGCAGCTCCTCCACGTTGACGCTGCTGCCCATAAGGACCATGTCGTTGACAATGGCGCTCACCCGGCCCAGCTCCTCCGGGGTCATGGCGGAGAAGTGGGTGAAGTCGAAGCGCAAGCGGTCTGGCTCCACCAGGGAACCGGCCTGGTGGACGTGGTCGCCCAGGACGGAGCGCAGGGCGGCGTCCAGCAGGTGGGTGGCGGAGTGGGCCCGCATGACGGCCTGGCGGCGCTGGATGTCAATGGAGGCCCAGACGGTATCCCCCACCTTGAGCACACCCCCGGTCATTTTGCCGTAGTGCATATACTTGCCGCCCTTGTTCTTCTGCACGTCGGTGACTTCAAAGCACATGGCGTTTTCGTCGTGCCGGGCGATCCGGCCATGGTCGGCCACCTGGCCGCCCATCTCGGCGTAGAAGGGGGTCTTATCCAGCACCACAATGCCCTCCACGCCGGGCATCAGCTCCTCAGCCAGCTCGTTTTCCACCACCAGGGCTACCACCTTGGCATCCTGGATGGCCGTATGGTCATAGCCCACAAACTCGGTGGCGGGCACCTCCTTGCCGAACTCCACCCCGGCCCAGCCCAGGTCGCCCAGAGCCTCACGGGCCTTCCGGGCCCGCTGGCGCTGCTCCTCCATGAGCTGCTTAAACTCCTCCTCATTGAGGGTCATCCCCTGCTCTTCCACCATCTCCAGGGTCAGGTCCACAGGGAAGCCGTAGGTGTCGTACAGCTTGAAGGCGTCCGCCCCGGAGAAGGTCTTCTCCCCCTTCTCCTGATGGCCCTTGAGCATGTCGGCAAAGATTTTCAGGCCGCCGTCGATGGTCTTGGCAAAGTTCTCCTCCTCCACCCGGATGACCTTGGTGATATAGTCCTGCCGCTCCCGCAGCTCGGGGTAGTGGCCCTCGTTCTCCCGGATAACCGTATCGCAGACCTTGTACAGGAAAGGTTCGTTCACCCCCAGCAGCTTGCCGTGGCGGGCGGCCCGGCGGAGCAGGCGGCGCAGCACATAGCCCCGGCCCTCGTTGGAGGGGAGAACGCCGTCACAGATCATAAAGGCGGCGGAGCGGATGTGGTCGGTGATGACCCGGAGGGACACGTCCTTCTCGTGGGACTCGCCGTAGTGGGCGCCGGTAATCTCAGACACCTTGTGAGTGATGTTCATCACCGTGTCCACGTCGAAGAGGGAGGCCACCCCCTGGCAGACGCAGGCCAGCCGCTCCAGGCCCATGCCGGTGTCAATGTTCTTCTGCTTCAGCTCCTCGTAGTGGCCCTCGCCGTCGTTGTCGAACTGGGAGAACACCACGTTCCACACCTCGATATAGCGGTCGCAGTCGCAGCCCACGGTGCAGCCCGGCTTGCCGCAGCCCCACTGCTCCCCCCGGTCGTAGTAAATTTCGGAGCAGGGGCCGCAGGGGCCGGAGCCGTGTTCCCAGAAGTTGTCCTCCTTGCCAAACTTGAAGATCCGCTCCTTAGGGATCCCGATCTCCTCGTGCCAGATGCGGAAAGCCTCGTCGTCGGCGGGGGTGGTCTCGTTGCCGGCAAAGACGGAGGGATACAGCCGCTCCGGGTCCAGGCCCACCCACTCAGGGGAGGTGAGGAACTCCCAGGCAAAGGGGATGGCCTCCTTCTTGAAGTAGTCGCCGAAAGAGAAGTTGCCCAGCATCTCAAAGTAGGTGCCGTGGCGGGCAGTTTTGCCGATGTTCTCGATGTCGCCGGTGCGGATGCACTTCTGGCAGGTGCACACCCGGTGGCGGGGGGGCTCCTTCTCCCCGGTGAAGAAGGGCTTCATGGGGGCCATGCCGCTGTTGATGAGCAGCAGGGAGTTGTCGTCCTTGGGGATCAGGGAGTAGCTGGGCAGCCGGAGATGGCCCTTGGATTCAAAGAATTTCAGGAACATCTCCCGCAGCTCGTTCAGGCCGTAGGGTTTGGGTTCTTTCATGGTTGTTACCTCCAAAAATTATATTTTCTTATCGAACTGTAATTTGAATGCCCATCAGCTCCATACCGGTGCTGTAGGCAATGCGGTACATGAGATTCTTCTTCTCGTGCTTGCAGTAAAACACCGCCGTACCGTACTTCTCGCCGGTGTCCTTCAGGGTCTGGCCGGTAGCCATAGCATCGGTCTCCTTTACATAGCCCTTGGCCTGATCCAGAAACTCCTCCATGTAGTCCCGGATGGTCTCAGGGCTGGCGGTCTCTCTGGCGTCGTCCCGGAGCAGATCGTAGACCTCCTGCCACCCCTCGCTGTTGAGCAGGGCAACAACCTCCCGGCCCTGTGTCAGAACGGTCTCCTCCTCCATCCCTTCGGGGAGGGGATTGCCCGACACCTTGCAGCCGGACAGCAGGACCAGCGCCGGCAGCAGGGCCAAAAGTACAAACAGTGCAGGTTTTTTCCTCATACTTCCTCCTTTCCGCAAAAAACCGCCCTTGACAGCCTGTCAAGGGCGGAAAATTCCACGGTACCACCTTGATTATCCCCGGCAAAGCGGGGCATCTCATTCTGTCCGTAACGGGGACGGGCCGTCCCGGTCATCCCGGGCCGCTCGGGAGTGGCATACGCCTTTGGAACAGCCGAGGGCTCTCACCGTCCCCTCTCGCTTAGGGCTTTCAAAGGCGCTTGGCTCCTTCACCGCATTTCGCGGGACCTATTTTATCACATATTTTTCCCTTGTCAACAGTTTTTATCAGACTTATGCCGCCCGGCGATTCTCCTGATCTCCTCCAGTAGCCTTGGAACGTCGATGGGCTTGGTCAGGTGGGCGTCCATCCCGCTCTCCATTGACCGGCGCATGTCCCGTGACAGGGTGTTGGCCGACAAGGCCACGATGGGGATATTTGCCAGCCTTGGGTCCTCCAGCCCCCGAATAACACAGGACGCCTGCCAGCCGTCCATCACAGGCATTTGGATGTCCATCAGGATCAGATCATAGCCCTCGGGGGCGGAGCGTTTCACCATCTCCACGGCAACGCTCCCGTCCTCAGCGGTATCTACAGCAAAGCCGCTGCCACGAAGAATCTCCGCCTCAATCTCCCGGTTGATCTCGTTGTCCTCCACCAGCAGGATATGCTGGCCGGGGACTTCCTCCTCAGGGGCCGGACCGCTCCGGACCGCCGGGAGCTTCTCCGCCGTTTTGAGCTGGAGCTCCACCGTGAAGACGCTCCCCTGTCCCGCAGTGCTCTCCACCCGGATCACCCCGCCCATCCGGTCTGTGATGTACTTGGCGATGGTTAGTCCCAGTCCCATTCCGTTTACGCCGCTGTGGGTGGTGTCCCGCTCCCGGGCAAAGGGCTCAAAGAGCCGCGTCAAAAACTCCTTGCTCATGCCCACGCCGGTGTCCGCCACCATCAGCCGGTAGGTACGCCGGCCGCCGGCTCCCGGCCCGCCCTCCGAAAGGGTAACGGATACCCGGCCCCCGGGCCCGGTGTATGTCACCGCATTGTCGGTCAGGTTGGCGGCCAGCTGCTTCAGCTGGTCCCGGTCGGCCAGGACAAGACTGTGCTCCACCCCAGAGCAGTCCAGCTCGAAGGCCAGCCCCTTGTCCGCGGCCTTAGGCCGCAGACGGCCGCACACCTCCTCCAGCACCTGGCACAGGCTGCACTGCTGCTCCGCCTCCTGATTTCTGGAACCGGTCCAGGACAGCTCCAGCACCTTGTTGATCATATCCATCAGCTGCCGCCCGGACCGCTCCGCCCCCTCTATGCAGTCCAGCAGTCCGGGGTCCTCCGTCCTCCCCCTGGCCAAGGCCATAAAGCCAAAAATGGCGTTCATGGGGGTGCGCATATTGTGGGACATGTTGGACAAAAACTCGTCCTTGGCCACAATGGCCAGGTTGGCGTTCTCCAGTGCTTCCGCCAGAATCTGCTTCTGCTGCATCTCCCGCTGGAGCTCCTCGTCCACCCGGCGGTAGCCCAGCACAATCTGGTCCACCCGGCCGCCGTCCCCAACATTCACCAGCCGGAGCTGGATATACTGCACCTCGCCCCCGCAGACCACCCGAAAATTGATATAATAGGTGTCCTGCTCTGCCAGCTTCTCCCGGATATAGGCGGGGGCGGTGGCCTTGGCCACCATCTCCTTGTCCTCGGGGTGGACCCAGACCTCCACATAGTCCCTGAGGTACCAGTCCAGCTCCCTCATCTGATACTTCTCGCCGAACTGCCGCACCGTACGCTGGCTCAGCCGGTAGGCCAGGATGCGGTTTTTCTCCAGCCTGGCATAGAGGATGGATTCGTAGTTGACGCTCAGCCCCTGGATCACCTCCAGCCGGCGCAGGTGCTCCTGGTCAATCAGGGCCCGCTCCCGGTCGTACTCTTCAATCAGGCCCTGGTAGCGGCGCTCGCTCCGCCGCCGCTCCTCCTGCCGGCGCTCCAGCTTCTCGGTGGCGTCCCCAAGGAAGACATAGAAGAAATCCCCTACCCTCTCCCCGTGAACAAAGTGGCCGTAGTCCTCAATCCAGCCGGTGGACCCGTCCCGGCGGGTGATCCGGTACTCCACATAGTCCAAATCGTACTGGCTCTCGGCAATCTGCCGCTTGATGCTCTCCTCCACCTCGTCCAGGTCCTCCGGGTGGACCAGCCCCCGGAAAGAGCTGTTGGTCAGCTGCTGGAACTGCGCCCAGGTGTCACACCGGAAGATGCGCAGCAGGCCCCGGTTGGCGTAGACAATCCGCTCGTCCCCATCGGCCCGGTAAATCATAAAGCCCCCGGGGATTTTGTCCATAAAGCGCATCATCTCATAGGCCGTCTGCAGGGCCTCCGGCAGCAGCTGCAAAACCTCCGGCTCTGTAGACCGGTCTGCGGGAACCCCCCGCTCCTGCAAAAATTCCAGCAGGGACAGGATGTCCTCGATCATATCACGGTTCCACCTTTCACTGTCCATAGCGCCACCTCATTCTCTGATTTACGGGCCTATTTTATCACAAAAAACCGGCGGTGTCACCCGATTTCTCCTGTTATTTCCATTCCACAAGGTCTCCGGACATTCCATCTCAGGCAACCGGCAAAATGACCAAAAGCAGTGTCCGCCTTTCAAGGACATTTGACCGCAAAAATTTTTCTCTGGCCCCATACTGTCCTTGCAGAGCGGACAGCCGCCATTGTTTTGTTCCGGAAACCGGTTTGAAAGCGGCAGAAAAGGGAAAACTTTCTGTATATTATTGGCCTTGAAAAGCGGAAGAAAATCCCGTAAAATCTCCATATTACCCTGGACCGGAAGGTCCTTGTAAGTTTAGGAGGAATAAAATGAAAAAGCTTCTTTCTCTGGCTCTGGCCTCCGCGATGGTCCTGAGTCTGGCCGCCTGCGGCGGCGACACCAAGAACAAGGACGCTGGCAACGGCAGCACGCCCGCCGGTTCCAATCCCGCCGCCAGCACCCCCGCCGCCCCCGCCGGCGACAAGGTGATCAAGATCGGCGTCTTTGAGCCCGCCTCCGGCGACTCCGCTTCCGGCGGCAAGAAGGAGATGCTGGGCATGCAGTTCGCCAACGCCGAGACCCCCACCGTTGAGGTGGGCGGCGAGACCTACACCGTCCAGCTGGTCCCTGCCGACAACGGCTCTTCCACCGACAAGGCCCCCTCCGCCGCCGCCCAGCTGGTGGCCGAGAACGTGGCCATCGTACTGGGCTCCTACGGCTCCGGCGTGTCCATGGCTGCCAGCGACACCTTTAAGGACGCCGGCATCGCCGCCCTGGGCGTGACCTGCACCAACCCCAACGTCACAGCCGGCAACGACCACTATTTCCGCATCTGCTTCCTGGACAACTTCCAGGCCCAGGTGCTGGCCAACTTCGCCATGGATAAGTTCCAGGCCAAGACCGCTTACTGCCTGGGCGAGACCGGCAACGAGTATGACCAGGGCCTGATCGCCTTCTTCAAGCAGATCTTCGAGGCCAACGGCGGCAAGGTCATCACCGCATCCTTCCCCACCAACAACTCCGACTTTAACACCTACCTGAACCAGGCCAAGGCCGAGGGCGCCGATGTCATCTTCACCCCCGTGTCCATCGCCTACGCCACCCAGATCATCACCCAGGCCCAGTCTCTGGGCATCACCGCCCCCTTCCTGGGCTCCGACACCCTGGACGACAACATGGTCCTGGAGGCCGCCAACGGCACCGATATCCAGCTGTATGTGTCCACCTTCTATCAGGAGGGCGGCGCCCCTGAGTTCGACCAGGGCATCAAGGACTATATCAACAGCAACTCCTCCGCCAAAGACGCCAACGGCGGCAACGACACCATCGCCGCTGTCACCGCCATGGGCTACGACGCCTACTATGTGGCCCTGGAGGCCATCAAGGCCGCCGGCTCCGCCGACCCCGCCGCCATTAAGGCCGCCCTGTCCGGCGTGACCTACAACGGCGTGTCCGGCGCCATCGCCTTTGACAGCATCGGCGACGCCGTCCGCGACACCGCTTATATCAAGCACTCCACCAACTCCAACGCCTGGGAGCTGGAGACCGTCCAGAAGGCCGGCTGACCGCTACAACAAACACCCCCAACCTTTCCCCGGCGGAGCGCAGTGCTCCGCCGGGGAAAGCCGGATGGGCTGCCTTGAAAGGGACCGGACACGGCTCTTTTCAAGACAGCCCACGCGCCGTCTTTTGAAAAAACAGAAAGGGAGGACCCCGCTTTGGAATTTGCCATCTCCGTATTGATCTCCGGGATTTCCGTGGGCGGTCAGTACGCGCTGATCGCCATTGGCTACACCATGGTCTACGGCATCCTGCGCCTGATCAACTTTGCCCACGGCGACGTATTTATGGTAGCGGGCCTGCTGGGCATCTACCTGTCGGCCAGCCTGCCCCTCTACGCCGCGCTGCCCCTGGTGCTGCTGCTCACGGTGGCCCTGGGCTTCTGCATCGAGCGCGCCGCCTACAAGCCCCTGCGCTCCGCCCCCCGGATGTCGGTGATGATCTCCGCCATCGGCGTCAGCTACCTCATCCAAAACACCGCCACCTACATCACCGGCGGCCAGCCCATGACCTACCCGGTGATCCCCTTCCTGTCTGACACGGTGGTCATCGCCGGCACCCCCACCAAGTGGGTCACAATCCTCACCCCCTTCCTGGTGCTGGCCCTGGTGCTGGCCCTCCAGCAGCTCATCAACCACACCAAGGTGGGCATGGCCATGCGGGCAGTGGCCAAGGACTTTGAGACCGCCCAGCTCATGGGCATCCGTATCAACTCGATCATTTCAGTCACCTTCATCATCGGCTCTGCCTTAGCCGCCATCGGCTCCATGCTCTACTTCACCAACTTCCAGGCCATCACCCCCACCGCCGGCGCCCTGCCCGGCCTGCGGGCCTTTGTGGCCGCAGTGGTGGGCGGCATCGGCTCCATCCCCGGAGCGGTGGTGGGCGCCTTCATCATCGGCATCTGCGAAAACGTCATCAAGAGCACCGAGTTCACCGTCTTCTCCGACGCGGGCACTTTCGCCCTGCTGATTCTGATCCTGGTGCTGAGGCCTACCGGGCTGTTCGGTGAAAAAGTCACCGACAAGGTGTAAGGGAGGGGTGCTTTATGATCCAACAAAGAAGCAAAAAGGGCGCAGTCACCGCCGTCATCGCCTGTGCCGTCCTGCTGGCTGCCGTCATTCTGCTGGAAAACATCAGCCTGCTCCTCCCCGCCGGCAGCGTCCCCAACGTGCTCAAGCCCACCAGTCAGCTCTTCGCTGTACTGAAAAAGGGCGCGGTCTACTCCCTGGCAGCAGTTTCCATGAACCTGCTTAACGGCTTTACCGGCCTGTTCTCCTTGGGTCAGGCGGGCTTTATGCTGCTGGGGGCCTACACCTACGCTATTTTGTCCGTCCCTGTGGCCGACCGGGCCGCGGTGTACTACCTCTATGGCGGCTCCGCCGTGAACTTCTCCTTTCAGGACATGTTCGGCACCATTTTCGGCACCGAGGGCGTGGGAGGCGCGGTCAGCCTGGGGCTGGGTGTGGCGGTGGCCATGGTGCTGGCCGGCTGTGTAGCGGCGGTGTTCGCCTACTTTATCGGCCTGCCGGTGCTCCGGCTGAAATCAGACTACCTGGCCATTGCCACCCTGGGCTTTGCCGAGATCATCAAGGCGGTGTTCCAGTGGCAGGCCCTGGGCCCTGTCACCAATGGCGCCAACATGATCAAAAACTTTCCCACCTTCTCCAGCTTTAACATCACCGGCGCAGATGGAACCGTGATCCTGCGGCTGTCCACCTTCTTCCCCTTCCTGGTGTCTATGATCTGCATCGCCGCCATCTGCCTGCTCATCAACTCCACCTATGGCCGGGCCTTTAAGGCCATCCGGGAGGACGAAACCGCCGCCGAGGCCATGGGCATCAACCTGGCCAAGCACAAGATGCTCTCCTTCTGCACCTCCGCCTTCTTCGCCGGGGTGAGCGGCGCCATGTTCGCCATGTTCGTCACCAACGCTCAGGCCAAGGTGTACACCACCACTATGACCTACGAGATTCTGCTCATTGTGGTCATCGGCGGCATCGGCTCCATCTCGGGCAGCGTCATGGCCACCTTCCTGTACGTGGCCTGCTCCGAGTGGTGGCTGCGCTTCCTGGACAATGTGACCGTCATCAACGGCGTGCAGCTCCCCTTCCTCCGGGCGGGCTTCCGGATGGTGGTCTTCTCCGTGGTCATCATGATCGTGGTGCTCTTCTTCCGCAGGGGCATCATGGGAGACAAGGAGCTGCCCGACCTGTTCAAAAAGCGGGCAAGGAAGGAGGGAACCGGGAAATGAGCGGCAGCATACTGAATGTAGAAAACGTCACCATGCAGTTTGGCGGCGTGGTAGCTGTGGACAATCTGAACCTGGAGATCAATGAGGGGGAGATCGTGGCCCTCATCGGCCCCAACGGCGCCGGCAAGACCACCGCTTTCAATGTGGTCACCGGGGTGTACCAGCCCACCAACGGTCGGGTGTCCTTTCTGGGGGAGACGATCGTGGAAAACCACCCCCAGGGCAAGATGAAAAAGCTGTACAAGGGGGAGCACGCCGGGGAGTACTCCCACGTCCTGGCCCCCACCCCCGACAGAATTACCAAGCTGGGTATGGCCCGCACCTTTCAGAACATCCGCCTCTGGAAGAGCCAGAGCGTGTTTGACAACGTGCTCATCGCCATGCACTGCCGCACCCACACCAACTTCCTGGCCGCCTCCCTCCGCCTGAACCACAAAGAGGAGCAGGAGCAGCGGGACCGGGTGGCGGAGCTTTTACAGACGGTGGGACTCTACGACGTGAAGGACGAGCCGGCCACCTCCCTGCCCTACGGCAAGCAGCGCCGGCTGGAAATTGCCCGGGCCCTGGCCACCGACCCCAAGCTCCTCCTGCTGGACGAGCCCGCCGCCGGCATGAACCCCCAGGAGACCAACGAGCTCACTGCCTTCATCGGACAGATCCGGAAGGACTTCGGGATGACGGTCTTCCTCATCGAGCACCACATGGACCTGGTTATGGACATCTCCGACCGCATCTATGTGCTGGACTTCGGCAAGCTCATCGCCCACGGCACGCCGGAGGAGATTCAAAACAACAACCGCGTAATCGACGCATATCTGGGGGTGGCCGAGGATGCTTAAAATCGAAAACCTGCACGTGGCCTACGGCGGCATCCAGGCCCTCCGGGGCGTCTCTTTGGAGGTGCCCGACGGCAAGATCGTCACCCTCATCGGGGCCAACGGCGCCGGCAAGTCCACCACCCTGCGCACCATCACCGGCCTGGTCAGGGCCCAGAGCGGCTCCATCCAGTGGAACGGCGAGGAGCTGCTGGGCAAATCCATCGATCGGATTATCAGCTCCGGTATCGCCATGAGCCCGGAAGGGCGGCGGGTCTTTCCCGACATGACGGTGCTGGAAAATCTGAAGATCGGCGCCTACCTGCGCAAGGACAAGGCAGGCATCGAGAAAGACGTGAAGTGGGTCTATGAGCTGTTTCCCCGGCTGGAGGAGCGCAGCTGGCAGCTGGCCGGCACCCTGTCCGGCGGCGAGCAGCAGATGCTGGCCGTGGGCCGGGCCCTCATGTCCCGCCCCAAGCTGATGATGCTGGATGAGCCCTCCCTGGGCCTGGCCCCCCTGGTGGTTCAGGATATCTTTTCCATTATCGGTGAGATCAACCGCCAGGGCGTGACCATCCTGCTCATTGAGCAGAACGCCAACATGGCCCTGAAAATCGCCGGTCTGGCCTATGTGCTGGAGACAGGCAACATCACCCTTTCGGGCACCGGGGCCGAGCTGCTGGCCAACGAGAAGGTCAAGGAGGCCTATCTGGGCAAGCGCAAGGACTGAACCCAGCCTTTCTGCGGGGACTTTGGAGACGAAGTCCCCGCTTTTCTGTTGCAATGGAGGGAAAATACGCTATAATAGGGGCAGGAACTTTTAGGGGGAGGCTGCTATGGCGGACAAAAGCACCTGGCTGGCCCGGCGGAAGCGGGTCTGTGAGATCATTGAGGTGGGCTACGACCGGGACTGGGCCAGCCGCCTCTACGATATCGTCAACGCCCTGGCCATTGTGGTCAATCTGGCCGCCAGCATCCTGTACACCTTCGACCAGGTGTGCGTCCAGTGGGGCTGGCTGCTGCTCACCCTGGAGCAGATTACGGTGGCCTTCTTCGCTGCGGACTACTGCCTGCGAATCTGGACGGCCCCGGTCCGCCTCCCCAAGCTGTCTCAGCCCCGGGCCATGCTGAAATACTCCCTGTCCTTCAGCGGACTGGTGGACCTGCTGTCTTTTCTGCCCTACTACCTGCCCGTCTTCTTCCCCGCCGGAGCGGTGGCCTTCCGCATGTTCCGGGTGGTGCGCATCTTCCGCCTGTTCCGCATCAATGCCTACTACGACTCCCTCAACGTCATCACCGAGGTCATCGCCAGCAAGCGGCAGCAGCTCATGTCCTCCGTGTTCATCATCCTGATTCTGATGCTGGCCTCCAGCCTGTGCATGTACTCCCTGGAGCACGAGGCCCAGCCCGACGTATTCACCAACGCCTTCTCCGGCATCTGGTGGTCCATGTCCACCCTGCTCACCGTGGGCTATGGCGACATCTATCCCATCACCGCCATGGGCAAGCTCTTTGGCATCGGCATCGCCTTTCTGGGCGTGGGCATGGTGGCCATCCCCACCGGTATCATTTCCGCCGGCTTCGTTGACCAGTACTCCCGGATCAAGCGGCTCAGCGAGTACGCCCACGAGACGGACATCCACTTCATCAAAATATCCCTGACGGAGAAGGACCCCTGGGCGGGGCGGACCATCGTGGAGCTGGGTCTGCCCGCCGGGGTCATTGTAGCCGCCATCCGGCGGGACGAGAAAATCGTGGTGCCCCGGGGCAACGTGGAACTCCGGGCCGGCGATACCCTGGTGCTGGGGGCCAAATCCCTGGGAGACGACAAGCACATCGACCTGAAGGAGATGGTCCTCCGCCATCAAAACCCCTGGAACGGCCAGCGCATCCGGGACCTGGACATCTCCCGCCAGACCATCATCGTCATGGTGCGGCGGAAGGGCAACGTCCTCATCCCCAACGGCGACCTGGTCCTCAAGGAGGGGGACAGCATCATCCTCTATACCCAGTCCCACCTCCGGGAGGCCAGCACCATCGAGGTCTAGCGCACACCGCCCTGCTCCTCCCCGCATAGGATAACAGGGGTGGCTGTGATGAACCTTGATTTGACTCAGCAATTCCTCACGGAAAATGACTGCTATAAATCCGGCCGGACCATCAAGCCCCAGGGGGTGATGGTCCACTCCACCGGGGTGGCCCAGCCTGACCCGGAGGTTTTTATCGGCCGCTGGAACCAGCCCGATGTGGCCAAGTGCGTCCACGCCTTTGTGGGCCGGGAGCGGGTCATCCAGACCCTGCCCTGGACCATGCGGGGCTGGCACGCCGGCACCGGGACCTCCGGCCGCAGCGCCAACAACACCCATATCTCCTTTGAGTGCTGCGAGCCCGCCGGCCACACTTACCAGGGCGGCGAGATGATCGGCTACAACGTGGAGGCCAACCGGCCTTATTTTGATGATCTCTACCGGAACGCCGTTGGACTCACCGCCATGCTGTGCCAACAATTCGATCTGGACCCCCTGGAGCCCGGCGTGGTCATCTGCCACGCCGAGGGCTACGGCCTTGGTGTGGCCAGCAACCACGGGGACGTGCTCCAGTGGTGGCCCAAGTATGGGGTGACCATGGACCAGTTCCGCCGGGACGTGGCCCAGGCCATGGAGGACAGCGGCAGCGAGGACGAGGAGGACGACATGACCCAAGAGCGCTTTGATGAGCTGATGGACAGTTATCTGGCCCGCCGGACCCAGCTGGGGCCCAGCGAGTGGTCCGCCCCCGCCCGGAAGTGGGCGGAGGCGGCAGGCATCGTGGCCGGGGACGGAGACGGCAGCTTCCGCTACCGCTCCTTCACCACCCGTGAGGAGACGCTTCAGATGCTCTACCAGCTGAAAAACATGTAAAAAACCGCCGCCCCAGCGGGGCGGCGGTTTTTTATGAGTCGATAAAGCTGCGGATGCGGAGCTTCACGCCCAATTTTTCCGCAATTTTCTTGCAGTTTTCAATTTCTTCGGCAGTCTTGTCCTTGTCCACAATGGTCATCACCACATTGGGGACATAGGCGGCGGACTCCCTGGCAAAGTCCAGCATGGCCTGGTAGGCCGCCTCCCCCTGCGCAGGGTGGCACAGGGCCACGTAAGCGGCGGCATTGTCGTTGTTCAGGGAGATGGACAGGGTGTCGATGCGGCCCTTCAGCTCAGGACACACATCCCGGCCGTGGATCAGGTTGGCGTGGCCGTTGGTGTTGATGCGCACCGGGGGCAGCCTGTCCCCAAAGCGCTCCTTCAGCCGGTCCACCAGCCACAGCAGGTCGTCCAGGCGGTAGGTGGGCTCGCCGTAGCCGCAGAAGACGATCTCCCGGTAGGCGCACACGTCCCGGCTGAGAAAGCTGTCCAGAGCCTCCTGCCGGGCGGGCTCCCGCTCCAGCCACAGGGAATCCTCGGTGTAGATGGAGCCCTGGGCCCTGCCCTGGCGGAGGCAGAACTCACAGGCACAGTTGCACTTGTTGGTCAGGTTGACGTACAGTGCGCCCTCGTACTCATAGGTAATGGTCATCGTGTTTCCTCCTCAATTCCAAAAAACCGTTTGCCGTTTTCCAATGTGATTTCCGCCACCTCCTCCGGGTCCATCCCCTTCACCTGGGCGATGGTCCCGGCCACAAGGTGGACATAGCCCGAGTCGTTCCGCTTGCCCCGGAAGGGCTCCGGGGTGAGGTAGGGGGAGTCGGTCTCAATCATGATCCGGTCCATGGGCAGCCACTGGATGACCTCCAGGGACTTCCGGGCGTTCTTGTAGGTAATCACCCCGGTGAAGGACAGCATCCAGCCCAGCTTGACCAGGGTCTTGGCGTCCTCCAGGCTTCCGGAGTAGCAGTGGTATACCCCGGTGACCCCGGGGTGGGCCCTCACCACCTCCAGGCAGTCGCGGTGGGCCTCCCGGTCGTGGACAATGACGGGCAGTCCCAGCTCCTCCGCCAGCTCCAGCTGGGTGTGAAACACCTGCTGCTGAAAGTCGTGGGGCGGGTTGTCCTTCCAGTAGTAGTCCAGGCCGATCTCCCCGACGGCCTTCACCTTGGAGTGGGCGGCCAGGGTGCGGAGGGCATCTGTGGTATCCTGAGAAAAGCCCTCGCAGTCGGAGGGGTGGACCCCCACGGCGGCGTAGACATGGGAAAACCGCTCCGCAAGTTCCACCGCCATCCGGGAGCTCTCCAGGTCACAGCCGGGGTTGAGGACCAGCTCCACCCCCTGTTGTGGCATGGAGGCCAGCACCTCCAGCCGGTCGGCATTGAAGGCCCCGGAGTCGTAGTGGGCGTGGGTGTCAAATAGTCGCATGGCAGTTCCTCCTGATCCGGCTTGACAGATGGCCGGAGGGTCATTACAATATAGGCAGTATACTCCATCAGAGAAGAAAAATCAAGGGAGGCGGCTTTATGTATCTGGTCCTGGGCATTCTTCTGATTTTTCTCGGCCTGGTCATGGTAATATTCCCGGAATTTATCTATGAGCTGACAGAGAGTTGGAAAAGCGATGTCATAGGTCCCCCCTCCAGATGGTACATCATTGGCACCCGATTCGGTGGGGTGATGTGCACCCTGGCAGGGCTGGGAGGGGTAATCATACTTTTCATCGAATAAAGGCACAGGCCGCCCGATGGGCGGCCTGTTTGTCGTTTACGCGTTGCCGAACTCGCTGAAGAAGCGGTCGTGGATGGCCTGGACAGCCCGGTCGGCGTCCCGCTCGTCCACCAGGACGGACACCTTGATCTCACTGGTGGAGATCATGTTGATGTTGATGCCGGCGGAGAACAGAGCCTCGAACATCTTGCAGGCCACGCCGGCATTGTGAGCCATGCCGGCGCCTACGATAGACACCTTGGCCACCTCGGTGCTGACCTCGATGGACCGGCAGCCGATGACATCCTTGTTCTCCTCCATCAGCTCCCTGGCCGCCTGGGCGTCGCCCTGGGCCACGGTGAAGCTGATGTCCTTGCTGTCGTCCCGGCCGATGGACTGGAGGATGATGTCCACGTTGATGTTTTTCTTGGCCAGCAGAGAGAAAATCTTAAAGGCGATACCGGGCTGATCCCTCAGTCCCACCAGAGCGATGCGGGCCACGTCCTTGTCCTTGGCCACGCCGCTGACATGCGTTTTTTCCATAGTCTTCACGACCTCCTTCACTTTCGTACCGGGCTTTCCGCTGAAGCTGGACAGCACCTCCAGATTGACGTTGTACCGCTTGGCCATCTCCACCGAGCGGTTGTGGAGCACCTGAGCCCCCAGGCTTGCCAGCTCCAGCATCTCGTCGTAGGTGATCTCCTCGATCTTCCGGGCCCCCGTCACTGTGCGGGGGTCGGCGGTGTAGACGCCGTCCACATCGGTGTAGATCTGGCACAGGTCAGCGTGGAGGGCGGCGGCCAAGGCCACGGCAGAGGTGTCGGACCCTCCCCGGCCCAGGGTGGTGACATCGTCGTACTTGTTGATGCCCTGGAAACCGGCCACCAGCACGATTTTCTTCTTGTCCAGCTCCTTCTGGATGCGCTCGGCCCGGACGCGCTTGATCCGGGCGGAGGAGTACACCGAGTCGGTGAGCATCCCCGCCTGCCAGCCGGTGAGGGAGATGGCCTGGTAGCCCATGCGCTCGATGGCCATGGCGCACAGGGCAATGGAGATCTGCTCACCGGTGGCCAGCAGCATATCCATCTCCCGTTTGGAGGCGCCGGGGTGAATTTCCCTGGCCTTTTCGATCAAATCGTCGGTGGTGTCCCCCTGGGCGGACAGGACCACCACCACGCTGTGGCCCTTGCGGTAGGTCTCGGTGACGATCCGGGCCACGTTGCGGACACGGTCGGCGTCTGCAACCGAGCTGCCGCCAAATTTTTGTACAATCAGTGCCATGTATGGTATTCCCCCTAAAGGTTGAAATCAAATTGTGGGATTCCCCACCATCCTATGCGTTTTCCCTCTGTGGGGCCCGCCGCCTTCGACGGGCCATATGCCGGATCGATGACCCGCCCAGGGGGGCGGGTCCCACAGGATCGAAGTCACGCCAGCACCCGGAACCGGGAGCCCACCTCCATACCGGCCAGCTTTTCCTGAACCTCCGGCTCGGTCATGGGAGCGGTGAGGAAGGCCGCCTCTCCGGCGGGGGCACCGCTGCGGGCCAGCAGCTGGATTTCGCCGCAGCGCCGCTTGGCCTCATCCACAGTCACCTGGGCCCGGACGTACCAGGCGGAAACCAGGCTGTCGGCGGAGACCACCAGATCGGGGGCGCCCTCCTCCCAGCCGTTGTGCCGGTCCTTTTTCAGGTCCTTGGCGATGTCGATGACATCGGCCACCACAGCGGAGGCGGTGGGCAGCTTGCCCGCCCCCCGGCCGTAGAACATCACGTCACCGATGGCATTGCCGGTGACGGCAATGGCGTTGAACACGTCCTCCACTCCGGACAGGGGGTTCTCCCCCTGCACCAGATGGGGGGCGACAAAGGCGCACACCTTCCCCTCGGGCCGGCGGAGTGCCCGGCCCAGCAGCTTGATTTTGCAGCCCACCGAGTCGGCATAGGCCACATCCTCCAGGGTGACGTTCCGGATTCCCTGGGTGGGCACCTGGTCGGGGTAGACGTGGCGGCCAAAGGCCAGGGCGGCCAGGATGCAGATTTTCCGGCAGGCGTCGTGGCCGTCCACGTCGGCGGTGGGGTCCTTCTCGGCGTAGCCGTTGGCCTGGGCCTCTTTCAGGGCCTGGTCGAAGGTGAGCCCCGCCTTGATCATCCGGGTCAGGATATAGTTGGTGGTGCCGTTGAGGATGCCTGTAATCTGCTCCAGCTCATTGGCGGCCAGGCAGGAGGTGAGGGGCCGCAGGATGGGGATGCCCCCGCCCACGCTGGCCTCAAAGAGGTAGCTGCACCCGTGATCCTTGGCCAGCTGGAGCAGCTCATAGCCGTGGGTGGCCACCAGCTCCTTGTTAGAGGTGACCACACTTTTGCCCGCTTTCAGCGCCCGGGTGGTAAAGTCCAGGGCGATGGTGGCCCCGCCGATGGTTTCCACCACGATATCCAGCTCAGGGTCGTTCTCCAGAACAGCGAAGTCCTTGACAAACAGGTCTTTATAGGGGCTGTCCGGGAAATCCCGCACGTCCACGATATACTTCAGCCGGACCTGGTTGTTCACCCGGCCGTCGATGAGCCCGCCGTTGGTGGTAAGCACCTCGGCCACCCCGGAGCCCACGGTGCCGAAGCCCAAAATCGCTACGTTAACCATTATTCTTTCCTCCAGTCATAGTTCCGGGCGCTCAGCCCGCCAATATCTCGCACTTAATGACCCCAGGGCCGGCGGACAGGCTGTCCAGCACCTCCTCCAGGGAGTCCTGGAGGGCGGAGGTCTCCGCAGTCATGGTGACCACGGCGCAGCCGTTTACCGGGATGTTCTGGTTGATGGTGAGGATATTCACTCCGGTGCCGGCCAGCACGTTCAGCACCCCGGACAGGGCCCCCGGCTCGTCTTTCAGCAGCGCCTGGAAGGTGACAATCCGGCCGTGGAGCATGTCGTTAAAGGGCCGTACCGCATCCTTATACTTATAAAAGGCACTGCGGCTGATCTCCACCGCCTGGGCCGCAGCGTTGACGGTCTTCTCCTCTCCCGTCTCCAGCAGGCGCCTGGCCTCGGCCACCTTCCGAAAAATCTCCGGCATGGCCTGGGCCTCCACAATAAAATACTTCGCCGGCTCGCTCATAAGCTCCTCCAATCCACATTCGGATGCTGTCCGTGTTGCGCGGTCATTTGTTTTTGAAGCGTGGTCTATTGTATCATATTCGCCCCCCGGCCGCAACCTAAAAACTACCGTCTTAATGTTGAAACTTTTCCCAACAAAAGCGGAGCGCTTTGTCATTTTTTACAGCTTTCCCGAAAATCAGCGCCGCAGACGGCTGTCTGCGGCGCTGAAACATGTCTTTGACCCTAACCCACCATCACGCCGGGGGGCGGAGGCGGGTCGTGGGGGACATCCGGCTCTGCGGGCTCTGTCGTCCCACCAGGGTTTGTGGGCTCAGTGGTCCCGCCGGGATTGGAGGGGTAGCTGGGAATCAAGGGATTGTCGGGATTCTCAGGATCGTTTGGCTCAAAGGGATTAAAGGGATTGAAGGGATCAAGGGGGTCTGTCACAGGGGGCTGATACTCCGTGTGGACAGTGCACTGGCCGTACTGGGAAGCGGAGGCATAATCCCACTGGGCGTCGCCGGCCACAGCGGAGCCCACCTGCTCCCGGTTAAAGTTGGGCAGGCAGATTTCCCGCTTGCTCTCCTCGGGGCAGAACTCCCCCGCCTGGTAGTACAGGCCGGTCTCGGAGCCGTCCTCCTTGAGGACGGGGCAGTCCACACAGATGGTCATCACCGACTCGGCGGTGTGGTAGGGGCAGTCCTGCCCCTCGGGGAAGCTCTCGGGGAAGATGCTGCCCGAGGCCGCCCGGCTGCCCCGGGGGTCCATGGCGCAGTACTCCGTGGCCAGGAATCCGCTGTCCATACAGTAGCTGATGGACCGTCGCCCGCCGGGATCGGCGTAGTTTTTATCCTCCAGCCCCTCGTGGAGGGGGACCATCACCTTGTTCCACAGCACCGCGGCGGGGTTCTTGCCCTTCAGGCTCATCTTGTAGGGAGTCTCGTAGCCCACCCAGACGGCGGCGGTGTAGTAGGGGGTATAGCCCACGAACCAGCGGTCGTTGTTGTCACTGGTGGTGCCCGTCTTGCCGGCGGCGTGCTGGCCCTTGATGTCCAGGCCGTAGGCGGTGCCGCCGCCGTCAAAAACATGCTGCATCATGTCGTTCATATACCAGGCGGTGGTGGGCTTGATGGCCTCTTCCTCCTCCAGGGTGTTGTCCACCAGGAGCACCTCCTGACCATCCACCAGCTGGGTAATTTTCAGAACGGTGCGGGAGCCCTTATAGACGCCGTTGTTGGGGAAGACGGAGTAGGCCTCGGCCATGTCCCGGACGTTGGTGCCGTCGGTGAGGCCGCCCATGGCCAGGGAGGTGGTGATGTCGCTAGTCCACTTGCCCCGGATCATGCGGCCCTCCTCCAGGTCGATGTGGTAGCGGTCCTGGACAAACTTGAAGCTCTCCTCTGGGGTGACATAGTCGTTCATCAGCCGGACGGCGATGGTGTTCAGCGACTGCTTCAGGCCCTCCCGGACGGTGAGGTGGCCCTGGTACTTGACGGTACCCGAGTTCTTGGGCCAGACGCTGCCCCCCATCATCTGGTAGGGGTAGTCGTCCAGCACCGAGTAGGGGCTCACCTTGTTGAACTCCAGGGCCGGGGAGTAGACGGCTAGGGGCTTGAAGGCGGAGCCGGGCTGGCGGTTGCCGCCCCCCTCGCCGATGGCAAAGTTGCTCCCCCGGTTGGCCGTCTTTCCCCCGCCAAACCTGCCCGAGATGGCCACCAGATTGCCCGTCTCGTTCTCAATGATACAGATGGTGGACTGCATCTGCTGGCCGTCCCCGGAGGTGTAATCCAGGTTGTCCCGGTTGTTGTAGACCTCATCCACAACGGCCTGGGCGGCGGGGTCATAGCAGGTGTACACCCGCAGGCCGCCCCGCTGCATGGCCTGGTTGGTGCGCTGGGAGGACCAGCCCAGCTTGTCCGCCATGATCTCCTGCACCTCGGAGATGACGGTCTCCTCATACCAGGTGTAGATTTCGCCTGTATCCCGGCCCTGGTCCTGGACAAAGACCAGCTCCTGGGCCACCGCCTCGTCGTACTCCTCCCGGGTGATATATCCCTGCTCCAGCATTTGGTTGAGGATGACCTCCTGGCGGTACTTGTTCCACTGCCGGGCGGTCCAGATCTCGTCGGTCTCAAAGCCCTGGGACCGGGCAAAGGAGTAGGGGCCGTACTTGGAGGGGTTGTTGGTGATGCCAATCAGGCTGGCGCACTCGGCCAGGGTGAGCTGAGACACCGGCTTGCCGAAGTAGCCCATGGCGGCCGCCCCCACCCCCTCATACTGCTTGCCCTGGAGGTCGCCCCCCAGGGGAATGACGTTCAGGTAGTAGGTAATGGTGTCCTCCTTGGAGTTGTTCTGGGTAAACCGGAGCGCCCGGACGATTTCGGTGATTTTCCGCTTGACGGTAGTCTCCTTGTAGTTGGTCTGGTTCTTGATGAGCTGCTGGGTGATGGTGGAGCCGCCGGAAATCTGGCCCCCGGTGAACATCCGCAGCACCGCCTTGCCCGTCCCCCGCCAATCCACACCGGGGTGGGTCCAGAAGCGGCGGTCCTCAATGGCCACGGTGGCGTTGATCAGGTTCTCGGGAATCTCCTCAAAGTCCACCCACACGGAGCTGGTCACGTTGAGCAGCTTGGTCATCTCCACATACTGCCCGGTGTTCTTGTCCTGGTAGTACATGATGCTGTCCTCGTTCCAGACGAAGTCGTCGGGGCTGAGGTCAGCGATGGGGACAATGACCTCGTTGATGTACACCGCCGCGAAGCAGGCCACCAGCGCGCCGGTGCACAGGCCAATGAGGATCAGGGTGCCCAGTGCCTTGAAAAACCAGCCGATGACCCGGCCCACGGTGACGCCCCCCTTCTTTTTCCTGCGGCGCTTTTTGGGGGCGTTAGGCGCCTGCCGCGAACCTCCCGACGAGGCCCGGCGGGACGGCGCCTGGCGGCGGGACGGATAGTCGCTGTTTTCGTATAAAGAGCTGTGTTCATTGTAGTCAGACACGGTAATACCTCCAGAGGATCAGAAAAGGAATCGTTAACGCCAACGGGAAATGACCAAGCTGGTCATTTTTACAGCTGCATTCAGCTGCGCCCATTTTAAGCAATTATACCATAAACTGCCGGATTGTCCACCCTTGTTTGCGGCAGAGCCGCAATCTTCAAAGTTTCTTAAAATTTACCTGCTCTCCCCTCTTGCATTTTTCCCGCCGCCGGGGTAAAATAAAAGCACAAAGCAACAGGAGGACGCTCCCATGGAAGAGAATTTCGGCCCTGACTTCATCACCGTCACCGACGAGGACGGCAACGACTTTGAACTGGAGCTGGTAGACACCCTGGAGCACAAGGGCGTCACCTACTACGCCATGTTTCCCGCCGTGGAGGAGGACGAATCCACCGGCCAGCCCAAGGACGTGGACGCCGACGACGAGGAGTACGGCCTGGTCATCATGAAGGCAATCGAAGAGAACGGCGAGGAGCTGCTGTCCACCCTGGACTCCGACGAGGAGCTGGACGAGGTCTATGAGCTGTTTATGGAGCGGTTCTTCCAGGACGAGGATGAAGAATCCTGACTCAAATCCCATATATTCCTGCTCGGTGCGTGATGGGTCCTTTTAAACCCACATTTCTGAAACGGGACGCCCACCTCACGGCGCGGCTTGCAGGCCTCCCGGCCCCCTTATGAGGTCAGCTGGACGTTGGAAGCAGTAAAGCGTTGTGGAGGCGACCCACCTGCCATTTCGTGCAGGTTTTAAATGGGTCCACACGGCCAGAGCGGGGTATAAAAAGCCATAGTGATCCCAGCGTTTTGGCCGCGGCCTGTGCCGCGGTCTTTTCTATGCTCCGTTTTAAGCGGCTGCCAGTCCGCTTTCATGCTCCTTAAGCCCCTATGCTTCCCGCCCCCTGCGGGGGTGGGAGCACAAAAAAGACCGAAAAATAAACAATGTGTAAAAATCCGCCGCTCCTCTTGCAATCACAGGCGGTTTTTAGTATAATGTCCCGGAAATGCCGGCAGGCATTTTCCGGTTAAACTATTGATAACGAGAGGAATGAATCAACTGTGAGTGCAGAGAAAAAAGCCCAGTCCAGGGCCGAACGGGACGAAAAGCGCCGGCAGGAGGAGCAGAAAAACCGCCGGTCCATGACCATATATACCATTGTGGCCGTGGCCGTATTGGCCGCCGCTGTGGCCGCCATGTTCTGGCGCAGCGGCGTCCTCCAGCGCAGCATGACCGCCCTGGATGTCAACGGCGTGAAATACACCGCCGCCGACGTGGAGTACTACTACAAAAACATCTACTCCCAGTATGCCCAGCAGTACGCCTTCAACACCAGCGCCTCCGTCAAGAAGCAGGTCTATGATGAGGCCACTGGCCAGACCTGGTACGACTACCTGATGGACCAGGCCGTTCAGCAGCTCACCTGGAACTCCGCCCTGGCCCGGCAGGCCGGGGCCGACGGCTACACCCTCTCGGCAGACGCCCAGGCCGGCCTGACCTCCACTCTGGCCCAGTTGGAGACTGTCTGGATCAACTACGGCTATGCCAGCCGGGACGCCTTCATCCGGGGGAGCTTTGGCAGCAACATGACCTATGACCGGCTGGTATCCCTCATCAATCTGGAGTTCCTGGCCAGCGACTACGCCCAGTCCAAAATCGACGCCATTGAGCACTCTGAGGCCGACTACGACGCCTACTATCAGGAGCACGCCGACGCCCTGGACACCTTCACCTTCTCCCAAATCACCTTCCGGGCTTCCGTCCCCACTACTCATGACCAGGGGGAGACCTCTGCCACCACCGAAGACCCGGCCGAGCTGCTGGAGACGCTTAAAACCGAGCAGAAGGCCCTGGCCGACGAGGTCCTGGCCAAGCTGGAGGCCGGCGATGAGATGGAGGACCTGATCCAGGAGTACAGTGAGCAGCTTTACAGCTCCGCCGAGGGCAGCAGCGCCACCTACAGCACCCTGGCCTACTTCGCCTACGCCGATTGGCTCATCGACGGCGCCCGCAAGGCCGGCGACGTAGCCATCATCGAGGACGGCTCCGACAGCATCTACTATTACTACGTGGTCCGCTTTGACGGCCGCGGGCTGGACCAGGAGCAGACCCACGACGTGCGCCACCTGCTGGTCAAGGCCGGCAGCGCCAACGGCACCGCCACCCCCACCCAGGAGGAATACGACCAGGCCGAGGAGAAGGCCCAGGCCCTGCTGGACCAGTGGAAGGCCGGCGAGGCCACCGAAACCTCCTTCATCTCTCTGGTTTCCGCCAACAGCGAGGACAGCGGCTCCGCCCAGAACGGCGGCCTGATCTCCAACATCACCGCCGCGTCCAACTACGTGACCTCCTTTAAGGACTGGGCCCTGGACCCCGCCCGGAAGGAGGGGGATGTGGAGCTGGTCAAGTCCGAGTACGGCTGGCACATCATGTACTATGTATCCACCAACGACCCGGTTTGGAAGCAAAACACCACCACTGCCCTCCAGAACCAGGATTACGAAAACCTGGCAAACTCCATCACAGAGGGCTGGACCATTACCCGCGGTACCGGCATGAATTTTGTGGACGCGTAACCCATAATGCACGCATCTTCTCCCCAGTAAACACAGGAGGGACGCCGCTGAAAACGGCGCCCCTCCTGTTTTGTTCCCTTGCCCGCAGCGAGAGAACTAGATGATAAAGTTGTCCAAATACCGCTTGGAGAGCCGGATGGACTTCAAAATATCCTCCCGGCTGTCCTCAAAGGCCTTGTCCTCCACTTCGATGACCGCGTCGCCGCTGTAGCGGATGTCGTTGAGGGCGGAGATGAAAGCGGCCCAATCTACATCGCCCAGGCCGGGAAGCTTGGGGGACATGTAGTCCAGGGGGTAGGCCATCACGCCGCACTCGGCCAGCTTCTCGGGGTAGAGCTTGATGTCCTTGAAGTGGACGTGGAACAGCCGGTCCTTGAAATCGTAGATGGTCTTGATGTAGTCCATCTGCTGCCAGACGTAGTGGCTGGGGTCGAAGTTCAGGCCAAAGTTGGGGGAGGGGATGATGTCGAACAGCCGCCGGTAGAGGGCCGGGGAGCGCATGAGATTCTGCCCGCCGGGCCACTGGTCCCCGCCGAACAGCATGGGACAGTTCTCAATGGCAACCTTCACCCCCTGCTCCTCCGCCAGCTTGATGATGGGGGGCCAGATCTCCTGGAACAGCGCAATGTTCTCCTCATCAGACTTGGCCTGGTCCCGACCGATGAAGGTGCTCACCATATTGACGCCCAGCTTGGCGGAGGCCCGGATCAGCGCCTCCAGGTGGGCAATGGCAACTCCGCGCTTGTCCAAATCGGGGTCCATGGTGTTGGGGTAGTAGGCCAGGGAGGAGATGTGCATCCCCTTGCCCGTGATGTAATCCAGCACGTGTTTGGCATAGGCGTCGTCCTCCAGCACCCGCTCGGCGTCGATGTGGGACACGCCGGCGTACCGGCGCTCCGCCTTGCCGGCGGGCCAGCAGGCCACCTCCAGACACTGGAAACCCATTCCGGCGGCAATGTCGACGGCCTCCTCGTATGTCCAGCCGTCCAGAATGGCGGTCAGCAGACCAAATTGAATCATGGGACCACGCTCCTTCTCCTTATTTTGTGCTTTCAGCCTAAAGCCAAACGGAAAATTTGTCAAGCAAAATTGAGATATTCGTCAAAACAGACAAATTTCGTCTGGAAATTTGCCATAGCGTACAAATTTAAAAAAATGCACAAAAGACATTTGACATTCCGGGGGGTAAACTGGTATCATAGACATGCAGAAAAATGTAATGGATTACATTTTGAGGTGCAGACAGGGGGTTGGACATTGGTAACCATCGAGCAGGTCGCCCAGCATGCGGGTGTGTCCGTGGCCACCGTGTCCAGGACGCTGAACAACAGCCCGGCCGTCAAGGCCGCCACCGCCCAACGGGTGCGTCAAGCCATCGAGGAGCTGCGCTACGTCCCCAACCAGCCGGCCCGGAACCTGCGGCGCAATGAGAGCCAGGTCATCCTGGCCCTGGCCCCCAACTTTTCCAACCCCTACTATTCCCGCATCCTCACCGGCATCGGCGACCGGGCCTGGGAGCTGGAGTACAGTGTGCTGGTGTGCAACACCCTGGGCCACGCCAACAGCGAGCTTCGCTTTCTCAAGATGCTGGAGAGCCATCAGGCGGACGGGGCCATACTGCTGGGCTGCCACTGGGACTATGGCTGGCTGGCCCGCTTTGCCCAGCAGTCTCACATCGTCCAGTGCTGTGAGTATGTCCCGGACTTGGCCTGCCCCTCGGTGTCCATCGACAACTACGCCGCCACCCGGGAAATGGTGGCCTACCTCCAGGGGCTGGGCCACAGCCGTATCGCCATGATCGGGGCGGACAACCAGTATATCTCCACCCGGCTGAGGCGGCAGGGCTACTTAGACATTCTGGCGGAGGCGGGGCTGGAGCCCCGGGCGGAGCTCTACCGGTTGGCCGACGCCGAATACTCCTTTGCCTCCGGCCTGGCGGCGGCTCAGGAACTGCTGGCGGAGACGCCCCGCCCCACTGCCATCTTCTGTGTGTCGGACATCCTGGCCCTCAGTGTCATCTCGGCGGCTCAGGAACTGGGGCTGGATGTCCCCGGCGACCTCACCGTCACCGGCTTTGACGACGTGGACTACACCACCATCGTCCACCCCTACCTGACCACTGTGTCCCAGCCCTGCCACGAGATGGGGCGGCGGAGCGTGGACCTGCTGCTGGACGGTTTGCAGAACGGGAAGGCGGTCCCTTCGGAGCGCACCTTCCTCCCCCACCGCCTGATGAAGCGGGAGTCGGCAGCCCCGCCAAAGTTTGCAGAGACAATTTGAACCGGAAGGAGAAAATATTATGTTGAACATCGGTATTTTAGGCTGCGGCAAAATCGCCCAGGTGCGGCATATCCCGGAATACGCCGCCAACAAGGAGGCCAAAATCGCCGGCTTCTTCGATGCCGACGCCCAGAGGACGGAGGAGATCGCCACCAAGTACGGCGGCAGGGCCTACTCCTCCGCCCAGGAGCTGCTGGCCGACCCGTCCATCGACGGGGTGTCCGTCTGCGTGGCCAACCACGCCCACGCGGAGCTGGCCATCGCCGCCCTCCAAGCGGGCAAGCATGTGCTGTGCGAAAAGCCCATGGCCGTCACCCTGGCCGAGTGCGAGGACATGCTGGACGCGGCGGAGAAGGCGGGCAAACGGCTGCTCATCGGCCAGAACCAGCGGCTGGCCAAGGCCCACGTGAAGGCCAAGGAGCTGTTGGAGGCGGGGGAGATTGGCAAGGTGGTCACCTTCCGCACCACCTTCGGCCACGGCGGGCCCGAAACCTGGTCCATCACCCCGGGAAAGAACACCTGGTTCTTTGACAAGAAGCGGGCCGCCATGGGGGCCATGGCCGACCTGGGCATCCACAAAACCGACATGCTGCGGTACATCCTGGGCCAGGACATTGTCCGCACCACCGCCCGGCTGCTCACCCTGGACAAGCGGGGAGCGGACGACCAGCTCATCGGCGTGGACGACAACGCCATCTGCATCTACGAGACCTCCGGAGGCGCCTTCGGCACCATGACGGCCAGCTGGACCCACTACGGCCAGGAGGACAACTCCACTGTCCTCTACGGCACCCGCGGCATCATGCGCATCTACGACGACCCCGTCCACACCATCGTGGTGGTCCCCAAGGAGGGGGAGGTCAAATACTACGACCTGGAGAAGATTCAGACCAACGACGACCAGACGGCCTCCGGGGTCATCGACGAGTTTGTGGAAGCGGTGTCTCAAAACAGGCCCAGCGTACTGGACGCCGGGGATGTCATCAAGTCCATGAAGGCGGTTTTCGCCTCCATCCGCTCCTCCGAGGAGGGGTGCCCGGTGGACGTGGAGCTGTAAACGCTCCCGAATCGGTTGTTAATAGCCGCGGCAGCGGTTGTTATAAATTTTATTGTATGGAGGAACAACAATGAAAAAGTTTGCAGCACTCGCGTTGGCTCTTGCCATGTCCCTGTCCCTTGTGGCCTGCGGCGGCGGCAATAGCAACCAGCCCAGCAATTCCACGCCCAGCGGGTCCAACCCCGCCGCGTCCGCTCCCGCCCCCGCCGGCAACGACGGCAAGAACACCCTGTACGTCCTGGGCCCCACCCCCGACCACGGCTGGACCGCCCAGGCCGGCGCCTACGCCCAGGCCAAGTGCGACGAGATCACCAAGGCCGGCCAGTACAAGGCCGTGTATATGCCCGCCTCCTCCGGTGAGGAGCAGGTGGACCAGTGCAACACCATCATCGCCAACGGCGACGCCGTAGAGGTGGTCATGATGGCCCTGGACGACTCCGCCCAGGCCGGCCAGGAGGCCCTGTACGCCGAGGGCATCCCCTTCATCTCCTTCGACCGCATCATTGAGGCCACCGAGAAGTACGCCATCCTCAACGCCTCCGGCGACAACTGGCAGTGCGGCGCCGGCATCGCCTACTGGCTCCAGAAGAACGGCATGCAGCCCGGCGACACCGTAGTGGTGCTCTACGGCGACAACGGCACCGTGTGCTCCCGCCGTCAGGAGGGCTTTGAGCAGTTCCTCCGGGGCGAGATCGAGTATCAGGACAAGCAGACCGGCAACTACAAGACCACCGAGACCTGGACCCAGGACCAGCTGGACGCCGTGTTCAACGGCTACACTGTGGTGTGCAACTGGTCCGCTGACGGCGCTTACCAGTACATCGAGCAGAAGTTCGACGAGATCGTGGCCGCCGCCAAGGCTAACAACGGCAAGCTGTACATCTACTCCATGGACGACGAGATGACCTTCGGCGTGCTCAACTACCTGGAGGCCGGCGCCTCCCCCGCCACCCTGGCCGACCTGGAGGCCATGGACGTGTACATCTCCGCCATCGGCGGCATGCAGGAGCTGTATGACGTGATGGCCGGCAGCGATGACCAGTCCGACCTGGCCAAGCAGTATTTCGACGACATGATGTCCATGTACTTCAGCCCCAAGATGATGCAGGATGTCATCGACACCGGCATGAAGTATCTGGCCGGTGACTGGAGCTACGAGGTGGGTTCCGGCGAGTACCAGCCCACCTGGATCGTGGACGCCAACAACGTCAGCCAGTTCGAGGGCTTCCAGGGCCACTAAACCGGAAAAGCCTTTACAAATAGCAATCCATTGGAGCGGATGCGGGGTTCGCCCCGCGTCCGCTCCCTGAATATCACCATCCTGTAGGGGCCGCCCCCCCGGCGGCCCGCTGATACAGGACCGCTCATCCAACGGCGGGACGCCGGGGGCGGCGTCCCCTACAAACACAACAGGGAGAGTGTGCTATGACGATCCTTGAAATGAACCATGTATCTAAAGCCTTTGGCGGCTCCCAGGCTCTGTCCGACATCCACCTGGACGTGGAAGTGGGGGAGATTCACGCCCTGCTGGGCGAGAATGGGGCCGGCAAATCCACTTTGATGAATATCCTCACCGGGGTGCTCCCGGCGGACGCCGGGACCATCACCTTTGACGGCAAGCGCTACCCCACCCCCACCATCCAGCAGATGGAGGCGGCGGGCATCGCCTTTGTCCACCAGGAGCTGAACGTCATCAACGACCTGACCGTGGCGGACAACATCTTTCTGTGCCGGGAGCTGACCCGGTTCGGCCTGCTGCGGCAGAAGGAGCAGGTGGCCCGGGCCCGGCAGCTGTTCGAGGACCTGGGGGTGGACATCGACCCCGCCGCCATGGTATCCGAGCTGAAGACCAGCGAAAAGCAGCTGCTGGAGATCTGCCGCGCCCTCTATATGGACGCCAAGCTTCTGATTTTGGACGAGCCCACCACGGCTCTGTCCAACAACGAAATCGACCACCTCTTTGGAATTTTACGAAAACTGAAAGCACAGGGGAAATCCTTCATCTTCATTTCGCATAAGATGCCCGAGATTTTCGCCATCGCCGACCGGTACACGGTGCTGCGGAATGGGGAGTTCATTTCCTCCGGATATATAAAGGACACCAACCCCCACGAAATTACCTCCGCCATGGTGGGCAGCCAGTATGTGGACGAGGACGTGTATGTCCCCCGGCAGCTGGGGGAGCCCATTCTGGAGCTGAGGGGCTACACCGGCCAGGGCTTTGCCGGCATCGACCTGGAGGTGAAAAAGGGGGAGATTGTGGCCTTTACCGGTCTGGCCGGCTGCGGGGCCAGCGAGCTGATGCAGACCATGTTCGGCGCCCTTCCCGCCGAGGGCGGGACCATGCGGGTCAACGGAACAAGCATGGACGGCAGCATCGTCCGGTTTATGAAAAACGGCGTGGCCATGCTCCCCGCCAACCGGAAGGAGAACTCGGTGGTACCCGACATGAGCATTATGGAAAACTTCTATCTGGCCGAGCACGAGCTGTCCGGGAAAAAGCCCTTTATCAGCGCCAGGGAGGAGGCCGGGCGCTACGCCGCCCAGAAGGAGAGCCTGCACATCAAGGCGGGGGACAGCGGCGACAGCATCCTGTCCCTGTCCGGCGGCAACCAGCAGAAGGTCTTCCTGGCCCGGTGGCTGAACATCGGGGCGGACGTGCTCCTGTTCGACAACCCCACCCAGGGGGTGGACGTGGGGGCCAAGGAGGAGATTTACCGGCTCATCCTCAGCTTTGCCGAGGGGGGCAAGACCGTGATTATCAACACCCTGGAGATTCCCGAGATTCAAAAGGTGGCCGACCGCTGCGTTGTGTTCTACGAGGGGCGCATCGTAAAAACCTTCCGCCACGAGGAGGTCAACGAGCGGGACGTGATGCTCTACTCCACCAACGCCGTGGAAACCAGTGAGGAGGCAAAATCATGAAAAACGAGAAAAAAGGCTTGGGCGGCTCGCTGGGGAAGGTCTGGTCCCAGTACAGCTTTATCTTTGTGCTGTTCATCATCATGATCGGCTACGCCTTTACCATCAGCTCCAACGGAAACTCCTTTAAGTGGAGCCACATCGCCGCCATCCTCTCCAGCCAAAATACCGTCATTGTGGGCACCATCGCCCTGGGGATGGCCTTCGTCATCATCACCGGCCAGATCGACCTGTCGGTGGGCTCCCAGCTGGTGCTGTGCACCGGCGTGACCATCATCGTGTTCAACACCACAAACTCCATTTTCCTCATGGCCCTGGCCGCTGTTCTCACCGGCGCGGCCTGCGGCGCGGTAAACGGTCTGCTGGTGGGCTTTGGCAAGATGCCCCCCTTTGTGGTCACTCTGGGCACCATGCTCATCTACCGCTCCCTCACCCTGTCGGTGGTGCGGAAGATTGACCCGGCCATCAGCGGCTCCTCCTCCAGCCAGTTCGCCATGCTCAGCGGTAACAGCAAGTATGAGTTCCTGCGCATGAAGTTCGGCACCGGCAAGCTGGCCATTGGCGGCTTCTCCATCCCCTACATCACCTTCATCTTCCTGCTGATGGCCATTCTCTTCATCGTCATCTCCAAGAAGACCAAGTACGGCAAGACCATCTACGCCGTGGGCTCCAACGAGAAGAGCGCCCGGCTGGCGGGCATCAACGTCACTTGGGTAAAGATTTCTGTCTTCATCCTCACCGGCATCTGTGTGGGAGTGGCCAGTATGCTCCAGGCCTGCAAAATCGGCAACGTCACCCCCGCCTCCTCCGGTGTCAGCTATGAGATGTACGCCATCGCCTCGGTGGTGCTGGCCGGCGTGAGCATGGCGGGGGGCAAGGGCAACATGGTTGGCGTCATTTTCGGCGCCCTGTCCTACACCACCATCAACTTTATCATCGTCTCCATACCCGGCCTCAGCGTGGACATTCAGGACACCTTCCAGGGCCTGGTGCTCATCGTGGTCATCCTGGTCCAGACCGTGGGCCCGGTCATCAAGGAGAACCTCCAGCGGGCCCAAAAGCGCCGCCTGGCCGGAAAAGCGTAGGGGGCGGGGCTATGCTCACCATCGCCTATATCGGCTTCGGCGTCAGCGTGCGGGAGTACCACCTGCCCTACGTGGAAAACCGGGAGGATATCCGGGTGAAGTACATCTTCCGCCGGGAGGAGGACATCCCCCAGTTTGCGGAATATGAGCCCTTCTATCCGGAGCTGACCTTTACCAGCGATCTGGACCAGGTCCTGAACGACCCCGAGGTCGATCTGGTGGTGGTCAACACCCCGGACCGGTTCCATGTGCCCTATGCCAAGCAGATTTTGCACGCGGGCAAGCACGCCCTGGTGGAAAAGCCCTTCGCTCCCACGGCGGCCCAGGCCCGGGAGGTCTTTGACCTGGCAAAGGAGAAGGGGCTGGTCTGTATGCCCAACCAGAACCGCCGGTTCGACGCCGACTTCCTGGCCGTCAAGGAGGTGGTGGCCAGCGGCAAGCTGGGCCAGCTGGTGCGGCTGGAGAGCCATTACGACTACTTCCGCCCCAACGGCTGGTACGACCACCTGGGCACCCTGTACAACCTGGCCGTCCACCAGATCGACCAGATCATCAGTCTGCTGGGGATGCCGGAACAGACCCGCTTCGACGTGCGCTCCATCCACCACCCCGGCGCGGGAGACGACTACTATGATTTGGAGTTCTTCTACGGGAACTGCAAGGCGTCTGTCAACACCAGCATGTGCGTCCAGATTGACTACCCCCGCTTTACCCTCCACGGCACCAGGGGCTCCTTTACCCTGCCCCCGGTGATCCACAATTCGGGGAAGGCCAAGGTGGTGGGCCGGCACACCGTCAGCACCACCTTAGCCCCGGAGGACCGGTGGGGCACCCTGGTCTGCCGGGACGGCGCCGGCAAACAAATCACGGAGAGGGTCCCCGTGGGCTGCGCCCACTACGAGCGCATCTATGACAGCCTGATTGACACCATTCAGCGGGGCGGCGAGAAGTGTGTCCGGGACAAGGAGGTCATTCGGGTGCTGGAGATTCTGGAGGAGGCCACCGCAGTGGCCAAGTCCCACAGAGGTGAACATTTATGAAGGAAATACGCCTGGGCACCATCGGCTCCGGTCCCATCGTCCACTCCATTTTAGACGGCGTACTGCGCACTGAGGGCATCCGCCTGGAGGCGGTATATTCCCGCAAGGAGGAGACAGGCCGGGCCCTGGCGGAGGAGTACGGCGGAAAGACCGTCCACACCGGCCTGGAGGCTTTTTTAGCTGACCCCAACGTGGATGTGGTCTACATCGCCTCTCCCAACAGCCTCCACTATGAGCAGACCAGGCAGGCCCTGTCCGCAGGCAAGCATGTCATCTGTGAAAAGCCCTTCTGCACCAGGGCGGATCAGGTCCGGGAGCTGCTGGCGCTGGCTAGGGAAAAGCGGCTGTTTCTGATCGAAGCCGTCCCCACCGCCCTGCTGCCCAACTTCCCGGTGCTGAAGGAGCACCTGCCCAAGCTGGGCCGGGTGAAGCTGGTGCTGGGAAACTACACCCAGTACAGCGCCCGATATGACAAGCTGCTGGCCGGGGAGACTCCCAACGTCTTCAACCCCGGCTTTGCCGGCGGCTGCCTGATGGACATTAACTACTACAACGTGTATCTCACCACCGCCCTGTTCGGCCCCCCGGCAGGGGCCCGCTACCGGCCCAACCTGGCCCCCAACGGCATCGACACCTCCGGTGTTGTGGAGCTGGACTACCCCGGCTTCACCGCCTCCCTGGCCGCCTCCAAGGACGCCCGGGGAATCAGCTTCTTCCAAATTGAGGGGGAAAAGGGCTTTATCTGGGTTCGGGACGGCAGCAACGGCCTGGCAGAGGTCCGGGTCGTAACGGAAGAGGGGGATCAGACCTTCAACCTCCAGCCCGACCCCAGCCGCTGGTTCTATGAGGTGCGGGCCATCGCCGGCCTGATTCGGTCAGGCGACTATGATACGGCCTACGGCCTGCTGGCCGACATCACCCTGCCTGTAACAGAGGCGGTAGAGCGGGCCCGCCTCGGCGCCGGGCTGTTCTTCCCCGGTGACAGATAGGCTTAAACAAGGAAAAACACGCCTGGAACGTTCATGTTCCAGGCGTGTTTTTCATATGCTTTGCTATCTGAATCAAAGAGGAGTGCTGCGTCATGGCAAAAAAACGGGAACAGATTAAAATCTTTTTCATCGAACGCAAGTGGTGGACCGCCGCCGCCTGCCTCTGTCTGGCGGCGCTGATGTTTTATGTGGTCAACTACCCCGCCGCAGTGGGGGCGGCAGCCACTACCCGTCAGCTGCCCATCTACTGCGTCCAGCGGGACCAGAAGCTGGTGTCCATCAGCTTTGACGCCGCTTGGGGCAACGAGGATACCCAACAGCTTATCGACATTCTGGGACAGTATAAGGTCCCCGCCACCTTCTTCGTAGTGGGCGAGTGGGTGGACAAGTACCCTGAGTCAGTAAAGGCCCTCCACGACGCGGGCCACGAGGTCATGAACCACTCCAACACCCACGCCCACTACCCTCAGCTCTCCGCCGACGCTGTGGCCGCCGACCTGAACGCCTGCAATGACAAAATCGAGCAGGTCACCGGGGTCCGCCCCACTCTGGTCCGCCTACCCTATGGCGACTACGATGACAACTCCATCAACGCTGTGCGGTCCATCGGTATGGAACCCATCCAGTGGGATGTGGAAACGAGTGCAACATAGGAAACCCCTTGCGGCACAAACGCTTCAAGATTTTCTATGTTCCCTTTTCCGGTAATCAAACTGCAATCATTTGACCGATTTCTCTGACTGTCGCTCCTCTGTTTCTCACAGTTTAGTACTTGACTATAGGTCAACTTCCTGCCCAAAAGTATAAGCCCGGAGCTGCCAGATATAAAAATGGAACGCCCTCCTGGTGGACAACTGCCGCTTTAATTTTCACTGCCGTTTGTCGCCTCTTTTATTATGCCATATATCCGCCGTCCATATGTCAAACTAGGTCTCATACATACAATGTACACCCGACCGGTTCAGCATTCCCTGAATGCACCTGCCGTTGCAGCGAACACAGCGCCGGATGGTATCCGGTCTGCCCAGGCGGATCTTGTTCACCCATTCCGGGTCTGCGATTAACTGCCGGCTCATAGCGGCGCAGCTGATTCTGCCGGAGTCAAGCTGTTCCTCCAGAAAATCCGGGTCTGTTAATCCCCCAACCCCGCAGACGGGCAGATTGGTACAGCTGCGAACCGCATCACTATACTGTAAAAAACAGCCCTCTTTACCAAAATAGGGGTGCTTGGCAGAAGGGATCACATCGCTCAAAGCGCAGTGGTTCGCAAGTGTCACATGAAAACTTGTCACCCCAGCATCCTCCAGAATTGGTACAAAATAAGGTATTTCTTCTTTCAAAACTCCCGCGTTGCCATAGTGAGGTTTTTCCTGCCGGACAGTCAGCTTATAGTCCACCGGTATCTGAGGCAGTTCGCCTCGGACCGCACTGACACACTCCCGGACGAAACGTCCCCGGTTTTCCGCATTACCCCCGTACTGATCCGTCCGCCTGTTAAACATGGTGGAGCAAAGACTCCCCAGCATTCGGTCACCCAGAACCTGCACCATGTCAAAGCCCGCTCTCCGGGCCAGCCGGGCCGCCTCGCCGAACATATCCGCATAGCGGCGCAATTGAGAGGCAGGAAGCCGGGATACATAGTCCCCTATCTCTTCTTTGCGAATCGGGCGGATTCCCCCCGTCCCGTCGTCTGCCACCGAGTCTGACAGATACAGCTGTGCACAGATGCTACAGTCCTCCTGGTGAACCGCATCCGCCAGCTGTGCGTAATAAGCGAAGCCCTCCTCCTTATATAACGATGGCTCCACCGACCAAGGGCTGGCTGGCACATCGCCGATTATAATCATGGCACAGCCGCCCCGGGCGATCTGCCGCAGCCTGGTTAAAAAGGCATCTCTGGAAAGCCCCATGGTAGTCGGGGCAAAAATAATCCGGTTTTTGAGGATAATTCCGCCATAGTCCACTGGGGACAGGATGGCTTCGTACATATTCACCGCCTCCAATCAGTACAATTTCCTTTTACTGTTCCGCCAGTAGGCGTACCAGTTCCTCCTTGACCACGTCGGCACACATTCCGCAGCTTTTGGCACAGCGGGTAATCCGCTGGACTTCCGAAAAAGTCTTTGCACCCGCACCCACCGCCCGTCTGATATCCCCGGTGGTGATGTTGAGGCACAGGCACAAAATGCGTTCATTATCCTCCTGTTTCACCGGGCTACTCCCGCATCTCCGGTGCTGAGTCCGAGAAAATATTTTTTGACGCTGTCACTGTTTACTACGTCCCCATATTTCATCCAAATATCCAGCAATGACGCCTTGTGGGAGACCTCAATCCGATCAAACAGGCAGTCCTCCACATAGATCAAGCGGTAGCTCCGGCTCGCGGCGTCCACCGCCGTGGCACGACAGCAGCCGCTGGTGGAACCACCCACAATGATAACGGTGTCAATGCCCAAGGTGTTCAAATAGCTTTGCAGCGGCGTCCCATAAAAGGCGCTGGCATAGCTTTTAGAGATTATTGGCTCTTCCGGACGCGGTTGCACACAGGGCAGGAGAGCCGAACAGGGATGCCCATCCATAAATTTACGGTTATCCCGGACCCGCTTCCCCGCAAAATTGTCAAACAAAGCGGTCCCATTTTGAACATTGCGTGTATAAAAAACCGGGACGTTTGCCTCCCGCGCAGCGTCCCGCAGGGAGAGAATATTCCGTACTCCTTCCCACGCCCTTGCACCTCCGCCGGACGGCCACTCTTCCAGCTGTTCCACGATGGGCATGTCTGCACCAATATAATTGGGCTGCAAATCAATGCAGATCAGAACTGGACGCTTTCCGTAGCCTCTGGGCTGTCCATATTTCCCTTTCCTGATGACAATACGATCCTCTTCAGTAAGGATGTTTTCCCATATTGGGGATACCTGTCCGCTCATTTTTATCCCTCCTCCATGTCCGTCCGGCCGTCTGGAGCCAACGTAAACAGATTTTTCTTTCTCAGCATCAAGATCATCATAACGCAGAAGGCCATCAAAAAGCCGATGGACAAATTCATAATCCCATTAAAGGTTCCAACAGCGTTGTACAGCTGCCTGACTACCGGCATACCTACCAATGAGCAGCAGCACATCAGTGTCTGCGTGAAGCTGATATATTCCGAGAGATATTTTTTCCCAAACAGGGCGATGGACGCTGTCACGCCGTACAATACGCAAACGGTGGGCCAGAGCCCCAACAGCGCTGAGAACAGAAGCGCCCCCGGCGTGCCGCTCACTGCCCTCACCACAACGAATGCCGCAGCAGTACCCGCAGCGCAATACAGTGTTACCAGCCGGAACCCAAACCGGTCCGCAATCATGCCCGCGCCGGCCTTGCTGCACATATCCACAACCGCAAACACAGACAGGCAGGTGGCGGCCAGCTCCTCCGGAAAGCCCCGCTCAATTAAAATGCTGGACTGGTATAGCGAGATGATTTGATAAACCACCGATACAACTACCATTCCCCCGGAAAACAGCCAGAAACAGGAGCTTTTCATTCCCTCTTGCAGGGAGAGGCCCTCCTCCAGGGCCGGGAGGTCCCCGCCGGCTCCTCCCGACTGCCGCCCCAGTGTATAGGGCGGTAGTCCTGCACAGCTGGGATCATTCTTAAGCAGAAATGTGGCCTGGACACAGATAAATACCGCAACCAGCCCTCCGATCACCAAGCACGCCGTCCGCCAGCCCAGGTTGCGAATCATTTGGCCTACAAAGGGGCTTCCGATTGCTGTGCCAATTCCGCTAGCGGAGGCAACCAGACCGGTAATCTGACTGCGCCGGTCGGAAAACCAGCGGGCAATTATCAGCTGCACTGTTGCCGTTCCCGCGAGCACTGTGGAAGCGCCGATGAGGATGCCGCCAGCAAATAGGCCGGCCAGGCTGCGGGCAAGGGAAAAGAGAACATATCCCGCGGCGCTGATCAGGCCGCCGAACAAAATCAGCCGCTTCAGAGAAATGCGCTTCAGCAGCTTGTGCAGGTTCACCGCAGCAATGGCGCTGCCAATACCATAGAAGATATACACCAGCGCAAAATCGCCGCTGCTGATTCCGAACGTCCTGGTAATTGGAGTTACAAACAGCGAAACGCTGTAGTAGCCCACGCCGCAGTTAAACATCATGACCAAAAACACAGAGAGAACGATAAGCCAATACCACAGGTTGGAAGGATTTTTTTTCATATTTCACCTCAAGCCGGCACAGGCGACAGATATAGCAAACGCGGAGAGGGGCTGTTCTGGCTGTCACGGCCCACTTCTGAGGGGAGGGACAGACACAGTACGGCCCGATTATAAAATGCGGGGGGCGATGTCCCCATTGCCCCCCGCAGCATAAACGCTGTTTCCACCATCAGATTACTTCTGTTTAAGGTCCTTCAATACTCTCCAGCCGGAAGTCGAAAACCCAATTTCAAAGTAATAAGCATCAATAATCTCGTACTCCCAATCCTTCATAAAGCCGCCCAACCTAAGATGGCCATGTCCCTTGAATACATCGCCCTTGATTTCGGAATCGTGATACTCAATCAAAATATCGTCAATCAGCTTTTCGCCGTCCGGGTCCAGCATATCCTCTATTTGGCGGCGGCCGTAGCAGACCATGTACTCATCTTCGGGGTACAGGACCTTTTCGGTCAACTCAATCCAGCCGGAAATCAGATTGTCCCCATTCTGACGGACCACGCCCTTAATCTTGCTGCCCACGTGGGGTGCATACAGTTTGCGCAGACGGCCAGGGAAACGGTTGATGTGGACCTCGGCCAGTTCCGTATTGTAGCCCAGCATAGGGCCGCGCTGAACAGCCCAGTCCCGGTCCTGCCAGATTTTTGCCAGGTAGTTGCCGGGCTTGCCCTCAAACTTACACGGGATGCTGATCAGCCCCTCCTGCATAGTGGTGTAACAGGGGTAGACGAAATTTGCCGCTGCCTCGGCCTGCTCCACCATATCCTCGTCGTGACCGTAATAGTCCGCAAGCATGATCGTGAGCTCGCCTTCACGATTCATCTCAAAGGGGGCGGGCAGATATTGGGCAATCACCTTGGGATCGAGCTTCAGGCGCAGAGAAATGATGTTCTCCGCGACATGCCGGCGGGCAATCCCCTTCTCTTCGTTCAGAACCATTTCCAATCCCCCTTTTCGTCAACGGGCGTTACCTGCGAATCGCTGCCGTAGCAGTAACCAAAGTTGTAGAAGAAGCCATCCAGAGGTTCAATTTCCCCCAGGTCCAGCCATTTTCCGTAGTAATCGCCGCCAAATTCCAGGGTGGTTTTGCCGCGCCAGCAGTCCACGCCGTCCAATCCGTTGGTAAACTGAAACAGGGGAACATCTTTAATCAAGGGCTCGTTGTGGTTGGCCGGGTCCTTCAGGTAGCGGGCATGAGCAAACCGTCTGCATCCAACAGGCAGAGCGTCAAAGTCGTAGGGCTCAGTCAATTCAATGGATAACTTGCACACCATCTCTCCGTGAGGTCGGTGGGAGATGCCGTACAGTTTGGTGCCGGCCTTCAGCTCACTGCGCCCGGTCAGCAGGGGCTGTACATCAGTCATCTGAGTATAGGTGATATTGCGCAGAATCCCGCGGCGCAGGCCGGCGGTTTGGCGGTCCAGGCAGACCTGAGACATATAGCCAAACTCAAAACCGTTGTAAATGGCGGGCATACCAATCGCCAGCTCATGAAATTCGGTCATATCAGGGTCGGGAGGTTCGCCACTCTCCACTTCCCGGAGGCCGGGCATAGCAGTGTCCACCATGTATACCCAGCCGATCCCACCGTCGCCCACTGGCTCCAGAGGCTTTGGCAGCATCCTGGCCTGAAGTTTTTTGGGGTCAGCACGAAAGGGGACCATGATGAGGCTCTGTGTCATAACGTATTTTTCACCAGGCGCGGGATTTACTTTTGTATTCAGTTCCGGCATTCAGCATTCACTCCGTTTCTTTATTATTTTAACACCTCAGAGGACCTCGATCCCTTTCGCGTTGTAGCCCATCATAAACCAGTAAACATTTTTGACCTCGTAGAAGAAAGAGCCCACCCCGTTGGCATCGAATACCAGCTTGATGTCCCGCCCCTGCCAGATATCCCGGTAGCGGATATCGGTAATTACTTCACGGGTAACATCGTCGCACACCACCTGGCCCTTGCGCTCCTCCACCAGCTGCACCACCTTGCGCAGGCCGATCCGGTTTGCAAACAGGAAATCAAAATTCAGCTCCCCTGCGGGCTTGTCCGCGTCAAAGCCCAGGCTGATCGGCCTGGTGCCTTCATCAATGGCCACCGCCTTCATGCGGCTGCCCTCCTGAATATAGTAGAAGTCCATCATCTCTGTGGGGAAACGGGTGGTCCGGATGTTGGCATAAAAGGCGTCAAAACCCTTGATGCGGCTTTCCATCACCGCCCAATCCCGGTCAAAGTAGCGTACCGCATAGGTCCAGCCCCGGTGGCCCCGGGCCTCCACCTCTACCAGAATACCGGCTGAGTAGTACTGAGAATAAATGGGATTGATGAAGGGGTAGTCTTTACTCTTCTCATCCCGCAAGGAGGCTTCCGTCATTGCCACATAGGCCTTGTCGGATACCACCTGAAAGCCCTCCGGAACGCGGGAAGCGAATTCCGCCGGATTGATTCTGAGTTCCGCAAGGAAGACTGTCTCGCCTACTTTGCGGATGTTGCCCACGATAGGCTCATAGGGGACATACTTGAAGCTCTGCACCGTCTTTCCTCCTCACTCTGCGTCGCACAAGAGTTCTTCGCTGCCATAGGTATAGGCAAAGGTGACAAAGAACGCCCGTTTGACCTTGATTTCGCCCAGATCCTGGAACAGTCCGTAGAGTGTGTCGCCAAACTCCAGCTTGCCGTCGCCTGCGTAGACCTTGCTTACTTCAAATTTGGCTGGGAAGTGATATAGAGATGCCTGCTGAATCAGCGGCTTCACATCGTCGCCGTGAGCCATATCTGGCAGGTAGCGCAGCTGGCCCCAGTCAAAAAAGTGCTCACCCAGCCAATCAGCGTCATGGATATCCCTCACGGTCAGCGAGGCTCTGGCGTACAGAGAGCCGTCATTGGTGCAGGTTGCAAACATCCGGCTGCCAATCCTGATGTGTTCCTCCCCCTCCAGCATGGGATGGTTGCGGGTACGTGAAAAATTATCGATGACGCTGCGGTTGAATCCCCGGCGCAGGGCACCGGCGTAGTGATCCAGCAGAATCCAGGTGTTCATAATGTTGGGCCTGCCGTTCACCGTACAGGACATGCCCAGCGCACACTCGGAAAATTCTGTGGTATTAGGATCCGGAATTTCCCCATCTACCTCCCGCATGGGAGGGAACGCGGAATCCACAAAACCGCAGGTCAGAATGACATCCCCGTCCTCGTCCGCTCTGGGCTCCAGAGGGGCGGGCAGAAACATTTTCTTGGCAGCTTCCATATTGGAGACAGTAAAATCAAAGTTGATAAAATTCTGGATGATTGCATGGGGGCAGCAATTCCCCCGGGGTTTCATTCCTAACGTGTTAATTTCCATTTTGCACCACCTGACTTTTTATTTATGCGGCCTGAGGCGTGGAGCCCCCGCCTGAAATCTTTTTTACATGAATCCGGTGGACCACAAAGGCCGCCAAAGTAAAGCCCACACCGATCAGTGTGATGTCTGTTCTGGGGAAAGCAATCAAAATGCCGCCCAGACAGAAGAGCAGCTGTTCCGTCAGGTTGTACATCTTGCCTACCTTTATCATATAACCTCCGATGCCGCTGGCCAGGATAAAGGTGCCCAGCGCCACAAATGCCATATGGTACAGGCTCAGCAGAAGATTGCCGCCCTGAAGCAAAATTGCGGGTTGGTACAGGAAGTAGAGGGGCAGGAAGTAAACCACACACCCCAGCTGACACGCTTTCCATCCGGTTTTCATGGCGGGCGCCCCGGCTACCGAGGAGGCTACGAAAGCGACGGTAGCCACCGGCGGGGTAATGACAGCCAGTAATGGGTAGTAAATCAGGAAAAGATGTACCGCCATCTTGTCCAGGCCGGTCCCCACCAGGGCGGGAGCTACAGATACGGCAAAAAACATATAAGCCACAATATCCATACCCATCATGCCCATAAGATAACAGGCCAGAATGGTCAGCGCTACCACCGCTGCAATGCTTTCACCGCCCAGGCGGGTGATGCTGGTAGCAAAAGAAGCGGCCATGCCGGTGGTAATCAGTCCGGCAATGGTAAAGGTGAAGGGGAGCATCAAGGCGCAGATTTGGGTAATCGCTTTGCCGATCAGGGCACAGGCATTATACAGGTTTTTGGGGGTGAGCCGGTTTTTGGGGTTTTTGTCAAACCAGGACAAAACAATCAGAAGTCCGGAGGCGTAATAGGGGGTAACTTCACCCCAGCGAAAGTAAACCAGTCCGACGCACAGGAAGATCAGCACGATAATTACATACCAGCCGCGCTTTAATGTCTCTTTCACGCTGGGACACTCCTCGGCGGGCAAGCCCTTCATACCATGATTGGCCGCATAGGCATCTACCTGAAGCAGCAGTCCGCCGTAATAACACAGGGCGGGAAATATGGCCGCCACCATGACCTGCGCATAGGTAAAGCCGGACATCGCCACCATGACGAACACGATAGAACCCATAACCGGGGGCATCAAAATCCCGCCAGTAGCCGCGACGGCCTCAATGCCGCCGGCGTAGACCGCGTCATAGCCGGACTTCTTCATGGCAGGGATGGTAATGGAGCCGGACGAGACCACGTTGGAAATGGGTGAACCGGACAGCATTCCGAAAAAGGCAGAGGTCAGTACGGCCACTTTGGCTGTGCCGCCGCGGTATTGGCCGCACAGCGCCTGGGCCAGATCAATGAAGAACGGACCAGCACCGGAGCAGATCAGCAGATTGGCAAACATTAAAAACCCAATCAGGATCGTGCCGGTGATGTTGCCAGGCAGGCCGGCGATGCCCTCGGAGCCGTAGCAGTAGTAGCTGAACAGAGTTTTCAGGTCAAAACCGATGCCTGCCAGCATACCGGGCAGATGTTCACACACCAAGGGGTACAGACCGAAAAAGACACAGATAACGAAGAACGCTCTGCCCGCGCCCCGGCGAACCATCTCCAGCAGCATCAGGGAGTAGACTACGGCGATAACGAGCTTAAAGGTATCGGGGGCAGGCACCCAGCCGACCATGTTGATCTCAATGCCGTGGACGGCGAAATACATAGGGATTACCAGGGCCAGCAGCGTCAACACATAGTCAAACCAGGGGATATAGGAC
>CATKXO010000003.1 GCA_949840775.1 uncultured bacterium | reverse complement strand
CCATTTTTGATGGTGGGGTCATCTATGGTGCTGGGCTGTTCTTTGGAAACGAAGGAACCGGCCAGCTTGCTCCGATCAAACCGGGCAAGGTTCATCCTGCCAATCTTTCCAGTCAGCTCCGCACTATGGATGCCTACAATCATGCTCCGCTGGCCGCCTCCGGCGTTGGGCGCATATGTTCCCGCCTCAATAATCATTTCCAGGTCAGCCCTTGAAATTTGCCTGTCCTGATATTTGCGGATGGAGCGGCGGTGTTTCATCAATTCCAGCAGTTTCATTCCTCCACTTCCTTCCAGCACTGCGGGTCAGCGTCATAAAAATCCCCGTGTGCGCCGCTGGCTACGGCAGGACAGCCCCGACACCAGGCCAGCAGCTCGCATTTGGAGCATTTCTTGAATTTCTGATAATCCCGGTATGCTTCCATCTCGCAGACCCACACGTCCGCGATCCTGTCCTCAAAGATGTTTCCCACCTTGCTGTTTTGAACCCGGCGGCAGGCGTAGAGGTCGCCAGTGGGTAGGATGGTCAGGTGGCAGTTGCCACAGTTGCAGCCGCCGTAAATCATGCCCTCCTGAGTGTTTTCCGGGATTTTGAACGCCCCGGTTTCATATTCGTACAGCGTCCAAAGGTGGTCTTTCTTGTTGAAGTAAGTCTCACACCCCGCCGCCTCATACGCCTTGAATTTCTCGTCGCACAGGGCCAGCAGAGCCCGGTACTCCTGGGGCGTGATGCCGGTGTCCTTTTCCTCACTGGTAGGGCAGTACCGGGCAAAGGCAAACACGTCCACGCCATGCTTTACCACTGTATCTAAAATATCGGGAACCGCTTTGATGTTCGTGCCCGATACGGTGGTCATGATGACACTGCGGATACCGGCATTTTTGATGCAGGCGATTTTCTCCAGGGTGCAGTCAAAGGAACCAGGTTTGCGGAACCAGTCGTGGGTCTCCCGCATTCCATCCAGGGAAAGCTGGTACTTCTGACAGCCGTAAGATTTCAACTGCTCGCATACCTCGTCATTCAGGTGGAAGGGATTACCCATGATGGTGAAGGGGATATCTTTCTCCTTCAGCAGAGCCAGGAGCCGCCAGAAATCCGGGTGCAGGATGGGGTCGCCCCCGGTGATATAGAAATAGGGCAGACGGTTATATAGTTCGCACATATCACAGCAGTTGGCGACTACATCCTGCATCTGCTCCCAGGTCATGGCATCCAGCTTTTTGCAGTTGTCCTCCGAAAAGATATAGCAGTGCTTACACCGCTGGTCACACTCGTCTGTGATGTGCCATTGAAAAGAAAAATACTGTTTCATGTTGTGTTCCTCTTTTATGAAAACCGACAAGAGCCGGCTGCATTTAGAAATCCCCGGCAAGGGCTGGCCTTACCGGGGTCAGCGTGGAGTTACTTGTCGCCAGCGCCGCAGGCGGCAGGCTTTTCCTCCGGCTTGCCGGACGCGCCACAGGCAGAACCGCAAGCGGCGGGCTTTTCCTCCGGTTTGTCAGATGCGCCGCAGGCAGAACCGGCCCAGCCGGACAGATTAAAGAGTGCCATGGTTGTGTCCCTCCAGTTTTTATTTGTCGAACCTGTTTCCCGGTCCGCAAATTTATCCTAATTGATCTTTTTCGGGAAAACAAGTACGCACTTTTTTATTACTCAGTCACCTTTGGGTAACCTATTGCAAAACTTGTCGGCTTACATTATAATTCGAGTGTAACATTCTGTTTTGAATTTAAGGGAGAGTACATAGCTATGCTGACAAAAGAAGAATTGCCCACCTGCCCGGTTGCCACCACTGTGCAAATCATCGGCAGCAAATGGAAACTGCTGATTTTGCGGAATCTGTTACAGCGTCCTTGGCGGTTCAACGAGCTGAAAAAGGACCTGGAGGGCATCAGCCAGAAGGTTCTGACAGACAGCCTTCGGTCTATGGAGGCTGATGGTATCATTGACCGCACTGTTTACGCAGAAGTTCCGCCCCGGGTGGAGTATGCGCTGAACGATCTGGGAGAGACCCTCCGGCCAATTTTGGACGCAATGGAGGTTTGGGGGATGAATTATCGGAATATTGCGCAATAAGGCTGATAATCGTGGTGATAGTAGCGGCAAGCAATGGGCCGGTATATACCGGCCCCTGCTTGTTGGTGGCTGACCGCCCCCAAACCCCCGTAAGGACCGGCGCGATGCGCTGGTCCTTTTAAGCCACCTTCGGTGTCTGCTAAGGGCGGGAAGAACGCATACCTGGAGCGGCGGAAGGCGGAGATTGACGTTTACCGACAGGCCGAGAAGGAAACGTACATCCAGTACATGACCGATATGCTGATGGTGACGCTCAATGATCCTGAAGTCATGGGCAAGGATGTGTTCGGCACCCAGCGGATCGCAAAGATCGTGGATGCCATGGGCAAAAAGTTTGACCAGTACCACGGAGCTCTGAAGGACACACCGGAGGCCGACTACTTCCAGGAAAAGCTCGACCGCCGCCTCCAGCCTATCGCCGGTTTGCTCCTTTTGCTGATCGGTACAGGTGGATCAAAAAGATTTTCTATCGTTAATTCAAAAACAAAATTGACGCACGATTATTGAAATGGTATAATAAGCCGCGTCAGCACAGGGAGGGATCACATTGACTGTATCCGAAATCGTTGAAGCCTACCTGAAAATCGAAAAGATGACTAAGGCGGAGCTCTGCCGCCGGATGGGCTGGAGCACCCCGAATCTTTCTGGACGCCTGAGCCGAAATTCGTTCTCCGCTGAGGACTGGAGGAAGGTCATGGGGGTCATGGGCTATGAGTTGCGGATCGTGAAGCCCGGGTCCTCCAGCGACCTCCGACTCCCGACCGGGCCCAGGGTCCGCAAGATGGAGGGCAAGATCATCTACGATACTGCCACGTCCGAGCCTCTGTGCAACACTCGCGTCGATGAAGATGATCTGATGTTCCAGGAGCTATACCGGGATCAGATAGGCCGGTACTTCATCGTCAGTTATGCCATGTGGGAAGGCGGAGTCCACCAAGTCACACCTATCGGCCGGGCGGACGCCAGGACCTTCTACGAACGCTTCTCCGCTACCGGGGATGCAGATGATATTTTCCGTGAAGGGAGCGGGGACAATGAGTGATACCAGAGGGACCACCAAGCGGATCAGCGCGGAGGAAATCGAACGCCAAAAACAGTTCTGCGCGGAGATCAGGAAGCTGAATGAGGAGCGCCCAGGGGGTCCCCCTCTCGCCTACACTCAGACCTACGGCTGCCAGCAGAACGAGGCCGACTCCGAGCGCATCCGGGGCTGGCTGGAGCAGATGGGCTTCGGCTTTACCGGCGACGAGGAGCAGGCCCGGATCATCGTCATCAACACCTGCGCCATCCGGGAGCACGCCGAGCAGCGGGTCTTTGGCAACGTGGGCGCCCTGGTCCACGTGAAGCGGCGGCACCCGGAGCAGCTCATCTGTCTGTGCGGGTGCATGGTGCAGCGGCCCCAGGTGGCCAAAAAAATCCGGGAGTCCTACCGCCATGTGGACCTGGTCTTCGGCCCCCAGGCCCTGTGGAAGTTCCCGGAGATGGTCCACTCCCTGCTCACCCGGCGGGGGCGGACCTTCGCGGTGGAGGACGAGGCCGGCTCCATCGCCGAGGGCATCCCCGTGGTGCGGCAGGACAAAATCCGCGCCTGGGTGTCCATCATGTACGGCTGCAACAACTTCTGCTCCTACTGCATCGTCCCCTATGTCCGGGGTCGGGAACGGTCCCGAAAGCCCGGTGACATCCTGACCGAGGTGCGGCAGCTGGTTCAGGAGGGCTACAAGGACATCACCCTCCTGGGCCAGAACGTCAACTCCTACGGCAGGGACCTGGCCGAGCCCCTAGATTTCTCTGATCTGCTGGAGCAGGTCAACGCCATCCCCGGAGACTTCCTCATCCGGTTCATGACCTCCCACCCCAAAGACGCCACCCAAAAGCTCTTCGAGACCATGGCCCGGTGCGAGAAGGTGGCCCCGGTGCTCCACCTGCCCTTCCAGGCGGGGAACGACCGTATCCTCAAGGTAATGAACCGCCGCCACACCAGGGCGGGGTATCTGGAAAAAATAAAGGCCCTCAGGGCCCTGATTCCCGATATTACCCTCACCTCCGACATTATCGTGGGCTTTCCCGGCGAGACGACAGAGGAATTTGAGGACACCCTCCGGGTGCTGGAGGAAGTCCGGTTCGACGCCCTGTTTACCTTCATCTACTCCCCCCGCCCCGGCACCCCGGCGGCGGAGATGGACGACCCCATGCCCAGGGAGGAGAAGCTGGCCAATTTCAACCGCCTCACCGCCCTCCAGGATTCTATTTCCGAGGAGAAGCACGCCGCCTACGTGGGAAAGACGGTGCGCTGCCTGTTGGACGGCCTGTCTGACGATGAGCGCTACGACCTCACCGCCCGCACCCCCGGCAACCGTTTGGTCCGGGTGGTAGGGGACCCCTCCGCCCTGGGCCAGTTCCGGGACGTGAACATCACCGGGGCCAACAAGTGGTCGCTGTTCGGGGAACTGGTGTGATTTCTTCTGTAGGGGCGGCCTGTGGCCGCCCGCAGACACACCAAATTCAAACGGGCGGACAATGTCCGCCCCTACACCCACTGTTCTTGCGCCCGTTGTAGGGGCGCACATTGTGCGCCCGCAGTAATCCGGCGCTTCCCGTTAGAACACGGGCGGCCACAGGCCTCCCCTACAAACGAAATGCAAGATAGAAAGAAGGAACCTCCCATGCCGGAAATCACCCCCATGATGCAGCAATATCTGGACATCAAGGCCCAGAACCCGGACAGCATTCTGTTTTTCCGGCTGGGGGATTTTTACGAGATGTTCAACGAGGACGCCAAGCTGGCGTCCAAGGAGCTGGACCTGACCCTGACCACCCGGGACCGGAACAAGCCGGCGGACCAGCGCACCCCCATGTGCGGGGTGCCCTACCACTCCGCCGACAGCTACATCGCCCGGCTCATCGCCAAGGGCTACAAGGTGGCCATCTGCGAGCAGACCGAGGACCCGGCCCTGGCCAAGGGGCTGGTGGACCGGGATATTATCCGGGTGGTGACGCCGGGGACGGTGATCGCCTCCTCCATGCTGGAGGACAGCAAAAACAACTACATCTGCGCCATCTACGCCGATTCCGTGGCCTATGGCCTGTGCCTGTGCGACATCTCCACCGGGGAGGTGTACGCCTCCTCCTTCCCCGCCAACGAGGAGGGGCTGGGCCACCTGCAAAATGAGCTGGGCCGGTTCCACCCCGCCGAGGCGGTGCTGTCCTCGGGGGCCTGGAACACCGATGGGCTGGTGCCCTTTCTGAGGGACCGGCTGGGCTGCCTGTGCGAAAACGGCGGCGAGGCCCGGTTCCGGCTCAACACCGCCCGGCCCCTGGCAGAGAAGCAGTTTCAAAGCGGCCTGACGGCCGTCCCGCCCCAGGACGAGGCCACAATTCAGGCCGCCGGGGGGCTGCTGGCCTACCTCTACGAGACCCAGAAGACCGACCTGAGCCACATCTCCGCCCTCACCTACTACACGGCGGGGCAGTTCATGGAGCTGGACCTCACCGCCCGGCAGACCTTGGAGCTCACCGCCACCATGCGGGGCAAGGAGAAGCGGGGCTCCCTGCTCTGGGTGCTGGACAAGACCAAAACCGCCATGGGGGGCCGCCTTATGCGGGGCTGGCTGGAGCGGCCCCTCCTCTCCCCCGCCCGCATCGCCCGGCGGCAGCAGGGGGTGGCCGACCTGGTGGAGGACGCCATCACCCGTGAGGAGTTATCCCTGGCCCTGCGGGAGGTCACCGACCTGGAGCGGCTGGCCGGCCGGGTGGTCTACGGCTCCGCCGGGTGCCGGGACCTGGCCGCCCTGTCCGCCGGGCTGGGAAAGCTGCCCCATATCCGGGAGCTGCTTGCCCACTGCCCCTCCCCCCTGCTCCAGGAGCTGCGGGGAGAGCTGGATGACCTGCCCCAGCTGCGCGCCCTGCTGGACTCCGCCCTCCGGGACGAGGACGACAAGCCTCTGCCCTTCTCCGTCCGGGAGGGGGGCTTCATCCGCCCCGGCTACAACGCCCAGGTGGACGGGCTGCGGGACCTGCTCACCAACGCCAACGGCCATATCATCGACATGGAGGTCAAGACCAAGGAGCAGACCGGCATCAAGAACATGAAAATCTCCTCCAATAAGGTATTCGGCTACTACATTGAGGTGGCCAAGTCCCAGTCGGGGCTGGTCCCGGACCACTGGACCCGGAAGCAGACCACGGTAAACGCCGAGCGGTACATCTCCCCCGAGCTGAAGGAGCTGGAGCACGCCATTCTCTCCGCCCAGGACCAGGTGACCGCCCTGGAGTACCAGCTGTTCTGCCAGCTGAAGGAGGCGGTGTGCGCTCAGGTGGACCGCATCCAGAAAACCGCCGCCGCCCTGGCCCAGGTGGACGTGCTCCAGTCCTTCGCCGCAGTGGCCGCCGCCAACAACTACTGTATGCCCCAGGTGGACAGCTCAGACACCCTCACCATCGTGGAGGGCCGCCATCCGGTGGTGGAGAAGATGCTCAGGGGAACCCCCTTCGTCCCCAACGATACCCACATGGACGGCGGGGACGACCTGGCCGCCATCATCACCGGCCCCAACATGGCGGGCAAGTCCACCTACATGCGCCAGGTGGCCCTGATTGTCCTCATGGCCCAGATGGGCTCCTTTGTCCCCGCCCGCTCCGCCCGCATCGGGGTGGTGGACCGGGTCTTTACCCGCATCGGAGCCAGCGACGACCTGGCCTCCGGCCAGTCCACCTTTATGGTGGAGATGACCGAGGTGGCCGCCCTCCTCAACCACGCCACAAGGAAATCCCTGCTCATCCTGGACGAGATTGGCCGGGGCACCTCCACCTACGACGGCATGGCCATCGCCCGGGCGGTGCTGGAGCACTGCGCCGACAGGAAGCGGCTGGGGGCCAAGACCCTCTTTGCCACCCACTACCACGAGCTCACCGCCCTGGAGGGGGAGATCGCCGGGGTGAAGAACTACAACATCGCCGCCAAAAAGCGGGGGTCTGACGTGATTTTCCTGCGGAAGATTGTCCGGGGGGGCGCCGACCAGAGCTACGGCGTGGAGGTGGCCAAGCTGGCCGGGGTGCCTGACCGGGTGGTCCGCCGGGCCAGGGAGATTTTGGAGGAATTGGAGGCGGGAAACCTCCCTGTAGAGGCCGCCGCCCTCGGCGGCCCGCCCCCCGAAGACAGCCAGCTCTCCCTGGGCGACCTGGGCGGCGAGACCATCCTGAAAAAGCTCCGCATGACCGACGTGAACATCCTGTCCCCCATCGAGGCACTGAACCTGCTGGCAGAGCTGAAACAGGATTTGAACGGGGGATAAACCCCCGTCCCCCGCAAGAAAGCCTCCCTTCGCAAAGGGAGGGGGACCGCCGCCGAAGGCGGTGGTGGAGGGTTTAAACCCCCACCCGGCTCCGCCGGGAGCCCCCTTTGCGAAGGGGGCCTGCCGCCCACGGGCGGGACGAAAGGAATGATACGATGAAACACACCAAGCTTCTCCTCCTTGCCCTCTGCCTGCTCCTTGCCGCCTGCGGGTCCAAACCCGCCGCAAGCTCCGGTGGGAGTTCTGCACCCGCTCCGGAGGTCTCCGTACCTGCTCCTGCTGTCTCCCAGCCTGAGCCCGACGTGTCGGAGCCGGACGCCTCCCTACCTGAGACGCCCGCCCCCCTCACCGACGAGGACAAAGCCGCCGCCCATCAGGCCGCCCTGGATTATTACCGGGGCACCGTCTTTGAGGTAGACACCCTCACCGAGATCGAACCCCGGCAGGGGGAAATCGCCTTTCAGGTCTCCTGCTCCAAGGGGGGCGCGAAGGTAGACCCGGACCGGACCATCTCCCTGGAGCGGCAGGACGGGGTCTGGACCGTGATCAACGAGGGATACTGACAGAAAGAGAGTACATCCATGCCAAACATCCAAGTATTAGACCCCCACGTGGCCGACCTGATTGCCGCCGGCGAGGTGGTGGAGCGGCCGGCCTCCGTGGCAAAGGAGCTGATGGAGAACGCCATCGACGCCGGGGCGTCCACGGTGACGGTGGAGATCAGCCATGGCGGCTTGACCTTCCTCCGGGTGACGGACGACGGAAAGGGCATCCCCGCCCCGGAGCTGAAAACCGCCTTTCTCCGCCACGCCACCAGCAAACTGCGCACCGAGTACGACCTGGAGGCCATCGGCACCCTGGGCTTCCGGGGGGAGGCCCTGGCGGCCATTGCCGCCGTGTCCCGGATTGAGGTGCTCACCCGGACGGCGGAGGCGGACCTGGGGGCCTCCCTGTCCCTGGAGGGGGGCGTCCCCGGCAAACTGGAGGAGGCGGGCTGTCCCCTGGGCACCACCATGGTGGTGCGGGACCTGTTCTTCAACACCCCGGCCCGGCTGAAATTCATGAAAAAAGACGCCGCCGAGGGCGCCGCCGTCTTTGCGGTGGTCCAGCGGGTGGCCCTGTCCCACCCGGAGGTCTCCATCAAGTTCATCCGGGACGGCAGGCAGGAGCTGCTCACCCCGGGGGACGGCCAGCTGAAAAGCGCCGTCTACGCTGTGCTGGGCCGGGAGCTGGCCCTGGGCTTCCGGGAGGTGAAATCCTCCGGGGAGGAGATGTCCGTCACCGGGTTTGTGTCCATGCCCGCCTGCTGCCGGGCCAGCCGGAGCTGGCAGTTCTTCTTTGTCAATGGCCGTCAGGTCAAGTCTCCCCTGATGATGGCCGCCCTGGAGGAGGCCTATAAGAATCAGCGGATGGTGGGTAAATTTCCCGGCTGCGTGCTCCACCTCCAGACGAAATTGAACGCGGTGGACGTGAACGTCCACCCCGCCAAGACCGAGGTGAAGTTCGGCGGGGAGCGGGCGGTGTTCTCCGCGGTGTACCACGCCGTCCTCTCCGCCCTGGAGGGGGATGCCTCCCACCCCCAGGCGGTGCTGAAAAACACCGAAATTGCCGGGGTCCGAAAGCAGGACACGGTGACGGAAAATCAGTTCAAGATCAATGTGGGTCCCGCCGCCCACGGCGGGACATCCTCTGTTGGCCCGTCCCGGTCTTTACGGGCTGACCCGCCCAGGGGGGCGGGTCCCACACAGCCCCCTATCCCCCCCGTGGTCCGGGTCCATGACAGCACCTATACGCCGCCCAGGCCGACAAAACCGCCTGTAGGGGCGGCCGCCCCCGGCCGCCCGCCGGCCAGCACTTCGTCTCTTGAGGATAATCCGGTCTGCAAACCGCCGCTTGAAAACGAGCCGGCGAAGGCGCCGGCCCCTACGGCTTCCTCCGAAATCCCCTGGCGGGTCGCCGGGGAGGTGCTGAACACCTACATCATCGTGGAACAGGGGGACACGGTCTATTTCATCGACAAGCACGCCGCCCACGAGCGGATGAATTTCGACCGGATGAAGGCCCAGGGCTACGACCCCATGGCCCAGACCCTGCTCACCCCGGCCGTCTGCCGCCTGCCCCCTCGGGAGCGGGAGGCCCTGCTGGCCCAGAGGCCGCTGCTGGAGGAGTTCGGCTTTGAGGTGGACGAGCTGGGGGCGGACCTGGCGGTGCGTCAGGCCCCGTTTGACGTGGACGCCGGTGACATCCCCGCCGCCCTGGAGGAGCTGGCCCAGAAGCTGCTCACCGCCGGGAGCGCCGACCCCGCCGCCGCAAGGGACGAGCTGCTGCACACCATGGCCTGCAAGGCGGCGATCAAGGGCGGGTGGCACTCCGCCCCCCAGGAGCTGGAGCGGGTGGCCGGGGCCGTCATGTCCGGGCAGGTGAAATACTGCCCCCACGGCCGGCCGGTGGCCATTGAGCTCACCAAAAAAGAGCTGGAAAAGCAGTTCAAGCGGGCGTGAAAGGAGGCTTCCATGGCCTGGAACGATTGTCTCTACCAGTACCACAAAAGTCACGGCGGGATGTTTTTGGCGGACCGGGATTCCGATGACGGGATGCTGATGCTCACCTTCAGGGAGCGCCCGCTGGTCGTGGACATCGCTACGGCGGGGGGCGGACAGGGCGGCACCTTCCACTACGCCCGCGCCCGAATCCCCCTCACCCTGGCCAAGCCCTACAAGCTGACCGTCGGGGCGGAACGGGCCCTGTCGGTTGGGGTGAACGGCCTTTTGAAGGCGGTGCCCGGCCTGCCTGAGAGCGCCATCCTGCCCGCGGATTTCGGCTACCCCGAGGTGACCAAAAAGCGGCTCATCCGCTCTGACCATACCCCCTTCACCAAGCTGGTGCTGGGCAGCCTGGAGTTCCGCAACGCCCTGCTGGCCTGTCCCGGCGAAAAGGTGGAGATCCGCCCCGGCCCGGGGGAGGAGGGCCTGCACCTGATTACCGTCACCACCGCCCACGCCATATACAGCGGCGACGGCGGGGGCTGGTATCTGGGCACCAGGGGGGAGTACACAGCCATCTACGGCTCTGAGGAGGAGCAGGCCCGGGAGGCCCGGCGGGTGGAGGAGGAGTTCTTCCCCCGGATGGACCGCTTTCTGGACCTGGCCCGGGCGGCGTACAACGCAGTCACGCAGTGGCCGATGTGAGGGCTTCCAGTATAAGCTGGATACCCAAGGAGAAACCTTTCCGGAAGTATAAAAATTCCCGTAGCTCCTCCCTCTCTCCTTCTAGCTCAAACAGCCGGTCCATAAAGCTGTCGCCAAACATTTTCTGCACCTTTTCCCACTCATCGTATATTTTTCGATCCAGTTCTCTTTGCCTTTTATCCCGCTCCAGGGTAGTATCATAGTCTCCGGTATATAATTGATAGAGCAGACTGTTCATGTCTGTGCCTCCGTTTGTTAGTTATTTATTAAGTTTATTATATTAGTAATTTGTTAACTTGTCAAGGGGTTATTTTATGTTTGATCCAATTCTTTTTGGGCGCAGACTGCGGGAACTGCGGGAAAGCTCCGGTGAAAAACAGCCCGCTCTGGCTGAAATTATAGATGTTTCCGTTCCTCAAATCAGCGATATCGAAAACGGCAAAAAAGGGACGACCCTTCCCAAGTTTGCCTTGATCTGTCAGCACTACAACGTCTCCGCCGACTACCTGCTGGGGCTGACAGACGAGCCGAAGCCCTATAAGCGGAAGAAAAACTGAATCAAATAATTTCTCCGGGAACTCTTGCATACTCCTAGGCGGCTGTGGTATAATGATATCAGCCGATTAGGATAAGGATTTTCTGGCTCCACAGGCAACCCCCGGAGAGTGGCCGCTCTCCGGGGGGCTTTATCTTTCAAGGAGGCGATGTCTATGCCCCCAAAAATCATCGTCATCACCGGCCCCACGGCATCGGGGAAAACCTGGCTTGCGGTGGAGCTGGCCAAGCGGTACAACGGCGAGGTGGTATCCGCCGACTCCATGCAGATTTACCGCCGCATGGACATCGGCACCGCCAAGCCCACCCCCGAAGAGATGCAGGGCGTCCCCCACCACATGATCGACGTGGCCGGCCCGGAGGAGGACTTCTCCGTGGCCCGGTATGTGGACATGGCCGCCGCCGCCGCGGACGGCATCCTCACCCGGGGAAAGCTGCCCATCCTGGCCGGGGGGACGGGGCTGTATATCGACTCCCTGCTGTCCGGCCGGACCTTCGCCGCCTTCGACGAAAACAGCCCCCTGCGCGCTGAGCTGGAGGGGCGGTATGCCAGGGAGGGGGGGGCGGTCCTCCTCCGGGAGCTGGCCCAGGCCGATCCGGAGGCCGCTGCCCGGCTCCACCCCAACGACGGCAAGCGCATCGTCCGGGCATTGGAGGTTTTCCTCACCACCGGCAAAACCATCACCCAGCACAACAAGGACACAAAGGCCGCCCCTCCCCGGTACAGCGCCGTCACCCTCAGCCTGGACTTTCAGCGCCGGGAGGACATGTGGGACCGCATCGACCGGCGGGTGGACCGGATGATGGAGGCCGGCCTGGCAGAGGAGGTGCGGGGGTTGCTGGACAGCGGCGTCCCCCAGCGGTGCACCGCCATGCAGGCCATTGGCTACAAGGAGATGGCCGCCGCTCTCCTGGGAGACGGGGATATCCGGGCTGCGGCGGAGGAAATCAAGCTCAGGTCCCGGCAGTACGCCAAGCGGCAGCGCACCTGGTTTCGCCGCAACAGGGAGGCAAAAACCCTTCTGTGGGGGACCGAGCCAAATTTTGCGGAGGTCCTCCAGCGTTCGACAGCATATCTGGAAGAAATTGGTATATAGTAGTGGCACGAAAGAGCCGGGATGCCATCAAGCTCCGCTCTTAAAAAGAAAAAGGAGTGCTACATATGCCAACTACACAGAAAATCAACAACCTTCAGGACATCTTCCTCACTCAGGCCCGCCGGGAGCGGCGGAACGTCACCATGTTTTTGATGAACGGCTTTCAGATGCGGGGCTTCATCACCGGCTTCGACGCCTTCACCGTCGTTCTCAACAGCGACGGCAAGCAGCAGATTATCTACAAGCACGCCATCTCCACCATTGTCCCGGAGCGGCCTGTGCCGCTGACAGAGGCGGGGGAGGACATGTAAAATGTGGGCCCCGGCCAAGGGGCCGGGGCATTCACGGATTATGGCCCGCCGAAGGCGGCGGGCCCCACATCCTTTTTGCCTGAACAGAAAGAGAGAACCCCTATGAAGCAAGGAAAATCCCTGATTACCTTTGTGATCCTGGCTATGGCCGCGGTCCTGGCCCTCTACTTCGGCAGCTACGCCTTTAACGTGCTGAATGAGCCCTACCGCACCGTCCAGGCCTACTCCTACACCGCCAACGACAGCGTGGCGGCGGAGGGGCTGGTGGTACGGGAGGCCCTGCTGCTCTCCGCCCAGTCCGGCATTCTGGAGATCACCAGGGCCGAGGGGGAAAAGGTGGGCAAGGGCCAGCAGGTGGCCCTTGTCTACCGGGACAGCCAGGCCCAGGCCAGCCAGGCCCACATCGAGGAGCTGGAAATGGATATCCAGCTGCTGGAGGAGGCCATCGCCCAGTCCGGCGGCCTGGAGTCCGCCGCCCGGCTGGACGAGGACATCCTCCAGGCGGTGGTGGACCTGCGGGCCTCCTACGCCCTGGGGAGCTATACCCAGCTGCGCGCCCAGGCCATGAACGTCAAGAGCAGCGTGCTCAAGCGGGGCTACACCTATGGTGAAGGCATCACCTCCGCCGGCCTGTCCGCCCGGCTGCGGGATTTGCGGGAGGAGCTGGAGGTCCTCACCCGCCAGTCGGCCAGCGCCACCGTCCAGGTCACTGCCCCGGTGCCCGGGGTGTTCTCCAGTCTGGTGGACGGCTACGAAAGCCGCCTCACCCCGGAGAGCGTCTACCAGCTCACCCCCTCCTCTTTACAGGAGCTCATCAACAATCCCGCCGGGGAGGACAGCGGTTCCATGGGCAAGCTGATTACTGACAGCACCTGGTATTTTGCCGCCAATCTGCCCAAGGACGCCGCCGGCCGGCTGGAGGAGGGCGAAACCGCCGTCCTCCGCTTCTCCGGTGAGCTGCACCGGGACGTAAACATGACAGTGGAGCGCATCGGACCCACAGAGGGGGGGCGGACCCTGGTGGTCTTCTCCTCCAACCGCTACCTCACCCTTACCACTCTGCTGCGCCACCAGACGGTGGAGCTGATCTTTGAGAGCTGGTCGGGCCTGCGCATTCCCAAGGAGGCCCTCCACCTGGAGGAAATTGTCCAGAAGGACTCCGGCGCCTCCTCCAGCGCCCCCCCATCCTCCAGTGCCGCCGTACCCACCCGGACTGTGGTCTATGCCCTGATTAACGGCCGCACCGAGTCCAGGGAGGTGGCCATTGTGCACGAGGGCGCCGACTACTACGTGGTCCGGCCCGTAGGCGCCGGGCGCAAGGTGCTGCGGGACGGTGACGCCGTTATCATCCAGGGCACCGGACTCCAGGACGGACTGCGCCTGGAGGGGTAACCCCATTCCAGATAGAGAGAAGGAATTTTTATGGATCTGTCCCAAAATGTAAAAGCTGTTCAGGATAGGATTGCCGCCGCCGCCCGGGCCGCAGGGCGGGACCCGGCTTCCGTCACCCTCTGCGCCGCCACCAAGGTGCAGACCGACGAGATGGTCCGGGCCGCCGTCGCCGCCGGTATCCGGGTGTGCGGCGAAAACCGGGTGCAGGAGCTCACCGCACATCTGGCTGCGGACGCTTACGCCGGGGCGGAGGTCCACTTTATCGGCCACCTCCAGACCAACAAGGTGCGCCAGGTGGTGGGCAGGGTGGCCCTGATCCACTCGGTGGATTCAGAGCGGCTGCTCCGGGCCATCGACGCCCAGGCGGACAAGCTGGGCATCATCCAGGACATCCTCCTGGAGGTGAACATCGCCCGGGAGGAGAGCAAAGGGGGTATTTTGCCCGAACAGCTCCCCGCCCTGGCCGAGGCCGCCCTGAGCTGTCCCCACGTCCGTCTGCGGGGATTGATGGCAATCCCGCCCGTTGCAGCGCTTCCGGGGGACAACCGAAAATATTTTGCCGGGATGCGCCATTTTCTTGTTGACATAATTGGGAAAATGTCGGATAATCATAGTGTTGTGGACTGTCTTTCTATGGGCATGAGCGGCGACTATGAGGACGCCATCGCCGAGGGCGCCACCCTGGTCCGGGTGGGCACCGCCCTCTTTGGACCCCGTCCTCCCATGAGCCCCGCCCACTGAGCGGCGATCTGCCCATATCACTATTTTTACTTCGAGAAAAGAGGATTAACTGATGGGAATTTTTGATGAGCTCAAGAAAATCGCCCACCCCTATGAGGACGAGGAAGAGGACGATTACGAGGATTTCGATGTCTCCCCCCGCCCGGTAGAGCGCCGGGAGCGGTCCGCCGACCGCGCCCCCAGAGACAGCGGCTACAGCAGCAGCTACGGCAGCTCCTATAACAGCTACAGTGCTCCCGCTGAAGACGACCGCCGCTCCAACAAAGTGGTCAACATCCGGGCGGCCACCCAGCTCCAGGTGGTGCTGGTAAAGCCCGAGCGGTTTGAGGACGCCTCCTCCATCGCCGACCACCTGCGGGAGAAGCGCACTGTGGTCCTCAACCTGGAGTCCACCAACGGCGAAATCGCCCGCCGCCTGCTGGACTTTCTGGCCGGCGTGTCCTACGCCAACGAGGGCAAGATCAAGAAGGTGGCCATCTCCACCTACATCATCACCCCCTACAACGTGGACATCCTGGGCGACCTCATCGACGAGCTGGAAAACAACGGGCTGTATTTCTAAAGAGGAATATTGCGGTCTGTAGGGGCGGCCTTTGGCCGCCCGCGGGGAAACTTACAGGTCCGAAGGTCCCACGGGCGGCCAAAGGCCGCCCCTACCCACAATGGAGTATTTTTATGAAACAGAGAATCCTTGCCCTCTCCCTGGCCATTCTGCTGGCCGGGTGCGCCGCCGGAGAACCTGCCCTGCCTGACCGGTCCGCTCCGCCCCCGGAGCAGCCCGCCGCATCTGGGGAGCCGGTGGCGGACAGACACGGTGATCCCGCCCTTGTGGACGACCCCGCCTCCCCCTACCCCATGGCGGTGGAGAGCTGGCAGGTGGACATGGACGGCGACGGTACGGAGGAGCTGGTGGAGCTCCGGGCGGAGAAGTGCTACTTTGGCAACGAGTCCGCGCCGGAGAAGCTGTTCGAGGGGAACGGGATACGCCCCTACACCCTTGTGGTGACCAAGGGGGAGACCGTTTGGGAGCTTCCCTTGGGCTGGGAGGACAGCGGCGGCTTTATTTTAAATCCCTATTACTTTCCTCCAGAGGACTCAGAGCGCACCGGCTCCTGCTGGACTACGGACCGGTCCGGGAACCCGGTGCTGGCCCTGTGGTTCGACACCATCTCCGCCGGGGGCGCGGGTAACATTGACGTGTACGCCGTGGCCTTTCAGGATGCGGAACCGGCCTTCCTGCCCATCCCGGAGTACGGGTATAACATTGAGGCCACGCTGGATGAGGAGACTATGATCTCCCAGGTCACCGTCCTGGAAACCGGACACACCGAGACCCTGGACCTGATGGAGTGGCTGGCAAGCTATGAGAAGCGCAATCGGGAACACGGCCACGATTTTACCTTTGAGCCCATCTACGATGAGGACGGCGCCCTGGAGTGGCCGGTGGCCCCGGGGAACATCGACGGCTTCTATCACTCGAAAAAGGCTGAACAGGGCATCACCCTGCGGCAGTATGTGTATGGCTCCGTCCACATGGACGGCATGGGGGCGCTGGTAACTACCCTGAGCTGGGAGGACGGCCAGCCCGTCATACTGGACCAGCACTTCGACTGGGATTACTAGATTAGAAAACGAGCAGGAGGGACAACTATGCTCACACCACAGGAAGTATCCGAGCGCGCCTTTCAGAAGGCGTCTTTCGGCGGCTATAATATGGCCCAGGTGGATGAATTTCTGGACATTCTCACCGGGGACTACTCCGCGCTGTTCAACGAGAATGCGGTGCTGAAAAGCAAGATGAAGGTGCTGGTGGACAAGGTGGAGGAGTACCGCTCCACCGAGGAGGCCATGCGCAAGGCCCTGCTGGCCGCCCAGCGGATGGCGGACGAGCTGGTGAAGGAGGCCGAGGAGAAGAAGGACCAGATGCTGGCCCAGACCGAAAAGGATGCCGAAAAGCGCAAGGAGGACCTGGCCAAGGAGCTGGAGGCGGAGGAGTACCGCCTGAAAAAGGCCCAGGAGGAGACCGCCTCCTTTGTAGAGAGGGTGCGGGCCCTTCACGCCCAGGAGGCGGAATATCTGTCCCGTCTGGAGGAGCTGTGCCCCGCCGCTCCCGCCCCCGCCCAGGACCCGGTGGCGGAAAAGGCCTCAGAGATTGACGACAACGTCCAGCGGCTGCTGAACCAGGCTATGGAGGCCGCTGCCGCTGAAAATCTGCGCGCCAAGGCGGCCCAGGCGGAGCAGGAGGATTTTTCCGACACCGCCGAGTACCCCGTGGGCGCCGCTTCCTACGCCGATGAGGAATTTCCTCCCGAGGAGGACTATGAAGAGGATGACTATGGCGAGGATGAGGACCACCGTCCCCCCGCCGGCAGCCGCATCAACTTCGGCGAGCTCCAGTTTGGCCAGGACTACGAGATTACCTGACCAAGGCCGCACTTTACAACCGATATCCAACCTCACCCCTCCCCCTTATGGGGGCAGGGGCGTTGTTGCGTGGTCTTAAAAATCGTCAAAAATCGAGGTGTTCCACGTGAAACTGCTTACCGCCGCCCTCAGCCGTCTCCCGGAATTTCAGCAGCTCCTCTCCGCCCTGGAGGGGGGCCGGTCCCCTGTGGCCCTGTCCGGGGCAGCGGCCATTCACCGGGTCCACATCGCCGCCGGCATCGGGCTCATTACCCGCCGTCCCGTTGTGGTGATTTGCGCCGACGAGAGCGAGGGGGAAAAGCTGGCCCGGGATTTGGGGGCCTTCGCCGGGGTAACCGTCCCGGTGCTGGGGCCCCGGGACTTCACCTTCCACAACGCCGCCGCCCTCTCCCACCAGTGGGAGCATAAGCGGCTGGCCCTGCTCCAGAGGGTTTCGGCAGGGAAATTCCCCTTCCTGGTGGCCACCGTTGAGGGGCTCCTCCAGCGCACCATGCCCCCCCACACCCTGGAGGACTGCTGCCGGGAGCTGAAAACCGGCGGCGTCTGCGATCTGAACCAGCTGGCCGAGGACCTGGCCGCCGCCGGGTATGTCCGGTGCCAGCAGGTGGAGGGGGTGGGCCAGTTCGCCCTCCGGGGCGGGATCCTGGATGTCTTCTCCCCCGGCATGGAGGCCCCCGTCCGGGCGGAGTTCTTCGGGGACGAGGTGGACGCCATGGGGGTCTTCGACCCCGCCACCCAGCGCCGGACGGAGAATATTGAGACCGCCCTCCTCCTCCCCGCCGCCGAGGTGCTGCCCCAGCTGGCCCCCGGCGGACTGGCAGGACTGTCCAAAAAAATCGTAAAGCTGGCGGCAAAGGCCCTGCAAAACGGGAACAAGGCGCTGAACAAAACCCTGGAGCAGGACGGCGAGGCCATCGCCCAGGGGCGGACCTTCCCCGCCCTGGACCGGTATCTGGCCCTCATCTACCCGGAGCTGGCCTGCGGGGCCGACTACCTCCCTCCCGACGCCTGCGTTATCCTTGACCAGTCCCCTCGGATTGCCGACCGGGCAAAATCCTACCAGTGGCAGCTGGAGGAGGACGTGAAGACCCTGCTGGAGCAGGGGGAGCTGGACCCCTCCTGCGGCGAGCTGGCCCTCACCTTCCTCCAGCTCCTCAGCCACCTGGAGGACTTCCCGGTGGTCTATCTGGACTCCTTCACCACCGCCTCCTACCCCGCACCCCCCAAGGCCCTGCTGTCCATCACCGCCAAGCAGCTGCCCCCCTTCCTGGCCAGCCTGGAGACGGCGGTGCAGGACCTGGCCCACTACCAGAACAGCGGCTTTGCCTCCCTGGTGCTGGTGTCCGGGGAGCAGCGGGCGCTGGATTTACAGGCCCTCCTCCGGGAGCAGAAGGTGAAGTCCGCCGTGGACTTCCAGCTCAGGGAGCTGCCCCAGCCCGGACAGGTGGTCATCACCGTAGGCGGGCTGTCCAGCGGGCTGGAGTACCCCTCCATCAATCTGGCCGTCCTCACCGAAGGGGAGAAGGCCGCCGCCAAAAGGTCCCGGCGCCGAAAGGACGCCACCAACCGGCAGAAGCTGAAGTCCTACGCCGACCTCACTCCCGGCGACCTGGTGGTCCACGAGCACCACGGGGTGGGCCGCTACGTGGGCATGGTGAAGATGCCGGTGGAGGGAGTGGAACAGGACTATGTGAAGATCGCCTACGCCGGCACCGACGTGCTCTACGTCCCCGCCACCCAGCTGGACCTGGTGAGCAAATACATCGGCGGCGGCGAGGACGCCAACGAGACCAGAAAGCTCAACCGCCTGGGGGGCCAGGAGTGGGAGAAGGCCAAGAAGAAGGCCAAAAAGGCGGTGCAGGACCTGGCCAAGGGGCTCATCCAGCTCTACGCCCAGCGCCAGCGCCAGCCGGGGTACGCCTTCGCCCCCGACTCCCCCTGGCAGCGGGAGTTTGAGGAGCAGTTTGAGTACACCGAGACCGACGACCAGCTGCGGTGCATCGGGGAGATCAAGGGGGACATGGAGCGCCCCACCCCCATGGACCGGCTGCTGTGCGGCGACGTGGGCTACGGCAAGACGGAGGTGGCCTTCCGGGCCATGATGAAGTGCGTGCTGGACAACAAGCAGGCCGCCATTCTGGTGCCCACCACAGTGCTGGCCCGGCAGCACTACCTCACCGCCCTGCGCCGGTTCCAGAAGTACCCCGTCAACATCGACGTGGTGTCCCGCTTCCGTACCCCCGCCCAGATGAAGGAGACCCTGCGCAAGGTGGAAAACGGCGAGGTGGACATCCTCATCGGCACCCACAGGCTGTTCAACAAGGACGTGCGCTTCAAGGACCTGGGGCTGCTGGTGGTGGACGAGGAGCAGCGGTTCGGGGTGCAGCACAAGGAGAAGCTGAAGGAGACCTTCAAGCAGGTGGACGTGCTCACCCTGTCCGCCACCCCCATCCCCCGGACGCTGAACATGGCCCTGTCCGGCATCCGGGACATGTCCACCCTGGAGGAGCCCCCGGCGGACCGCCAGCCGGTGCAGACCTATGTGCTGGAGCACGACTGGAACCTCATCGGTGACGCCATGCGCCGGGAGCTGGAGCGGGGGGGACAGGTGTTCTACCTCCACAATCGGGTGGAGACCATCGACCGCACCGCCGCCCGCATCCAGACCCTCCTGGGGGAGGAGGCCGCCATCGGGGTGGCCCACGGGCGGATGACCCAGGAGGCCATTGACGATGTCATGGCCCGAATGACCGACGGGGAGCTGAACGTCCTGGTCTGCACCACCATCATCGAGACGGGCATCGACCTGCCCAATGTGAACACCCTCATCATGGAGGACGCTGACAAGCTGGGGCTGGCCCAGCTCCACCAGATTCGGGGCCGGGTGGGCCGGTCCAGCCGCCGGGCCTTCGCCTACCTCACCTACCGGAAGGGCAAGGTGCTGTCCGAGGTGGCCTCCAAGCGGCTGGAGGCCATCCGGGAGTTCGCCGAGTTCGGCTCCGGCTTTAAGATCGCCATGCGGGACCTGGAAATCAGAGGGGCGGGCAATGTCTTAGGCCCAGAGCAGAGCGGCTTTCTGCTTTCGGTGGGGTACGACATGTACCTCAAATTGCTGGAGGAGGCCGTCCTCCTGGAGCAGGGACAGCCCGTCCCCACTCGGACGGAGTGCGCCGCCAACCTCAGCGTGTCCGCCTCCATCCCGGACCGGTACGTCCCTTCCCCGGAGCAGCGGATGGACCTGTACCGCCGTATCGCCGCGGTGCGGAATGAGGAGGAGGCCGACGAGCTGGTGGATGAGCTCATCGACCGGTACGGCGAGCCCCCCCGGCCGGTGAACAACCTGCTTTCGGTGGCCCTCCTCCGGGCCACGGCGGCCCAGTGCCGCATCAGCGACCTGGCCCAGAAGGGGGACCGGCTGGTCTTCACCCTGGAGGAGTTTCGCCTGGAGCCCTTCTCCGCCCTGTGCGCCCGGGAGAAATATTCCAAGCGCCTGGTCCTCATGCCCGGGGATGTCCCCCGGTTCTCCTTCCGCCTGGCCAAGGGGGAGGACCCCCTCCGGGCCGCAAGGCAGGTGGTGGAGGACTACGCCAGGGCGCTGGAGGCATAAAGACCGGCCGGCCGCTGACAGCGGCCGGCCGGTTTTCGTCTCTTGTTCCGTTGAGGTCAGGGCGCCTGGAGGCAGGAGCCGTCGCAGAAGCCGCAGTCGTGGTGGGCGCCGCAGTAGACGCTGTAGCCGTGGTAGTGGCGGCCGGCGGCGGTGCAGTCCTCCAGGGGGCACAGGGCCCGGCAGAGACCGTCGCAGACGCCGCCCTCATGGGCGTAGCCGCAGTAGATCACACCGTCGTGGTGGTGGCGGCCGGCCAGGTTGCAGTCCTCATAGGCGCAGACGGTAATCTCCGCCTGCACGTTCTGAACATACCTGCCATGGCAGCCTCCGCCCCTTCTCCCATGACAGCCATGGGCGGAGGCGGGGACAATCAGTGCGGCGGCCAGAACGGCGCAGAGCAGGCCGGCAGCCAGACGGTTCCATCTTTTCATATCAGAATACACTCCTTTTATCCACCTGAGGAGGGCGGTAATGATGTGGCTATTGTACTATTTCCATCTGTAAATTGCAAGTCAAAAAATGGGTTTTGCGCCCCTGTTTTCAGGGGGTCACAGCCTTCAGATTTTTGATCCGGCAGTTCTCCCCCGCCTGTTCAAACTCCACCACCACGTCGGCCTCGAAGTGGGCGGTGAGGGTGTCCCCGCTCCAGTCGTAGGGGGTCCGGTTCCACCGCAGGAAGGCCTCCACAAAAATTTTGTGGTCCAGATAGAACTGCTGGATGCACTGGGTGACGCTGTTGATGAAGGTCAGGCCGTCCACCGGGGCGAAGAGCTCCCTGGGCATGCCGCACAGGACTACGAAGGCGGCCCCCTGTCCCTCCCCGGTGGGACAGCGGTAGTAACACCGGTCCTCCGCCAGGGCCCCGCACACCACCATGGCAAAGTTGTGGCCGTTAAAGGTGTCGTTCAGCTCGCACTGGGAGTACATCAGGGGCTCCAGCCCCCAGGCCTGGCCATAGGTCCGGGCGATGTGGACCTGGCCCAGCACATTGTCGGGGAAGTTGTTCACATTCTCCCAGCCCCACAGCCAGGAGTTGGAGACGTAAGACTCGCTGCCCAAAAACTGAATGCGGAACTCATATTTGCCCAGGGTGAGGGTGCCCTTCTCAAAGTCGATGTACCAGCCCTCCTCGCCCCTCACCATATCCAAAAAGGCGTGCTGGACGGTGAACATCTTGCCCAGGCAGGCGGAGAACACCTGGTCCCAGTCAGACATGTCCACCCCCTCGGGGAAAAATCCCGCCGGCGCCCCCGGCCCCTCGGGGGATTCCTTCTGTACCTGGGGCTCCGGTTTCTTGCCGAACAGATTTCCAAACAGAGACATAGCGCGTGCTCCTCTCTTTTTTTGGTTATTATACTACGGGGGAATGGACGATTCAAGACTTGCCCCGCTCCCGAATCTGTGGTATGATAGGGGCTGTTCATGATTTTCTCAGCAAGAAAGGAAGCACTTTATGAAAATTTTTAAACAACTGGGGGCCCTGGCGCTGGCCCTTGTGACGGCCCTGTCCGCCCTGAGCGGCTGCGGCGGCAAGCCCTCCAATGATTTCACCAGCGGATCCGGCTCCCTTCCGGACGGCTCCTCCTCCGGGGCGGATTCCTCCCAGATTGCCCCCATGGACCTGTCCCAGGTCACCGACCCCTACCTGGCCGTCTCCGGTCTGGCCGGGGACGAGGTGGTGGCCAGGCTGGGGGAGGCGGAGATCACCGCCTCCGGCTACCTCTACTGGCTCAACCGGGTCATCAGCAGCTATCTGGGGCAGTTCGGCGGCCAGATGACCACCCTCCCCTGGGACACGGAGATGTCCGAGGGGCTCACCTTCGGCCAGTATATGCTGGACCAGGCCATGGACGGCGCCGTCCTGCACTGTCTGCTCCGGGAGCTGGCCCGTCAGGAGGACCTCACCCCGGACCCCGCCGTGGCCACCGAGGTGGATAAGCAGTACGCTGACATGGTCATCCAGGCGGACAGCGACGAGAGCCGGGTCATCCACACCTTCTGGGCCAATATGCTGACCAAGGAGCTGCTCACCACCCTCAATGAGAACAACGACCTGTACGACCAGCTCCAGGAGCTGTATTTCGGCGAGAACAGCGGCCACTACCCCACCGACGCCGAGGTGAACGCCTACCTGGACGAGGCCGGCAGGTACAAAGCCAAGCACATTCTGCTGTCCACTGTGGATGACGACCGTCAGCCCTTGGACGAGGCCGCTGTGGCTCAGAAGAAGGCCCAGGCGGACGGCCTGCTCACCCAGCTCCGGGAGGCGGAGGACCCCATCGCCCTCTTTGACCAGCTGATGAACGAGCACAGCGAGGACCCCGGTCTGGCTGCCTATCCCGAGGGCTACACCACCTCCAAGGGCGAGATGGTGGCCCCCTTTGAGGAGGCCGCTCTGGCCCTCCAGCCAGGGGAGATCAGCGGCGTGGTGGAGAGCGACTTCGGCTACCACATCATCCTCCGCCTGCCCATGAACCCCGACGACTTCCGGGCCGAGTGCGTCTCCTCCCTGATGGACAAGCGGATCGACCAGGAGCGGGACCGGCTGGGCCTGGAGAAGACCGACGCCTTCGGCAAGCTGAACGTGGGGGACTTCTGGGACAAGATGCTGTCCCTCCAGTCCGCCGTCTACGCAGAGAGCCAGGGTTAAAGCATGCAGCAGGAGCGTCCCCAGACCGGGACGCTCCTGTTATTTTTTCTCTTCCGCGCAGGGCGGATGAAGCAGCTCCTCCAGCGAGACACCCAAGGCGTCTGCAATGGCAAGCAGTTCTTTATCTGTGACCTTCCGCTTCTGTCCTTCAATTGCAGATAACATCGGTTGACTAATATCAATCCCTCGCACTTGTAATCGAGAAAGCAGCATCGTTTGCCGTATTTTCTTCCTTTTACGGAGCAGGACCATATTTTGTCCAATCAGGTTTTCCGTACCAATGGTCCTTCTCTTTGGCACGAACCCTTCCCCCTTACAAATTTATCGGATAATCTTATAATATTTACAAAAGGGCTTGATTTTATAATGACTTGTTATAAAATAGAGATAAGGAGGAATCATTATGGAAAACGAAACATACAAAAAACTCTATTTCCAAGCTTTCAACTGCCTGACCGATCTAATAAAAGAAATTGAGCGCATCCAAGAGGATCTGGAGGAAATGTATCTGGAGGCTGAAGACCACCCCGAGGGCAATACGGACCAATAACAGCGAAGGAGCGCCCCCAGGGGCGCTCCTGCTTTTTCCGGCAAAAATTTCTCTGATGTAAACTAAAGTTGGTTGCCAAACCGGCCTGGGACGACTATGATATTCTTGTATTTGAATCGCTGCAAGGAGGATTGACCGGTATGGACTTGACAAGCAGCCTGCAATTTTACAGGAAACGGCAGGGCCTGTCTCAGATTGAGCTGGCGGAGGCGCTGGAGGTGTCCCGGCAGACCGTCTCCAAATGGGAGACGGGGGCCGCCCTGCCTTCGGCGGAGAATCTGGCCGCCCTGGGAAAGCTGTATGGGGTAGCTGTGGACCAGCTGCTCAACGGCCCGGCGGAGGATGCGCCGGGCCTCCTTCCGGCGGACCCTCCCCCGGCGCCGCCCTCCCTGAGTCCCGCCGCTCCCTTCCGTCAAAAGCTTCTGCCGCGGCTGCTGGCCGTTGTTCTTCTGTTCGACCTGGTGATGTTCCTGCTGGAGTTTTATGTCGGAAATCTGGCAGGGGCGGGGAGCGGCCTATGTTCCCTGCTCCGGATTGCGGGCTGCTGTCTCATTGGACTGATCTTCGCCCGGTGGGACCGGTCTGTAAACCGGAAGCGCGCGCTCCTCATGGGCCTGACCGCCCTGACCGCGGGGCTGTATGTGCTCCTTCTCCCGGTCCCCCTCCTCTGGCGGCTGTATGACCTGGTGGCCTGGATTGGCTCCGCCGGCCCCATGGCCCCGCTCCCCTCCAACCCCCTTTTCTTTTTCCTGGCCTGGACCCTCTTTGACCAGTACGCCTTTGCCTCCCACCTGCTCCTGGCCGCCGCCTTCCACCTGGGGCGGCTCCCCCTTACCCGGAAATTCACCCCGCCCCAGACCGCCGATCTCACATAACAAAGTCAGGAGCGCCCCAAAAACGGGGCGCTCCTGTAATTTTACACAGATATTATACTTTCCGTAATCGTTATCGCTCCTCCCGAAAGTAGTTAAGTCCCAGGGCGGCGGGCTGGCCGGAACCCTCCCGCTTGCGGACGGAGGAGGCGATCAGCACAATGGCGGTAATCATAAAAGGCAGGGCCTTATACAGCTGGGGCGGGATGGCGCTGAGCCAGCCCAGGGGGCCGGGAAAGGCGCCGGCCAGGGGCCCGGCGTAGATTTGCAGGGTGTTGAAGAAGCCGAAGACCAGGGTGCCCAGAACGGCCAGCACCGGGTTCCAGTTGGCAAAAATGACCAGAGCGATGGCAATCCAGCCATAGCCGTTGATCCAGCAGTTGGAGCCCTCAAAGGAGCCGCTCATGTACAGGGCCATGTAGAAGCCCCCCAGCCCCATAATGCCCGAGCCCGCAATCAGGTGGACATACTTGTACAGCAGAGTGTTTATCCCCACCGAGTCGGCGGCGCCGGGGTTCTCCCCCACCGCCCGCAGACGCAGGCCGGTCTTGGTAAAGTTGAGGTACCACCACACCAGCAGGGCGATGGCGATTCCCAGGTAGACCAGGGCGTTGTGGGAAAACAGGGCCTTTCCGATTACGGGAAGTTTAGAAAGACCCGGAATCTCCAGAGCGGAATATCCCTTCACCAGCCCGTCGGAGGCGGTCATGGCGGGCCACCGCTCCCCCAGGCCCTTGCCCACAAAGAAGTACAGTCCCAGGCCGAAGGTGGTGATGGTCAGGCCGGTGACGTTCTGGTTGGCCTGAAGGGAGACGGTGAGCACCGCGAAGAGCAGACCGCACAGCCCCGCCGTCAGGAAGGACACCAGCAGTCCCGCCGCCAGGCTGTTGGCGGCGCACCCCGCCAGGTAGCCGAACATGGCCCCGATGGCCATGGTGCCCTCCACGCCCAGGTTCAGGCTGCCCGATTTCTCCACCACAATCTCGCCCACGGTGCCGTAGAGCAGGGGGATGTTTACCAGGACGATATTAAAGAGGAACAGGGTCAATACTTGGATGGGGTCGTTCATTTGGCCGCCTCCTTTCTGGTCCGGACCAGCTGAAAGCGGGTGAAGAAGTCCGCCGCCAGCACAATGAAGAGGATCACGCCCTGGAGCAGGTTGGCAAAGTTGGCGTCGATGGAGGGGTAGGTGGTGCTGGCCGTCTGGCAGCCGAACTGGAGGACGGTGATAAGCAGCGAGGCCACTACGATGCCCGCCGTGTTCAGCTTGGCCAGCCAGGCCACTACGATGCCAGTCCAGCCCACGTCGTTGGTGACGGAGGCGGACAGGATGCCGGCTGAGGACACCTGAAAGGCCCCCGCCAGGCCGATGAGGGCGGCGGACAGGAAGATGGTCCGGATGACGATTTTCCCCACCTTCATCCCGGCGTACCGGGCGGTGTTGGGGCTGTCCCCCACCACGGCAATCTCATAGCCCCGCTTGGTGTAATTCAGATAAATGTACAGCAGCACACACAGGGCGGCGGCGATGAGCAGCGACAGGTTCAGGTTGAAGGGCCCGATGGGGATGGTAATCATCTGGGCGCTGGCCGGGAACTTGGCGAACTTGGGCCGGGCGGAGCCGGGATCCAGAAAGAAATTCCAGTCTGTTTTTGTCTCGGCAAAATATTGTAGGAAGTATAGGGCGATGTAGTTGAGCATCAGGGTGAGCAGGGTCTCGTTGGTTCCCCATTTCACCTTCAGCGCCGCCACAAACACCCCATACAGGCCGCCGCCCAGCGCCCCGCACAGGGCCATCACCAGCACCATGGCGGGCCGGGGCAGGCTCTCCCCCAGCTTCATGGCGGCAAAGCCCGCCCAGAAGGCTCCCATGATGAACTGCCCCTCGCCGCCGATGTTCCAAAAGCGCATTTTAAAGGCCAGGGACAGGGCCATAGACACAATGAGCAGGGGGACAAAGAGCTTGATGAAGTTCTCCACCGCCCGCCAGGGGTAGCGGCTGCCGGGGATGCCCATGGTGATCAGCTGCCTGTAGAAGGTGACGGGCTCCACCCCCTGAACGGCCAGAAGCACCGCACCCACGGCCAGGGCCAGGGCCACCGCCGCCACATAGGCCAGCAGCTGCCGGGCCGGGCTGGCACCCTCCCGTTTGACAACATGAAACAGCGGCTGACGGTTTTTCATTTCTCCACCTCCCCGGTCTCTTCAATCCGGCTGTCCCGGGCGATGCCGGCGGGCTTGTCCTCATATTTGTTGGTCAGGTCCAGGGCGCCGGTCATCATCAGGCCCAGCTCCTCCTTGGAGGTCTTGTGGGCGTGGACCACACCCATCACCCTGCCGTGGCACAGCACCATAATCTTGTCGCACAGGTCGATCATCACGTCCAGGTCCTCCCCCACAAAGAGGATGCCCACGCCGTCCTTCTTCTGCCGGTTGAGGATGTCGTAGATGGCGTAAGAGGAGTTGATATCCAGTCCCCGGACGGGGTAGGCAGTGACAATCACGTTGGGCCCCGCCTTGATTTCCCGGCCCAGCAGCACCTTCTGCACGTTGCCCCCGGACAGCCGGCGCACCGGCGTCTCGGTGGAGGGGGTGACAATCTCCAGCTCCTGAATCACCTGCCGGGCCTCCGCCCGGCCGGTCTTCCGGTCCACAAAGGGCCCCCTGGCCTGGTCGTATTTCTTCAGCAGCATGTTATCCGTCACCGACATGGAGGGGGCCAGTCCCATACCCAGCCGGTCCTCGGGGATAAAGGACATGGAGATGCCCTTCTCCAGGATGGCCTTGGGGGGCAGGCCCACAATGTTGTCTCCCTTGTGAATCATCATGCCGCTCTCAATGGGCCGCAGGCCGGCAATGGCCTCGCACAGCTCCTTCTGGCCGCAGCCGGCGATGCCGGCCACCCCCAGAATCTCGCCCCCCCGGATGTAAAAGTTCACCTTGTCGATGGCCACCGCGCCCTCGTCGTTTTTGATGGTCAGGTCCCGAATTTCAAGGAGGGGCCGGGTCTTGTCCACCACCGGGCGGTCAATATTCAGCTCCACCTTCCGGCCCACCATGAACTCGGTGAGCTGCTGTTCGTTGGTGGAGGAGGTATCCACGGTGGTGATATACTCCCCCTTGCGAAGGATGGCCACCCGGTCGGAAATCTCCAGCACCTCATTGAGCTTGTGGGTAATGATGATGATGGCGTGGCCCTCCGCCTTCATGCGGCGGAGCACATCGAAGAGCCTGGCGGTCTCCTGAACGGTGAGGACAGCGGTGGGCTCGTCCAGAATGATGATTTTGGCCCCGTAGTACAGCACCTTGACGATCTCCAGGGTCTGCTTCTCCGACACGGCCATGTTGTAGACCTTTTTCCGGGGGTCGATGTCAAAGCCGAATTTCCGGGCCATGTCCCGAATAACGCCGTACCGCTCCTTTTTCAGCACCAGGCCGGACTTGTCGTCTCCCAGCCAGATATTGTCGGCGGCGGAGAAGACATCCACCAGCTTGAAGTGCTGGTGGACCATGCCGATGCCCAGCTTTTTGGCGTCTTCGGGGGAGTTGATGGCCACCTCCTGCCCGTCCACCAGAATGATCCCGCTGTCCGGCTTATAGATGCCTGACAGCATGTTCATCAGGGTGGTCTTGCCTGAGCCGTTCTCCCCCAGCAGGGCCAGGATTTCCCCGGACTTTACGTTCAGGTTTATATTATTGTTGGCGGCCACACTGCCGAAGCTCTTGCAGATGCCCCGCATCTCAATGGCGTATTGCTGCTCTTCCATTCGGTTCCCTTCCTTCTCTCCTTGTGGGACCCGCCGCCTTCGGCGGGTCATTTTTAAGGAAGCCGGCCCGCCCAGGGGGGCGGGCCCCACAATTAAAATCCGGGCCGGCCGGGTATCTCCGGCCGGCCCGGTTCGGGTCTGCTTGGTTCGGGGCGGGAGGCTCAGCCCTCCTGTACGCCCGCTACGTTGTAGTCCATGGAGCCCTTGATGACGCCGTCGTCCACAGAGGGGCCGCCGGCGGCCACAATCACATTGAGGTCGGCGTCCACCAGGTCGGCGTCGGTCTTGATGATCTCCACCTTGCCGTCGTCAGAGATGTTGTAGCTCAGCTTCACGCCGGTGAACACGTCCCACTCGCCGGACTTGATGAGCTCTCGCACCGCGTCCATGACGGCGGCGGTGTTGGGGGCGGCCACCTTCTCGTTCACAGGGGAGGCATCCACAAAGCCCTCGGCCAGGCCGGCATAGTAGGCGTTGCCGCCCATGTTCTCCACGAATTTGGCGGCGTCGCCGTTGCAGGCTATGGCGGCCTCGATGGCGGTCTGATAGTAGACGTTCCAGTGCCAGATGGCGGCGGTGAGGTGGGCGTTGGGGGCCTGCTCAGTCATGTCGGAGTTGTAGCCGCAGCCGAACGCGCCGTTCTCCTGGGCCACCAGCTGGGGCTGGGCGGAGTCGCAGTGCTGGGAGATGACGCCGCAGTTATAGGTGTCGATGAGGGCTTGAGCGGCCTGACGCTCCAGGTTCTCGTCGCCCCAAGTGTTGATTTTCTGCACATAGACGGTGGCGTCGGGGTTGGCGGACTGGGCGCCCAGGGCAAAGCCGTTGATACCGGAGCAGGTCTCGGCGTACTCGGTGTTGTAGGCGGCCACGTAACCGATGTTGTTGTTGCCCAGCTCCTTGGACTTCAGCCCGGCGGCGATGCCGGCCAGGTAGCGGGCCTGGTAGATGCGGCCGAAATAGTTGTTGAAGTTGGTGTCGTTGGCCATGTAGCCGGTGCCGTGGGAGAAGCAGATGTCGGTGTACTCCCCGGCCTTGTCGTTCATGGCGTCGATGTAGCCGAAGGAGATGCCGAAGATCACATTGGCCCCCTGGTTGGCCAGGGTGTCGATGGCGCTGCACACGGCGTCGTAGTCCTCAGCCACGTTGTCCACGATGAGCAGCTGAGTGGCGGGGTCCATCCCCAGGTCCTTCATGGCGGTGGTAATGCCGTTGTGGTGCTGGAAGGTGTAGCCGGCCACGTCGTTCTGGCTGGTGATGTAGATGGCGCCCACCTTAAAGTCGCCGTTGCCGGCGGGAGCGGGGGTGGACGCGTCGCTGCTGCCGCTGGAAGCGGCGGGCTTGCTGGAAGCCGCGGGGGAGCTGGTATTGCCGCCGCCGCAGGCCACCAGGGACAGGCTCATGGCCGCGGCCAGAGCCAGCGCAAGAAATTTCTTCATTCTGTTTCCTCCTTAAAAGTACAGTTCGTTTCATGGATACCTTATATATTAAAACCGGACCGTCCGGTTTTAACCGCCAAAGCCTCCCTTCGCAAAGGGAGGGGGACCGCCGGCAAAGCCGGTGGTGGAGGGTTTTCTCAATGGATCATTTCTGATTTTTGAGGAAAACCCTCAGTCAGCTTCGCTGACAGCCCCCTTTATAAAGGGGGCCTTTTCCCTGCGGGGGTTAAAATTTCACTCCACAAACTCCACGCCGTTTTCCTCGCTCATGGACTTGACCCGGGCCAGGGACTCCACCCGGACCCCCTTGGCCCGCAGGCGGTCCCCTCCGGGCTGGAAGGCCTTCTCAATGACGATGCCCGCCCCGGCCAGCCGGGCCCCCGCCTGGTTCACCAGGTCGATGAGCCCCTCCAGGGCCGCGCCGTTGGCCAGGAAGTCGTCAATAATCAACACACAGTCCTCCGGACCCAGGAACCGTTTGGAGACGATCACGTCGTACACCCTTCCGTGGGTAAAGGACTCCACTTTGGTGGTGTATACCTCACCGGCGATGTTTTTGGTCTGGCTCTTTTTGGCGAAGACCACGGGACAATGAAAAAACTGCGCCGTGACACAAGCGATCCCGATGCCGGAGGCCTCGATGGTCAGAATCTTGTTCACGCCGCAGCCGTCAAACCGGCGCAGGAACTCCCCGCCGATCTCCTCAAAAAGGGCAACGTCCATCTGGTGGTTCAGAAAACTGTCCACCTTCAGCACGTCGGTTCCCCTCACCGTTCCGTCCTCGCGAATGCGCCGCTTCAGCAGCTCCATGGGGCTCCACCGCCTTTCTGAAAAAAGGATGGTGGCCCGAATGCTCCGGGCCACGTCCTTTAGGAAAACTATCACGGCTACATTGTACAAGAAATAATTTCTTTTTTCAATCCCTTTTTCCCCGTTTTCCCCTAAATCTTTACCAATTTTTCGGACCAGTTCTTGGCTTTTTCGCCAAATCCTTCCAAAGCGCGGGAGCCTCCGGAACCGGAATGCCCTGGGCCCCATGTTTCCCCGGGAAATTTTTCCCCGGCGACGGACTTCGACCTTTTGATTTCCATTTTATGGTAAACTATAGACAGAGGCCGGGCCAACCCGGCACAATACATAGGAGAAAGGTGGGAGCCCTTATGTGGCCGCTGCAAAAAAAGGGGATTTTTGAGACCGGACGGGTGCTTTTCCTCCCCGTCGACGCCATTCAACCCAATCCTTGCCAGCCCCGGCGCGCCTTCACCCAGCCGGAGCTGGAGGAGCTGGCAAATTCCATTCAGGAGCTGGGGGTGCTCCAGCCGCTGACTGTCCGCCGCCGGGACGGCCAGTGGGAGCTGGTGGCCGGGGAGCGCCGCCTGCGTGCGGCCAAGCTGGCCGGGCTGGCGGCCGTCCCCTGCCTGTCCGTCCAGACGGACAGCCAGTCCTCCTCCCTGCTGGCTTTGGTGGAAAACCTCCAGCGCAGGGACTTGGACTTCTGGGAGGAGGCCCAGGCCCTCCGCCGCCTCATCGACACCTACCACGTCTCCCAGGAGGACGTGGCCCGGCGCATCGGCAAGAGCCAGTCCGCCGTGGCCAACAAACTGCGGCTGCTCAAGCTGCCCCAGGAGGTGCTGGCCCTCCTCCGTGACCACGGCGCCACCGAGCGCCACGCTCGGGCCCTCCTCCGCCTGAACGACGAGAACCAGCAGCTGGAGGCCGCCCGTCAGGTCACAGCGGACGGCCTTACGGTGGCCCAGACGGAGGCACTGGTGGACGGTATGCTCATGGCAAGGGCCCCCGCCGGGCGGAGGCGGCCCACCTTTGTCATCAAGGATGTGCGGCTGTTCCTCAACACCATCACCCGCAGTCTGGATATTATGCGCTCCGCAGGAGTGGACGCCCAGTGCCGCCGGCAGGACTCCGAGGAGGAAATTATGCTTACCATACATATCCCCCGCCGGGCGGGCTGATGTTTCACGTGAAACGTCGCCGTCGCAAGCTTCCTATCCTGCGCTTCCACGCAAGCGTGAAAGCGCACTCATTTCGCTGCTCCTCCTCTCCAAACTGTAACCGCTTCGCTGGGTTACAGTTTGGGGCTGCCTTCGGCGGCAAAAGCTCCCCTGTTCGGGAGCTTTTTTATTTTCTCTCCAAAAACAGTTGAAATCCCCGGCGGCGGTTGATATAATGAGAAATTGCACAACCCAATCATTTTATTTTCCGCAAGGAGACGATCCCTATGGCAAAGATCATCGCCGTTGTCAACCAAAAGGGGGGCGTGGGCAAAACCACCACCACCGTCAACATCACCGCCGCCCTCCACGCCCTGGGCAGGCGGGTGCTGCTGTGCGACTTCGACCCCCAGGCCAACGCCACCTCCGGCATGGGGGTGGACAAGAACACCGCCTCCCCCAACGTCTACGACCTGCTGGTCAGCGGCGCAGACCCGGCCAAGGTAGTGGTGCCCACCAAATATGGGGACGTGCTGCCCTCCAACAAGGCCCTGGCCGGGGCGGGCATTGAGATGATCGGCATTGACAGCCGGGAGATGCTGCTGAAAAACGCCCTGGAGGCCCTGGCGGACCGGTACGACTTTATCTTCATCGACTGCCCCCCTTCCCTGGAGCTGCTTACCGTAAACGCCCTGTGCGCCGCCCACTCCCTGCTGGTCCCCGTCCAGTGTGAGTATTACGCCCTGGAGGGGCTCAGCGACCTGATCGCCACCGTCCGGCTGGTGAAGCGGAAGCTGAATCCCCAGCTCGCTATGGAGGGCGTGCTCCTCACCATGTTTGACAGCCGGACCAACCTGTCCCTCCAGGTGGCGGAGGAGGTCAAGCGCCACTTCCCTGGCCAGGTGTACGCCACCGTCATTCCCCGGAACGTCCGCCTGTCCGAGGCCCCCAGCCACGGCAAGCCCATCTCTGAGTACGACCCCTACTCCCGGGGCGCGGAGGCCTATAAACTGCTGGCTGAGGAGATGTGCGCAGCGGGGACGTGATACTTTTTCTTTGAAAAGAAAAAGTATCCAAAAAGAAACTTTCCCGCAAAACTGCGTTTTGCTTCTCACTCTATACTATTGAGACGCAGTTCAAGCCAGTCAGAGGAAAAACGAAGTTTTTCCAAAAGTTTTCTTTTGGTTCTTTTCTTTTTCAAAAGAAAAGAACAAGACTGCGAGGTAACGACATGGCAAAACGAAAGACAGAACTGGGGCTGGGCCGGGGGCTGAACGCCCTGCTGGGCGACCCGGGCCTCCCGGAGCAGAACGAGGGCTCCATCTCCCTGCCCATCTCCCAGGTGGAGCCCGGCCTCAATCAGCCCCGGAAGCGCTTTGAACAGGGGGCGCTGGACGACCTGGCAGAGTCCATCCGGGTCCACGGCATTATCCAGCCCCTGACGGTGCGCCGGCTGGCCACCGGCTACTACCAGATCATTGCCGGCGAGCGGCGTTGGCGGGCGGCCAAGGCCGCCGGGCTCCAGGAGGTGCCCGCCGTCATCATCGAGGCGGACGACCGCAAGGTGATGGAACTGGGCCTCATCGAAAACCTCCAGCGGGAAGACCTGAACCCCGCCGAGGAGGCCCGGGGCTATCGGACGCTGATGGAGGAGTACGGCCTGACCCAGGAGCAGGTGGCCCAGCAGATGGGCAAATCCCGCCCCGCCATCACCAACACCCTCCGCCTGCTGGCCCTGCCCGACGAGGTGCTGGCCCTGATGGAGGAGGGCTCCCTCTCCGCCGGCCACGCCCGGGCCATCCTGGGGGTCCCCACCGCCGCCCTCCAGAAGGAGGCCGCGAAAAAGGTGGTGGAGGGACAGCTCTCCGTCCGCCAGACGGAGGCGCTGGTCAGGGCCCTGCAAAAGGAGAAGCAGGAAAGGCCAAAAGAGCAGGGGGCCGGCCTCTCCCTCTATTTGGGTGAGCTGGAAAAGGACCTGGGCAGCCGGCTGGGCCGCAAGGTGAAGATCGCCCACAAGGGCAAAAAGGGCCGCATTGAGCTGGAATACTACAACGAACAGGACCTGGAGACACTGCTGGCTCTGCTGCAAGGTTTAAAGTCACAGGGAGGTGGGCAGGATGGCTGAGGGACGCAGAAGGGACCCCAGCGAACCCTTTATCGAGGACGCCCACCGCTTTCCAGAGGACGGCCGGACAAACCGGCGTCCCCCCTCCCCTGACCAGGATGCCCGGCGGCGGAAAACCCAGCAGCGCAAACGGCGCAAGCCGGTCTTCCAGTACATCGCCATCCTGTTCATGGCCGCCTTTGTGCTGCTGCTGTTTACCTTTATGATGGAGCGCCGGCAGAGCCAGCAGCAGATCGACGATTTGAAGCAGTCCAACTCCGCCGCCCAAACCCTCCAGGGGCTCATCAGCGAAAACGGCCAGCTGAAAGAACAGGTCGCTCAACTGGAGGCCCAGGCCAAGGGGTTGGCGGATCAGCTGGCCGCCGCCAGGGCGGAGACCTCCTCCATCCAGGAGCAGGCCCAGGCAGAGGAAAAGGCCGTCCAGGCCATGCACTGGTTCTGGCAGATCAACGAGGCCTCCGTCCGGGGCAAGACCAAGCTGTGCCGGGAGCTCATCACCGCCATGGAGGAGGCCAAGCTCCAGGACTACCTGCCCAAGGAGAACATCACCGGCAACGACCGCTTTTCCCCCTATGACCGGTATATGGAGATTCGGAATAAGGTTATAAAGTAGGGGACGGCGCCCTCGCCGCCCCGCACTCTACCGCCCCAAGCGTACCGGCGGGCCGCCGAAGGCGGCGGCCCCTATCTCTCTTAAAGAGGAAGCCAACTACGTTTCACGTGAAACATTACAACAAAAGGAGACTGAGAAACCATGCTCGACATTCGATTTGTCCGGGAGAACCCCGAGGCCGTAAAGGAAAACATCAAAAAAAAATTCCAGGAGGAGAAGCTCCCCCTGGTGGACCAGGTGCTGGCTCTGGACGCTGAGAACCGGGCCGCCATGTCCGAGGCCAACGAGCTCCGGGCCATGCGCAACACCCTGGCCAAGCAGGTGGGGATGCTCATGGGTCAGGCAAAGAAGGACCCCTCCAAGCTGGTCGAGGCCGAGGCTGCCAAGGACAAGGTACGCGCCAACGCCGACCGTCTGGCCGAGCTGGAGCAGAAGGAGGGCGAGCTGGCGGAGAAGATCCGCAAGATCATGCTGGTCATCCCCAACATCATCGACCCCTCCGTCCCCATCGGCCCCGACGACTCCGCCAACGTGGAGATAGAGCGCTTCGGTGAACCCGTGGTCCCCGACTTTGAGATTCCCTACCACACCGAGATCATGGAGTCCTTCAACGGAGTGGATATGGACGCCGCCGGCCGAGTGTCGGGCAGCGGCTTCTACTACCTGCTGGGCGATGTGGCCCGCCTCCACGAGGCAGTGCTGGCCTACGCCCGGGACTTTATGATCAATAAGGGATTCACCTTCTGCATCCCCCCCTTCATGATCCACGGCAATGTGGTGGAGGGCGTCATGTCCCAGACTGACATGGAGGCCATGATGTACAAGATTGAGGGGGAGGACCTGTACCTCATTGGCACCAGCGAGCACTCCATGATTGGCAAGTTCATCGGCGAGATGATCCCCGAGAACACCCTGCCCCAGACTCTTACCTCCTACTCCCCCTGCTTCCGCAAGGAGAAGGGCTCCCACGGCATTGAGGAGCGGGGCGTGTACCGCATCCACCAGTTTGAGAAGCAGGAGATGATCGTGGTCTGCAAGCCCGAGGACTCCATGGACTGGTACGAGAAGATGTGGCGCTACTCGGTGGAGCTGTTCCGCTCCCTGGATATCCCCGTCCGGCAGCTGGAGTGCTGCTCCGGCGACCTGGCCGACCTGAAGGTGAAGTCCTGCGACATCGAAGCCTGGTCCCCCCGGCAGAAAAAGTACTTTGAGGTGTGCTCCTGCTCCAACCTGGGCGACGCTCAGGCCCGCCGGCTGAAAATGCGGGTGAAGGGCGAAAAGGGCACTTACCTGCCCCACACCCTGAACAACACCGTAGTGGCGCCCCCCCGCATGCTCATCGCCTTCCTGGAGAACAACCTCCAGGCCGACGGCACCGTTGTGATCCCCAAGGTACTCCAGCCCTATATGGGCGGCCTGGAGGTCATAGTCCCCAAAAAGTAAGGCAGGGAAAGGAGCTATAATATGGGAATTTTTTCATTCTTCTCCCGGGACACCGAGGAGGATCAGGACGAGCTGACGCTGGAGCAGGAACAGCCCTCCACCCTGATTATAGGCCGTCAGGCCGAGACCGCTCCCACTGGCGAGCTGTTCCCCGGAATGCGCATCGACGCCATGACCAAGGAGGGCGAGCCCCTGCTCTCCGGGCGGATCATAGAGCTGGACGGTGAGAGCCTGACCCTGGGCCGCCTGCCGGGCGAGCTGTCCTTCAAAATCGCCCCCATCGACTCCACCGTACGCCTCAGCGGCTACGACAAAAAGCTGATCCCCATTTCGCTGAGCGCCTCCGTTGAGACCTCCAGCCGCACCGCCCTCAAGCTGACAAACCTGAAAATTGAGAGCCACGCGGAAAACCGGGAGACCTTCCGTCTGCCCTACTCCGCCCCCGTGTCCCTCTACCGCAAGGACGACGACCACTACAAAAATCCCGAGGAGTGCCTGCTTATCAACATCAGCACCGGCGGCTGCTGCGTCCAGTCGGAGTACATCCACATGGAGGACGAGGTGCTGCGCATCCGGGTCAAGCTGGACGAATACGCCCCGCTGAACTTTATCGGCCAGATCGTCCGGTGCGTGGAGCGCTCTCCGGGAAAGTTCTGGTACGGCGTTCTTTTCGCCCAGCTGACGGAACAGGAGATCACCGCCCTGAATAAAACGCTGTACAATCTGCAAATGGGCATCAAAGAGACCCGGATCCGCACCAGCGATGACGACCACTGGTAAACAAAAATCGGAGGACACTATGAAAAAATTCATGGACGAGTTTAAGCAGTTCATCGCTCGGGGCAACGTAATGGATTTGGCTGTGGGCGTGATTATCGGCGGAGCCTTCAGCAGCATTACCACCTCTCTCATCAACGATATCGTCATGCCCCTGCTGGGCATCTTCACCGGCAGCATCAGCTTTGCCGCCCTGTCCTTTACAGTCAACGGTGCAGTGATTGCCTACGGAAACTTCATCCAGGCCATTTTTAATTTCTTGATTATGGCCTTTGTGGTCTTCTGCCTGATTAAGGCCATCAACAAGCTCCACCGCAAAAAGGAAGAAGCACCCGCAGAGGAGCCCGCTCCCCCGGAACCCTCCGCCGAAGAAAAGCTGCTCACCGAGATTCGGGACCTGCTGAAGGAGAAACCGTAAATGTCAGAGAACAAACGCACCCCGGAAGAGGAGGAAAACAGCGGCTTTACCCCCTCCTCCCCCGTCAAGCGGACCCTGGCCTGGATTGGCCTGGTCTATGCCCTGATTCTGCTGGCCCTGACCACCTACTTTTTCTTTACCGCAACCGGACTGGGAAACCTGGGCCCCCTGCTCACCGTCCCCGGACTCATCGGCCTGGGAGTGGTGGCTCTGGTCTCCTGGAGGTCCACCGGCAAACCGGGGAAGTGGCCCGCCATTGCCATCGCCGCCCTGTGCTGGCTGCTGGCCCTGGCCACCCTGCCCATCGGCATCATCGGCCTGCTCTCAAATTTCTCCGACACCGTCACCGTGTTCGGCGTCTTAGCGCTGGGAGGGTAAGCCATGGAAGCGATCATCTCCGCCGGGCTGGAGGAGCTGGGGGTGACCGGGCGCATCCCGGCAGACGCCCCCGCCCGGCTGGCCCAATACGGGCGGATGCTGCTGGAGAAAAACCAGGTGATGAACCTCACCGCCATCCGGAACCCGTCGGGGGTGGCCCGGCTGCATATGCTGGACTGCGCCGCCCTGCTCAAGTACTGTGCTTTTGAGGGGAAAACCCTCATCGACGTGGGCACCGGGGCGGGCTTTCCGGGGATGGTGCTGAAAATCCTGGTCCCCTCCCTGGAAATCACCCTGCTGGACTCCCTGAACAAGCGGCTGGATTGGCTCAGCGAGGTCTGTGAAGAGCTGGACGGCGTGGACAGCATGACCACCATCCACGGGCGGGCTGAGGAGTGCGCCCTAAAAAAAGGCTGGCGGGACAGCTTCGACTTCGCCGCCGCCCGGGCCGTGGCCGACCTGCGGATTTTGTGCGAGCTGTGCCTCCCCTTAGTCAAGGTGGGGGGCCGGTTCCTGGCCATGAAGTCCACCGGCAGCGACGAGGAGCTGGAGGATGCCGCCCACGCCATCAAACTGCTGGGAGGCCGTGTTGCACAGATTGAAGATTATACCATCCCCGGCACAGAGGTCACCCACCGGCTGATTGTGATTGAAAAACTGGCCCCCACCCTGAAGGGATATCCCCGCAAATGGGTAAAAATACAAAAAGAACCTCTCTGACGGGATATTTTTCCTGAATCTGAATGGAATTTGTAAATTTTTTCTAAAAGTTCTGTCAAAAAAGGTTGACGGGCGGTAATTTTGTGATACACTTAAACTGTAACGTGAGGAGGACGCTTCCATGGGCACCGTAATCGCGATCACATCCGGAAAAGGCGGCACCGGAAAAACCTCCATTACCAGCGGCGTTGCCTCTTCCCTGGCCCTTATGGGGCGGAGCGTACTGTGCATCGACATGGATGTCGGCCTGCGGAACCTGGATATCTCCCTGGGACTCAGCGACCGGGCCCTCATGGATTTCTCCGACGTGGCGTTGGGCCGCTGCTCCCTGGCCCGGGCTGTGGTAGAGCACCCCGACCTGAAGGGGCTCTCTCTGCTCTCCGCACCCATGACCATGCCTGCCAGCCTCACATCGGACAAGGTGCGCGCGCTGCTGGCAGAGGCCCGCGCCGGCTACGACTACATCCTCATCGACTCCCCCGCCGGGCTGGGCCCCGGCTTCCAGCTGGCCACCCGGGGGGTGGACCGGGCCATCGTCATCGCCACCAACGACGCCTCCTCCCTGCGGGACGCCCAGCGGACGGTGGCGGAGCTGGACCACCTGAAAACCATCCATCTGGTCATGAACCGCATCCAGACCAAGCTGCTGCGCAAGCTGCGCACCACCATAGACGACGCGATGGACACCGCCGGCCTGCCCCTGATCGGCGTGGTGCCGGAGGACCCCCAGGTCATCCTGTGCGCCAACCTGGGCCACCCCCTCACCACCCGGGGCAAACGGGGCGCCGCCCTCGCCTGCTGGAACATCGCCCAGCGGCTGGAGGGGCAGCGGGTGCCCATTATGCGCATCCGTTAGCCCCACCTTTCCCACCAGAAACCATACGAGGAGGTATTGACGCCATGAACATCGCCATTATGAGCCATACCAAAAAGCAGGAGCTGATGGTTCAATTCTGCACCGCCTACTGCGGCGTCCTGTCCAAGCATTCCGTCTGCGGCACCAACGCCACCGGACGTATGGTGGCGGAAGCCACCGGCCTGCCCGTTCAGCTCTTTCTGTCCCACGAGCATGGCGGCATCGAGCAGATTGGCCAGCGCATCATCTACAACGAGATCGACATGGTGCTGTTTTTCAATTCCCCCCAGGACAATGAGATGGATAAAGACGTACTCTATATCACCCGCCTGTGCGACCAGCACTCCGTCCCGGTGGCCACCAACGTAGCCACCGCCGAGCTGCTGATCCACGGCCTGGCCCGGGGCGACCTGGATTGGCGGGAGGGCATGAACCCCAACCGGGTCCCCTTCGCCCTGTAACAGGCGGCGCTTCCATAAGGTATGCGCTCCCGTCCCGATTCTCGTGGATGGGAGCGTTCCGCTTTTCCACTGTGGAACGGCGTGCCCGGTGGTCACGCCCTACACGCCGCACTGTAGGGCGCGACGACCCCGGCGCGCCTCATCCCGTAGGGGCGGATATCATCCGCCCGCTGTTTGCGGCATAAACGGGCGCATATTATGCGCCCCTACAAAATAACCGTGTTGTAATTGAAAGAGAAAGGAACATCATTATGGCTAAGGTACAACCACGCACCCTCTCCGGCTTTATGGAGCTCCTCCCCGCCCGGCAGGTTCAGTTTGACCGCATGGCGGCCATCATCCGGGAGTCCTTCTCCCTCTACGCCTACACCCCTCTGGACACCCCCCTCATCGAGGCCAGCGAGATTCTGCTGGCCAAGGGCGGCGGCGAGACGGAGAAGCAGATTTACCGCTTCACCAAGGGGGACAGCGACCTGTCCCTCCGCTTTGACCTCACCGTCCCCCTGGCCAAGTACGTGGCCCTGAATTACGCCAGGCTGGCCTTCCCCTTCCGCCGGTTCCAGATCGGCAAGGTCTACCGGGGGGAGCGGGCCCAGCGGGGCCGGTTCCGGGAGTTCTACCAGGCGGACATCGATGTCATTGGCGACGGCCAGCTGGACATTTCCAACGACGCGGAAATCCCCGCCATTATCTACCGCACCTTCACCGCTCTGGGCCTGCGCCGGTTCCAGATCCGGGTGAACAACCGGAAAATCCTCAACGGCTTTTACGCCATGCTGGGCCTCACCGCCCAGGCGGGGGCCATCATGCGCACCGTGGACAAGCTGGAGAAAATCGGTGAGAAGTCCGTCCGGGAGCTGCTCACCGCCCCGGAAATCGGGCTGACCGAGGACCAGGCGGCGGAGATTCTCAAATTCATCAGCATCAAGGGCTGTAATGCCGATGTCCTTGCCGCCCTGGAGGGCTACCGGAACCGTCACCCCATGTTCGACGAGGGGTTGGACGAGCTTTCTGCTGTGGCCAAAAACCTGGCCGCCTTCGGCGTGCCTGAGACCCACTTCGTCCTGGACCTGACCATCGCCCGGGGACTGGACTACTACACCGGCACCGTCTACGAGACCACTATGCTGGACCACCCGGAGATCGGCTCCATCTGCTCCGGGGGCCGGTATGATAACTTAGCGGAATATTACACCGATAAACAACTCCCCGGCGTTGGAATTTCCATCGGCCTGACCCGGCTGTTCTTCGTGCTGGAGGACCAGGGCTATCTCAACGAACAGCTGAACACCGCTCCCGCCGACGTGCTCATCCTCCCCATGACGGAGGATATGGGCCCGGCCATTGAGCTGGCCACCCAGCTGCGGTCCACCGCGCTCCGCACCCAAATTTACGGCGAGCAGAAGAAGTTCAAGCAGAAGATGAACTACGCCGACAAGCTGGGCGTCCCCTTCGTCATCTTCCTGGGGGACGACGAGATCAGGCAGAACAAGGTATCCCTGAAAAACATGCGCACCGGGGAGCAGGAGACCCTCACCCTCACCGAGGCCACCATTCAAATGATCGAGGCCCTCGGCGCCGCCGGCGACACCCCCATCCAGGACAAGGGGGAGTGAGCTCCCCCATTGCAGGGCGGGACGACCCCGGCCCGCCGTCCCATTGTACACGGCGCGCCCAGTGGTCGCACCCTACACATCTTGGAGGACATCATGAAAAAGCTGCTGTGGTCCCTCTGTGTCATTGCCGTTCTTCTGTCCGCCGCCGCAGGGGGGTTCGCCTTGGCCTATCTGACGGAGGAAGTGACCTTCGACCAAATTGAGGTCTCCGGCTGCGGGATACCGGACAAAGCGGCCTGCACCATCCGCATTCTCCATGAGGGCGATTACCCTGGCCTGAGCGACTTCCCCGTCACGGCGGAGCAGGCCGCGCCGGGGCGGGCCGCGTTAAATGCCCTGCGCGGGCAGAAATACACCCGAGTGCTCCCCTTTTTAAAGCCTGGCAAGGGCGGAATCGCGGTCTGTGAAACAAGCGGCTGTTCTTCCTCTTATATCGCCTATTGGGATGGCAAGTATCTGTGGGCCTCCGGCGAGGGAGAAAAACCGTGGCGGGGCTACGCCCCCTCCTCTCCCGATGAGCTGAGAGAAGTTCTACAAGTAGTAATGAACAATTAAAATAATACAAACAGGAGTGATAAATATGGGTGACACAAGCACCTTTTACCGCACCCACACCTGCGGCCAGCTGCGCATGGAGCAGGTGGGCCAGGAAGTGACCCTGGCCGGCTGGATGGAGAACCTGCGTGAGGTGGGGCAGAATCTGGCCTTTCTGGTGCTGCGGGACTTCTACGGCACCACGCAAATCGTGCTGGAGACCGAGGAGACCGTCCAGGCCGCCAAGGAGCTGAACAAGGAGACGGTGATTTCCGTCACCGGGACGGTCCGGGAGCGGGACAGCAAGAACCCCAAGCTGCCCACCGGCGACATTGAGGTGGTGCCCTCCAAAATTGAGGTGCTGGGCCGCTGCCGCCACAACGAACTGCCCTTCCCCATCACCCGCTCCCGGGAGGCAGACGAGTCCGCCCGGCTGAAGTACCGCTATCTGGACCTGCGCAACCCGGAGGTAAAGCAGAACATCGTCCTGCGGTGTCAGGTGGTATCCGCCCTGCGCTCCGCCATGACGGACCACGGCTTTTTAGAGATCACCACCCCCATCCTCACCGCCTCCTCCCCCGAGGGGGCCCGGGACTACCTGGTGCCCTCCCGCAAGCACCCCGGCAAGTTCTACGCCCTGCCCCAGGCCCCCCAGCAGTTCAAGCAGCTGCTCATGGCCTCCGGGTTCGACAAATACTTCCAGATCGCCCCCTGCTTCCGGGACGAGGACGCCCGCGGGGACCGCTCCCCCGGCGAGTTCTACCAGCTGGATATGGAGATGGCCTTTGCCAGCCAGGAGGACGTGTTTGCCGTTCTGGAGGATGTCCTCCCCCCCATTTTCGCCAGATACGGCAAATACAGCACTGCCTCCAACCCCCCCTTTGTCCGCATCCCCTACCTGGAGGCTATGGAGAAGTACGGCACCGACAAGCCCGACCTGCGCATCGACCTCACCGTCCAGGACGCCACTGCAGTGCTGGGCAGCTGCGGCTTTGGACCCTTTGAAAACCAGACGGTAAAGGCTGTGGTGGTGACCGGCTTTGAGGGCACCCGAAAGCAGATCGACAAGCTGTGTTCCGACGTGGAGGTCCAGGCGGGCAGCAAGGCCTACTGGTTCCGCCTGGACGAAACGGGTGAGGTCGTGGGCGGCATTGCCAAGTTTGTCCAGCCCATCAAGGACCAGGTGACGGAGGCCCTGGGCCTTGTGCCCGGCTGCTTTGTGGGCCTGTCCGCCGGGGCCAGGGGCGCGGCCCAGAAGACGGCGGGGGTCTTGCTGAAAATGCTGGGAGCCTTCTGCCCCAACCACATGGACAAGGAGAAATACGAGTTCTGCTGGATCGTAGACTTCCCCATGTATGAGGTCGGTGAGGAGAGCGGCGAGCTGGAGTTTTGCCACAACCCCTTCTCCATGCCCTCCGGCGGCCTGGAGACGGTGGAAAAGGCCATCAAGGGGGAGATCGACCCCCTGTCCATCACCGCCGACCAGTACGACCTGGTGTGTAACGGGGTGGAGCTGTCCTCCGGTGCGGTGCGCAACCACGACCCGGAGATCATGATTAAGGCCTTCCGGATAGTGGGCCTGGAGGAGGAGGACGTGCGGAAGAAATTCCCCGCCATGTACAACGCCTTCACCTACGGCGCACCCCCTCATGCGGGCATCGCCCCTGGCGTGGACCGGATGGTAATGCTGCTGTCCGGAGAGGACTCCATCCGTGAGGTCATCCCCTTCCCCATGAACAAGAACGCCCAGGACCTGATGATGGGCGCCCCCTCTACCGTGGAGCAGAGCCAGCTGGACGAGCTGAACATCGCCGTCACCAAAACCGAGGACAGCGAAGGGTGAGCCCCTCAGAACGGCAGGAGCGGCTAAACCAGCTGATGGAGGGATGGAGGGAGAACCACATCGCAAAAGGGTACCGGCGGTTTATCTTGGACGGCGCGGTCTGCCCGGAGGTGTGGTGGTCCCAAAAGACGCCGCGGGTCTGTTTCTTTTTGAAGGAGGCATATACGGAAGAAGCGTCGGGTTATGACCTGACTGCCGGACTTCACGAAAACGGGCCTTGGAAGATGTGGAAAAAAGCGGCGGTCTGGACTCAGGCCATTCACAGTGCCTTTTCCCAGCCCGCCGCTTATAACCCCAACCGCATTCGGGAACGGGAAGGGGAGTTAATTGATTCCATTGCGATTGTCAATGTAAAGAAAAGCGAAGGATCGAACACATCCAGTTATAACAACTTGGAAAAATACGCTTTGGAGGATAAAGGGAAGCTGAAACAGCAGCTGGAACTCCTCCAGCCCCAGGTAATCCTCTGTGGAAACACCATAGGGCTGCTGAAAACCGTACTGGGCGGAGAACTGAACAACGAAAATACCTGGGCGGACAAAATCGCCTTTTGGAAGGACGCTCTGGTAATCGACTACTACCACCCCGCCTGCCAGTACCCCAACGCGGTCAATTATTACGCTTTGTCCGCCATCTGCCGCACTGCCATCGAAAACCGCGGCTTTTCCCTGTCCACAGGAAAGGAGTCTCTCCGATGAAGCAAGCCCTCTCCCTGGCGATTGCCGCCGTCCTGCTGCTGGCGGGCTGCTCCCCGGCTTCTCCTCCAACGGAAAGCGTCAGCACGCCGCTCCCCTCCCCTCCCCCGGTGGAGGACCAGCCGGTTTTTGTCCCGACGGAGATTCCCGAACCGGAACCTGACCCCCGGCAGGAAACCATCGACGGCCTGCTGGCCTCCATGACCCCGGAGGAAAAGGTGGGCCAGCTCTTCTTCCCCCGCTGCCCCGCAGAGAACGGCCCGGAGCTGGCGGCGGAATATCACCTGGGGGGTTATCTCCTCTTTACCCGGAACTTTAAAGATGCCACGGGAAACTGGCTGACGGAAGAGGCGTTCACCCAAACTGTCCAGAGCTGCCAGGATGCCGCCTCCATTCCCCTGCTCATTGGGGTGGACGAGGAGGGGGGCACAGTAATCCGGGCCAGTCGGAATCCCAACCTGTTCGAGGAGCGCTGCAAGTCTCCCCAGTGGCTGGACAGGCATCAATCTGCGGAACATAACATTTTTGCCAGCGATATCTGGGAGAAAAACAATAATCTGCTCCGCTTCGGCATCAACGTCAATTTCGCCCCGGTGTGCGATGTCTCCACCGATCCCAACAGCTTTATCTATGACCGCACCCTGGGCAAGGACGCCGCCGCCACTGCGGAGTATGTCGCGGCAGTAATCAGAGGCAGCAACGGCGCCCAAATCGGAGTAGGCACAGTAATGAAGCATTTCCCCGGCTACGGAGACAACGCCGATACCCACACCGGTATTGTCACAGACGAGCGGCCCCTTGAAACCTTCCGTACCAGCGACTTTCTCCCCTTCCAGGCGGGGATCGAGGCCAGCGACGGCACCACCGCCATTCTGGTGTGCCACAATATCGTCACCGCCATGGACCCGGACCGGCCCGCCTCCCTCTCCCCCGCCGTGTACCAAATCCTCCGGGAGGAGCTGCACTTTGAGGGCCCCGCCCTCACCGACGACCTGTCCATGAAGGCTGCCACCAAATACGCCAAGAAGCAAGGGACCTCCCCCGCCGTGATGGCCCTGGCGGCGGGATGCGATATGGTGGTCACCGCCGACTTTCAGGAGCAGATTCCCCAGGTGCTGGCCGCCCTGGAGGAGGGGACCCTTCCCCAGGCGCGGGTGGATGAGGCCGCCGCCCGGGTGCTGGGCTGGAAATATGACCTGGGACTGCTCCCATAAGAAAAACGGACTGCCGCCGGCAGTCCGTTTTCTCATCCCAAAATCAACATCAAAATTGGGATCGTAATAAAGCTCCCCAGGATGGACAGGCAGGAGCCCACCGCGGCATACTCCTCGTCCGCGCCGAACTCCCCCGCCATCACCGTCACCTGGCTGACCACCGGCAGGGCGCTCTCCACCACAAAGACCTGGAGGGGCAGGCCCTCCATACCCAGCAAAGAGCAGCAGAACAGGCAGACCACCGGAGAAACCAGCAGGCGTACCACCAGCATAGTGGGCAGTCCCCGCATAAAGTGGAGATTTCTGATTCCCACCTCATAGACGATAAACCCGCAGTAAATCAGGGCCAGGGGAGAGACAGAACCGCTGATGTAATTGGCAAATTTCATCACCGGCTCCGGCAGGCGCAAATTCAAAAGCAGCAAAACAATGGACAGGATGACCGACAAAATCGGGGGCTTGGAAAACATGTCCTTTAAAAATTTTACCGGACTGGACTTCTCCCCCGATTTGGTGCCCGCGCGTTCCACCAGCATAATGCCCACCGACTGGAGGAAGGAGGTATGTCCCAGGTAATAGAGCATGATGTAAGGCATACTCACCTCTCCAAACAGCTGGGTACACACAGGTATCCCAATAAAAATCGTGTTGGACAGGCCGGCCATCGCCACAAAAACGCCCCACCGCGGCCGCGGCAGGCGAAGAATCACCGCCACCACTGCGGAAAGCAGCAGATTGGCCACCACCGCCAGCACCCCAGCCAGGACCATGCCCCCCGCCTGGACCAGGCTGCTCCGGTCCAGATTGTTCAGCAGCCCAACCAGACAGTTGCAGGGAACCGCAATATTTACAATAAACTTACTGATGAACTTTTTCTCTGCGGCAGTCATCCAGCCCCAGTGTCCCATAAAATAGCCCACCGACATCAGCATCAGCAGCACCAGACAGGCTGAAACGGCATTCAAAAAGCCGGCCATCGGATCATCTCCCTTGAAAATGGAACCCGGACGTGCTGCCACGGCCGGGTCCTTTTTAATCTCTTACTGCTGAGGCCCAGAGGGTTTTCCTCCTCCCCCGCCGCCCTTGGGGCGGTGCCTCCGCCGGCGGTAGGGGCGGCGCTCTCCGCTCCCCTCCTGGGGCCGCTGCCCGTCCTCCTCCTCCCGGACAGGCCGCTCCTTCTGAGGAGGACGGTCCTCCTGGGGCCGCTGGCCGCTCCCCTCGCCCTTGGGACGGCGGCGGCGGTTTCTTCGGCCGGGCTGACGGTCCTCCCGCTCCTCCTGAGAGGCCGGCTGCCGCCGCTCCCGGCTGGGGAAGGCCGCCTCAATGGCGGCGGCAAGGCTTGCCTCCTCAGTCACTGCCGGGGCACTGTCGTCCTGGCGGCGCAGCTTGGCCAGCTCCTCCAAGGGGGGCTGCACATACCCCTCCGGCCGCTTGCCCTTGCCGCTGCGGACCACGCACAGCTCACAGTTGTGGTAGGTCTTCGGCGTCTCCGGGTCGGACTCCAGCCGGACCTGGGCGGTCTGCCGCAGCAGATTCACGCCAGTCACCGTACCGGCCCCGTCAGGGGTCTCCACAAAGGACTCCTGCTTGGGGGCGTGCTTCACCAGGTCCTCATAGGCCTCCTGCTCATACTTCAGGCAGCACATCAGCCGCCCGCAGGTACCGGATATCTTGGTGGGGTTGAGGGACAGGTTCTGCGTCTTGGCCATCTTAATGGATACAGGCTGAAAATCGTCCAAAAACTGGGCGCAGCAGAACGGCTTGCCGCAGATGCCCAGTCCCCCCAGCAGCTTGGCCTCATCCCGGACGCCAATCTGCCGCAGCTCAATCCGGGCATGCAGGGCCCCGGCCAGGTCCTTCACCAAGGCCCGGAAATCCACCCGGCCCTCAGAGGTGAAGAAAAAGAGGATTTTACTGCCGTCAAAGCTGTATTCAGAGCTGACCAGCTTCATATCAAGGCCGTGTTCGGCAATCTTCTGCTGACAGACCAAAAAGGCGTGCTTTTCACGCTCCTTGTTTCTCTCTGCCAGGCGGAGGTCCTCCGGGGTGGCCTTGCGCACCACCGGGCGGAGGGGGGCGGTGAGGTCGATCTCATCCACCATGGTATTGCTCCGCACACATTGGGCGTATTCCACCCCCCGGGCAGTTTCCACAATTACGCCGTCCCCAACCTGGAATTGAGTCCCGCCGGGGTTAAAGTAATATTCCTTTCCGCCGCTTTTAAAGCGGATGCTGATAATCTCTACCATTTGTATTTTCTCCTTGAACAATTAAATCCTGTATTCACAGGGCTGTAAACATTCCCGCGCACAGCCATCCGGACAGCTGATTTGCATTTACGTTACGCCGTACTGCCTCCCGCAGCTCCTTCACCAGCTCCACCGCCCGAAGGAGCCGCCGCCGGTCCCGGGCCTGGGCAATCCGGGTCCCCAGCTCCACCTCAAGGGAGTCCAGCAGAAGGGAAAACTCCTCGCCGCTCCGCTTGGCGGCAAAGCGCATGGACTCCTCCAGCAGCTCCAGCTCCCCGGCCCGCTCCAGGGCGTCGGCCATCCGCTTCACCTGGGCGGCCCGCTCCCTGCCGTCCTCATCCTCCGCCGGCCGGCCGGCGGGAAAAAGGGGCAGCTCCTCACAGCGGGACCGCACCGTCTCCAGCAGCCCGCCGGCGTTGTTGGCAATGAGCAGAAAGGCCGCGTAGCGGGGGCCCTCCTCCAGCAGCTTGAGCATGGCGTTCTGGGCGGAGGGGTTCATCTGGTCCGCATTCTCCAAAAGGTAGACCTTCCGCTGTCCCTCATTGGGGCGGATATAGGCGTCGGACCGCAGGGCCCGCACCTGGTCCACTGTAATCGTCTTCCCCGCGCCCGACCCGGTGATCAGAGACACATCTGGGTGGACCCCCCGCAGCACCTTTCCGCAGGCGGGGCACTGGCCGCAGGGCTTCTCCCCCTGGGAGGTGCAGAGCATCCCCGCCGACAGCAGCCGGGCCAGGGTGTGCCGCCCCGACCCCTCCGGGCCGGAGAGAATGTAGGCATGGGACAGTCCCCGTCCCCGCTCCTGCTGGGACAGCTGTTCTTTTACTCTCTCATTTCCCCTCAGGGCAGACAGTTTCATATCACGCCTCACCTATCACTCGAACCTCTGACAGCATATTATACCCTATTTCCTGTAAATAGGCCAGTTCTTTTTTTGTAATTTCTTCTCCGGGCGCTACAACAGGCACGCCGGGGGGATAGGGGGCAATCTGACAGGCGGCAATCTCTCCCTCGCAGTCCTTCAGCGGCCTGGGCCACGCCCGCCAGGGGCCAAACAACGCCTCCCGCAGAGAGAGCAGCCGCTCCGGCAGAGGCGGGGCGGGGATGGGGGAACAGTCCCCCAGCTGGTCCCTCATCTCCTCCAGCGTCCCCTCCAGGCGGAGGAAGTCCTCATCGCTGTCCTGGGCGGTGCAGATAAAGACCACGTGGCCCCCGTCCTCCATCTCGGGATAAATTCCCCGGGCCTCCAGGGCCCGGGCAAAGGCGGGGCCGTCCTTGACCTTCAGGGTAAACCGGGTGGGGTCTAGGGAGAAACCGGAGCCGCTGTTCAGAGAGGGGAATTTTTTCCGCAGCTCTGCCACCCGGACAGCTGCCCGGCGGTACTCCTGCCAGCCCTCCCCCTCTGTCAGCCACTCCCGAGCCAGGTCCATGGAGGCCAGAATGGGGTAGGAGGGGCTGGATGTGCCGTAGATCGAGGCCGTCCGCCGCACCCGGTCCAGGTCAAAGCCGTCGGTAAAGAGCAGCGCGGCCTGTCCCATGGCGGGCAGGGTCTTGTGGGCACTGACCGTCACAACGTCCGCCTCCCAGAAGGGGGCCAGACCCAGGAAAGGCAGGTGGGCCCCGTGGGCCCCGTCCACAAAGAGTTTTCCACCGTGGGCGTGGACAATGCGGGCAATGGCCCCGATATTAGACAACACCCCGGCATAAGTAGGGGAGGTAATACAGACCGTTTTGATATCCGGGCAGTGCTCCAGGGCCGCTTCCACATCCGCCGGGGAGATGGGCCCCACCAGATTTTCCTGCCTCAGCCAGGGCCGCTCCAGATAAACGGGCTCCAGGTCCAGCAAAGCCATGGCATTGAAAACCGCCCGGTGACAGCCCCGGTCCACCAGAATCCGCTCCCCCGGCCGGGCGCACAGGGCAAGCCCGGTATGGATGCCCATGGTGGACCCCCCGGTGAGGAACTGGCAGCAATCAAAGCCGAAGAGGCTGGCCCACAGCCGCTGAGCCCCGTCAAAAGGCTCCCCAGCCTCATAGAGATTTCCGGTGGGGGACAGCTCGGTCACGTCCAGGGGAGCCAGCCCCGTCAGTTCGGGAACGGGGAGAAATTTTCCCTTGTGTCCCGGCATGTGAAACCGGAGAATCTCCCTGTCCGCGTAGCTTCGCAGGGCGTCGTAGAGGGGAGTTGGCATGGTCTTACCTCCAAAAAGGCGGAAGGGAGACCCCTTCCGCCTAAAGTATTATTTCTGATGGGGGGCGTAGGCCACCACAGTGCGGCGGTTGGGCTCCACGCCGGTGGAGTAGGTGGTAACGCCCTTGTAGTCCTGGAGCGCGGTGTGAATCACATGGCGCTCGTAGGCGTTCATGGGCTCCAGGGTCATATTCTTCCGGTACTTGACCACCTTGCCCGCCATTTTCAGGGCCAGCCGCTGGAGGGACTCCTCCCGCTTGGCCCGGTAGCCCTCGGCGTCCACATGGATACGCACCCGCTTGGACTGGCCGCGGTTGACGGTGTAGCTGGTGAGCTGCTGAATGGCGTCCAGGGTCTCGCCCCGGCGGCCAATGATGGCACCCAGATTCTGGCCCTGAAGGATCACCTTGTAATTACCCTCATTGGTGATATAGATATCGGGGCTGGCCTCCACCTGGAGGTGGCCCATCAGACCGGTAAGGAAGGTACGAATCTGGTTGGCCTTCTCGTCCTCCGGGCTCACCGGCTCCATGGTGACGGGCTCACGGGGCGCAGGGGCCGGGGCGCTGCCGATGAGGATTTCGTCCCCCTCCTGCAGCCGGTTCTCCCGGCGGGGCCGCTCCCTCCGCTCGGGCCGGGGCTGGTTCCGTTTGGGCGGGGCCATGCCCGGCTTGGCGGAGAGAATGGTCTCCTCCTCCACGGGGGCGGCAGGGGTTTCCATCTGAGGCGCGGCAGCCGGCCTGGGCGCCCTCTTCTCCGCCAGCTTAGCCGCAGGAATCACCGGCTCCTCCGCCACGGGAGCGGGGGCCGGCTCTTCCCGCTTCGGTTCCGGTTTGGGCGCGTCCTTCTCCACACAGGACCCCTCGCTGATGGGACGGGGTACGCCGTCTACCTCGTCATAGCTCACCCGGACCTTGGCCGGGTTGCTGCCAAAGCCCAGAAAACCGGACTTGGCCCGCTCAATCACTTCAACAGAGACATCGTCACGCTCCAGCCCCAGCTGGAACAGGGCGGCGGTAATGGCGTCCTCCTCGGAGCGCCCGGTGGTCTCAATCCATTTTAACATCACTCAGCCCTCCTTATTTTCATCCTCGTCCACCTCGACCTCGATCTCCTCCACTTCCACTTCGACCTCCTCGGTCTCCACAGGGGGCTCGATGGGAGCGGGTGGGGTCTCCTTGGTCAGGCTCACGGGCTCAGCGGGCTTACTCTCAGGAATTTGGATAGAACCGGCCTGGGTGGAGCCCTCCGGTTTCTCCGCTTCCTTCTTGCCCTTCTTCTTCTTTTTACCGGCCTCCGCAGCCTCCATGGCCCGGAAAAGCTGGTTGGGGTCGGTGTAGGGGGTCACGCCGCCGTAGCGGTTGGGGATGTAAGCCCGGCCCCGGGCATAGGCCCGGATTCCCTCCCGGCTGTCCTCCCGGTTGACGCCCTCCTGGGCGGGCTCGCCGTCCTTCTTCTGGGCGGGTTTCTTCTTGCCCCGGTTCTTCTTCTCCTCCTCAATCCGGCGCTGCCGCTCCAGACGGGCCTCCTCCTTGCGGCGCTTTTCCTCCTCCTTCTCCTCGGCCTCCCGCTTGGCGGCGGCCTGGCGGGCGGCCTCGTAGTCCTTTTTCAGCATACAGCCGCAGATGACCTCCTGAATCATCTGCGTAAAATATTGGGCAATCCAGTAGATGGACAGTCCGGCGGGAACGGTAAAGCCGATCCACAGGGACATCAGTGGCATCATCCACATCATCATCTTGTTGGTCTGGTCCATCTGCTTGTTTTCCGTCTGATTGTTCATCTGGTTGGTGGCCATAGACACCTTCATAGACAGGAAGGACACGCACACCGAGACGATTGGCAGAATAAACAGGCCGATGGAGCCCGGGGTAATCCCGCCGGCCCAAAATCTCCAGTTGGGGATTCTGGACAGGTCAATGCCAAGGAACTTGAAGTTCATGACAAACAGGCCATCCGCGCCCACAGCCGACTGGAGGGAGGCCAGATTTTCCTTGGTGACCAGGGAGAGCAGATACAGCTGATTATAGGCGCCGTTTTGGAACAGGCCCTCCGCCTTTTCCATCACAGCGGCCGTCACCCAGCCGTTTGCGATGGCCACATCAGACCAGTTGAGCTGGGTGGCCAGTGTCTGAATCTGATCGTCGGACATCCCCATAAAATAGGTCAGGGGGTAGCGGATGATGCTGTACAGAAGGATCAGGATAATCATGGGGATGAGGGACCAGACGCAGCCCCCCATGGGGTTGACCTTCTCCTTCTCATAGAGCTTCTGGAGCTCCAGATTGTAGCGCTCCCTGTCCTTGCCGTACTGCTTTTGCAGCTGCTGCATCTTTCCCGAGAGCATGGTAGTCTGAATCATGCTCTTTTTACTCTTCAGCGTGACGGGGAAGAGTACCAGTTTAATGACAATGGCAAAGAGAATCAGGGCTATGCCGTAGCTGCTGAACAGGTTGTAAAAAAACAGCAGCAGCCAGGCAAAGGGTTGTAAAATAATACCCACTAAAAATACCTCCGCATATTCAGGATCGTAGTGGCCGCCGCCCTTGGCGGCCCGATTCGGGGCAGGGTTTTCCTCCGGTCTGTCCCCTAGGGCACAGGGTCGTATTCAATGGACCTCTGCCGGTGGAAGGGATGGCACCGCAACAGTCTGCGCAGGGCCAGCCAGCCCCCTTTTAAAACGCCGTACTTCTCCACCGCCTCCAGGGCATACTCCGAGCAGGTGGGAATAAAGCGGCAGCAGGGGGGACGCAGGGGCGAGATGGCGCGCCGGTAGAATCGGATCATGAACAGAAGAAGACGCTTCACAGGGGCCTGTCCCCCTTCGGCGCAAACAGGCCCAGCTTCTTCGCCTGCTGGCGAAAGCTGTGCCTCAGCTCACCGTACTGTCCGTAGATTGCCCGGGTGCGGGCCACAATCACAATATCATAGCCGGTGAGCAGATCCCCCTCGTGGGTGCGGTACAGCTCCCGGATGCGGCGGCGGGCGCGGTTGCGCTTCACCGCGTTGCCCAGCTTCACGCCGGTGGTGATTCCCAGCCGGTTTACCGGCCGGCCGGTCCTGCGGCAGTAGATGACAAAATAGGGGGAGACAGCACTTTTTCCCTTATTGTACAGCCGGCGGAACTCATGATTCTGTTTTAGGGCAACGGTCTGTTTCATGATTTCCTCCGCATGCACAGCGAGGGCGGAGGAATTGCTCCCACGCCCCTGGTTTGTGCGCTATCTAAACTGTACGTCTGTACGTCCCCGGTTCCAGGTCCGATCCATGCTCACTGCCGGGAATGGGGCGGCATAACCGCCTCATCTCCCTCAGTGGGTCAGACGGGCGCGGCCCTTGGCGCGGCGGCGGGCCAGCACCTTGCGGCCATTGCGGGTGGCCATACGCTTGCGGAAGCCGTGTTCCTTGGAGCGCTGACGCTTTTTGGGCTGATAGGTACGAAGCATGGGGGACACCTCCTCAGTTTAGATTTCAAGCCGGCTTTCCCGGCCCAACAACAGCCCCGGCGGGGCTGCGGTCTGCAATGAAACCGCCCTGACCGGACGGCGGGAAAAGGGCATAAACCGCCCTCCTCCAAAAGATACGTCCACCATTATAGCGGACAAAAGGCGATTCTGTCAACCACATTTTTTCCTCCGGGGACCAAATTTTTTTCTGTTTTTTCCTCCTGACCACATCTTGTAGGCAAATTTTACTCTATATACAAGCTGTGCGGTACATATAATACACATTTAAAATAAAAAATGTGGAAAAACCTTGCTGTCCCTCCTGTTTTTTGGTATAATGATGGGTGTGGAAAATCACGTCATTTCGTGTTTTGACTGCCGCCTTCCCTGTCCAAGCGGGGAGGGCGCTTTGAATGAATAATAAAGGAGGAGCGCCATGAATCCCGCCGCAGAAGTATGGGAAAAGGTAAAAGCCCTCATGTCGGCGGAGATGACCGCCACCACCCTGAACACCTGGTTTGACGACGCCGAGGCCCTCGCCCTGGAGGAGAGCCGCTTTATCCTCTACAGCCCCACCAAATTCAAGCAGGAGATTATCACCACCCGGTATCTCCCCCCCATCCGGAAGGCCCTTCACGAGCTGTTCTCCGCCGACTTCCAGGTGACGGTACTCACCGAAGGGGAGCGAAATGCCGCAGTCAAGAACAAAACAGGTTCCTTCCTCCCCGGCACCGAGGAGTACACCTTCGACCGGTTTGTAGTGGGCTCCTCCAACAAGTTTGCCCACGCCGCCGCCCGGAAGGCAGCGGAAAATCCGGGGCTGAGCTACAACCCCCTGTTCATCTACGGCGAGTCCGGCCTGGGCAAGACCCACCTGCTCTACTCCATCGCCCACACCATCCACGGCGACCACCCGGACTACAAGATTATCTACGTCAAGGGAGACGCCTTCACCAACGAGCTGATCGCCGCCATCCGGGAGGGGCGGAACCAGGAGTTCCGGGACAAGTACCGGGGGGCGGATGTCTTTCTCATGGATGACGTGCAGTTCATCGCCGGCCGTGACTCCACCCAGGAGGAAATGTTTCACACCTTCAATACCCTCTACGAGCTGAAAAAGCAGATTGTCTTCACCTCCGACCGCCCCCCCAAGGAGATGCTCCGGCTGGAGGACCGGCTGAAAACCCGCTTCGAGTGGGGCCTGCTGGCCGACATCGTCCCTCCGGACTACGAGACCAGAACGGCCATCATCAAGAGCAAGGCCATCCGCATGGGGATGGAGCTGCCCGACTATATCATCCAACTCATCGCCGAGACCATCACCGCCAACGTGCGTCAGATTGAGGGGACCGTCAACAAGATCATGGCCTTCCAGGACCTGAATGGGGACAAGGTGGACAAAAACACCGTCATCCGGGCGGTGAAGGACATCTTTAAGGAGAAATCCGACATTCTGCCCACCGCCGATGTCATCATCCAGGAGGTCTGCAATTTCTACAACCTGGAGCCCCCCCTTCTCCGGGGACAGGGCCGCTCCAAGGACATCTCCCTGGCCCGGCAGATTGCCATGTACCAGATCCGCCGCATGACCAACCTCTCCCTGAAGGAGATCGGCGCGGAGTTCGGCAACCGGGACCACAGCACCGTCCTCAACGCCATCAACCGCATCGAGGACCTGGTGAAAATCGACCCGGAGAAAGCGGAAATTATCAAGGATATCACCACCAACATCAACAGCCGGTACGAGTAAGGGGCGGCCGTCCCCCTACGCAAGTTCTCCACAAGAAATGTGGAATGTTGACAACCAAATGTGGAAAACACGCCTTTAAAAAGAAAGATGTTGAAAACCGCTCCCGTTTCCCCACACCCCCTGTGGGACCGCTTTTCTTAGGCCCCCAGGCGTTTCCCCCGTCTTTCCACATTTTTTCCGCCTACTGACTGCTATTACGAAAGAAAATCCTCTCCTCCTATTCCGGGAGAGAAAAATAGATTGGAGGAACTGTTTATGAAATTCTCCTGTGAAAAGGCCCTGCTCTCCGGCGCAATCTCCGCCGCCTCGCGCACTGTAGCCGCCAAAAGCGCCATCCCGGCCATGGAGGGCATTCTGGTGGAGGCGGGAGAGACCCTGCGCCTCACCGGCTACAACCTGGAAACCGGCATCCAGGCCGCCGTCCCCGCCGAGATCGTGGAAAAGGGTTCTCTGGTGCTTTCTGCCCGGCTCTTCGGCGAGATTGTACGGAAAATGCCCGACGATGTCATTGTGGTCACCTCCCAGGACTACGCGGTCTTTATCCAGTGCGGCCCTATCAAGTATAAGATTATGGGCACCGACCCGGGGGAATTTCCCGAGCTGCCCAATGTGGACCAGCAGAACGCCCTGACGATTGCCCAGCCGGTACTGCGGTCTATGATTAGCCAGACGCTCTTTGCTGTCAGCGACAACGAGAGCCGGCCCGTTCACACCGGTTCCCTGTTTGAGGTGGATGATACCGGCCTCACTGTGGTGTCGGTAGACGGCTACCGCCTGGCCCTGCGCCACGAGGCGGTAGAGGAGAAAAAGGGGGCGGGGGCTTTCTCCTTTGTGGTCCCCGGCTCCGCCCTGAGCGAGGTGGAAAAAATTTGCTCCGGAGAGGAGACGGTCACCGTGATCCAGGGCGCCCGGCACATCATGTTCCGCACCGGAGACACCCTTCTGGTCTGCCGCCGGCTGGAGGGGGACTTCCTGGCCTACAAGAACGCCATCCCCCGGAACAACACCGTCAAGGTGGAGGTGGAGGCCAGAGCCCTGCTCTCCTCCATCGACCGGGTATCCATCATCATCAGTGAAAAGCTGAAATCCCCCCTGCGCTGCGTCTTCGGGGACGGGGATGTCTCCATCACCACCAAAACCGCCATCGGTGACGCCGCCGACCAGTGTCCCATCGACGGGAACGGCGGTGGTCTGGAGATCGGGTTTAACAACAAGTACCTGATGGACGCCCTCAAAGCCGCCCCCGCCGGCAAACTGCGCATGGAGTTCACCTCCGGGGTGGCCCCCTGCGTCATCCTGCCCGCCGAGGGGGAGGAAAACTTTGTCTATATGGTGCTGCCGGTGCGGCTGAAAGCAAATTAAAAAGCCTCCTGTTGAGAGGGAGGCGGAGGATTGCAGATGGATTCACACGAAATTAAAATCCACACCGAGTTTATCAGGCTCCAGGACCTGCTGAAATTCGCCGGGGCGGTGGAGACCGGCGGGGACGCCAAGCTGATCATCCAGGAGGGCCGGGTGGCCGTCAACGGCGAGCCCTGCCCCATGCGGGGGAAGAAGCTGCGCCCCGGGGACAGGGCGGTCATCGACGGCGAGACGGAGCTCATTGTCACATGATCTTCAAACGTCTGGAGCTGGACTTTTTCCGCAGCTATGCCCATTTGGAGGCGGACTTTGACCCCAGGGTCAATCTGATCTACGGCGACAACGCCCAGGGCAAGACCAACCTGCTGGAGGCCGTCGCCTACCTGTCCGCCGCCCGGTCCCATCGGGCCCGGTACGACCGGGAGATGATTATGCTGGGCGTGGACTCCGCCTTTGTCAAGGGGGAAGTATTCAGCCGGGACCGCAATTTCACCCTGGAGGCCCGGCTCTACCGGGGCCGGGGGCGGCAGCTGTACTCCAACGGAATCAGGCTGAAAACCGCCGGGGAGCTAGCTGAGGTCTTGAATACGGTGCTCTTCTGCCCCGAAGACCTGTCCCTGATCAAGGCGGGGGCGGCGGAGCGGCGGCGGTTTCTGGACGGGGCCATCTGCCAGCTGCGGCCCCGGTACGCCCAGGCCCTGGCGGAGTACAACCGGCTCTATGACCACAAGACCCGCATCCTCCGGGACTGGCCGGAAAATCCCTCCCTGCTGGACACCCTGGACGACTTCAACCTCCGCATGGCCCAGACCGGGGCCATCCTTATCCACTACCGGGCCCACTTTATCAAGCGTCTGCGGGAGCGGGCCCCGGCCATCCACGGCGACTTCTCCGGGGGCCGGGAGGATATGGAACTGGACTATGAGACGGTTTCCTCAATCACCGACCCAAAATGTCAGCCCAGAGAGCTACTTCCTCAGCTGCTGGACCACCAGGAGCGGCACCGCAAGGCGGAGATTGACAGCCGGCAGTGTCTGTCCGGGCCCCACAAGGACGACCTGTCTGTCAAAATCGGCGGCCAAACCGCCAAGACCTACGCCTCCCAGGGCCAGACCCGGACAGCGGCCCTGTCCCTCAAGCTGGCCCAGCGGGAGATCTTCCAGGAGGAGACCGGGGAGTGGCCCGTCCTCCTGCTGGACGATGTCCTCTCCGAGCTGGACCCCAAGCGGCAGGCCTTCGTCCTCAACCGCATCCGGGGGGGACAGGTGTTCATCACCTGCTGCGAGGAGGAGAAGCTGGAGGGTCTGGAGGGAGGAAAGGCGTTTCATATCCACGATGGGAAGCTGGTGTAGGAGGAAACTATGATATTTATAATGTTTCTGATCTATTTTTCGATTCCTACTTTCGTGGTTTTCGCAGTACAATGCTTATTTTGCCAGTGCAAATATGTGGCAGTGAAGCTGGTTCCAACAATCGCCGCTTTTGGTTTTCTGTTTTGGTTCCTCGCGGCTCAGAGCCAGTTGCCGGAGGAACCAATGGGCTGCCCCACAGGGGCAGGAATTGCCGCTTTTTTCAGCGGCGGGATATTTGCCGCTCTCTTTATCGGAATCGCTTTGGGATGGCTTGTATCTCTCAATAAATCCAGTGGCGGGGAAGAGAACAAAAACGAGAACGGGGAGTAAACAGTGTATCTGCATCTTGGCCAATCCGTTGTTATCCCGGACCGGGACATTTTAGGAATTTTCGACCTGGACAACGCCAGCTGGGCTTATAAAACCCGGGAATTTCTGAAGCGGGCAGAGGCGGAAGGCCGGGCCATCTGGCTCACCGACGACCTGCCCCGGTCCTTCATCCTGGCCGACAGCCGCTGGGGGGAGCCGGTGGTCTACATCTCCCCCCTCTCCTCCGCCACTCTGGCTCACCGGGCGGAGCAAAAGACTCTCACCCTGTAGGGGCCGCCCCCCTGGGCGGCCCGCCTGCCTTAATTTATTCTGTCTGTAGAAGCGGGTCGCCGAAGGCGGCGACCCCTACAAAATAAGGAGGATCAAATATGGAACCCATCGAATATCTGTGGAAGGACCGCAAGCGCTACTTTGGACTGCCCCTGTCCTTCACCCGCTACCGCCTCAGCGAGGACCGGCTGTTCTGCGAGACGGGCTTTCTCAACATCAAATCAGACGAGGTGCTGCTCTACCGGGTGCGGGACCTCCAGCTGAACATGTCGCTGGGACAGCGGATTTTCGGCGTGGGCACAGTGTGTGTGGTGTCCTCCGACAAGAGCATCCCCCACCTGGACCTGAAAAACGTGAAGCATCCCAGGGAAGTCAAGGAGCTGATCCACCAGAATGTGGAGGCGGCCAAGGACAAGCGGCGGATGCGGGCCACCGAACTGGTGGGCGGCGAGGGCGGCCCCGAGTACCACGATGAGGACGTGGGCCTGGACGACGAGGAACTGGATCAATAGGTAGGGGCGGACATCATCCGCCCATACTGGGGCGTAGGGCGCGACGACCCGGCGCGCCGTTTAAAATAATAACAGAGCCGCAAAAGCGGGCCGCCGAGGGCGGCGGCCCCTACACATTTGTGATCTGCCGACGGGCGGATGATATCCGCCCCTACAGGATTTTACCATCGCGGAGGTTAAGCTATGTCTGAAGAACTGAACCAGCTGAACGAACTGAACACCACCCAGACTGACCACGAGTACGGCGGGTCGGAGATCCAGGTCCTGGAGGGCCTGGAGGCGGTGCGCAAGCGGCCGGGCATGTATATCGGCTCCACCTCGGAGTCCGGTCTGCACCACCTGGTGTATGAGATTGTGGACAACTCCATCGACGAGGCCCTGGCCGGCCACTGTACCGACATCACCGTGACCATCAACCCCGGCAACACCATCACCGTCACCGACAACGGCCGGGGTATCCCGGTGGATATCCAGCCCCAGACGGGCAAACCCGCGTTGGAGGTGGTGTTCACCATCCTCCACGCCGGCGGCAAGTTCGGCGGCGGCGGGTATAAGGTCTCCGGTGGCCTCCACGGGGTGGGCGCGTCCGTGGTCAACGCCCTGAGCGAGTGGCTGGAGGTCCAGGTCCACAAGAACGGGGAAATCTACGAGATGAAATTCTCCCGAGGCAAGATCACCCAGGAGATGAAGGTGGTGGGCAAGACCGACCACACCGGCACCACCGTCACCTTCAAGCCCGACCCCGAGATGTTCGACACCCTGGAGTACAGTTATGACACCCTCCACACCCGTATGCGGGAGGAGGCTTTCCTCAACGCCGGCCTGCGCATCCAGACGGTGGACCTGCGCCCCGGCCGGGAGCAGGAGAACGACATGTGCTACGAGGGGGGCATCCGGGAGTTTGTCACATTCATCAACAAGAACAAGGACCCCCTCCACAACGATGTAATCTACATGTCCGGGGCCCGGGAGGACTCCATGGCCGAGGTGGCCATGCAGTACAACGACGGCTATCAGGAGGTTATGGTCTCCTTCGCCAACAACGTCCACACCGCCGAGGGCGGCATGCACGAGGAGGGCTTCCGCCGGGCGCTGACCAACGTCCTCAACGCCTACGGCAGGAAGATTAAGCTGCTCAAGGACGACGAAAAGGTGTCCGGTGACGACTGCCGGGAGGGCCTCACGGTGGTGATCTCGGTGAAGCTCACCGAGGCCCAGTTCGAGGGCCAGACCAAGGCCAAGCTGGGCAACAGCGAGATGCGTACCCTGGTGAACAACATCGTCAGCGAGAAACTGGAGATTTTCCTGGAGGAGAACCCCACTGTGGGCCGGGCCATCCTGGACAAGGCCCTCATGGCCAACCGGGCCAGGGAGGCCGCCCGAAAGGCCCGGGAATCGGTGCGCCGCAAGACCGCCCTGGGGGGCGCGGCCATGCCCGACAAGCTCCGGGACTGCAACGAGGCAAATCCGGAGCTCACCGAGCTCTATATCGTTGAGGGCGACTCCGCCGGCGGCTCGGCCACCAAGGGCCGGGACAGCCGCTTTCAGGCCATTCTTCCCCTGTGGGGCAAGATGCTCAATGTGGAGAAGGCCCGGGCGGACAAGGTCTATGGCAACGACAAGCTCACCCCCGTCATCACCGCCCTGGGGGCGGGCATCGGAGACGACTTTGACCTGAACAAGCTGCGCTACCACAAGGTCATCATTATGGCCGATGCGGATGTGGACGGCGCCCACATCCGCACCCTGCTTTTGACGTTTTTCTTCCGCTTTATGCGGCCGCTGATCGAAAACGGCTACGTCTATTCCGCCGTCCCCCCCCTGTTCAAACTGACAAGGGGCAAGCAGACCCGGTTGGCCTTCTCTGAGGAGGAGCGGGACCGGATGTCCGCCGAGCTGCGGGGAGACAACCCCAACGCCAAGGTGGAAATATCCCGCTTCAAGGGCCTGGGCGAGATGGACGCCCACGAACTGTGGGAGACCACCATGGACCCGGAGCGCCGCACTCTCCGCCGCATTGAGCTGGACGACGCCGTCCGGGCGGACGAGACCTTCACCGTCCTCATGGGCGAGAAGGTAGAGCCCCGGAAGGAGTTCATCGAGCGCAACGCCAAATATGCGGTGAATTTGGATTATTAAGAGGGTAAAACGATGAGAGGGAAACACATCTGTTCGTTGATGGCAATTTGTTTGATTCTGTCTTTCCTAGCAGCTTGCGGCAGTGGGATATCGGAAGAGCAGTACAATCAAGTCTGTGCAGAACGGGATGCCCTGCAAGCGGAGCTTGACCTGCTGAAAGCAGAGGATGGAAAAGATGAGATTCTGAAGGCCAGAGTCAGCGGCACCTTTACAGCGACAGTCCGCCATATCATTCCAGGCTATGTTGTAGATAATACAACACCGAAGGTCGCGGTGGTTACTCCGTTTCAGGATGTCCCCTATGCGCTGTATGTGGATGACATAGCCGAACAACTGGAAATAGGGGAAACCTATGTATTTGAGGTAGAACCAAAAGAGGTCGAAATTACCTTACAGGAATATGAAAGAGGAATCCCATTTTTTGAAGAAGCAATGGCACGATATTGGCTTGCCATTTCCGACTTTAGAGCTGCCGGCGAAGAAGATTATGGATTAGAAGTAACTCACCTTGTGTATGAATTGCTATAGACCAGAGGAATGTCCCCACCTCTGACAAGGAGGAACAAAATAAATGAGCAAAAAACCCCAATACGACCCCGAGGAAATCCGCTATCCGGACCAGAAGATCGTCACCTCTCCCCTGGTGCCGGAGATGGAAAAATCCTATATTGAATACGCCATGTCGGTCATCGTGGGCCGGGCCCTGCCCGACGTGCGGGACGGGTTAAAACCCGTCCACCGGCGCATCCTCTACGCCATGTACGAGGACAACCTGACCCATGACCACGCCTTCCGCAAGTGCGCCACCGCCGTGGGCGACGTGCTGGGCCGCTACCACCCCCACGGGGACCAAAGTGTCTACGACGCCCTGGTCCGCCTGGCCCAGGACTTCTCCATGCGCTACATGCTCATCGACGGCCACGGCAACTTCGGATCGGTGGACGGCGACCCCCCGGCGGCCTACCGGTACACCGAGGCAAGGATGTCCAAGCTCTCCGACGAGATGCTGCGGGACATCGAAAAGGACACGGTGGACTGGGACCCTAACTTCGACGAGACCCGGAAGGAGCCCAAGACCCTCCCCTCCCGGTTCCCCAATCTGCTGGTCAACGGCTCCAGCGGCATCGCCGTGGGCATGGCCACCAACATCCCGCCCCACAACATGCGGGAGGTCATCAACGCCGCCATCTGCGTGCTGGACGACCCGGAGGCCACCCTGGGGGACCTGATGGAGCACATCAAGGGCCCCGACTTCCCCACCCGGGCCATCATCATGGGCCGGGCGGGAATCCGCGCCGCTTACGCCACCGGCCGGGGCCGGGTGACCATCCGGGCGCGCCACGAGTTCGAGGAGTTCGGCAAGGACCGCACCCGCATCGTCATCACTGAGATTCCCTACCAGGTGAACAAGCGCCAGCTCATCAAAAATATGGCGGACCAGGTGGAGGACAAGCGGCTGGAGGGTATCTCCGATATCCGGGACGAATCCGACCGCAACGGTATGCGCATCGTCATTGAGCTGAAGCGGGATGCCAATCCCCAGGTGGTGCTCAACCGCCTCTTTGCCCAGACCCAGCTCCAGACCACCTTTGCCATCAATATGCTGGCCCTGGTGGAGGTAAACGGCAAGCTCCAGCCCCGGATTCTCTCCCTGCGGCACATCCTGGACGAGTACATTGCCTACCAGGAGCAGGTCATCATCCGCCGGACGAAGTACGACCTGCGCAAGGCCCAGGAGCGGGCCCACCTGCTGGAGGGCCTGCTCATCGCCCAGGACAACATCGACGAGGTCATCCATATCCTACGCACCAGCTACGACAACGGCAAGGAGCGGCTGATGGAGCGGTTTGAGCTGGACGATGTCCAGGCCCAGGCCATCTGCGACATGCGGCTCATCTCCCTCCAAGGCCTGAACCGGGAGAAGCTGGAGGCGGAGTACAAGGAGCTGGAGGAGCGAATCGCCTACTTCAACCAGCTGCTGGCCTCTGAGGAGATGCTCCGGGAGGTGCTGAAGGAGGAGCTCACCGCCATCCGGGACAAATATGGCGACGACAGGGTCACCGAGATTCAGGATGTGGAGGACGAGATTGACATCGAGGACCTCATTGAGGAGGAGCAGTGTGTCTTTACCCTCACCCAGGCGGGTTATATCAAGCGGACCCCGGTGAGCGAGTACGCCGCCCAGTCCAAGGGGGGTATGGGCAAGAAGGGCATCACCACCCGGGAGGAGGACTATGTGGTGGATGTGTTCACCGCCTCCACCCACGACTATATCCTCTTCTTTACCGATACTGGCAAGGTCTACCGGAAGAAGGGCTATCAGATCCCCGAGAGCGGCAAGACCGCCAAGGGGACCAACATCATCAATATCCTCCAGGTGGAGCAGGGAGAGCGGGTGCAGACCATGCTCCACTACCGGGAGCGGGACAACGAGGAGCTGTACCTGTTCATGGTTACCCGCCAGGGCACCGTAAAGCGCCTGCCCGTCCACACCCTGAAAAACTTGCGGAACAACGGCATCCGGGCCCTGCGCCTGGACGAGGGGGATCAGCTGGTCTGTGTCCGGGAGACCGACGGGACCAGGAAAATCCTCATTGCCACTCACGACGGCATGGCGGTGTGCTTCGACGAGAACGACGTGCGGGCCATGGGCCGGGACGCCGTGGGCGTCCGGGGCATCCGCCTCCGGGATGGGGACTATGTGGTGGGGGCCGCCCGGATGACCGAGGGCCGGACGGTGCTGTCCATCACCGAGAGGGGCTTCGGCAAGCGCACCCCCGTGGAGGAGTACCGCATCACCAACCGGGGCGGCATCGGCATCAAGAACTATATGATTACCGAGAAGACCGGCCCCATCGTGGGGGTCAAGGTGGTGGACGGCTCCGAGGACCTGCTGGTGGTCACCCAGGCGGGCATCCTCATCCGCACCCACGTGGACGCCATCAAGCAGTGCGGCCGCTCCACCCAGGGCGTTATCGTCATGCGCTTCAAGGAGGAGGGGGACAAGGTCATCTCCCTGGCCCTGGCCGACCGGGAGGAGAGCGGCGAGACTGTAGAGCCCGAGGAACCCAAGCCCCAGACGGAGGAGGCCCCGGAATGATCCCCATGTTTTCCATGGAGTCCGCCATCAGCCCTACCGGGGACACGGATGTGATGATGGCCGTGGTCCTGTCCCTCCTCGGCCTGTGTATGGAGATCACCGCCTTTAACAAGGTCCATGACTGGACCTTGAGGTGGCTGCGGAAAAAGTCCGGCGGGACAAAGAGGACCATCGCAATCACTGCCTATCCCCTGGACCGGACCCGGACCGTTATCAGCATGGTCTGGGGCGGGATATTCACCTTGTTCGGCCTGACGGTGCTGATCCCGGTCTTCAGATGGTTCGGAATTGTCTGGACGCTGCTGGCCGGGGCAATCACCGGCTTGGCTGTTTGGCAATTCTTTGTAAAAAAATATCCTGTATCCAGAGGAGAACAAGATGATGTCCTGCGCCAGCTGGACCTGCTGGAGGACCTGAGAGCCGCCGGCCTGATCGACGACCGGGAGTATTGGGAGAGACGACAGAAAATTTTAGAGGAGCTGTGATTGATGAAATTAGCCAATGCCCTGTCCCAGCGGTCTGAGTTACAGACCCGCATCCGCCAGCTGGAGAGCCGCCTGAACAACAACGCCCAGGTCCAGGAGGGGGAACAGCCCGCCGAGGACCCCATGGAGCTGCTCCATGAGCTGGAGACGGAGTACGCCCGGCTGGAGGAGCTGATCTCCGCCATCAACCGCACCAACAACTCCACACTGGTGGAGGGAAAAGCGACTTTATCCGACCTGCTGGCCCGCCGGGACTGCCTGAAAGGAAAACTGAACATCCTGCGGGGTTTTCTGGACAGCGCCAGTGCCTTGACCCGCCGGTTCAGCGTCAGCGAGATCAAGGTGAAGAGCACCGTCAACGTCCGGGAGCTGCAAAAGCAGGTGGACGGGCTGTCCAAGGACCTGCGGGAGCTGGAGGAAACAATTCAGGAAAAAAACTGGACCACAGAGCTTTTGTGACAATATGTTCCACCCCCAGAGGGGGTGGAATACGAAATTGTTTGGTTGCGCGAAAGGTGGACATCAAGCCCCAATGTGCCGGGGCCAATGGGCACTTTGCATGGGAGCGAACGGGACTTTGCTTAGCTGGGTCCGAATCCCGGTTTTTTATCAGGTCCGTTACTGTTACACCTGTACTGTTACAGTCCTTCGGGATGTTTTTAAGCTTATCACCGGATGTCGATTTTGCGCGGGCGGGTTAGGGGAATACTGAACTAGACAGGTTGGAAGTGAGAAGATGGCGATTGATAGAGCGGGGTATTACTGTTAGTGATATCATACAATGTATTGCAACCGGTGAGATTATCAAACAGTATGAAGATGACAAACTATTTCCCAGCTGTTTGATTTTAGGTATGGCGGTAAACAGAGCGTATATCCATGTAGTTGTGAGCCATGATGATGAATGGGTCTATTTGATTACTGCGTACTACCCCAACAGCGATATTTGGAAACCGGGCTTTAGAACGAAGAAAGGATGTTGACCATGAAGTGTCAAATTTGCGGTGCTGCCGCCGAAAAAGGGTTGACAACCAGTGTAACAGATTTGGGCAAATGCCTCATCATTGTTCGAAATGTGCCCTGCTATAAGTGCAGTGAGTGCAGTGAGATTATTTACACCGGCGATGTGGTGCAGCGTTTGGAAAAAATCATTGAGACCGCGAAAAAGCTTATGCAGGAGGTCTCTATTATTGACTATACACAGGCGGCTTAGAAATGAAAACAGTTACAATCTATACCGACGGGGCCTGCTCCGGAAACCCCGGCCCTGGGGGCTGGGGTGTGATTCTAATGTACGGCGAACACAAAAAGGAGCTGTCCGGGGGCGAGGCCAAAACCACCAACAACCGCATGGAGCTCACCGGCGTCATAGCCGCCCTGGAGGCGCTGAAGGAGCCCTGCGTGGTGGAGCTGTACTCTGACAGCAAATACGTCATCGACGGCCTGGGCAAGGGCTGGGCCAAGGGCTGGCGGGCCAGGGGCTGGGTCAAGCCGGACAAGAAGCCTGCCCTCAATCCCGACCTGTGGGGGCGGCTGCTGGACCTGTGCGAGAAGCACACGGTAAACCTCCACTGGGTGAAGGGCCACGCGGAAAACGAGTACAACAACCGGTGCGACCAGATTGCGGTGGCCGAGAGCCAGAAATATCAATAGAGACTCAAGGTCAGGCAGACCTTAATATAAAGAGAAAGAAGGCATATTTTATGGGTAAATTTGTAATTTCCAAGACCAAAAACGGTGAACTCACCTTTAACCTGAAAGCGGGCAACGGCGAGATCATCCTCACCGCCTCCGAGAGCTACACCAGCATGTCTGGCTGCCAGGGGGGCATTGCCTCTGTGCAGAAGAACGCCCTGGCCCATGTGGAGGACCAGACGGTGGAGGGCTATGAGACGCTGACCCACCCCAAGTTTGAGGTCTACAAGGACAAGGCCGGGGAGTTCCGATTCCGCCTGAAAGCCAGGAACGGCGAGAACATCGGCAAGAGCGAGGGCTATAAAGCCAAGGCCAGCTGCATGAACGGCATCGCCTCCGTGGGCAAGAACGCCCCCGACGCCAAGATCGAAGAGCCGGAGGAGTAAGCGAAAAGCGCCCGTCAGGGCAACTCCCGTAAGGAAGTTGTCCCGAAGGGCGGGGACGTAAATGACAAGTTACCTATTTGGACGGCGTAGCTTCGGCTACGCTGTCTTTTTCTTACGTTTCTGCATGACTTGATAATATAAGGATAAGCGTATTACTGGCATTGAAAGACCTCTATCAAATAGATTCTTTCGATGAGTTCTTTCAGGACTTAATATAACAGGGGCGGCCAGCTGGCCGCCCCTGTGCAATTTTTTAAGACCAGGGCGCCAGCTCAAACCGCACAAAGTACCCCTGAGGGTGGCGGCAGACGGGGCAGTGGGCGGGGGCGGCGGTGGCCTCCACCGTCCAGCCGCAGTGGAGGCACATCCACGTTACCTCCACCTCAGAGAAAAACAGCTGGTCCTTCTCCATCAGGCCGGCGAATCTGCCGAAGCGGTCCCCGTGGGTCTTCTCCACCCGGGCGATATTCTCAAACAGCTTGCCCACCAGGGGGAAGCCCTCGCTCATGGCGGTTTTGGCGAAGTGGTCATAGTCGTGTTCCCACTCCTGATACTCGTTGTGCTGGGCGGCCCGGAGATAGTCCAGCACCCCGGAGTAGATGTCCACCGGATAGGTGCCGTCCACCTTGATTGTCTGGCCTGCGCAGTCCTCCAGGCAGGAGTAGAACTGCTTGGCGTGGACCCGTTCCTGCTCCGCTGTAAACAGGAACACTCCCTGAATCACGGCCAGCCCCGCCTTGTTGGCCACCCCAGCGGCGATGGTGTATCGGTTTCTGGCCTGGCTCTCCCCGGCGAAGGCCCGCATCAGATTTTCCCGGGTCTGGCTGTGGAGAAAGGCGTCGGTTTTGTCGGACATAATGAACCCTCCTTAAAAATCAGTAGGCTTAATATGTCCCAAAGGCTGGAAATTATTCGGCGCTGACAGGAATCCGGTTGTCCCCGTACTGCACATAGTCCACCTGGCTCAGGTCCAGGGGCTGGTCGAAGGCGATGTAGTTCCGAAAAACGCCCCGGGGTTCGCCGGTGATGGGCAGGGTGACGGGCCGGGTCTGAACGTAATGCTCCATCGCCTCATAGTCTTGGCTCTCAGAGAAGAACACCGTACCGTCCTTCATCACGATTTTGACATCCCCGAAGGCGGGGCCCACGCTGTCATTATTGGGCAGGGAGCAGTCCACCCGGTAGGTCAGGCTCAGGGGCGACAGGGACAGGGACTTTATCGTGTTGGTGTAATCGAAAAGCTCGTCATGCCAGGTAAGCCCCTCCGCCGCCAGGCCGATGGTCTGGGACTGGAAACTGAGGCCGAAGTCAAAGACGAAGTCTCCGGTGAAGATGGGGGTGTACTCCTTGTCGGGCGACTGAATCCACAGGCCGGAGACGGAGAGGGTTTTGGAGACCTTGTCGTTGAATTTGACATCTGTCTCCCCCTCCAGGGCATAGAAGGAGAGGACAAACTCCTTGCGGTTGTCAGCAGGGTCGTCGTCGGCCAGGACAGTCTTTAACACATTGTAGCTGAAGTCCGTATAGGCGCCTTCCGGGACCTCCAGGGCAAACTTGAGCTGGTAATAGCCCTCCGTGTCAGGATTCAGGTCGGGCAGGACAGTTCCCTCCGGGGCCTCCACCCGCAGGCGGACATAGTAGATGTTTTCGTCCGCGATGACGGCCAGGGGGGTGATGGTGGCCCCGTTTTCGGTGATGGCGGCGGGGAGGTTGGCGGCTGCCTCACCGGCGGCATGCCCGAGCTGGTCAATGGTGTCCATCTGCCCCTGAGAGAGGTCGCCCCCGTCTTTTGTGAAGAAGTCCCGGAACAGCGCCCCGGCTCCCAGCATATGCCCCGCCGCCAGGGCGGAGACGGACAGCGCCGCCGCAACTGCCGCCGCAGCGAGCAGGCGTGCGGGCCGAAACCGCCGGGCAGATTTATTGGTGTTGGTCTCAGTATGGATGTGATTCATAGTAATCTCCTTTATTCTTGTTTGGGAATAGGGGGCATTTCCGCCCAATTCCATGTCCTCCGCCGGGTATTGATCCAGTAGGTCCGAAATGTTACGCTTCATAGAGAAACCCCTCCCTTGTCAGGATATCTTTCAGCTTCATCCGGCCCCGCCGGAGCCTGGTCTTAATGGTAGATTCGTTGATATGCATACAGCGGGCAATTTCCTGCACCGTCTGGGCATAGTAGTAGTGCCGCAGGAAAATCTCCCGGTCCGGTCCCGGCAGGGTGTCCACCGCCCGGCGGACCTGCTGCCGCTCCACCGCCCGCTCGTATTCGCCGGGCGGGTCGTCGGGGCCGGGGAGCTCCAGGGCGTCCTCCTCCAGGGGCAGGGTCTGGCTGACCTGCCGCAGCCGGTTTTTGGCCTTGTTCCGGGCCACCGCCCCCAGCCACGCCTTCACCGAGCCCGGACGCAGAGCCTCGGGCCGGCCCCAGGCGGCCAGAAACACGTCGGAGATAATCTCCTCCCCGTCCTCAACGGGCATGGCGCTGCGCAGGATATGCCACACCACCGCCGAGACATAGGGGAAATAGCGGTCCATCAGCGCCTCCAGCCCGGCGGGGTTGCCGGCGCGTATTTTTTCGATCATTGCTTCTTCCCGCATACGGAACACCTCTGAACTGATTTGAAAGCCGCTTTCACCTATCATATCACGGGCAGGCTCCCTTTGGTTTCGATGAACCTCCAAGAAAATTACGCTTTGCCTTGCAATTTTCCCCAAGTCGAGTATAATAGGGTCAACAAGGGGGTGTCTTGTCACCCCGACACAAGGAGGCTTTCCCTATGAAAGCGAAGACAAATCTGACCATGCTGTGTGACTTCTACGAGCTGACCATGGCCAACGGCTATTTCCAGACCGGCTTGCAGGACCGCATCTGCTACTTCGACGTGTTCTACCGCTCCGTCCCGGACAAGGGGGGCTTTGCCATTGCGGCCGGCCTGGCTCAGGTGGTGGAGTACATCCAGGAGCTGCGCTTCGACGAGGAGGACGTGGCCTATCTGCGCACCAAGGGCTGCTTCAGCGAGGAATTTCTGGCCTTTTTGCGGGACTTCAAGTTCACCGGCGACATCTGGGCCGTCCCGGAGGGCACCCCGGTCTTTCCCAACGAGCCCATCCTCACTGTCCGGGCCCCGGCCATCCAGGCCCAGTTTGTGGAGACCTTTATCCTCCTCACCCTGAACCACCAGAGTTTGATCGCCACCAAGTCCAACCGCATCGTCCGGGCCGCCGAGGGCCGCCCGGTGGCGGAATTTGGCTCCCGCCGGGCCCAGGGGGCGGACGGCGCCCTGCTGGGGGCCCGGGCCAGCTATATCGCAGGCTGCTCTGCCACCGCCTGCACCATGGCCGACCAGCGGTACGGCTCCCCCGCCACCGGAACCATGGCCCACTCCTGGGTGCAGATGTTCCCCGACGAGTACACCGCCTTCAAGACCTACTGCCAGCTCTACCCCAACAACGCCACCCTGCTGGTGGACACCTACAACGTCCTCCGCTCCGGGGTGCCCAACGCCATCCGGGCCTTCAACGAGGTACTGGTGCCCATGGGCATTACCAAGTGCGGCATCCGCCTGGACTCCGGCGATTTGACCTACCTGTCCCAGAAGGCCCGGGAGATGCTGGACGAGGCGGGGTTCCCCGAGTGCAAGATCGTGGCCTCCAACGCCCTGGACGAGTATATCATCCGGGACTTGGTGCGCCAGGGGGCCCGCATCGACTCCTTCGGCGTGGGCGAGCGGCTGATTACCTCCCGCAGCGAGCCGGTGTTCGGCGGGGTGTACAAGCTGGCCGCCATCGAGGGGGACGACGGGACCATCATCCCCAAAATCAAGATCAGCGAGAACGCAGCCAAAATCACCACCCCCCACTTCAAGAAAATCTACCGCATCTTCTCCAAGGACACCGGCAAGGCGGAGGCCGACCTCATCTGCCTCCACGACGAGGAGTTCGACTTCTCCCAGCCCCTGGAGCTCTTCGACCCGGATGCCACCTGGAAGCGGAAGGTGTACACCGACATTGAGGCCAAGGAGCTGATGGTGCCCATCTTCCAGGGGGGCGAGCTGGTGTATCAGGTGCCCGACCTCCAGGCCAGCCGGGCCTACTGCCAGCGGCAGGTGGATTCCCTGTGGGACGAGGTCAAGCGGTTCGAGAACCCCCACAACTACTACGTGGATCTGTCTCAGAAACTGTGGAATATCAAGCAGGCCCTGCTGAACAGCCATGAGATGAAGTGAAAATTTGCCCTTGCATTGTTTGATGCGGCTGTGATATAATGATTTTGGCCCAAGTGAGTATGTAGACCTCCCATGGGCGTTCACACAAAAAAGAAACCCCGGAGAGATGTGGCTCTCCGGGGTTTCGCTGTGGCTACCGTCCCTTGTTGTGGCTGTCGAACCATTTGCAGATGTAATATGCGATCACATTTGCGGCGACAGTCAGCAATAGTTCCTGTAGACCTCCCATAGGGCTTCACCTCCTTCCCTTTAGCGGGGAGGAGCGGGACGGTGTTCCTATTGTATCAAGATTCGACAGACATCGCAAGCAAAAAGAGAACTCCTCACCGTTCACGATGAGGAGTTCTCTTTATTTCAGCAATCAGATCAGGCTGAGTACCATGGTGATGACAATCCAGAGGATGGCCACCCACTTGGTCCACCGGGCCAGCTTGGCGTCCAGGCTCTTGGCCTTGTTCTTGGACAGGAAGGTGTCGGCGCCGCCGGCGATGGCCCCGGACAGGCCGGCGCTCTTGCCGGACTGGAGCATGACCACGGCGATGACGGCCAGACCGCACAGGACCTGGATAATGGTGAGGATCAGATTCAGCATTGTTACTCGTTCCTTTCAAGGCCACAGGGCCATAAATTTGCGATTTTGCCGGGAAAAACCCGGAAGTAGAGAACAGCATACCACAATCCGTTCCGGAATGCAAGAGGTTTCCATAAATTTCAGGAATTTTCCGCCCGGACATAGTAGGTGGCCCCGTTTTGACACACCTCGTTCAGCCAGCCGGCGTCCACCAGGTACTCGATGAAAAAGCGGACGTTGCGCTCAAAGCGCAGGGAGCGGCGGGGCTTGTGGGTAAACAGCTTGTAGAGAACGCAGGAGGCCTCGTCGATCTCGCTGGCGGTCATGGGCCGGTCGATGAGGGCCAGAATTTCCTCCGCCCGGCGGCGGATGAGGGCCTGGTTGGCGTCGATGAGCCCGCCGATCTCCCCGCCGGGACAAATCCCCCGGTGGGCCATGATGTGGAAGTCGCAGCCCAGCCCCCGCAGCTTCTCCCGGCTTTCCAGCGCCATGCCCTGGCTCAGGTTGTAGGGCAGCTTGGCGGTGAGCAGCCCGGCGCTGAGCAGGGCGTCGGCGGTGTAGCACACATTGTCCGGGGTAACGGCGCACACGTGCCCAGCGGAGTGGCCCGGGGTGTGGACAATGGAAAACTCCACCCCGCAGAAGGAGAAGGGGCCGTCCTCCGCCGGGATGATGAGGTCCGGCCGGTGAATCATGCAGGAGGACTCCCGTTCCACCATTCCCGGCGAGAGGGTGAGGAAGTAGCACTTGAGGGTCAGCAGAGAGGCGCACATCCCCGCTTCGGGATAGGTGAGGGCGATCTTCGCCCCGTACTTCTCCTGAAAATAGCCGTTATTGGCGCAGTGGTCCACATGGGCGTGGGAGCACAGCACCCCCGCCGGGGTGAGCCCCGCCTCTTGCAGGGTGCTCTCCAGCTCCTCCCGCTCCTGGAGCAGACCGGTGTCCAGCAGGACGCACCGCCCATCCCCCAGCCGGTACAGGGGGATGAGCTGGTTGGCCTCGATGACCCAGGTGTTTCCTTTGACCTGCGATAATTTCATAAAATTCCTCCCGGGAACGTTGTGTAGGGGCGCATAGTATGCGCCCGCAGTTCTTTGCCCAATCATACGGGCGGATAATATCCGCCCCTACGGGCCCAGCTGCTCCCTGACCTCCTCGTCCAATATTTCTGATAACAGGTGAGGTGTGACATTCAGGAGGGAATACTGCTGGGCTGTGCCGTCCAAAATCATGTCGATGACTGATTGCCGGGTCTCAAAATGACCGAACCACTCCAGCGCCTCCTGGAGTCCCTGTTTCAGGCTGTCATACAGGGTGTCCACATCTGTCCGCTTGAAGATATACCAGAACTGTGGATCAGGATATCCATACAATGCAGCTGGCCTGGAATTATGCGCCGCATTTCTGAATTGGCAGTCGTATACTGTGAATTTATGGTTGGAGAGGGCCGGTTCCGCCTCAAAATAGAGACCGATATCCACAGCAAAGCACTGCCGTTTGCCCTTGACGCCTCGCTTGCCATCCCTCCAAAAATGGACGATCTTCCCCAGCCCGTCCGGGGTAGACAGGCGGAAATTCTGCCCGTCCTTTCGAAAGCCCAGGGGCTTTAAAATTTCCTCATGTGTCCGCCGCAGCAATTCCTTGTATTTGTCCTCGATGGGTGTGGGGTCAATAAACTCCTGCACTTTTCCAAACAAATTCATACAAAAACCTCCAGTGAAGCGCAAAAGCCTCCCTTCGCAAAGGGAGGGGGACCGCCGCCGAAGGCGGTGGTGGAGGGTTTTGCCCATGCCCACCGTGAATTTTGAGAAAACCCTCAGTCAGCCTTCGGCTGACAGCCCCCTTTGCGAAGGGGACCTTTTACTCCCTCTGCTTCAAATACACCATCAGCACCGCCACGTCGGCGGGGGAAACCCCGGACACCCGGCCGGCCTGGCCCAGGTTTTTGGGCCGGATGGCGGCCAGCTTCTGCCTGGCTTCCAGCCGCAGGCCCTCGATGGCCAGGTAGTCGATGTCGGCGGGCATGGCCCGCTCCTCCAGGCGGCGGACCTCCTCCATCTGACGGAGCTGCCGGTCGATATACCCGGCGTATTTGATGGTGATCTCCGCCTCGCCGGTGACGGCGGGGGGCAGAGCGGGCCGGCCGGGGTCGAAGGGGGCCAGGTCCTGATAGCTCAGCCGGGGGCGGCGGAGCAAGTCGGCCAGCCGGGCCCCGTCCTTCACGGGGGGCTCCCCCCGCTCCTCCAGCAGGGCGGCCAGCTCCGGGGAGGGCGGCGTGCCGGCATGCTCCAGCCGGCGGACTTCCCGGTCCACGGCGGCGTATTTTTCCTGTACCTTCTCGTATTGTTCCCGGCTGACAAGCCCCAATTCATAGCCGATGGGGGTCAGCCGCCGGTCGGCGTTGTCCTGGCGGTGGAGGAGCCGGTACTCGGTGCGGGAGGTCATCATCCGATAGGGCTCGTTGGTGCCCTTGGTCACCAGGTCGTCGATGAGCACCCCAATATACCCCTGGTCCCGGCGCAAAATCAGGGGCGGCCTTCCCTGTATCTTCAAGGCGGCGTTCACCCCGGCCACAAAGCCCTGGACGGCGGCCTCCTCATAGCCAGAGGAGCCGTTGAACTGTCCTGCCCCGTAGAGGCCGGGGACGGCCTTGGTCTCCAGGGTGGCCTCCAGGCCGGTGGGGTCTACGCAGTCGTACTCGATGGCGTAGGCGCACCGGGTCATCTCGGCCCGCTCCAGGCCGGGGATGGTGTGGAGCATGGCAATCTGCACCTCCTCCGGAAGGGAAGAGGAGAACCCCTGGATATACAGCTCCTCGGTGTCCAGCCCCATGGGCTCGATGAACAGCTGGTGGCGCTCCTTGTTGGGGAAGCGCTCCACCTTGGTCTCGATGGAGGGGCAGTACCGGGGGCCCACCCCCTCGATGGTGCCGTCGTAGAGGGGGGAGCGGTCCAGGTTGGCCCGGATGATCTGGTGGGTGGCCTCGTTGGTGTAGGTGAGCCAGCACACCGCCCGGTTTTCCGGGGGCGTCTCGGTCTGAAAGGAGAAGGCCGGATTGTCCCCATCCCCCTCCTGGCGCTCCATTTTGGAAAAGTCCACACTGCGGGCGTTGACCCGGGGGGGCGTGCCCGTCTTGAACCGGCGGATGGACAGGCCCAGCTTTTTCAGACTGCCGGTGAGGGGCAGGGCGGCGGACAGCCCGTCGGGGCCCGAGTCCCTTACCACCTCCCCCACCACGATCCGCCCCCCCAGGTGGGTGCCGGTGGCGACGACGACGGCCCTCACTCCGTACACCGCCCCGGTGTGGGTGACTACCCCGGATACCGCCCCGTCTTCGGTGAGGATATCGACGATCTCCGCCTGCTTTACCCACAGATTTTCCTGTATCTCTAGGGTGTGCTTCATGATCTTCTGGTACTCCCGGCGGTCGGCCTGGGCCCGGAGGGACCAGACGGCGGGACCCTTGCTCCGGTTCAGCAGCCGGTACTGGATGCAGGCCCGGTCCGCTGCCTTGGCCATCTCCCCACCCAGGGCGTCCAGCTCCCGGACCAGGTGGCCCTTCCCTGTTCCCCCAATGGCCGGGTTGCAGGGCATGTTGCCCACTGCGTCCAGGTTGACGGTGAAGCAGAGCGTGCGCATCCCCATCCGGGCGGCGGCCAGGGCGGCCTCGATGCCCGCGTGGCCCGCCCCAATGACGGCGATGTCAAATTGTCCGGCAAAATAGGTTTTCATTGGCAATCTTCCTCAAATCAATTCGCCGTGTATTGTATCACGGTTTGGCGATTGCGGCAAGTGGTCTTGTTTTCATTTGTCCGCCATGGTATAATAAAAACAAGAAGATGGATCATAAGATTTAGGCGATTGAAGAGGAGGCTTGTAATATGAGCAATCGGGAACAATGCAACGCCATTTTAGACAGCTTCAGCGATGCTCAGCTTGTCAATGTAGCTGCTGTGCTTCAGGCAATGAGGCGGGCGATTGATGACATTGAGGACGAGGCTTTTTGCGAAAAAATGGTGCGGGACTACGAGCATGATCCGGATAAGGGTGATCCCATGCCCCTTGAGGACTTCGCAGAGCAGTTGGGGATACAACTGTGAAATACAAGATAGTAATTGAAAAACCCGCCCGAAAATTTATTTTGAAGCAGTCCAGAGACCAGCAGGAGCGGATATTAAGGGCTCTTAACAAGCTCCCGGCTGAGGGGGATATATTTCCCATGCGGGGAAGCAAAGGACAATACAGGGTCCGAATTGGCACATACCGGGCGGTCTATTACCTGCACGATGATATTTTAACGGTTCAGGTCATTAAAGTAGATAATCGGGGCGGAGTATATAAGGGATAGCATAAATATGAACCACGAATATTTTATGCGGGAGGCTTTGTGTCTGGCCCGGCAGGCCATCGCGGACGGCGACGTGCCGGTGGGCTGCGTCATTGTGAAGGACGGGGAAATCATCGGCCGGGGGCGCAACCGCCGGGAGGCGGACGGCGACGCCACCGCCCACGCGGAGGTGGAGGCCATCCGGGGGGCCTGCGCTCATCTGGGCAGCTGGCGGCTCCAGGGCTGCGCCCTCTACGTCACCCTGGAGCCCTGCCCCATGTGCGCCGGGGCCATTATCAACGCCCGGATCAAAGAGGTCCGCTACGGGGCGAAGGAGGAGAAATCCGGCTGCTGCGGCTCGGTGCTCAACCTCTTCGAGGAGCGGTTCAACCACCGCCCCCGCATCTATCAGGGGCCGCTGACGGAGGAGTGCGAGGCGGTGCTCCAGGATTTTTTTCGAAATTTGCGATGATATTTAAAGCTTTTGTAACAACTGGCGTGAACTTTTGTAAAATTTCTTGTCTATACTAATACTCGCAAGGCAAGAACATCTTTTCATTCTATCCTCCATTTTTTGGAAAGGCTGACGGGTCGCTCCGTTGGCCTTTCTCTCTTTTGTGACGAGGCAGTGGATAATTTTGACAAAAACCTCCGGACCTGTCAGAAAAATTTTAGGCGATTTAATTCTTTTGTAACAACTGACGTTGGATTTGTTAATAAGTTTCCTGTAATATAAAATCTGCAAGAGACAGTTCGTTTCATTTTAATCCTCTTTTTCAACGGGAAGCCCCGGATACCTTGGAGCAGGTATCCGGGGTTTTTCGGTTTGTGTAGAGCTGAATGTTTCAGGGGGCGCCAAAAAGCCTCCCTTTGCGAAGGGGTCCCTATCGCCTGCGGGCGGGACGGGAGAGACAAAAAACCGGCCCGGGATTTTCCCGAGCCGGTTGGCGCGTTAATAACTCAGCACTTCTCGAAGATGGTGGCAACGCCCATGCCGCCGCCGATGCACAGGGTGGCCAGGCCCTTCTTGGCCTCGTCCCGCTTGAGCATCTCGTGGAGCAGGGTGACGATAATCCGCGCGCCGGAAGCGCCCACGGGGTGGCCCAGGGCGATGGCGCCGCCGTTGACGTTGACCTTGCTCATGTCAAAGCCCAGCTCACGGGCCACGGCGATGGACTGGGCGGCAAAGGCCTCATTGGCCTCGATCAGGTCCATGTCCTCGATCTTCAGGCCGGCCTTGGCCATGGCCTGACGGGAGGCGGGCACAGGGCCCACGCCCATGATCTTGGGGTCCACGCCGCCCTGGCCCCAGCTGACCAGCTTGGCCATGGGCTTCAGGCCGTACTTCTCAACGGCCTCCTTGGAGGCCAGCACGATGGCGGCGGCGCCGTCGTTGATACCGGAGGCCTGGCCGGCGGTGACACGCTGGACGTGCTTCTTCGCGTCGGCCTCGTGAATCTGGGTGGGCTCAAAGGTGTGGACGATCTCGTCCTCTACGCCCTCGGGGCCGCAGGGGAAGGCGCCGCGGAGCTTAGCCAGCTTGTCCAGGGGGGACAGGCGGGGGAACTCGTCCTTTTTGAACTCCACCATTTCCTTCTTGACCTTGATCATCACGGGGACGATCTCGTCGTCGAACTTGCCGGCGGCCTGGGCGTCGGCGGTCTTCTTCTGGGAGTTATAGCCGAACTCGTCCAGCTCTTCCCGGGTGATGCCCCAAACGTCGCAGATGTTCTCGGCGGTGGTGCCCATGTGGTAGTTGTTATACACGTCCCACAGGCCGTCGGAGATCATGGTGTCCTTCATCTTGGAGTCGCCCATGCGGGCGCCCCAGCGGGCGGCGGGGATGGCGAAGGGGGCGGCGGACATGTTTTCCATGCCGCCGGCGACGATAATCTCAGCGTCGCCGCAGCCGATGGTGCGGCCGGCCTCAATGACGGACTTCATACCGGAGCCGCACACCATGCCCACGGTGTAGGCGGGGACGGAGGTGGGGATGCCGGCCTTCAGGCTGGCCTGACGGGCGGGGTTCTGGCCCAGGCCGGCGGTGAGGATGCAGCCGAACATGACCTCGTCCACCTGCTCGGGCTTGACATTGGCGCGATTCAGGGCCTCCTTGATGACGGCGGCGCCCAGGTCGGCGGCGGGGGTGTCCTTCAGGGAGCCCCCGAAGGAGCCGATGGCGGTGCGGCAGCAGTTGACGACATAAACTTCTCTCATGATGTGTGTTACCTCCTGATTTTTAATGGGGCGACAGTCAAATCGCCCGGGATGACCGCTCTTGTCCTTCATTATACCGGAGAGCTGTCTAAAAAGCAATAAGATTTTTCAGGAGAAAAAGTAGGGGCCGCCCCCCTGGGCGGCCCGTCGAGGACAGGGGAGTTTGAAGCGGGCCGCCGAGGGCGGCGGCCCCTACAAAGTGGAATGTGGGACCCGGCCCCCTGGCCGGGTCATCTTTAGATTGGCCCGCCGGGGGCGGGAGAGATAGAGCGGGCCGCCGAGGGCGGCGGCCCCCACAGGCATCTTACCGGCTCTCAGTAGCGGGATACGGGCCGGTGCTGTCTCTGACCTCATACCCTGCCAGGGAGTACCCCTCCTCCCAGATGCCGGTCTCCTCCAGCGCGGCCAGGGTGTGTTTGGCGTTGGGGGTGAGGGTGACGGTAAGGGTCTCGTCAATATCGAAACCGCCGGGGCTGACCTGGACGGAGTAACCCTCCTGGCCGGAATCGGGGTGCTGGTAGGCGGTAAGGCTGAAACTCAGGTCGGTGCGGCAGGTGTTTTTCAGGCGGTCGTTGCCCTGGTCGAAGAGGTAGCGCACGCCGATGGTCCCCTCGGCGAAGTCGGCCTGGACCGCGTCCCACAGCTCCTGGGCGTAGTCGTCCAAATAGACGTTGTACTCTATCTCGCCCTCGGCGTTGTTGACCCGGTCCAGCCAGGCCCCGGTGAGGCGGCCCTTTTTCAAAAAGTCCTCAAAGCCATAGGCGTCAGACACCAGTTCCCGGTCGTTGTAGAGACCCTTCACCAGATTGGTGACGCTGCCCTCCAGGTCCGCCTCATCCTGATAGATGGGGAAGCTGTCGTAGCGGCGTGTGAGGGAGGAACCACCCTTCAGGGTGTAATTCAGGTGCAGGTAGGTGTAGTCCTGGAAGTACCATGTGCCGTCGTCATTTTCTTTGTAATGCTGCAAGACTCCGTCGCTGACCCGGTCCCGCTCGCTGATAATGGCCCGGTGGAGGTCGATGAACCGCTGGATGTTCTCCGGGTCGGTGAGGACGGCGGAATAGTGACCACCGCTATCGACGGGGTAGCCCAAATTCAGGGTGACCTCCAGGCTCTCCACCCGGTCCGCCTGGGGCACCCGGCCCTCCACCCCGAACAGGTCCATGGTACAGGCCAGGCACAGCAGGAGCATGACGGCGGCCATAGCCGCCGCCCCCTTCCAGGCTTTAAAAACCCGGAAGGATTTTTTCAGCAGCATCTCGGCGGCAAAGCAGCCGATGACGGTCCAGACCAGGATACTGGCGACGAGGACGGCCATGCCCTCCGTCCAGCCGAAAAACAGGGCGGTGAACATGCCCAGGCACAGCCCGGAGCAGAAGGACACCCCGTATTTGAACAGGGGGCGCACCAGGGGGACGGCCACCACGTCGCCGGCGGTCTCCGCGTGGCGGCGGCGGTAGACGTACAGGGAGAACGCCGCCAAAACCACCCCCACAAGGGCGTAGGCGGCCACGATGCCCGGTGAGCGGAAGTGATACCCCTTCTCGCCGCTGCCAAACAGCACCACCGCGTCTTTCAGGGCGTAGGCGGGGGTGAGGTACTCCACAATCCGGCCGGCCCCGGCGGACCCGGCATAGCCGTAGAAGAACTCGTGGAACAGGCCGTCCAGCAGGGTGTAGATCACATCGGCCAGCACATTGAGGATGCAGTAGAAGACGGGCAGGGCCAGGATGTGGCCGGTGAACATGGCGCAGAAGGCGGCGAAGGAGAAGAAGAACAGGCATATCCCGCTCTGGGCCAGCAGCCACGTCACCAGGCCGGACAGGGCTGCGCCCCACTGGCTCATGGGCAGGAAGGCCAGCTCCACCATGGCCGTCAGCACCGCCACCGCCGCCTGTGGCAGCAGCAGGAAGGACAGCCCGGCCAGGTACTGGGTGGTGAACAGGGCCTCCCGCCGGGTGGGCAGAGCGTGGAACCAGCAGGAGGAGCGGCTGTTATACAGGTAGCCGAACACCGCCATGGCGCAGAAAATCGCGAAGAAAGCGGCGAAGTACAGCCCCGGCGTCACATATTCGGGCAGGTTGACCGCCTGGCGAAACAGACGGGTGACGGGTGCGGAGGACATATAGCGGTTAAAGTAGGTGTTGAGCATATTCAGCGGGATAAAAAACAGCCAGATCACCCCGTAGCCCGCCCACAGGGGCCAGAAGCGGGCCATGGTCTTGCGGTAGAGGGGGCCGTTAAAGTACGATGTCGCGGACCGCATAGTCCTCACCTCCCAGTTCATAGATAAAGATTTCCTCCAAAGTCAGGGGCAGGGCCTCCATGAGGATGGGGGCAAAGCCCGCCATACGGGTTTTGATGTCCGCCGGGCTGCCCCGGACGATGAGGGTGAACACACGCCCGATTTGGGAGGTGTGGAGCACGTTCAGGTCTTTTGGCAGCTCGGGCAGGTTCCCGTCGGCAAAGGCGATCTGGAGCTTGACCACGTTGTCCTGCAAGTCGGTGAGGGAGCGCTCCAGCAGCACCCTGCCGTGGCTGAGGATGCCCACGTGGTCGCACACGTCCTCCAGCTCCCGCAGGTTGTGGGAGGAGACCAGCACCGTGGTCCCCCGCTGGGCCACGTCCCCCATGAGCAGGGTCCACACCTGCCGGCGCATCACCGGGTCCAGGCCGTCCACCGGCTCGTCCAGCACCAGCACCTCCGGGTTGCAGCACAGGGCCAGCCGGAAGGCGGACTGCTTCTGCATCCCCTTGGACAGGCGGCGGATGGGCAGGCGTTCGTCCACCTCGGGGAAAGCCTCCTTCAAAGCCTCGTACCGCTTCACGTCGAAATTGGGGTACATCCCCCGGTAGAAGCGCATCATGTCCCGGGTGGAGGCGGAGTTGAAGTAGTACAGCTCATCGGGAATGGCGGCGATTTTGGCCTTCACCGCCGGGTTTTCGTAGACCTGGTCGCCGTCCACCAGCACAGAACCGGAGTCCGGGCGGTAGATGCCCATGATGTGCCGCAGGATGGTGGACTTGCCCGCCCCGTTGGGGCCGACGAGCCCGTAGATGGAGCCCTTCTCCGCCGTCATGGTCAGGCCGTCCAGGGCTTTAAACCCGTCGAAGGTCTTTACCACATTGATTACCTTAATCATTTGTCTCTCCCCCTTCCAGGGCCCGAATCCGGGCCCAGAGCTCCTGGCCGCTGACGCCAAGGAACAGCAGCTCCCCCGCCGTCTGGTCGAAGGTGTGCAGCAGCTCCTGCTTCCGCCCCTCGTCCACCCCCGTGTTGGGGGCGGCGAAGGAGCCCTTGCCGGGCACCGAGTAGACGTAGCCCTCCGCCTCCAGGGCCTCGTAGGCCCGCTGGATGGTGTTGGGGTTGATGGCCAGCGTGCCCGCCATGGTGCGGACAGAGGGCAGCTTCTCCCCCTCCTGGATCACCCCCGTCACCATCAGCCGGCGCAGGCCGTCCTTCACCTGCTCGTAGATGGGGCGGGCGTCCCGGTAGTCTAAATTCAACATCACAGCTCCTCCTTTCCGGATACTGTATTAACTGTATTAGTACGGTCAGTATATAACAGAGGAGGGAAAAATACAATTAAGAATTGATTAAGATTTTTGGAAGCTGAAAACGCCTCTGTGGGACCCGGCCCCTTGGCCGGGTCATTTTGGAGATGGCCCGCCGAGGGCGGCGGGCCCCACACATGCCCCCCTTGACGGGCATGCTATAATAAAATAAAAATCCCCAAATGAGGAGGAACATATGATGTATCAGACCATCGGTTTTATCGGCACCGGCAATATGGGGTCCGCCGTGGCCAGGGCGGCGGCCAAAAGCGGCCTGGCGGAGACCATTCTGCTGTCCAACCGCACCCCGGCCAAGGCGGAGGCTCTGGCGGCGGAGCTGCCGGGGGCGGTTCTGTCCACCAACGAGGAGATTGCCCGCACCGCCCAGCTCATCTTTCTGGGGGTGAAGCCCCAGATGATGCAGCTGGTGCTGGACCCCCTGGAGCGAATCCTGCGCAAGCGGGAGGACCGCTTTATCCTGGTGACTATGGCCGCCGGCCTGACCTGCGACCGCATCCAGGATATGCTGGACCTGGACTGCCCCGTCATCCGGATGATGCCCAACACCCCCGCCGCCATCGGGGCCGGGGTGGTGCAGTACTGTGGCCAGGAGGTGACCATGGACGAGCTGGACAGCTTTGCCGCCCTCATCGCCCCCGCCGGTCTGGTGGACCCGGTGCCCGAGGGGCTTATCGACGCGGCCAGCGCCGTGTCCGGCTGCGGGCCCGCCTTCGCCTACCTGTTTGTGGAGGCCCTGGCCGACGGCGGAGTGGCCTGCGGGCTGCCCAGGGACAAGGCGCTCTCCTACGCCGCCCAGATGCTGGCCGGCTCCGCCCGGATGGTGCTGGAGAGCGGCAGACACCCCGGTGCGCTGAAGGACGCCGTCTGCTCCCCCGGCGGCACCACCATCCAGGGGGTCCGGGTTCTGGAGGAGCGGGGCTTTCGGGCAGCGGCCATGGATGCGGTCATTGCCGCCTATGAGAAGACGGTGAAGCTGGCGAAAAAATGACCGTGGGGCCCGCCCCCTTGGGCGGGCCAACGGCAAGATATTATCCCAATTAAGAGTGACCCGCCCAGGGGGGCGGGTCCCACAGAGATTCAAAATACAAATCGCAATAAGGAGCGAAAATTATGCGTATTGTAGTAAAAGTGGGCACCTCCACCCTGGCCCACGCCACCGGGCGGCTGAACATCCGCCACGTGGAGGAGCTGGTGAAGGTGCTGTCCGACCTGAAAAACGCCGGGCACGAGATGATTTTGGTGTCCTCCGGGGCCATCGGCATGGGGGTGGGCAAGCTGAACCTGCCCGGCCGGCCCGCCGACATGCCCACCAAGCAGGCCGCCGCCGCCGTGGGCCAGTGCGAGCTGATGTACACCTACGACAAGCTGTTTTCCCAGTACAACCACACGGTGGCCCAGATTCTGCTGGCGGGGGGAGACGTGAGCGACCCCCACCGGCGGACCAACGTGCAGAACACCCTGACCCGGCTGCTGGAGCTGGGGGCCCTGCCCATCATCAACGAGAACGACGCAGTCTCCACCGACGAGATCGGCGTGGTGTCCACCATCGGGGAGAACGACACCCTGTCCGCCATCGTGGCCCAGCTGGTGGAGGCCGACCTGCTGGTGCTGCTCAGCGACATCGAGGGGCTGTACACCGCCGACCCCCGGAAGGACCCCGCTGCCCGGCTTATCCCCACAGTGGAGGCGGTCACCCCGGAGATCGAGGCCCTGGCCGGGGGCGCGGGCTCCGGCCTGGGCACCGGCGGCATGGCCACCAAGCTGAAAGCCGCCAAGCTGGTGGCCGCCAAGGGCTGCGACATGGTGATCACCAACGGGGAGCACCCGGAGCGGCTGTATGATATCGTGGAGGGCAAGGCCGTGGGCACCCGCTTCCTGGGGGTGCGGCCGTGAACCGGGAACAGCTGCGGGCCCTGGCCCAGGAGACGGTGGAGATCAGCCAGGCGGGGCGCTATACCCTGGGAAACCGGGTGATTTCCTTCGGCGGCGCCCGGCCTACCCAGCTGTGGACCGCCGCCGATTTGGACCGGCTGGTCCGGGAGACCGGGCTGCCCCAGGACGGCCCCTCCGCCGCCCTGGAGGTCCGGGGGGAGGGGACGGTGGACGCCGTGTTCCGCCTGTCCGGCGGGAAGGCCCTATGCCCCCAGCTGGGGGTGCTCAACTTTGCTTCTGCCAAGAACCCCGGCGGCGGTTTTCTCAACGGCTCGGTGGCCCAGGAGGAGTGCCTGGCCTTCTGCTCCGATCTGTACCACACCCAGACCACCGGAGAGGGCCCCAGGTACTACGAGATCAACCGGGCCAACCGGGACCCGGTGTATACCGACACCATGCTCGTGGGGGACGTGACCTTCTTCCGCACCGGCGGCTTCGCCCTGACGGACCGCCCCGTCACCTGCCCGGTGATCACCGCCCCCGCCGTCAATATGGGGATCGTCCTGCGGAACGGGGACAGCGCGGACCGGGCCAAGGAGATCATGAGGGGACGGATGGAGAAGGTGCTGGCCCTGTTCGCCAAGTGGGGCTGCACCCGGCTGGTGCTGGGGGCCTACGGCTGCGGGGTGTTCCGGAACGACCCGGAGGACGTGGCCCGCTTCTGGCAGGAGCTGCTGGAGAAGGGCTGGGGCCGGCTGTTTGAGTCGGTGACCTTCTCCATCCTGGAGCGGCCCGGAAGGGACGGGAATATCGCCCCCTTCCGCCGCCGGTTCGGGTGATACTTTAATCGACGAGGTGACAAATATGACAACACAGGAGCTGCTGCAAAAGGCCAAAGGAGCCAAGGGGGCCATGGCCCTGGCGGATACCGATACCAAAAACAGGGCGCTGCTGGCCATGGCGGACGCCCTGGAGGAGCGCTGTCCGGACATTCTGGCGGCCAACGCCCTGGACCTGGAGGCGGCCAGAGGGACCATCTCCGACGTGATGCTGGACCGGCTGGCCCTCAGCCCCGACCGGGTGGCCGGGATGGCCCAGGGCATCCGGGAGGTGGCGGAGCTGCCCGACCCGGCGGGGGCCGTCCTCAGCCGGGTGGAGCGGCCCAACGGACTGGTGATTGAGAAGACCGCCGTCCCCATGGGCGTCATCGCCATCATCTACGAGAGCCGGCCCAACGTCACCTCCGACGCCGCCGCCCTGGCCTTGAAGGCGGGGTCCGCCTGCGTGCTGCGCTGCGGCAAGGAGGCCCACCGCTCCGCCGCCGCCATTGTGGCGGCGCTGAAGGAGGGGCTGGCCGGGGCCGGGCTCAGCTCGGACGCCCTCCAGCTGGTGGAGGACACCTCCCGCACCTCCGCCAATGAGCTGATGGCGGCCCGGGGGCTGGTGGACCTGCTCATCCCCCGGGGAGGCGCGGGGCTCATCCGGGCCTGTGTGGACAACGCCGCCGTCCCCGTTCTGGAGACGGGCACCGGCATCTGCCACATCTATGTGGACCGGGAGGCCAATCAGGACATGGCCCTGGACATCATTGAGAACGCCAAGTGCTCCCGGCCCAGCGTGTGCAACGCCGCCGAGGTATGCCTGGTCCACCGGGATATCGCCGGGGAGTTCCTGCCGAAGCTGCGGGACCGGCTGGAGCACAACCGGTTTGGCCATGGGGTGGAGTTGCGGCTAGACCGGCCGGCGGCGAAGATCATCGACGGCGCTCCCGCCGGGGAGCGGGACTTTGACACCGAGTTTTTGGACTACATCATGGCCGTGAAGGTGGTGGACAGCCTGGAGGAGGCCGTCGCCCACATCGGGGCCCACTCCACCGGCCACTCCGAGGCCATTGTCACCGGAGACGGGGAGGAGGCCCGGTCCTTCCTGGCCCGGGTGGACAGCGCCGCCGTCTACTGGAACGCCTCCACCCGGTTTACCGACGGGGGGGAGTTCGGCCTGGGCTGCGAGATGGGCATCTCCACCCAAAAATTGCACGCAAGGGGTCCTTTGGGGCTGGCGGAGCTGTGTTCCTTCAAATTTGTGATAAAGGGCCAGGGACAAACCCGGTAAAATTGTCAAAATTTCTCAGATGACATTTTGCCGGGGATGGTGTATGATGTGGGCAGAATGAGACGCCGGGGGCACCCCGGCGGAAAAATGAAGAAAGGATTGATTCCAATGGGCCGTTTGAGCCGGAAACTGCGAGAGAGAGAATTTGTCGATCTGACCCGGGAGCTGCTGGACTCCGAACAGGTGCGGATGATGGGCCGGTGGAAACACCACGGGCCGGTGACCACCCTGGATCACTCCCTCTTTGTGGCCTTCTCCACCTACCGGGTGGCCCGGATGCTCCGGCTGGACGTGCAGGCCGCCGTCCGGGGGGCCCTGCTTCACGACCTGTACCTCTACGACTCCAGGGACAAGTCCGCCCATCCGGGGAACCAGTGCTTTGACCACCCCCGGTTCGCCGCCCGGAACGCCGCCGCCCTTACCCCGCTGACAGACAAGGAGCGGAACATCATCCTCTCCCACATGTGGCCCCTGGGGGGCGCCCTGCCCCGGTCGCTGGAGGCCTGGATGGTGGACCTGGTGGATACCGTCTGCGCCGGGCTGGAGATGTCCCGGGTATGCCGGCCTTCCCGCCTGCGGGAGCGCCTTGGGGTGCGCCCGCTGGTCTCCGCCTGCTGAAAAAGAACATCCGGCCGCCCTCCATAGTGCGTGGAGGGCGGTTTTTGTCATAATTTGAATGCAATGGATGAAAAATCGGCATTTTACGGCGGTGGAAAAATTTTTAAAATGGTAGAAAAATGGAAACTTGTATGCTATAATGACCATGTAAGAGCGAGCCTTAATTCAGGAGGAGTAATATGAACGACAATTCCCTTCAGGCGAAGCGGGAACAGCTTTTGGCGGACGGGGTGCTGATGATGGACCCTTCTGCCGTATACGTGGAGGAGACGGTGACGGTGGGGGCGGGGACGCTTCTGCTTCCCGGCACCATCCTCCGGGGAGAGACCGTAATCGGCGCCAACTGCACCATCGGGCCCCAGGTGATGCTCACCGGCTGCACCGTGGAGGACGGCTGTACCATCAACGCCTCCCAGTGTGAGGAGAGCGTGATTTGTCGGGACTGCCAGATTGGCCCCTACACCCACATCCGGCCCCACTGTGTGGTGGGGGCGGGGTCTAAGATTGGGGCCTTTGTCCAGCTGAAAAACTGCAATCTGGGGGCGGGGACCAAGATGGCCCACCTGACCTATGTGGGGGACAGCGACGTGGGAGAGGACTGCAACTTTGGCTGCGGCACCGTCACCTGCAACTACGACGGCTTTCACAAGTACCGTACCACCATCGGCAGTCACGTGTTCGTGGGGTGCAACACCAACTTTGTCGCCCCGGTGACGGTGGAGGACGGGGCCTTTATCGCCGCCGGCACCACCGTGACCGGGACGGTGCCGGGAGACGCTATGGCCATCGGCCGGGTCCGGCAGGAGATCAAAGAGGGCTGGGCCGGGGAGAACCGGAAAAGAAAAGGGAAAAAGTGAGGAAAGGGCCTCACACAGAAGGGATACGAGAGAAAAAACGGCCCCAGGGCCGGCAATAATGGGAGGATGTAGTAAATGATCGCACATGGGAAGGACATCAAGGTTATCACGGGCAATTCCAACCCCGCTCTGGCCAGGGATATCTGCAAGGAGCTGGGGATCCCCCTGGGAAACTCAGAGGTGGGCGCTTTCTCCGACGGGGAGAACTTCGTCTCCATCTATGAGACGGTCCGGGGCTCCGACGTGTTTGTGGTCCAGTCCACCTGCGCCTTTGTCAAGGACGGCAAGATGAGCACCGTCAACGACGCACTGATGGAGCTGCTCATTATCATCGACGCCCTGAAGCGGGCCTCCGCCGGCCGGATTACCGCCGTGATCCCCTACTTCGGCTACGCCCGCCAGGACCGGAAGACCAAGCCCAGAGACCCCATCTCCGCCAAGCTGGTGGCCAACCTCATCACCACCGCCGGCGCCGACCGGGTGCTGACCATGGACCTTCATGCCAACCAGATCCAGGGCTTTTTCGACATTCCTGTGGACAATATGCTGGGCTCCCCCATTTTTGTGGACTACTTCAACCGTAAATTCAAGGACGACCACGAGGATACCATGGTGGTCTCCCCCGACGTGGGCTCGGTGGCCCGGGCCCGGGCCTTCGCCCAGAAGCTGAACATGCCCCTGGCCATCGTGGACAAGCGGCGGCAGAAAGCCAACTCCTCCGAGGTCATGAACATCATCGGCGACGTGCGGGACAAGCGGGTTATTCTGTTGGACGACATGGTGGACACCGGCGGTTCCCTGTGCCACGCGGCCAAGGCCCTGGTGGAGCTGGGGGGCGCCAAGGACGTTACCGCCTGCGCCACCCACGGCGTGCTGTCCGGACCCGCCATTCAGCGCATCCAGGACAGTGTGCTGGATGAGGTGGTCTTCCTGAACACCATCCCCCCCAAGGGCGAGGTGCGGTGCGATAAAATCCGCTACATCTCTGTGGCCCACCTCTTTGCCGAGGCCATCAGCCACATCTACATGGAGACCTCCGTGTCTCCCCTGTTCCTGTAAATATGTTCGGAGGGGCGGCCCAGGGGCCGCCCTTCCCTTGTAGGGGCCGCCCCCCTGGGCGGCCCGCGTCCAATCAAAGACGGGCCGCCGTGTCCAACAAAAGACAGGCGGCCGAAGGCAATCAAAGACGGGCCGCCGAGGGCGGCGGCCCCTACAGATTTCCTTTCAAAGAAGCGAGGAAACGGCTATGTTTTTCAAAAAGGACAGCGGCGGCGTGAGCTGGCTGCTGGTCTGCCTGGGCAATCCGGGGGACAAGTATGAGAACACCCGGCACAACGTGGGTTACATGGTGGCCGACGAGGTGGCGGAGCGGCAGAACAAACCCGTCCAGCGGCTGAAATTCAAGGCGCTGACCAATACCCTCACCATTTCCGGGGAGAAGGTGCTGGTGATGAAGCCCATCACCTACATGAACCTGTCCGGGGAGGCGGTGCGCCAGGCGGCGGACTTTTACAAAATTCCTCCGGAGCGGGTGCTGGTGGTGTCTGACGACACCGCCCTGCCCGTGGGAAAGCTGCGCATCCGGGTAAAGGGCTCCGCCGGGGGGCACAACGGGCTGAAAAACATCATCCAGCACCTGGGCACCGACCAGTTCCCACGGCTGCGGGTGGGCGTGGGGGAAAAGCCCCACCCCGACTACGACATGGCCGACTGGGTGCTGGGGAAATTCGTGGGGGAGGACAAAAAAGCCATCGACGGCGCTGTCAAACGGGCCGCCGACGCCATCGAGTGTATCCTGGCTGAGGGCATCGACCGGGGGATGGGGAAGTTTAACGGATGAAAAAACGGCGGGGAAGACCCCGCCGCTTGCATATGCTGTCGAAATTTGGTATAATCATTGTGCTGCCCGACATATCCCAATCTGTGGCAACAGAGAGGGGGTGGAGCCAATGGAAGTCCTAACAAACATATTGGTGTCGGTTGTGGCAAATGTAATTGGTCATTGCGTTTGCAAATGGTTTGACCGGCACGACAAGGGCAGATAAGCCTAAAGGATTCCCGGAGAGTGGCCCCTCTCCGGGAATCCTTTTGCTGTGAAGCCAATGTATCCTAACAAACCTTTTGGTCAGGTTGATTATACCACACCTGTTCCAGCATATGCAAGAGGGAAATCAAATTTTCAGTTTTCCTTCAGCACATAGTGCTGGCACGCCTTTGTGTTGTTGTACCGAAACTTGAGCCGGGGATGGACGCAGTGCCCGGAGCCGCACATATTGTATGTTCCCCGCGCGAGCTTGATGTAGTGCTGGTAAAAGTGCTTGCAGGTTTGACAGATGCGTTCTTGTTCCATAACAGACACCTCCTTGCACTATTATACACTACATTACATAAAATACAACCCCTTGTTTTTCTGTTTGGGTAATTGTACACTAAATAGCATAAAATAGTGCAAGGCGGTGTGAGATATGTCAGAAGCGGCTCTGGTGAATCGGACGAGGTTCACTTCTTCGTTGAAAAATGAGCTGATGCAGGGCCTGAACGAACTCTCGGCTAAGACGAGGATCAACAAATCCCGTCTGCTGGACGAGGCGGTGGAAGACCTGCTGAAGAAGTATGAAAAACGGATGGCTGAGTGAGCCATCCGTTTCGTTTATCTTGTGATCATCATCCCCGGCGTATGCTGGTCCAGCATATAAAGCAGCAGGGTGTGCCGGGCGGAGCTGTCCAGAATGGCGGCCTCCTCCGCCCCGCCCCCGAGGAAGGCGAGACAGCTTTTCAGCAGGGGGACCAGCTCCTTGCCCACCAGCCCGGCGGACAGCAGCTCCTCCGCCCGCTGGGAGTCCATGCGGCCCATAGCCGGCTGGCCGTCCTGCCCCATTTTGGCCAGGTACACCAGGTAGTCTGCGCCCTTGGGGGCGTCCTCTCCGGGCCCGGTCAGGACCACCTCCATCCCCACGGTTCGCAGGGCGTCGGCGTCCTGGAGGAGGTCCTCCCCCGGGGCGGCGCACCAGACGGCCGCCCGCTTGCCCCGGTGCTTTTTCAGCGCGGGCAGCAGGGACAGCAGGCCCTGTACCTTCTCCATTCCGTCCGGGTCATAGACTGCGTCGTACTCCTGGAGGAAGGCCTGGACATAGTCCACGTCGGTGGGGACCTCGATATACTCCCGCCCCCGTTTCTGCCGGGTCTCCCGGCCCTTGCCGGTGATGAGGAGGACGGAGGGCTGGTCACAGCTCAGGATGGCCTGGCGGATGGCCTCCCCCCGGTTGGGCTCGATGATATATTGGCAGCCCTGCTCCGCCACATGGACGGCGATCTGCTCACAGATGGAGACAGTGTCCTCCTCCCCGCTGTCCTCCTCGGTAAGGACCACCAGGCCGGAGTATTTTCCCGAAATTTCCCCCAGGTCCCGGCGGCGGTCCAGGGCTTTCAGGCCGGGACAGCCGAAAACCGCGACGATCCGCCGGCCGGGGTACTCCGCCTGAACGGAGCGGAACAGGGTCTCGAAGGACATGCGGTTGTGGGCGTAGTCTACGATGGCAACGACGGCGCCGTCGGCGTTGGAGTAGACCTCCATCCGCCCCGGCACCCGGGCCTTCACCAGGCCGGCGAAGATGTGCTGCTGGGGGATGTCCAGCCCCTCGCACACCGCGATGGCGGCCAGGGCGTTTTCCACGTTGAACAGCCCCGGCATGGTCAGGCAGAACTGCCGCTCATACCGCTTGGTGCGCACCTGAAAGAGGATATCCCCTCCCCGCTTGCACACCTGGGAGGCGTAGACATCCGCCCCCCCGTCCTTTTGGGAGAAGGTGATCACAGGCCGGCCCGCCTCCCTGGCGGCGGCCAGGACCCGGTCGGCGTGGTCGCAGTCCAGATTGACACAGTTGACCGCCCCCTGGGAGAAAATCCGCAGCTTTGAGGCGAAGTAGTCCTCAAAATCCGGGTGCTCAATGGGGGAAATGTGGTCCAGGCCGATGTTAAGGAAGACGGCGGCGGCGAAATCGGTGCACAGGGAGCGGTGGTATTTCAGCGCCTGGCTGGACACCTCCATGGTCAGGTACTCCAGCCCGGACTGAACCGCGTGGTGGAAGTGGCGCTGGAGGTCCAGGGCGTCGGGGGTGGTGATGTGGGACTCGAAGCGCTCCGCCCCGTCGTAGGTGTCGATGGAGGAGATGATGCCGCTCTCCGGTTTGCCCTGCTCCGCCATATACTCGTCCAGAATGTATTTCAGGTAGTAGGCGGTGGAGGATTTGCCCTTGGTGCCCGTCAGGCCGATGACCTTCAGCTTCCCAGAGGGGTGATCGTAGTACAGGTCGGCCAGGGGGGCGATGGTGAGGCGCATGTCGTTTACCAGGAGGCAGGGCAGGGGACTTTCCGGATAGGGGGCCTCGCTCACATAGGCGATGGCCCCCCTGTCCTGGGCCATTTTCAAAAACGCCGCCTTGAAGTGGGCACCCTTGCAGAGAAACAGCGTGCCGGGAACCACCTCCCGGGAGTCGTAGGATACCAGCTCCACCGGGGCGGTGGGGTCCAGGGCGTCCGGGACGGGGGCGGACAGCAGGTTCCGCTCCTCCAGCAGGGCGATATAGTCGCTGAGGGTGTGTTTCATAGTGTACCTCCCATAAAAACGCGGGGGTCAGCAGCAGTCCCAGGTGTAGAACACGTCGGAGAAGTCCCGCTGTTTCAGCTTTTCCAGGTCGATGAAGAAGTTGCCCACCCCACAGTCGCCCCAGAGGATATCGTCGTCGGAGTCCATCTGGAAAAGGAGGGTCTCATAGAGGCCGTTTCGGGGGTCCTCCTGGGTGAAGTAGGGGTAGCCCAGCAGGTGGTGGCCGTCGGTGGACAGCTGGTCGTACAGATAGTCGTAATCCCCGCCCGCCAGCGTGTTCCAATAGTGCATTCCCGGCTCCAGGGCCTGGCCGGTGATGGCCCGGAAGACCTGGGCGAAGAGGGCGTCGAACCGCTCGTCCGCCGGGCCCATGTAGCCGGCCGTCTTTTCCATGGTCACCGCCATGGAGTTTGCCAGGGGGAAGATTTCCGTCTCCGCCTGGGTGGGGATGCGCAGGGGCCTGAGCTGTTCCGCCGTGACGGAGGGGTTAATCTCCGCGTGGTACACCACCCGGTGGCCCCCCGGACAGTCCAGACCGAAGCAGTCGTCCCCGATGAAAAACTGGAGCAGCCCGCCCTGGGGCAGGGGCTCGTCCACCTGGAGCTGGTCAAAATTGATCTGGGCCAGCAGCACCAGCTTCTTCCCCGCCCCATCCACCGGGTAGGGCATGGCCGGGTCCCAGTAGGGGAGGCCGCCGAATTTGCTGTCCGTCAGCCCAGGGGTGACGCCGGGCCGGACGGTCAGCCTGTAGCAGTCCGTGGCGGTGCGCTTTTTGATCTCCTCCACAATGGCCTTCACCGTCTCGCTGCCCTCGGGCTTTTTCCGGGGCGGGGGCGTGACCGCCGGGGGCGGCGTAGGGGCGGGCGGGTTCAAAAAGCTCACCTTGGTCTGTTTGGGGAGACGTTCCAGGGCCTCCAGGTGGGTGAGCTGCCCCTTTTCCGGGAGGCGCACGTAGCTCAGGGGCGGCAGCTGGAGAAGGATGGAGCAGTCGGTAAAGCTGGTGCGGGCCACGTCCAGCCGCTTCAATTTTTTGCAGCTTGCCAAAAAGGAGAAGTCGTCCACCTGAATGGGGGGACGGCCAATGTCGTTGGGAAAGTGGAGGGTGTGCATGTTCTCCAGCATCCCCAGGATGGAGAAGTCGCCGGGGGCAGGCTCCGCCCAGGAGGGAAACTTGTGGTAAATCATGGAGAAGCTGTCCACCAGGGTAGCCCGCTTGAAGTCCTCCGGGGTGGTGTTTGCCCCCTTTAAAACGGCGCGGATAATCGCGTTCAGGGCCAGAGGGTCGGCTTTTATCTTGGACATGGCTATCCTCCCTGTATTATTTGATAAAAATATGCCGCAGAGGCTTGTGACAGGCCTCCACCGCCCGCTGGGCCAGGACGGCCATGGCGTCGGTGTAGAAGGGGGGCAGGTGGTGCTTGTCGGCGAAGACGGACAGCTCGGTGCAGGCCAGCACCCCACAGTCGCAGCCCTGGGCCAGCAGGTCCTGGTGGACGGCGGCGAACTTCTGGGGGTCGCCGTCCCGCCCGGCCTTGATGTCGTCGTAGATCAGGGACATGACCAGCTCCTGGGCCTGGGGGGAGGGAATGACAGTCTGTATTCCGGCGGCGGAAAATTCCTTTTGGTATAATTCAGTCTGGATCGTGCCGTCGGTGGCCAGGATGCCGGGGCGCTTTAGTCCCTGAGAGGCCAGCAGGCGGGCGGTCTCCCGAATCATGTGGAGGATGGGGATGCCGATCTGCTCCTGCACCCGGTCCAGGAAGAAGTGGGAGGTGTTGCAAGGGACGGCGATGCAGGTGCACCCCGCGTTTTCCAGCAGCCGGGCGCCGGCCAGCAGCCGGCGGTACACCACTTCCCGGGCCGCTCCCCCGCTGAGGATGGCGGAGGTGCGGTCGGGCATACCGCTGTCGGACAAAATCAGGGTGTTGACGTGCTCCTGGTCCGTTCGGGCGTCGGTGCGGTCAATGACAAATTGATAGAAGGTGTTGGTAGCCTGGGGGCCCATGCCGCCCAGGACGCCGAGACGGTACTGCATAAAAAGCTCCTTTGCCAGGAATACGGGGCGGCGAGGGCGCCGCCCCCTACAGGTAAGATGTGTAGGGGCCGCCGCCTTCGGCGGCCCGCCCGAAAAAATTATCCCTCCGGGACCTTGTTATACTGGTCGAAACGCTTGATGTTGCCCAGGTGGTTCTTGCACACCCGCAGGCGACGGCGCAGGGAGGAGTCCTTGGAGTAGACCAGGGAGTGGGAATCTGCCCCGGCCTTGATGAGGGCGCGCATCTCCTCGTGATATTTCTTCGGGGTGAATTTGAAAGCCACCTTCTTGGGCACCATCCGCCACAGAGAGCGGTTTTTGGTCATCTGGAAGGGCAGGTCCCTGCCCTCGATCCGGTCCTCCACCACCATTTTGGCGATGTTGTGGCCCGCGCCGGTGACGTAGTAGTTGCTCCGCCCCTGGCGGCAGTTGATCTCAAAGGCCTTATATTTGCCGTCCCGCCGGTCGAACTTGATGTCGAAGTTGGAGAAGCCCACAAAGTGCAGCGCCTCCAGCAGGCCCTTGATCTTCTCCTCCATCGCCTCGTCGCACTCCGTCAGGATGACGGCGTGGTTGCCGATGCCGTGGGGGGAGTGCTCCTCCAGCAGGACGTGGCCCAGGCACATGGTGGTCACCCGGGCGTTTCGGTCGGAGTAGCTGGTGAGCACCCGCATATAGCTGTCGTCTCCGGGGATGAACTCCTGGAGGACCATGTGGTCGGGATACCCGGCGGCGTAGACGTGGTCCAAGCTCTCCAGCAATTCTTCCCAACTCTGGCAGATATAGACCTTGGCCAGGGAGTGGTCCCCGCAGGCCCAGTAGGTCACGCTGTCGGCGGGTTTGGCGATATAGGGCGGGCCCCAGGGCAGGGTGAAGTTGTGGCCCATGGACTTGTGGTAGATGAAGGTGGCCGGGTGGTCGATGCCATGCTCGTCGCACAGCCGATAAAATTTCTCCTTGTTGATGAGGGTGTCCAGTAATTCCCCGTCGATGTAGGGGGCGATTACGTTTTCCGGCAGGGTGTCCTTGCAGTGGGCGGCCAGCTGGACGTAGCTGTCTCCGCAGCCCAGAAGGATGATCTGCTTGCCGGGAAATTCCTCCGCCACCGTCTGGATATTGCGGCGGAACTCCTCCTCCGACTCGTTGTCCGGGCACACCCGGTAGTCGATGATGGCGCTGCCGTGGCAGGGGAAGGAGGGGTATTTGCCGAAGGCCACGGAGCGCACCCCGTAGGCCTCATGAAAAGCCCGGGCCACGCTGTACACATTGATGTCGCCACCGAAGAGCAGCGGCTGGAAGGACAGGTCGGACATGATAAAACCTCGCTTATATTTTGTAGGGGCGGCCTGTGGCCGCCCGCATTTTACAGGGCGTTTCCAGGGACAGCGGGCGCATGATATGCGCCCCTACACAATGGAAGCCCTCTTGTAGGGGTGGATATTATCCGCCCATGAGACCATTTACGGAACCGTCGGGCGGCCACAGGCCGCCCCTACCGCAAAATCACCGGAACTCCCGGACAAACCCCTTGGCAAAGATGGGGTCGATATCGAAGGCAGCCAGGTCGCCGGCGGAGCACTTCACGCTGGTGACGTTGAGCAGGGTCTCGGTGGCGCCGATGGGCCCCAGGACCTTCACCCGCTGGTCCCCCACCCGGACGGTGCGCCGCCGGGCCCTGCGCCACTGCCGCCACAGGGCCCGGAACCCGGTCTCACGGGGGCGGACTACCCCAAGGCCGTTCTGGTAGCCCACGGGCAGCACCGCCACCCGTGTGGGCTTTTTCAGGACAATGGGCTTGTCGGTGCCCAGGGAGTGACCCTTGGGCAGCCAGCGGACCTCGGCCAGGGGGGCCTCGCCGTAACCCACCGTTTTCAGCCGGTCGTCCTTGGTGCGGCGGCATCGGCCCAAAATGGCGGAGCCGGCCCGAACGCCGTCCAGCCGGGCGCTGTCGTTGTGGAGCAGGGCGAAGGAGCCGGCGGCGTGGACGGTGCCCGTCTCATAGCCGGCGGCGTGGATGGTGTCCAGCACCTGGTGGAACTGGTCCAGCTGGTGGGCGCACTCCGGGTCGCCCACCTTCATGGCGTGGAGCTGGGTGTAGATGCCCTCCAGGGCCACGTTGGGCAGGGAGCGGTAGGCCAGCAAAATCTTTTCCGGCTCACTGACCAGAAAGCCGCCGAACCCCATGCCGGTGTCCACCTGAATGTGGGCGCAGGCCACGGTGGCCCGGTTCTCTGCCAGAGCGTTGAGGGCCAAGCCGGTGTCTACCGAGGAGATGGTGCACACCGCGTTCAGGTCCACCAGCTGCTCCAGCTCCTCCCGGTCGGTGGTGGAGCGGAGCATGAGAATCTCCTCGTCCACAAAGCCGGCGTCCCGCAGCTTTTTGACCTCCCCCACCTCGCAGACGGCAAAGCGGCCGATGCCCTCCGCCCGGAGCAGCCGGGCCATGGGGACGATGCCCGCCCCGCCGCCGTCGCCGGTGAGCACACCGTAGATGGCCGCGCCGGCCGCCCGCTCCTTGATGACCGACAGGTTGTGCTTTACCGCGGACTTCTCTATGACCAGCTTGCGCATAAGGATAGCCCCCTTCTGTCTCTGTGGGAATGCCCGGTTCTCATTATTTTACCACTCTTGGGGAAAAATAGCAATAAACCTTTTGCCGGCGGGGGTGGGAGGATTATTAAATTTTTGTGTCGGCGGCGCTTTGGTTGCAATCCGGGAATATTTGGTGTAGAATACAATTACGATATTTTTTAGATTGGAGGAGTATGGTTATGGACGACAAGGTGAAGAACCTGCTGGAGCGGGTGAGAGGGACTGCCAGCTATGCCGCCGACGCCGCGGCGGACGGGGCCCGGGCCGCAGGCAAGCGGGCGGGCCAGATGGTGGACGTGGCCAAGCTGAACGTCCAGCTCTTCGACCTGAACGGAGAGTACAACGACATCCTGCGCCAGCTGGGCCAGGTGATGTACGACACCCACAGGGGCGAGGTGCCGGAGAACGACAAGATCAGCCAGCTGCTGGCCCAGGGGGATGAGATGGCGGCAAAGATTGCCGAGCTGAAGGGCCGCATCTCCGATTTGAAGCAGGCCCAGGTCTGCCCCGGCTGCGGCGCCCCATGCAGCAGGGGGGACAAGTTCTGCCGCCACTGCGGCGGAGCGCTGTAAGGAGGATTTTATGGACTACACAATGGAGCAATACCGGGCCAGCGCCCAGGCCATCCGGGACCGACTGGGGGACTTTGTCCCCAAGGTGGCCATGGTGCTGGGCTCCGGGCTGGGCTACCTGGGGGACGAGGTGGAGAATCCCGTCGCCATCGACTACCGGGATATCCCCCACTTTAAAGCCTCCACCGCACCCGGACACAAGGGCCGGCTGGTCTTCGGAGCGCTGGAGGGCCAGAAGGTGGCGGTGATGCAGGGCCGGATGCACCACTACGAGGGCTACTCCTACGAGGAGGTGTCCTATGCCGTCCGGGTACTGCGGCTGCTGGGGTGCGACACTCTGATTGTGACCAACGCCGCCGGCTGCGTCAACACCCAGTGGAAGGCCGGCGACCTGATGCTCATCACCGACCAGATCAAGATGTTCTCCGAGTCCCCTCTCCGGGGGGAGAATCTGCCCGAGTTCGGCGTCCGCTTCCCCGACGCCTCCCACCTGTATACTGTGCGCCTCCAGGAGCTGGCCCGTCAGACCGCCAGGGAGCGGGGCATCCCCCTGCGGGAGGGGGTCTACTTCTACTGCTACGGCCCCCAGTACGAGACCCCGGCGGAAATCCGGGCCGTCCGCCTGCTGGGGGGAGACGCCGTGGGTATGTCCACCGCCCCCGAGGTGGTGGTGGCCGGCCACTGCGGGATGGAGGTGCTGGGCCTGACCCTGCTGTCCAACATGGCCGCCGGCATCCTGGACCAGCCCCTCTCCGAGCAGGAGGTGCTGGACGCCGCCGCCGCTGCCAGGGAGAAGTTCTCCGGGCTGGTGCGGGCGTGCTTGGGGAAGATGTAATGTCAATATGTGGGGCCCGCCGCCCACGGCGGGCCATTCCCAAAGGGATGTATGAGAAGGATTGACCCGCCCAGGGGGGCGGGTCCCACAGGAGGTTCCAAATTTTATGGAGGAGACCTGAAATGCCGATTCTATTTACCAACGTCACCGCCGTGACCATGGACCCGGTGGCCCCCGTCCTCAAAAACGCCTTTGTGGCGGTGGAGGGGACCAAAATTGCCTCTATGGGGACGGAACGCCCCGCGGGGGAGTTTGAGCGCGTCATCGACTGCACCGGCAAGGTGATGATGCCCGGCTTTGTCAACGCCCACACCCACGTGCCCATGGCCCTCATGCGGGGCTACGGCGGGGGCTGCGACCTGCATACATGGCTCAACGACTACATCTTCCCCGCTGAGGCCAAGCTGGACGGCCGCTGTGTGGCCGCAGGCGCGGCCCTGGGGCTGGCGGAGATGATTGCCAGCGGCACCACCTGCATCGCGGACATGTACATGCACACCGAGACCATCGCCCAAACGGTGCTGGAGGCGGGCGTCTCCGCCAATCTGTCCTGTGGGGCGGTGTATTTCGGGGCCCCGGAGGATTTTTCTCCGGAGACCTGCAATGATTGCGGAAACCACATCCGCCTCTATGAAAACTGGCACAATGCCGGGGACGGGCAGATCAAGGTGGACGCCTCCATCCACGCGGAGTACACCTCTTGCCCCCCGGTGTGGGAGTGGGTGGCCAACTTTGCCCGGGCTCACGGGCTGGGGATGCACGTCCATGTGTCCGAGACCCACTCGGAGCACGAGAAGTGCATCGACAAGTATGGCGAGACCCCCGCCCAGCTCCTGGACCGGTACGGGGTGTGGGCCAACGGCGGCATCGCCGCCCACTGCGTCTACCTCTCCGGCGGAGACGCCCAGCTGCTGGCCCAGCGGGGGGTGACCGCCGTCCACAACCCGGTGTCCAACTTAAAGCTGATGTCGGGGGTGGCCCCCCTGTTCTTCCTGCGGGACTGCGGGGTGAGCGTGGCCCTGGGCACCGACGGGGTGGCCTCCAACAACAGCCACAACATGTTCGAGGAGATGAAGGTGGCCGCGCTGGTGCAGAACTACAGCTTTGGCGAGGACCACGGGCAGCTGTCCGCGGCGGACATTCTGGCCATGGCCACCGTCAACGGGGCGCGGGCCCTGGGAAGGGACGCCGGGGTGATCGCCCCGGGGAAAATTGCCGACCTGATTTTGGTGGACTTTACCGCCCCCAACCTGTTCCCCTGCCATGACATCATGGAGAACCTGGTTTACTCCGCCGCCCCCTCTAACGTGGTTATGAATATGGCCCGGGGAAAAATCATATATGAAAACGGGACATTCCTCACCCTGGACCTGGAGAAAATCCGGGCCGAGGTGGAACACTACGCCCTGCCCCACATCTTTGGTTGAGGAGGCGGCCTATGGCCCAACGTGATGTGTCCTCCCGCGGGAGTTCAAAACAGAATACCTTCTTCGGCGGGGCGGCCATTTTAGCGGTGGGCATCCTGGTGGTGAAGCTCATCGGCATGTTCTACAAGATCCCCCTTGTCAACATCATCGGGGCTCAGGGGAACACCGACTTTACCAACGCCTACAACATCTACGCCGTACTGCTCACCATCTCCACCGCCGGGCTGCCGGTGGCGGTATCCAAGCTGGTGAGCGAGGCCAACGCCCAAAACCAGCAGAACCAGATGCGCCGTACCTTCCAGCTGGCCCTGGGGATGTTCCTGATTCTGGGTGTGGTCTCCTTCTTCGTGATGTACTTCAAGGCCGACATGCTGGCGGAGATGATGCACGATACCAAGGCCGCCCCCGGCATCCGGGCCCTGGCCCCGGCGGTGGTGTGTGTGGGCTGTCTGGCCGCCCTGCGGGGCTATACCCAGGGGCACCTGAACATGACCCCCACCTCCATCTCTCAGATCATCGAGGCCCTGTGCAAGCTGCTCATCGGCCTGTCACTGGCCTGGTGGCTGGTGAAGAACGGCCAGCCCCCGGAGACCGCCGCTGCCGGCGCCATTACCGGCGTGACGGTGGGCACTATGGTGGCCCTGGTCTATATGGTGCTGGACTACACCTTCAAGGGGGACGGCGGCGGCCGGTTGGGCCAGGACGAGCCGGACGCTCCGGCGGACATCGTGAAAAACATTCTGCGCATTGCCATTCCCATCACCCTCAGCTCCTCTATGGTGGGCATTGTCACCGTGATCGACTCCTCCCTGGTCCAGGGCCAGCTCCAGCGGGTGCTGCTGGAGGACCGGGCCTGCTGGGAGCTTTATGGCCGGTTTGCCTTTGTGGACTTTGGGCCCCTGGAGGAGGCGATTGCCAACTGGAAGGCCGTTCTGCCCACCGGGGCGGCGGCGACGATGGCGGTCCTGTCCCAGCAGGTGGACGCCGCCCAGAAGGCCCTGGCCTCCGGGGCCGCCCTGGGCGGGCTGGAGAGCGCCGCCTGGGAGGTCCATACCCTGCTGGAGTCTGTGAGCCGCTCCCTGTATGGCAACTACGGCGCGGCCCTGAACATCTACAACCTGCCCACCTCCCTGATGGCGGCCATTACCGCGTCGGTCATCCCCGCCGTGTCCGGGGCGCTGGCCAGGCGGGACCGCCGGGGGGCCAGCCGGGTATCCGGCTCGGCATTGCGCATCACCGCCCTGCTCTCCTTCCCCATGGGGGTGGGGCTGTTCGTCATGGGCAGGCCCATTATGATGCTGCTCTACCCCGCCCTGGAGAAGGACCTGGCCGGGCCGCTGCTGTCCACTCTGGGGCTGGCCACCGTGTTCGTGTGCATGATGCTGGTGTGCAATTCGGTGCTCCAGGCCCACGGCTTTGTCAACCTGCCCATCCTGGTGATGGTGGTGGGGGGCGGACTGAAAATTTTGGCCAACTACCATGTGGTGGCACTGCCCAAGGTGGGCATCTACGGCGCGCCCATTGGCAACATTCTGTGCTTTGGCCTGTGCCTGGGGCTGGACCTGTTCCTGATTGCCCGGGTGATTCCCCGGCGGCCCCGGTATCTGGAGGTCTTTTTGAAGCCGCTTCTGGCCTCTGCCCTTATGGGAGGGGCGGCTTGGGCGGTGTACGGGCTGGGGTCCAAGCTGCTGATGAAGCTGGGCAAGCTGTGCGTTGTGGATGAGGTAACGAAGCAGGTGCTGGGCCTGAGCCGCACCGGCAACGCCCTGATGACCCTGGGAGCCATCGGCGTGGCGGTAATCGTCTACGGCGTTCTGGTGGTGGCCCTGCGGGCCATCTCAAGGGACGATTTATCCCTGATGCCCAAGGGGGATAAAATCGCAAGGCTCCTGCGGCTGTAGGGATTTGCAGGATATTTCCTGAATATTTTCCGGATCGCTGAAAAAATAGATAAAAAAGACTTGATAAGGAAGCAAAACTGTGGTAAATTTTCAGATGAAAGAAAATTGTACGATAAATGATCTGCTGCGGATTATGGAGCTGCTCCGGGCGCCGGGAGGCTGTCCCTGGGACCGGGCCCAGACCCACCAGTCCATCCGGGCCAATATGCTGGAGGAGGCCTATGAGGCCGCCGACGCCATCGACCATATGGACATGGACAACCTGAAGGAGGAGCTGGGGGACGTACTGCTCCAGGTGGTGTTTCACGCCCGGATCGCCCAGGAGGCGGGACAGTTCACCTTTGACGACGTGGCAGACGGCATCTGCAAGAAGCTGGTCTACCGCCACCCCCACGTCTTCGGAACGGCGGATGCCAGGGACGGGTCGGAAGCCCTGGCCGCCTGGGACGCCCAGAAGCGGGCGGAAAAGGGCCAGAAGACCACGGCTGACGCCCTGGACAGCGTGGCTCGGGCCCTGCCCGCCCTGACAAGGGCGGCCAAGCTCCAGGGCAAGGCGGCCAAGGCGGGCTTCGACTGGAAGGATGTCTCCCCCGCCCTGGACAAGCTGTCTGAGGAGCTGGAGGAGCTGAAAGCCGCCGTCCGGGAGGACTCCAATGTGGAGGAGGAGCTGGGCGACCTGCTCTTCGCCGCCGTCAAGGCGGGCCGGTTTGCCGGTGTGGACGGGGAACAGGCTTTGCAGAGGGCCTGCGAGAAGTTCATCCGCCGCTTCCGGACGGTGGAGCGGCTGGCGGAGGAGCCGCTGGACCGGATGGACGTTCCGGCTCTGGAGGCGCTTTGGCGGAGAGCCAAGGAGGAAGAGACTTAACGCCCGGAAGGGCCTGTATTCACAGCCAGGAAATTACGCGCCGGAGAAACTGCGTCCGGGCCGGTGGTTCACGGCTGTGAATATGGACCAAGAGGGTTTTAAGTATATATGAAGACAGCCTGCGGGCTGTCAAACTATGCACAGGAGGAGAATCTATGAACAAGACCGAACTGATTGCGTCAGTGGCCGAGAAGGCCGAGATGTCCAAGAAGGACGCCGAGGCGGCAGTTACCGCCACCATCGATGTCATTTCCGAGGCCCTGCGCAAGGGCGAGAAGGTCCAGCTGGTGGGCTTTGGCTCTTTCGAGGTCAAGACCCGCGCCGAGCGGACCGGCCGCAACCCCCAGACCAAGGAGCCCATTCCCATTCCCGCATCCAAGGCTCCGGTGTTCAAGGCCGGCAAGGCTCTGAAGGACGCGGTGGCCCGCTAATTGAATGAATTGATCTGGAAGGGGCGCTGCAGGGCAGCGCTCCTCCCCGTTATGGGAGGAATACCATGCGACTGGATAAATGGCTCAAGGTTTCCCGGCTGATCAAGCGCCGCACCGTGGCCAACGAGGCATGTGACAACGACCGGGTGTCCGTCAACGGCCGGCCCGTCCGGGCCAGCTACGACGTGAAGGTGGGCGACAAGGTGGAGCTGAAATTCGGGCAGAACACCGTGAAGGTGGAGGTGCTGGTGGTGGCCGACAACGTGGGCAAGGCGGACGCCGCCGCCATGTACCGGGAGATTTTGTAATGGGGCGGAAGATGCTCGTGTGGGCCCCGCCGCCTTCGGCGGGGCATAGGACTGGCAGGATGACCCGCCCAGGGGGGCGGGTCCCACAGCTCCTCTGTGCCCTGTTGCTATGCGCCCTCTTGCCGGGCTGCCTGGGGGACTCCAGACCGGTGGAGGGGACCACCTTTGCCATGGGTACGGTGATGAGCTTTACCCTTTACGGCGGATGGGACCGGGAAAAGACCAAGGAGGCCCGGGACTGGATGCTGGGGCGGCTGGGCTGGCTGGACAGCCTGCTGTCCGTGACCAATGAGTACAGCGATATCGCCCAAATCAACTGCGCGGAGGGCCGGGGGGTAAAGGTGGAGCCGTCCACGGCCCAGCTGCTGTCTCAGGCGCTGGAGCTGTGTCGGGTCACAGAGGGCGCGCTGGACGTGACTGCTTACCCGGCGGTGAAGGCCTGGGGCTTTACCGGGGAGGAACACCGGGTGCCTTCCGCCGCCGAGCTGGAGGAATTGGCCCAAAGAATCGACTACGCTGCCGTTAAGCTGGAGGAGGACAGGGTCACCCTTCCGGAGGGGATGGAGATCGACCTGGGTGGGGTGGCCAAGGGCTACGCCGGGGATGTGCTGGGGGCGACCGTCCGGGCCAACGGCATCTCCTCCGCCCTGCTGGACCTGGGCCAGAGCACCATCGTGGCCGTGGGGACCAAGCCCGGCGGGAATCCCTGGCGCATCGGCGTGGTGGACCCGGCCCAGCCGGGGAGCTGCTTCGCCGTGGTGGAGCTGGAGGACATGGCCATGGGCACCTCCGGGGGCTACCAGCGGTATTTTGAACAGGACGGTGTCACCTACTGGCACGTCCTGGACCCGGACACTGCCGCCCCGGCCCGGAGCGGGCTCAGTTCGGTGACGGTGGTGGCCCCCTCCGCCCTCACCTGCGACGGGCTGTCCACCGCCCTGTTTGTCATGGGACTGGAGGAGGGGACCGCCTTCTGGCGGGACCACTCCGAGCTGGAGTTTGAGGCCATTTTTGTGACGGAGGACGGGAAAATCTACCGCACCGCTGGGCTGGAGGGCCGCTTCTCCCTGGCGGAGGGCTATGAGGACCGGGAGGTGACTGTGCTGGAATGAAGGTGAAGGTGATTCTGCTTCTGCTCCTTGGGGCGGTGGCCGCCTCGGCGGCCTGGCTTCTGTTCCGGGACGGGGGCACCCCCTCCCCCACCGCCCGGATTTCCAGGGATGGCGTCCTGCTGGAGGAGATCAACCTGGATCAGGTGGACGCGCCCCGGTCCTTCGTTCTGGAGGATGAAAGCGGGAGCAACACCGTCACCGTGGAAAAAGGGCGCATCTGCATCTCGGCGGCCGACTGCCCCGATCAGGTCTGCGTCAACCAGGGCTGGATTTCCGGGGGAACGGCCCCTATCGTCTGCCTGCCCCACAAGCTGATGATCGAAATTGTCAACGGAGGAGGCACCCTGGATGGAGCAGCCGGTTAAAGGGGCGGGGCGGGTTACACGTCTGGCCCTGCTTACCGCCATTGCCCTGACGATTTTTATGGTGGAGGCCCAGATTCCCACGCTGACCACCGTCCCAGGTGTTAAGCTGGGGCTGGCCAACATCGTCACTGTCTACGTCATGTTTTCCATGGGACCGGGGGACGCCCTGCTGGTGCTGTCCGGGCGGGTGTTCCTGGGGGCGGTGTTCTCCGGACAGATGATGACCCTGATCTACAGCGCTGCCGGGGGATTTTTGAGCTGGTGCGCCCTGATTTTGCTGCGAAAGCTCCTTACCAGGGAGCAGGTCTGGCTGGCCAGCCCGGTGGCCGCCGTGTTCCACAACCTGGGCCAGCTGCTGGCCGCCGCCGCAGTCCTGCGCTCCTGGGCAGTGATGGCCTACCTCCCCCACCTGGTGATCGCCGCCGTCATTGCCGGGCTGTTTACCGGAATTGCCGCCCAGGCGCTTCTGAGGCGGCTGGAGCGGATACAAAAATAGCGGAATAAATTCCCCTCCCTGAGGCACACTAAGCCGAAAGGAGGGGATTTTTTATGTCCGAACGGCGTGAGGCCAACGCGCCCCACCCCAGGCGGGAGCCGAGAATCCCCGGCCCGCTGTCCTTGGCCCGGCTGGAGGAGGTGTTCTCCGACTGTGCGGACTTCTCCCGGCGGGAGGTTTACCTCCACGGGGACAAGGGCCGCAGGGTCGTGGTGTGCTACATCGACGGGCAGGCCCGGTCGGAGCGGCTCAACGACTACGTGCTGCGGCCCCTGGCCCAGGACCCCATGCTGGCCTCCGCCCCTGAGAGCGAGCTGTTCGACCTGATGGAGCGGGGGGCCCTCTACGCCCACGGGGCCAAGCGGGAGACGGAGACGGACCCGGTGGTCTTCGCCCTCATCGATGGCAGCTGTGCCCTCTTTTTGGAGGGCCGGGACGACTGCCTGGTCTTCCCCGTGGCCACCGAGGAGAAGCGGTCGGTGGGCGAACCGGAGAACGAACCCGCCCTGAAGGGGGCCAGGGACTCCTTTGTGGAGAGCCTGCGCACCAACACCTCTCTGGTCCGGCGGCGGATGCGGGCCCCGGAGCTGAAAATCAGGGAGCACATCGTGGGCCGGCAGTCCCTGACGCCGGTGGATGTGCTGTGGATTGACGGCATCGCCGACCCGGATACGGTGGCCCTGCTGGAAGAGCGGCTGGACGCCATTGACATCGACGGCGTGGAGGCGGCGGGCAATCTGGAGGAGTACCTGGCAGACGCGGTCCGGTCCCCCTTCCCCGTGATGCCCTACACCCAGCGGCCCGACCGCTTCTGCCAGGGCCTGCTGGAGGGCCGGGTGGGCCTGCTGGCCGACGGCATCCCCCTGGGGTGGGTCCTCCCCGGCACCATCGACCAGTTCTTCAAAACGGGCCAGGATCGGGCCTACCACTGGCTGGTGGCCTCTGCCCTCAGCGCCGTCCGCTGGCTGTGCGCCCTCATTACCCTGCTGGTGCCTGGGCTGTATATCGCCCTGGTCACCTTTCACCCGGAGGCTATCCCCCCCAAGCTGGCCCTGTCCATCGTGGCCGCCAAGCAGGAGGTGCCTTTTTCCACCATCTTTGAGGTGCTCGTCATGCTGCTGGCCTTCGAGGTCATCCAGGAGGCCGGGCTCCGCCTCCCCGGCCCCATCGGGGCCACCGTGTCCATCCTGGGGGGGCTGGTGGTGGGCAACGCGGCGGTGGACGCCCACATCGTCTCCCCCGCCGTCCTCATCGCCGTGGCCATCGCCGGGGTGGCGGGGTACACCATGCCCTCCCAGGACTTTGGCAACGCCCTGCGGCTGTGGCGGTTCCTGCTGGCCATCCTGGCAAGCCTGGGGGGACTGACCGGCCTGGCCCTGGGCTGTGCCGGGCTTATTTACCACCTGGCGGAGCTGGAGTCCTTCGGCGTGCCCTACCTGGCCCCCTTTACCACCGGGACCAGGGTGCCCAGAGGTCACCCCAGCCTGATCCGCCTGCCCCTGCCCATGATGAAGTGGCGGGACGGCCCCATTCAAACCCGGAACAGGAGGAACCAGCGATGAAAAAATGTGTTATCCCCTCTCTGCTGGCCGCCTGCCTGCTCCTTGCCGGGTGTTCCGGCCTCCCCGCCGCCCGGGAGATGGGGGATATGGCCCTTCTGCGCACCATGGGGGTGGACCCCTCCCCCGCCGGGGTGGCCGTTACCGGCTCCACCGGGCCGAGGGCCAAGGGGCTCCAGGCCGAGGGAGAGGGGGCCCTCACCCTGTCTGCCGACCGGGAGTCCCTCAGCGCGGCCTGCCTGTCCATGCAGGGGCAGAGTGACAGCTACGTCTTTTTCGGCTATGTGGACCAGCTTCTGGTTGGCGAAGCGCTGGCAGAGCGGGGCGTCCGTCCGGTGCTGGACTTTTTTGCCCGAGACACGGAGCTGGGCCTGGGGGCCCGGCTATGGCTGGTCCGGGGGAGCACTGCCAGGGAGGCCCTCTCCGCCGGCGGGGACCAGGGAGTGGACAGCCGCCTGGAGACCCTCCAGCATGACAGTAAGATGGGCATCGCCAACCTCACCCGCACCGCCGGGGAGGTGTACACCGACCTGCTGGAGCTGGGCTCGGCGTATGTCCCGGCCCTCTCCCCTGCCGGGGATGAGGCCGCCGTCCTGACGGAACAGGGCTACGGCATTTTAAAGGGAGAGGCCCTGGCAGGGTTTCTGGAGGGAGAAGCTGCCAAAGGGCTGGAGCTGCTGGCCGGGGGGCCGTCGGCGGACATCCTGGAGGCGGAGCTGCCGGGGCAGAGGGTATCCGTCAGAGTAACCTCCTCCTGTACCAAAAGCGGGTTGGAGTTTTCCGGAGATGCGCCCTCCGCGCTGAAGCTGGTCTGCAACATCCAGTGCCGCCTGTCCGAGTACCGGCAGCGCCCGGACCGGGAGGAACTGCGTGAGCTGGAGACGGCCCTGGAGGGACAGGAGCGGCTCCGCCTGGAGGCGGCGCTGGCCAGGCTGCGTGAGCTGGAGGCCGACTGCACCGGCTTGGGGGCAAAGGCGGCTATGGTCTACCCGGCTAGGTGGCAGAAAATTCGGGACAACTGGCCCGAGTGGTTTTCCCGAGTGCCGGTGGAGATACAGGTTGAGGTAAGGATTTTGTAGGGGCGGCCTGTGGTCGGCCGCTTGTAGGGCGCGACGACCCGGCGCGCCGCTTCACCCGCGCAAAGGGAACGGCGTGCCCAGTGGTCACGCCCTACAATGTGCATGACAGCAAAAGGAGGCCAAAATGCGCGACGACAAAATATCCCGCACCCAGCTTATGACCCTGCTGTGGGCTGGAGTGATGGCCCCGGCGGCGGAGCTGCTGCCTGCGCTGCTCCTCCCCAGCGCGGGCAGGGGGGCCTGGCTGGCGGTTGTTCTGACCGCTCCCCTGGTGCTGGCGGCGGGTTGGCTGCTGGGCTCCTTGGCCGGGCGGGACGGCTTGGCCAAAAGCGTCACCGGACTGCTGGGCCGTTGGCCGGGGGGTGCGGTCCTTCTATTATATATAGTGTGGGGGCTGTTCCTCCTGACCCTCCGCCTGCACCTGTGCGCCCGGCGGCTGCTGGCCTCCGGGGAGCGGGACGGCTCGCTCTGTTTTTTCCTGCTGGCCGCGGCGGCGGTGGTGCTGTGGATCGGGCGGGGAAAGCTGACCGCTTTCGCCCGGGCGGGACAGCTTTTCCTCACCGCCCTGCTGGTCACTGCCGGGGCGGTGCTCCTGCTGTCCCTGTTTCAGGCCAAGCCGGAGCGGCTGTTCCCCCTGTGGTGGCCCGAGGCCGGGCCGGTGGTCCGGGCGGTGCTGTCCGCCGCAGGGGTGATGGGCTGGGGGCTGTTTCTCCCCTTCCTCATGGGAGATGTCCGGGACCAGGGGGAGAACAAGAACTGGCACTGGCTGTTTTGGGGGCTGGGGGGCGTCCTGCTGCTGGCGGCGGCGCAGGCGGTTATCGTGGGCTACCTGGGGGCGGAGCTGGCCGCCCGGCGGGACGACCCCTTCTTTGCCCTGGCCAAGAGTGTGGGGGTGGAGGGGGCCTTCCAGCGGGTAGAGGGGGTAGTCGCTGCCCTGTGGACCTTTGCCGACCTGACTATGGGGGCGGTGCTGGTGTTTGCCCTCCAGGCCATGGCGGCGGAGCTGCTTCCCCCAAAGACACTGCCCTGGGTGCCCTGGGGGGCGGTGGTGCTGGCGGCTGTTGGGGCGCTGGCCCTTGTTTCCGCGGGCGCTGCGGAGGAGTGGAACCGGCGGCTCGTTCCTGCAATGAACCTGGCTTTGGGCCTCCTGCTCCCCGCACTGCTGTGGGCGGCGGAAAGGCTCTTTCGAAAAGAGGAAAAGAATGGCATATCTTGTGGAAAGAAAACTGACTGAGCCAAAGATGTTGCGGGTGGGAAACTCCTTGAAAAAAACTTTAAAAAATTTCAAAAAACCGCTTGACAAAAGGGATTTGAAGTGATAATCTATGCAAGTCGCTCGGCAAGAGCGGCAACCACTCCCAGGGAGACAGGAGTCGGGCGCGAAAAAAGATTTAAAAAATCTGAAAAAAGTGCTTGACAAAGGGAAACGGGTGTGGTAAGATAATCCCCGCCGCTGAGCGAGCGGCGTGCACCTTGTAAATTAAACAACGAGACAAACACGAAGCACCAGAAGGATTTGGTTGTATCAAAAAGCTTTGAAACAGAGCTTGTTGGACAACGTCAAAGATTTCTTTGAAGCTAAGGAAAGCTTCAATAAGATTGATTTATTCGGGCCGGAAACGGCTCGTATAGATACCATTTTATTGAGAGTTTGATCCTGGCTCAGGATGAACGCTGGCGGCGTGCTTAACACATGCAAGTCGAACGGAGGACCCCTGAAGGAGTTTTCGGACAACTGAAGGGAATCCTTAGTGGCGGACGGGTGAGTAACGCGTGAGTAACCTGCCTTGGAGTGGGGAATAACAGCTGGAAACAGCTGCTAATACCGCATGATGCAGTTGGGTCGCATGGCTCTGACTGCCAAAGATTTATCGCTCTGAGATGGACTCGCGTCTGATTAGCTGGTTGGCGGGGTAACGGCCCACCAAGGCGACGATCAGTAGCCGGACTGAGAGGTTGGCCGGCCACATTGGGACTGAGACACGGCCCAGACTCCTACGGGAGGCAGCAGTGGGGAATATTGGGCAATGGGCGCAAGCCTGACCCAGC
>CATKXO010000002.1 GCA_949840775.1 uncultured bacterium | reverse complement strand
GGCCTTGGCACTGTCCATGACCACCTTGTGGGCCTTCTGGAGGGCCAGGTCCTTCTTCAGGCCGTCCATGGGAACAATGGCCTTCACCTGGTCTGCCTCCATCTTGTACTGCTCCGCCATTCTGGCAATCTCCGCCTCGCACTCCTCGTCGGAGGCCTCAATGCCCTCCGCCTTGGCCACGGCGGTGAGGGCCAGCTCCATCTGCACCTGCTTCAGGGCGGCAGGCTTGGCGGAGGTACGCATCATCTCGGGGGTCATGCCCATCATGGACATGTACTGGTCCATGCCGATGCCCTGGCTCTGGAGGCGCATGGCGTAGTCGTCCATCAGCCGGTCGGTCTGGCTCTCCACCATGCCGTCGGGGATTTCGCACTCCATGTTCTCCACCAGCTGCTCCATCACGGCGTTCTCAAAGTCGCTCTGGGCCTGGGCCTTTTTCCGCTCCAGCAGCTTGTCGCCCAGGTCCTTGCGGAAGTCGGCCAGGGTCTCGAACTCAGACACGTCCTTGGCAAACTCGTCGTCCACATCAGGGGCCTGGGACTCCTTCACCTCGTTTACCTTCACATGGAAGACCACGGCCTTGCCGGCCAGCTCTGCGTGGTAGTCCTCGGGGAAGGTGATGTCGATGTCCTTCTCCTCGCCGGCCTTCATGCCGATGACCTGCTCCTCAAAGCCGGGGACGAACATGCCGGCGCCCAGCTTCAGGTCGTAGTTCTCGCCCTTGCCGCCCTCGAAGGGGGTGCCGTTGTCAAAGCCCTCGAAGTCGATGACAGCGGTGTCGCCCTTCTTGGCCTTGCGCTTTACGCTGACCAGCCGGGTGGCCCGGTCGATGTAGGGCTTGAGCTCCTCGTCGATATCCTTCTCGGTGACCTTGGCCTCCTCCTTGGGGGCGGTCAGGCCCTTGTACTCGCCCAGCTTGGCCTCGGGGCGGACAGAGACCAGCGCCTTAAAGGTGAAGCCCTCCTTGCCCACCTCCACGATCTCCATCTTGGGGTAGCCCACGTCGTCCAGGCCCTGCTCCTTCACGGCCTCCTCGTAGACGGAGGGGTAGACCTCATTGATGGCGTCCTCATAGAACACGCTGGCGCCATACATACCCTCGATGATCTTCCGGGGGGCCTTGCCCTTCCGGAAGCCGGGGACGTTAATCCGCCCGCGGTTCTTCAGATAGACCTTCTGGATGGCGGCCTCAAACTGACCGGCCTCCACCTGGATGGTGAGCTCTACGGTGCTCTTCTCTTTTTTCTCAACACTGGTGACCTTCATTTGTCAATATTCCTCCTGTTGGTCCCGTCCCAGTGTCTCCGGGTTGGGGCCGTTTTACTTTCGCCACGATATTCTAACAGATACGCGGCCATTTGAACAGTCTTTTTTTGAAATTTTCCTGATTTTTTCCTTTTTTATTTGGCCGGAGCGCCTTAATCCAGCAATTTGACGGGCCGAAAGCCCACATAATCGGCGGCAACCAGGCGGTACTCCACATTTCCCTGCGCTCCAGTGACGGCCAGACGGTGGCTTCCCCCGTGGAGATGGCCGTAGCAGCACAGTCGTACCCCATACTGCTCCAGCAGGCCAATGATCTCCTGACAGCGGTAGCCCTGGTACAGGGGCGGGTAGTGGAGAAAACACAGCTTTTCCCTGTCCCCCGCCGCCTTTAGCGATGCCTCCAGCCGGATCAGCTCCCGGTTGAAGATTTTGGCGCTGTGCTCCCCCCGGTCCTCCTCATAGAACCAGCCCCGGGTGCCGCACACGGCGGTCTCCCCGTAAACGTGGCAGTTGTTGTGGAGAATCTCCAGGGTGGAAAAGCCGTTCTCCTGAAAAAAGCCCTTCATTTTAGCAGCGGTCATCCACCAGTAGTCGTGATTGCCCTTGAGGAGAAGCTTCCGTCCTCCGGGCAGGGCGTCCAGAAATGCGAAGTCCTCCCTGGCCTCCTCCAGACTCATGCCCCAGGAGATGTCTCCGCAGATCACCACAGTGTCCCCTGGGGACACCGCGGCATGAAACCCCTCCCTCAGCTTGCCCACATAGCCCGACCAGCCGCCCCCAAACACGTCCATGGGCTTGCTGCCCCCCAGGGACAGGTGCGTGTCTCCAATGGCGTACAGGGCCATAGGCTCACTCCAGCAGGGAGCGCACCGCGTCCGCCATGCGGTCCTTTTCCACCACCTGGGTAAAGCGGACCTTCTTGTCCCGCAGCCCGGCCAGGGGCGCGGGGGCGGGCTGGCCCGTCTTGCCGGTAAGCTGGTCCAGGGCGTCCAGACCCTCTGCAATCCGGGTCTCTCCCAACGCCTCCAGCACACTGGAGCAGAATTTGAAGGGGCTGGCAGTGGAGGCCACGATGGCGGGGGTATCGTCCCCAGTCTCGGCCCGGTACTGCTCCAGGGCGGAGAAGGCCACTGCAGTGTGGGTGTCGATGAGGTAGCCGTTCTGCTCGAACATGGCCCGGATGACCCGCTGGGTCTCCCGGTCGTCGCAGAAATAGCCCTTGAACCGCTTTTGCAGCTTGGTCCTGATCCGGTCGCTCACCTGATACCGCCCGGTCTCCGCCAGCTGCTCCATATAGCCTTTGACCTCCGCCGTATCCTGGGTGAGGGCCAACAGCAGCCGCTCCAGGTTGGAGGAGATGAGGATGTCCATGGAGGGTGACATGGTGTTGTAGAATTTCCGGTTCCGGTCATAGACCCCCTCCCGGATAAAACCGGTAAGGACGTTGTTGCTGTTGGAGGCGCAGATGAGCTGGTCAATGGGCAGCCCCATCTCCCGGGCGTAGTAGGCTGCCAGGATGTTGCCGAAGTTGCCGGTGGGGACGCAGATATTCACCGTCTGACCGGGGGCAATCTTCTCATCCCGGAGCAAATCGCAGTAGGCGGAGATGTAGTAAACGATCTGGGGCAGCACCCGGCCCCAGTTGATGGAGTTGGCGGAGGAGAAGAAGTATCCCCTTTCGGCCAGCTCCTGACGGATCTGGGGGTCGGAAAACAGCCGCTTTACGCCGGTCTGGGCGTCGTCGAAGTTGCCCACCACGGCGGACACCCCCACGTTGGTCCCCTCCTGGGTGACCATCTGGAGCTCCTGGACCTGAGACACCCCATCCTTGGGATAGAACACCAGAATCCTGGTGCGGGGCACGTTCTTGAACCCCTCCAGGGCCCCTTTGCCCGTGTCCCCCGAGGTGGCCACCAGAATGCACACCGTCTTCTCCTCCTCTGTCTTAGTCAGGGAGGCGGTGAGCAGATGGGGCAGCATCTGGAGGGCCATGTCCTTAAAGGCGCAGGTGGGGCCATGCCACAGCTCCAGGCAGTGGGTATTGCCGTCCACCGTATGGACAGGGGCCACCGCCGGGGAGTCAAATTTGTCTGGGCCATAGGCGGTGTTGGCAAAATCGGTGAGCTCCTTGATGGAGAACTCCTCCAAAAACTGCTTCATGATGTACACCGCCCGCTGCTGATAGGCCATCTCCTTCATGTCCTCCAGGGCCTTGCCGGGCAGCTTGGGGATGTAGAAGGGGGTCAGCAGCCCCCCGTCCCTGGCCAGCCCCTGGGCAATGGCCTGGGACGCGGAGTATTGGATGGTATTGTCCCGCGTGCTGATATACCGCATGTCGATCCTTCCTTACTTTTGTACTTTGGTAGTGACGGCTTCTATTATGACAGTTTTTTGAAAAATGGTCAAGGGATTTATGGTCAAAAGGCATTTTCCAGATGAAATATCTCAGGCCGGGCCGTATGTTCCCCCTGGGGAGCGTAAATCTCGATAACATCAAAGCGGGGCTGGAGCTCCGTAGGGTGCCGGGACAGGTAGAGCATGGCGGCGGTGCGCACTTTGTCCTGCTTGCGCCGGTCCACAAAGGCGGCCGCGCTTCCATAGGCGGCGTTTTTGCGCAGCTTGACCTCCACAAAGCACAGGCAGACACCATCCTCGGCAATCAGGTCGATCTCCCCAAACCGGCAGCTCCAGTTGGCCGCCACAACGCGGAACCCCTTGTCCCGCAGGTAGTCAGCCGCCCGGTCCTCCCCCCACCGGCCCTTCAGCCGGCTGTCCTGGCCACTCATCGCTTCTTCAAGAAGGTCCGGCGGTGAATGGGACAGGGCCCGTACTGCTCCAGCAACTCCCGGTGAAGCTTGGTGCCGTATCCCTTGTGCTTGTCAAAGCGGTATTCCGGGTACTGCTCCGCCATCTCCAGCATAAACCGGTCCCGGCTCACCTTGGCCAGGATGGACGCCGCCGCAATGGAGGCCGACAGGCTGTCCCCCTTCACAATGCACTGGTGGGGAGCGGTGATGGCCGACGTTCTGCCGTGGTCCCGGTCGCCGTCGATCAGGACGAAGTCCGGCGCTGTGGACAGACCGTCTATGGCCAGCTGCATGGCTTTCATCCGGGCGCTGAGGATGTCCGTCTCGTCGATTTCCGCCGCATCCACCCAGGCCACCGAGCAGGCCAGCGCTTTCTCCTGAATGACGGGAAATAACGCGTCCCGCTTTTTGGGGGTCAGCTTCTTGGAGTCGTCCAGGCCGGGGATATCCTCCCCAAAGGGCAGAATCACCGCCGCCCCGTACACCGGCCCGGCCAGGGGACCCGCCCCCGCCTCGTCACAGCCGCAGACGGCAGTGTGTCCCTCCGCCGCAGCTTCTTTTTCGTACCGCCAAAAGTCCATGGCAATTTCTCCTTATTTTCTACGTAGGGGGCGCCGCCCTCGGCGCCCCACCTATCCCGGCCGCACCCCTCATCAAATGGGCCGCCGAGGGCGGCGGCCCCTACAGGATAGGCGGCACCTCCAGGGTAAACCGTCCCAGCCTGCTCCCCCTGTACTCGTCCAGCAGGACGCGAGCCATGCGCTCGGTGTCCACCTCGCCGCCGGAGATGCGCATCCCCCGCTTGGCGGCGGCGGCCTGGAGGAGCCGGTAGCCCCAGGCCACGTCGTTCTCCCCCTCTTCCCGGGTGGGCACTTCGGCCAGTTTGTAGCCGTCCAGCAGCGCCTGGGGGTAGCGCTCCCCCAGAAGGGCCATAAAGTGACAGCCCAGGGTCTCCACGTCCATAATCTCGTCCTTCACCGCCCCGGTGAAGGCCAGATTCATGCCGGTGGCCTCGTCCTCAAACTTGGGCCAGAGGATACCGGGGGTATCCAGCAGGTCCAGCCCCTGGTCCACGTGGACCCACTGCTTGCCCCGGGTGACGCCGGGGCGGTCACTGGCCTTGGCGGACTTCTTTTTGGCCACCTTGTTGATGAAGGTGGACTTGCCCACGTTGGGCACCCCCACCACCATGGCCCGGACGGGCCGGCCCACCTGGCCCTTCTCCTTCCAGCGGGCAATCTGGTCCCGGAGCACCCCCTGGACCACCGTGGAAAACTGATTGATTCCCCGGCCGGATCGGGCGTCGGTCTCCAGAACGGAGTGGCCCTGGCTCCGGAAATACGCCCCCCAAACTTTATTTTGATTTGGGTCGGCCTGGTCCGCCCGGTTGAGGACGATGAGCCGGGGCTTGCCGGCGCAGATGGCGTCGATGTCCGGGTTGCGGCTGGAGGCCGGGATGCGGGCGTCGATAATCTCCACCACAATGTCCACCAGCTTCAAATCCGCCTCGATCTGCCGCCGGGTCTTGGTCATGTGGCCGGGATACCATTGGATATTCATTGGAACCTCCTGAAATGTCAGAGATTTGTAAGGATTTTAGCCGCTTTTTTGTAAGAACTATCTGCTATTCTCTCCCCGAAAACTTTTTCAAGGAGTGATTTGTCTTGAGCTTTTTAACCCTGAAAATTGTCGCCCTGCTGTCCATGCTGTGGGACCACCTCACCTATGTCTGGCCTCTGGCGCTGACGGTGGAAGTTCTTTTCTTTCCCGACGCCGCAGAGACCATCCCCTCCCTGCTGGTCCTCCAGCGGACCACCGACTACATCGGGCGCATCGCCGCGCCCATCTTCCTGTTCTCCATCGCCAATGGCTACCGGCATACCCGCGACTTCAAAAAATACGCCCTGCGGCTGCTGGTTTTCGCCTGTCTGGCGGAGTGGCCCTACTATCTCCTGTTCGGCTTTCATGGGAACATCATGTTTACCCTGCTGCTGGGCCTGCTCACTCTGCGGCTGATGGACTGGGGCAACGGGAAACGGGCTGGGCTGGGGTATCTGCTTTGTGCCGGAGTAGTAATTGCTGCTGAGTATTTCGCTCTTTTCGAGGGCAAAGGGCGCTATATTCTGTTTATTCTGGTCTTTTACTGGACGGAACGCTGGCCTGTCCGAAAAAAGGCCCTGCTGTGGCTGTTCCTCATGCCACTGGCCCGGTACAGTCTGATTTGGGAGTTCTTCTCCGAACAGCTATTTACCTATCGCTGGTTCCATATGCTGTGCATCAACGCCCTGGGTCCCCTGCTTGGGGTGGCCTTCACCTTCTTCTACAACGGCAAAAAAGGCTTTACCTTCACGGGGGACAAGTATCTGTGGTACGTCTTCTACCCCGCCCATCTGCTGGTGCTGGGGCTGGCGCAAAAGACGCTGCTGGGAGCGTAGCAAAAAGGAGCGGCAAAGCCGCTCCTTTTTTGATTACAGCGCTTCCTTGACCTTGGCGGCCTTGCCCACGCGGTCGCGCAGGTAGTACAGCTTGGCGCGGCGCACCTTGCCCTTGCGGACCACCTCCACCTTCTCCACGGAGGGAGCGTGCAGGGGGAACACCTTCTCCACGCCGATGCCGTAGGAGATGCGGCGGACGGTAAAGCTCTCCTCGATACCGCCATGCTTCTTGGCGATGACGGTGCCCTCGAAGACCTGGATACGCTCACGGTTGCCCTCCTTCACCCGCAGGTGAACGCGGACGGTGTCACCGATGGACACCTTGGGGGGCTCGGCCTTTGTGTACTTTTCGGTAAATGCTTTCATCAGATCCATGAAAATTTCCTCCTGTTGTATAGGCGTTCATTCCGGCCTGTGTCCCACTTGAGGACGCCGCAGAGGACCGCCCGTTATTCAGACCAAAGCAGTATACCACAGCTTTTCCCGGATTGCAAGCAATTTTTCCGAAAATTTTCTATTCTCCGGGACGGATATAGCCAATGCCGTCCTCCTCAAAGATGCGGCCCCAGACGTGTCCATTCCAGCTCCGCACCAGCCACTGGTTTTCCCCTGTCTTCTCCAGCTTCACCGGATTCAGAAGCACCCCGTCGTACCAGTACAATACGGTAAACCCTTCTGGGTGGTTGGCCTCCCGGTTCCACTGCCGGTACATGGGGTCGGAGGGCAGGGGGGTCACGGGGGCCAGGTTCTCCCCGCCCAGGGCCGTCAGCAGGCCGGCGAAGGCCCACTCGCTCTCGGTGCAGCCGTGGATGTGCTCGTGCCAGAAGAAGTTCTGGTCGGGCAGATAGGAGGGCTCCAGGTTGAGGATGCCCACCCGCCCAAAGCTGCTGTTCTGGCCCCGGACCTTCAAATTCTCGATGACCTGCTGGGCCGCCTTCCAGTCATAGTAGTTAGTATAGCGGTAGTCCACGATCTCACTGGCCCCGGCCACGCAGAACACAAAGGCCACCGCTGCCGCCAGAACGGCGAGCCCCTCCCGGCGGAGGGACAGCCTGTCCCACAGCCACAGCACCAGGGCGTCCAAAATCAGGGCAATTCCGGGGAAGGAAGTCACCGTCCCCCGCAGGGAGAACCAGGGGTTGCCCAGCACCAGGAACAGGCTCACCGGCCCCGCAGCCAGCAGCAGTCCGGACAGCAGGGCCAGTCCGGTGCGGTTTTTACCCCGCTCCTCCCCCTGACACAGTGCCAGCCAGCCGAACAGCACACACAGGGCCAGCGCCCCCAGGACGCACAGGAGCAGCCCCGAGGGGATCAGCCGCAGGCTCCGCACAAAGCCCTTGGTCAGGGTGAGGAAGCCGCCCTTCAGGAACACGTCCCGGAGCTGGCCCATGATGTCCGGGAAAAAGACTGTCCAGTAGTACCGGCTGACGGGCAGGATGATCTCCGCCCGGCTGCTGTACACCCCTCCCGACGCCATCAGGTGGGTGAAGAGGAAGTACAGCCCCAACGCCGGCGCCCCCCACAGGGAGACGGCGCACCGTCTCCAGTCCCTCCGGTTCAGCAGCAGCTCCAGAATGGCCGTCCCCACTGTCAGGGTAACGGAGAGGATGCCAGCCTGCTCATAGAAGCCGAAGGGGACCATCTGGAGCACCAGATAGAGGGGCAGCCAGCCGATGCCGTCCCCGTCCAGCCAGTGGAGAAAGGCCCAGGCCGCCAGCGCCCCGAAGAACATCCCCACCACCACCCGGGTGGAGGCGGACATCCAGTAAGTGCCCTCCACCCCCAGGGGAAGCAGCGTCATCACCACCGGGAACAGGGGGCTGAGGCGGAAATACCGCCCCAGGATACGCCAAAACAGCAGGGCGGTCCCCGCGTACAGCAGGGAGATCAGGGCCACGCCCCAAATCATGTGGTCGAACATGGGGCCCCACAGAAAGTAGTCCGCCAGCCCCGCCAGAGGCCGGCTTGCCAACAGGCCGGTGGCCTGCTGGAGAGCCTGAAAGCTCTCGGCGGAGGAATAGTTGTGGTACTGGATATAGTCGTCCAGCTGGGGAAAATACTCCAAGCCGCAGGCGCAGTTCCGGACCATCAGCAGCAGGAAGATCACCAGAAACAGCCCCACTGCCTCCTGCCAGCCGACTTGCTTCCGCCTATACATTGGCATAGACCTCCCGGTGGTCCTGGGCCAGGCACACCTCCACATCGGGGAACGCCTCCGACAGCCGGCGGACCAGGGGGGCGCACACCACATGCTCGGTGGGGAAGTGACCGGCGTCCATCAGATTCAGCCCCAGGGCCTTGGCGTCCAGGAACTGGTTGTACTTCAGGTCGGCGGTGACAAAGGTGTCACAGCCCTGGGCCAGGGCGTCCTCCATCATGGAGCCGCAGGCGCCGCCCCCCACCGCCACCTTTTGGACGGGCCTTCCCCCGTCCACAAAGCGCACTGAGGCGGAGCCCAGCCGCCCCTTCACATAGGCGGCGTACCGGGCGGCGGACAGGCCGGGCTGATGGGCTGTCCCCACCCGGCCGATGCCATAGGGCCGGCCCTTGCCGTCCACCCCGGCCTGGCACAGCTGGCCGATGTCCGTCAGCTCCAGGGTCCGGGCCAGACAGCCGTTGACCCCGCCATGAGCGGCATCCAGGTTGGTGTGGGCGCAGATGGCGGCAATCTTCTGCTCAGTCAGCGCCAGCAGCACCCGCCCCACCAGGCTCTCATCGGTCACTGACTTCACCGGCTGAAAAATCACCGGGTGGTGGGCCACAATCAGATTGGCGCCCATACGGACAGCCTCGTCCACCACCCACGGGGTGATGTCCAGGGCCACCAGCACCCGTTGGACCTCCCGGTCCCCCCGGCCCACCAGAAAGCCGGCATTGTCAAAGCTCTCCTGGGTACAAAAGGGGGCGATTTGATCGATAAACTGATAGATTTCCTTCACTGCTGCCACTGTTCCCACTCCTTTTTCATGTCGGTGAGGCCCTCCAAGACCTCCTCCAGTTCCCGCTTTCGGGGAGGCGCGTCCTCCCCCTGGGCCTGGGCCATGCCCTCCAGCGCCCGGCCCGTCCGGGCAATCCACCGGTCCAGCCAGGCGCCCCGCAGGGGGTCGTTCCTGTTCCGTCCCGCCCACAGCTCCGCCGGGGACAGGGGGCCCATCTCCCCCGCCCGGACCAGCAGGGCGGTGTAGAGCATCTCTCCCTCCCGGGCCAGCCGCTCCGTCTCGATACGAAAACCGTTCTCCCGAAGCCACCCCCGCAGATCGGGCATGGAGGACATGGGCTGCAAAATCAGGGGGACATCCCCCCCCCGGACCCAGGGGGCGGCGGACAGAATGGCGGCGATGGTCTCCCCGCCCATGCCGGCAATGGCAACGGCGTCCACCTCGTCGGACCGGATCCCCGTCAGCCCGTCGCACAGGCGGAAGGCAACCCTTTCCGTCAGGCCGTACTCCCTCACGGTGGCCCGGGCCCGGTCCAGGGGACCCCGGCGCAGGTCGGCGGCAACGGCCCTGGGAATTTTCTCCTCCAGGATCAAAGCGGCGGGGAGATACGCGTGGTCGGTGCCCACGTCGGCCAGCCGGGCCCCCGCCGGCACCAGCTCCCCCACCATCCGCAGGCGGGGGGACAGCTCCGGCCGCCTCACAGCTCCGCCCCCTGGAGGGACATCCGAATCGCCTGGGCAAAGTCCCGGACGGCCTGCTCCCGCTCCCCGTTCATGAACGGTTCCTGCTTTCCCCAGTCCCGGCGGCAGAAAATGCCCATGTACTCCAGGCCGCCGTGACGGCAAAACCGTTTCAGGCCCTCCTCCCACAGGCCGGCGCCCTGTTCCGGGGGATAGCCGCAGGTGGCGATGGCAGCCAGCCGCTTCCCTTCCAGCAGCTTGGGTCCCTTCTCCCGGCCGTAATTTTTCACCCCGGCGTAGATGGCCCGGTCCAGCAGGGCCTTCATGGGGGCGGTGCAGAAAAAGGCGTAGACGGGGGTGGCCGGGACAATCACGTCGCAGTCCGCCATGGCCCGGAAAACCTCCTGGAAGTCGTCCTCCTGGACACACCCCAGCCCGTCCAGGCAGTCCTGACAGGACCCGCACCCCAGGCAGGGGGCAATCTTTTTGTCGTAGAGCCAAACCGTCCTGGTCTCCAGCCCCAGGGCCTCGCACTCCTCTAAAAAGGGGCCCAGCAGGGCGGCGGTGTTGCCCTCCCGCCGGGGACTGCCCATCAGAATACAGAGCTTCATCCGTACCACCTCGTTTATCGAACATTTGTGCTTATCTTAGCACAAAATTTCCCATCTGTAAAGGGCAAAAATAATTGCCCTCCTGGGGAGGGCAATTACGCCTTTTACTTGCCAATCAGCTTGTTGACCTGGGCCAGCAGCTCGTTGACATCCACCCCGTGGACCATGCAGGCCTGCTCCACCGTCTCGCCCTGGGAGGCGGGACAGCCCAGGCAGTGCATACCGATACCCATAAAAATGGGGGCGGCCTGGGGGGCGACCTTCAGGATATCGCCGATAATGGTATCTTTGGTAATGGTCATAATCAATTCCTCCGTTTATCTTTGGGATGGGGATAGTATAACCGATACGCAGTCTTTTTGCAATGAATTTTTTCTTTCCTTTTGGAAAAAACAGCGTTATAATCATGAGACTTTAAACTGTAAGGATCTGATTACATGGACCGGCAAGCTCACCCCGCCGCCGAGGGACTGTTCCCCGTGGCCCTTCTCACCCTCTCCGGCGGACTTCAGGACACCTACACCTACCTCCGCCGGGGCAAGGTCTTCGCCAATGCCCAGACGGGCAACATCGTCCTGCTGGGCCAGAGCCTCTTCGACGGGGACTGGCCCAGGGCCGCACGCTACCTCCTCCCCGTGGTGGCCTTTGCCCTGGGGGTGGCGGCGGCAGAATGGCTGCGGGGCCGCCCAAAGGGGCGCCACTGGCAGCGGAGGGTGCTGCTCTGGGAGATTCTCCTGCTGTTTCTGGTGGGCTTTATCCCCCACTCCCTGGACCAGCTGGCCAACGCCCTGGTCTCCTTCTCCTGCGCCATGCAGGTGCAGGCCTTTCGGAAAATGGAGGGTTTCCCCTTCGCCAGCACCATGTGCATCGGCAACCTGCGCAGCGGTGTGGAAGCCCTGTGCGCCTTCCTGCGCACAGAAGACCGCCAGGAGGCCCGAAAGGCCTGGCTGTACTTTCTCATAATCCTCCTGTTTGCCCTAGGGGCCGAGATGGGCAGCCTGGCCGTGGAGCTGCTGGACCTGCCCGCCATCTGGCTGTCCTGCGCCCTGCTGGCCCTGGGCTTTCGGCCGCTGTCCCGCTAAGCTTCCCTCGCCGCCCGGTACCCCATCGCTTTGCCGTATAAAAACGTGTAGCAGATGGCCCCGCAGGTATCCCGGTCCGCCACATCGCACAGGGCCAGAATTTCACTCATGCCAATTTGATACCCCTCATCTGCGGCCTTTTCTATTTCCGTCTGTTCTATATACCGTTTGATCCTTTCGATAATGGGCTCCATTTTTAAAAAACCTCCTTGATTTTCACCGGGAGGTGTGGCATAATCAGATTTACCAGACCTCCGGGTGTGGTGCAATAGAGTGTTGGGAACTTTGTCATGGTGGCCAGCACTCTATTTTTTGTCCAATTCCTCTTTTACCAAATCAATGCCCTTTTCGATGACAGCGGCTCGGCTGATTTTTAGTTTTTCTGAGCAGTAAGTCAGCTTTTCTGAAGTCTCCTCATCCATTCTCATCTCAAAACGCAATTGTTTGGAATGTTCGGATTTTGGTCTTGGGGACATTTTTTCACCTCCAGTACGGTCCTCACAAATATATTATATTTATACGGACCGTAATTGTCAAGGCTTTTTTAGCCTCAAAAGAAAAAGTCCGCCTTTCGGCGGACTTTTTTCCTGGCTTGTTATTAGCCCTGCTGCTCGCGCATCTTGGCGAAGCAGTCGCTGCAATAGACGGGACGGTCAGACTTGGGCTCGAAGGGAACCTTTGCCTCGCCGCCGCAGGCGGCGCACACGGCGGTGAAGTACTCACGGGGGCCGCGGGCGGCGTTCTTGCGGGCGTCACGGCAGGGCTTGCAGCGCTGGGGCTCGTTCTGGAAGCCGCGCTCCGCATAGAACTCCTGCTCACCAGCGGTAAAGGTGAACTCGTTGCCGCACTCTTTGCATACCAGGATCTTGTCTTCGTACATTGGATTTTCCCTCTCTTTGACTTTTTGCCCGGCGCTTTGGCCTGGGCATGTGATATTGCGATCAGCTCTCGCTGGATACGCCGGTAGAAATTTGCAGGGCCGTTTTGCGGCGGATGCGCTGAATGGCGTTGTCCACCGACTTTTGGGAGCGGCCCACCCGCTGGGCAATCTCTCCGCAGGAGAGGCCGTTCAGGTAGGGGGATAAGATCTGCGCTTCAAACTTGGATAATCGGCCCTTGAGCGCCTCCAGGCGCTCTTTCAGTTCCTCTCTGCCGATGACCACGTCCTCCGGGCTTTCGGCACTGGAAAACAAATACGCGTTGGTTCCGTCAAAAAGAGGGGGCTCGTAGGAAACACTGTGATTTAAGGGGGCGTGCTTGCCGCCCTGGGCCGCCCGGATGGCGGTGTACAGGCGGCTGCGGATGCAGACCTCCGCAAAGGTGCGAAAAGCGGCGTCACGACCCGGAGCAAAGCCCCGGATGGCGGTGAGCAGACCCAGAAAGCCCTCTTGAATCAGGTCTTCGCTGTCTCCCCCCGCCAAAAACAGAGGGCGGGCGCAGGCCCGGACCAGCCAGCCATACCGGCTTACCAGCTCTGTCTCCGCCTGGGGATCGCCCTGGACGGCGCACTGGCACAGTTCCTCATCGGGGATATTTTGAAATCTGTGTTCCATACTATTATCTCGGTTGTCATTCATAATAAACAAAATGTTCAGATTTGTCAAGGGTTTTCCCAAAAAACTTTGTTCAAATTTTCCAGTCCGCCCGTTTCTCTCCAATTCTGTCAGAGGTTCGGAATGAAATCGGCCAGCCGTTGGGCAGTTTCCTGAGCCTTTTCCTGGGTTTTGGCCTCCACCATCACCCGCATCAGGGCCTCGGTGCCCGAGGGACGCACCAGCACCCGGCCCTCGCTCCCCAGGGCCTCCTCCTCCCGCCGGACTGCCTGGGCCAGCAGGGGGCTGGCCATGGCGGCCTTCTTCACGTCGTTGTCCGCCACCGGGATATTGATAAGCACCTGGGGATACCGGGGGCAGGCGCTGAACACCTCACTGGCCTTTTTGCCGCTCTCCTTGAGGAGGGCCAGGATTTGCAGGGCGGTGAGCTGTCCGTCGCCGGTGGTGGCGTGCTCCAGGAAGATCATGTGCCCCGACTGCTCGCCCCCCAGGCGGTAACCCTTCTCCACCATCCGCTCCAGCACGTTCCGGTCCCCCACGTCGGTGCACTCCAGCTTCATCTCGTGTTCCTTAGCGTAGACGTGGAAACCCAGGTTGGACATGACGGTGGCCACCACCGTATCCCCGGGGAGCTGGCCCTTGTTCTTCATGTCCAGGCCGCAGGCGGCCATAATCTGATCGCCGTCGATCAGGTTGCCCAGCTCGTCCACGGCCAGGCACCGGTCGGCGTCCCCGTCGAAGGCGATGCCCATGTCGTAGTGGCCCGCCTTCACCATGGCGGCCAGGGCGTCCATATGGGTGGAGCCGCAGTGGTCGTTGATGTTCACCCCGTCGGGGTCGGCGTTGATAACATCGGTGCGCAGCTTGGAGAAGCGGTCAAACAGCCGGGCGGCGGTGGCCGAGGCGGCCCCGTTGGCGCAATCCACCAGAATGCGCAGGCCGCCCAGGGTGGAGTCGATGGTGGACTCCAGGTGGTCGATATAGTCCTCGCTGGCCTTGGGGGCCACGTAGCTCACCTTTCCGATGTCCCCGTGGGTCTTCATGGGCACGTTGTTGGAGCCGAAGAGGACGATGTCCTCGATCTTCTCCTCCAGCTCGTCGGACAGCTTGAAGCCCCTGCCGTTGAATATCTTGATGCCGTTGTGCTCGAAGGGGTTGTGGCTGGCCGAGATGACAATGCCCGCGTCCGCCTCCTCGTCCGCCGTCACCCAGGCCACCCCCGGCGTGGGCAGGGTGCCCAGGTCCAGCACGTCCGCCCCGGCGGTGCACAGCCCGGAGATCAGAGAGCCCTTGAGCAGGTCCCCCGAAATGCGGGTGTCCTTGCCGATGGTCACCAGGGGCTTCTCCCCCAGCTTCTTGTTTTTAGACAGCACAATGGCCGCCGCCAGACCCACCTTATAGGCCAGGTCCGCGTCCAGCCCGGCGTTGACCACGCCCCGGATGCCGTCCGTTCCAAATAATTTGCCCATGTTACTGCACCTCAAATCTTCATTTTGGTTGTGTTGCGTCTGTAGGGGCGGACATTGTCCGCCCGCAATTCTTCGGCACGCTGCCAGCGGGCGCACAATGTGCGCCCCTACTTGTTGACTTCCCGTTTATCGGTACGCCCCAGCAAATAGTCTATGCTGACGTTGAAATATTCTGCCAACTCGTACAGCCGCGGGACATCCGGGTAACTTTTTCCCTGCTCATAGCACTGATACCCACTCGGGGACAACCCGAGGTCAGCAGCTATCTCATGTTGTTTCAGTCCAAATTCTTTACGGATTGCTTTCAACCGGCTGGGAAACTCTTTCATGAAATGTCTCCTTTCCCCTTGACAAAGAGGGGCAATAAAGCTATAATATTCGTATAATTACTGCGAGTAGTAATATTGCGATAATTGGAGGTACTATTTATGAACTCATTACCATCTCTATTCCTCAACGACACCATCGTCACCGAAATTGAGACCTTCTGTGCCAATGACCCGGAATTTGTATGTGCGAAGCAGGAATTTTACAGGATATCAGATCAAATCGAAACGCTGGCGGCCCCTGATTTATACGACGCGTTTGAAAAAGGTCTATGGGCCTATTTGTCCCGCACCGCCGACCTCTATTATCTCTTTGGTCTGGGTCTTCGTCAAGAGATTTTGCAAAATCTGAGTGCGGGCGGATAATATCCGCCCCTACCGTTTCGCCGCCGCGAAGCCATAGGCCTCCCGGACCCAGGCCATGAGCTCGTCGTCGATCTCCTCCACCGAGCCGATGACTAAGTGGTGGGTCCATCTTCCAGGATATGGCTCCGACGCCTGGTCAATACGCGGGGAGCCCTCCCGGCGGTTCAGCCCCAGGGTGATGGTGATGTAGGGGTCGGGCCGGTCCTTGGCTTTCCGGGCCGGGAGAAAGGACACCGCCCCAAACACCCGCCGGTTTTTCAGGGTAATCTGGCTCTTCTGAGGCTGGATGGTGACTCCCTCCAGCTCGGCCAGCAGGCGGGCCTCGAAGGCCTCATACAGGGGGATGGCCTCCGGGTGCTGGTTGAAAAAGAACAGCGTGTTTTGGTCCATAAGCCCTCCTTAAAAGCTCAGTTGGTCCAGTCCGCCGGGCTCTCCGGGGACGGAGAGGCCCAAATGCGCGTATGCCTTGGGGGTGACACACCGGCCCCTGGGGGTGCGGGTGAGAAAGCCCAGCTGCATCAGGTAGGGCTCGTACACATCCTCCAGGGTGACGGCCTCCTCGTTGATGGTGGCGGCCAGCGTATCCAGTCCCACGGGCCCTCCCCGGTAGTTTTCAATAATGCTCATCAGCATCCGGTGGTCGATGGAGTCCAGTCCCAGGTAGTCGATTTCCAGGGCGGTGAGGGCCTCGTCGGCCACCTTCTTGGTGATGACCCCCCCCGCCCGCACCTGGGCAAAGTCCCGCACCCGGCGGAGCATCCGGTTTGCAATTCTCGGCGTACCTCTGGAGCGCCTGGCAATCTCCATGGCCCCGTCGGGCTCGATGGGCACCTCCAAAATCCCGGCGGAGCGGGTGACGATGAGGGCCAGCTCCTCCGGGGTGTACAGCTCCAGCCGCAGGGTGACGCCGAACCGGTCCCGCAGGGGGGCGGACAGCTGGCCCGCCCTGGTGGTGGCTCCGATGAGGGTGAATTTGGGCAGGTCCAGGCGGATAGAGTTGGCCGCCGGCCCCTTGCCGATGATGATGTCGATGGCGTAGTCCTCCATGGCGGGGTAGAGAATTTCCTCCACCGCCCGGTTGAGGCGGTGAATCTCGTCCACAAAGAGGATGTCGTTCTCGTTCAGGTTGGTGAGCAGGGCGGCCAGGTCCCCCGCCTTCTCGATGGCGGGTCCGGAGGTGATGCGCATATTCACCCCCATTTCGTTGGCGATAATGCCTGAGAGGGTGGTTTTGCCCAGCCCCGGCGGACCGTGGAGCAGCACGTGGTCCAGGGGCTCCTTGCGCATTTTTGCCGCCTGGATAAAGACCTCCAGGTTGCCCTTTGCCTTCTCCTGTCCGATGTACTCCCGGAGGGCCCTGGGGCGCAGGGAGTACTCCCCCTCGTCCTCCTTTGTCAGGGATGTGGTCACCAGGGGCTCCAGTTCCTCGGCCTCAAATCCGGCCTCGCCTGAAAAATCAATGCTCAAAGTGTCACTTCCTTTACCACCGCTGCGCCAGCTCCCGCAGCTTATCCAAAAAGGCCTCCTCGCCCCAGGTGTTGACCTTCAGCCACACGCCCTGGCTGCCCCCGGCGGTGATGCCGGACAGGTACAGCTTCTCCCCGTCCCCCACCAGGGTAAGGGTCATGGACAGGCGGTTGCCGCCGGTCATGCTGTACCGCTCATACACCCGGACGGTCACACGCACCCCGAAGGTCTGAAAATAGCTCTCCTCCTCAAAACTGGCAGAGGTGCTGCCGCTGAGGATACCGTTATGAAAATAATTCAGGGCCTGGTCGTAGTCGCCCTGGAGGGTACACTCATATTTTGCCACAGGATCACCCCTTCACCATCTTTTTCAGCGCCTGCTTGATGACCTGCTCCAGACTTTGGCCGTCCAGGTCGATGCCTTTCAGGGCGATGTTGATCTCCCCCTGGGAGTAGCCCAGCACCGCCAGGGCGGCGGTGGCCTCAGACAGCTTGTTCTCCGGAATGACGGTCACACCGGTGCCGCCGTAGCTCTCCCCGGCGCCGCTGATGGTCTGGCCCTTGGCCAGCTTGTCCTTCAACTCCAGAATCACCCGCTGGGCGATCTTTTTGCCCACGCCGGGGGCGGTTGTGAGGGCCTTCTCGTCCCCGGTGATGATGGACAGGGCCAGGTTGGCCGGGGTGCTGGCCGACAGGATGGACAGAGCCGCCTTGGGCCCCACCCCGGAGACGGAAATCAGCTGCTGGAACAGCCGCAGCTCCTCCGCCGTGGCGAAGCCGTAGAGCTCCACCGCGTCCTCCCGGACGTTCAGGTGGGTGAACAGCTTGCCCTTCTCCCCCTTCTTCAGGGCGGACAGGGTGTAGCTGGTGGTGCGGCAGGCGTAGCCCACCCCATTGCAGTCGATAACGGCCAGGTAGGGCTCCACGTGGGCCACGGTGCCGTTGAGATAATAGAACAAATTGGGTTCCTCCTTGTAGGGGCGGACATTGTCCGTCCGCAAATCTTCGGGCATTGACCAACGGGCGCACAATGTGCGCCCCTACACGCCTCAAATTATCGGGTATCGTATTTCTCCGGGTCAAAGACCCGCTCCGTATTGAGCAGGCTGGTGGCCGACCGGGCGTGGCAGATGGCGATGGCCAGGGCGTCGGCGGCGTCGTCGGGCCGGGGGACCTCCTTCATGGACAGCAGGCGCTGGGTCATGAGCATGACCTGCTTCTTGTCCGCCCCGCCGTAGCCGGTGACCGCCTGCTTCACCTGCATGGGGGTGTACTCAAAGACGGGCACCCCCAGCTTTTCCGCCGCCAGGAGAATCACCCCCCGGCCGTGGGCCACCGAAATGCCGGTGGTGATGTTCTTGGTGAAAAACAGCTCCTCCACCGCCATCTCGTCGGGGTGGAAGGTGTGAATCAGCTCCTCCATGTCCTGGTCGATTTGCAGGAGGCGGCGGGACAGGGGGATGCCCGGCGGGGTGGTGATGACCCCGTAGCGTAGGAGGGCGTTCCTCTGCCGGTCCGCCCGGATGACCCCGAAGCCGATGGTGGCCACGCCGGGGTCGATGCCCAGAATAATCATATGCTCCCACCTGCCCTCTTTCGCATGCACCTGTAGGGGCCGCCGCCCTCGGCGGCCCGTCCTTGCCGGTATACGAGTTGCCTTTCTTGCATTGATATACGGGGCGCCCAGGGGGGCGACTCCTACTCACAATAACACATGATAAGTATAGCACAAGTGTGGTAGAATGGGAAGATGGATTTTTGACCCTCAAGGCCCCCTTCGCAAAGGGGGCTCCCGGCGAAGCCGGGTGGGGGTTTTCTCCAGTGAATCAGACACGTTTTGTTTGGAAAACCCTCCGTCATTTGCTTCGCAAATGACACCTCCCTTCGCGAAGGGAGGCTTTTGGGTACAGTGCTGAAAAATTTCTTATCCCTGTGACAATTTCCTCCCCAGCTTTGAGTTATGGGTGAAAGGAGGTCTTGCGTATGGAAGCTCTGCCGCTGCGCGCGGGCGGTGAGATGGATGAGATGATTGACCGCTATCAGAACACGGTGTACGGCCTGGCCCTGGCCCGGACAGGCAGCCGGGCCGACGCCGACGACGTATTTCAGGAGGTGTTCCTGGCCTACTGCCAGTGCGGCAAAACCTTTCGGGACGAGGAGCACCGGAAGGCCTGGCTGCTGCGCACCACGATAAACCAGGCCCGGCGGGTGACCTCCTCCAGCTGGAGGCAGAAGACCGTCCCCCTGTCGGAGCGGGAGGATGTGCCCGTCCTCTTCCAGGGACCGGAGGAGAACCGGGTGTGGGAGGCCCTGCAAGCCCTGGCCGAGGACTACCGCCTGCCCATCTATCTGTTCTACTTCCAGGAGCTGTCCACCCGGGAGATCGCCAAGGTGCTGGCTATCCGGCCCGGAGCCGTCCGGATGCGGCTGACCCGTGGCCGGGAACAGCTCCGGGAAGCGCTGAAAGGAGAATTTTTCGATGAATCATGAGCTGTTTACCAATATGCAGAAGCAGATGAACCCCTCCCCCGAGGTCCGGGCGGAGTTATCCGAAAAACTGGCCCAGCCGGCGAAGAAACGGCCCGTCCCCTGGATGAAGTACGGGGCCGTCGCCGCCTGCGCGGCGCTGGTGATCGGGGCGTTCACCATCTACGGCTACAGTCAGGACAGCGGTAAGTGGATGATTTTTGTGAGCAACTTCCAGCACGACGTGGTTGACCTGCCGATGCACAGCTATGTGACGGTGGAGGGGATGACCGGATACGTGGCGGAAAGCACCGCCGCCGTCACTGGCGGCGAGGGCAGTGAGGAGCACTACATGACTAATGTCTTGGACCGAACCGATTCCAGCGGCGGCGACCGGGACATGGGCATGGCCCCCGAGGACCTGGAGCAGGCCATGCTGGACGTAGGCTATACCCTGGAAGAGATTGAGGAGTACCAGTCCATCGGCTACCAGATGACCTGGGCCAACTGGTGGAAGTTCGTCCACCAGCAGGAGAACAGCGAGGGAGCCGACCCCTTCAACCTGGAGGGCCTGAAGCTCTTCTCCCAGAAGGAGCTGTATGTCAACACCGGGGCACTGCCCGGCGGGGCCTATATCGGCGACGCCCCCACTCAGGAGGAGGCTGTCAACGCCTATGAGAAGCTGATGGGCCGCTTTAACGGCCAGTACCCCGACTGGTACGGCGGGGCCTATATCGACAACACGGGCACTCTGATCGTCCAGCTGGTGGAGGACAAGGACCCCGGAGACAAGACCCTGGAGCTCCAGGTGCTGGACTGGACAGACGACGGCCGGGTGGCCTTCTCCTCCTGCAAATACTCCCTGCGCTATTTGCGGGACTTGCAGGATAAGGTAGTGGACGCCATGTCGGAGCTGGATCTGTTCAGCTCCTGCGGCGCCAACGAGAAGCGGAACAGGCTGGACCTGAAGCTCACCTCGGTCACCGACGAGGCCCTGGCTCTGCTGGCCGAGCTGGACCCCGACGACGACGCCATCTACGTCCAGGTGGGCCAGCGGGCCGCTGCGGACGTGGGCAGGGATGTCAGGGAGCCCGCCATCATCGGAGAGGACCCGGCGGTCCGCCACGTCATGCCCGGCGGGACCCCCGTCCCGGACGACGAGGACCTCATCGCCGACGAGCCCTACTACGACGGGGCCCACTACGACCTGGAGGAGCTCCCCGAAAAGAAGCTGCCCCAGGAGGAGATGCGGCCCGCCACTACGGTGGATTCCGCCCCGGAGGAGGATGTCAGCACCTCCTGTCAGTTCCCGCAGGAATGATCCCCTTTGATAATTTGAGAGCGCCGGTTGCACGCCGGCGCTCTGCTTATGTCCTTATGCCTCCTGCCCATCCCGCAGCAGCCAGGCAAAGCCGTTGGGCCACAGCTCAATGGAGCGGATATTGTCGTATTTTGTCCCGTACATCAGCTCGGTATAGCCGCCCTCCCGGTTGACCCCGGCATATACAAACTGACTGCTGAAATTGAACAGGCAGACCAGCTCCCGGTCTCCCAGCCGGCGGCAGAGGGCCAGTACCCGGCTGTCGCCGCTGTCCTCCACATGGACCTCCGCCTTGGCATCGAAGCAGGGCTCCCCGGCCCGGAGCTCCTCCAGCCGCCGCAGGCCCTGGAACAGCTTGCCCTGGTAGGTGTCCGGGGCGCTCCGCCGCTCCGCCAGTTCCCACTGGAAGCTGCCCCGGTGGATATACCGGCTGTCCTCCCGCTTGTCCGGGTCGTCGTGGTAGGTGTAGTCGTTGAAGCGCCCCACCTCGTCGCCGCTGTAAATCACCGGGATGCCGCTCTGGGACAGCATCCAGGCGTGGAGGGTCAGGTCGCAGGAGACCGCCCGCTCCAGCTTGAAGGGGTCGCCCTCGAAGTTGGCCGCCTCCAGGCCGCACAGGGAGGCGGTGGTGCCGCACAGCCGGGCGTCCCCCAGGCGGGGGTCGTCGTTGTACAGCTCGCCCCGGGCGGGGCTGCCCGGCCAGCGGCTGGTAAACCAGTCGTTGAGGTATTTTTTATGGGCCACCTCAAAAATGTGAAACCGCTCCTGGAGCCAGGGGTAGTCCAGCCCCCAGCCGATGTCGTCGTGACAGCGGAGATAGTTCAAAAACAGAAAGTCCTTGGGCAGGGAGCACACCGCCTCCATCTGCCGCTTCAGCAGGGAGACATCTCCGGTGGCCAGGGTGTGCCAGGTGGTGGCCATGGTGGTCACGTTATACAGCATGTGGCACTCGGGCTTCTCCGGGGTGCCGAAGTAGGGGGCCACCTTGGCCGGCTCCATCACCACCTCCCCCAGCAGCAGCACACTGGGGCAGACGATCTCACACACCATGCGCAGCATCCGGGCCAGCGTGTGGACCTGGGGCAGGTTGCGGCAGTTGGTGCCCAGCTTCTTCCATATGTAGGGGATGGCGTCTAGGCGGATGACATCAATTCCCCGGTTGGCCAGGAACAGAAGGTTCTCCGTCATGTCGTTGAAGACTACGGGGTTGGCATAGTTCAGGTCCCACTGGTAGGGGTAGAAGTTGGTCATGACGATCTGGCCGTTGTCCAGCTGGGTAAAGCTGCCCGGAGCGGTGGTGGGGAAGACCTGGGGAACGGTCTTCTCAAACTCCCGGGGGATGTCCCAGCTGTCGTAGAAGAAGTAGCGCTCCCGGTAGCCCGGCTCCCCCGCCCGGGCCTTTTTCGCCCACGCGTGGTCCTCGCTGGTGTGGTTCATCACAAAATCCAGGCAGAGGCTCATCTTCTTTTTGCGGCAGGCGTCGGCCAGCTGTTCCAGGTCGGCCATGGTGCCCAGCCGGGGCTGGACGGTGCGGAAGTCGGATACGGCGTAGCCCCCGTCGCTGCGGCCTTTGGGACTCTCCAGCAGGGGCATCAGGTGGAGATAGTTCACCCCGCACTCCCGCAGGTAGGGCAGCTTTTCCTCCACCCCCTTCAGGTCCCCGGCAAAGGCGTCCACATAGAGCATCATGCCCAGCAGGTCCCGGCGGCGGTACCAGTCCGGGTCGTCCTCCCGCTTCACGTCCTGATCCCGGAGGGGCTTCTTCCGCTCTCCCCAGCAGCGCTCCAGCATCCCGACAAAGTAGTCGAAGGACTGCCCGTCGTGATACAGCTCCTCATACAGCCATTTCAGCTCATCATAGTGCCGCTCCAGCCGGCGGCTGAATGCAGAATTTTTTCGGACCATTTTCAATACCTCCCATTAACGCTGTCGTGCTGACACTATATCATACACCCGCGCTCCCATGCAAGAGCCAGTTGCGGAAGCCGAAAAGCAATTTGTATTGAAACGCGCATAGTGCCATATATTTTTGTCCTGTCTCCGCTTTTCGAGGCTTTTTTACCGCCGTTTTTACGTTTTATACAAACCGAAACCCTTGCAGCTGTGCAGAATCAATGAATTTTTCAGGAATATACCAAAATGTTGTCCCAGTTCATACCTCTTGTTGCATTTCCAACATCCGGGTATATTTCGTTAAATCCAGTCTATTTACACAGGGCCGGGGACAGTATTATTATTTCTCTCGTAGTTATGTACATTTTGAAGTGTGGCACAACTAAAAAGCAGAGGAGTGGAGTTATGAAAAAGATTCCCCGCATCGTTTCCCTGGTCTTGGCCATAACGCTGCTGCTGTCCCTGTCCGGGTGCGGCGCGTCAGATGGCAAGACCCATCTCAAGTTCCAGATTTGGGACGTGGCCCAGCGTGACAGCATGCAGGCCATCTGCGACGCCTATACCACCAAGCACCCCGATGTGACCATCGAGGTCCAGGTGACCAGCTGGAACGAGTACTGGACCAAGCTGGAGGCCGCCGCTGAGTCCAACACCATGCCCGACATCTTCTGGATGCACACCAACCAAATTCTGTACTACGCCGACTTCGGCATCCTGGCCGATGTCACCGAGCTCTACGACGACGTGGAGCCCAATTACTACCAGAACCATTTCTCCGAAATCTCCATCGGCAACGCCAGCGGCTCCGACGGCCGGATGTACGGCGTGCCCAAGGACAAGGACAACCTGGTTCTGGTGTATAACACTGAGATGTTCGACGCCGCCGGGGTGGCCTATCCCGACGAAAACTGGACCTGGGACGACATGCTTGACGCCTCCGCCAAGATTTACGACGCCACCGGCAAATACGGCTTCATGGCTTACGCCGAGGACCATCTGGGCTACTGGAGCTTCGTCTATCAGGCCGGCGGCTATATCCTCAACGAGGACAAGACCCAGGCCGGCTTCACCCAGCCCGGCACTGAGAAGGCCATGAAGTTCTACATCGGCATCCAGGACAACGAGTGGTGCCCCAACCAGACCTATTTCGCCGAGACCCAGCCCGGCACCGCTTTCTTCTCTGAAATGGGCTCCATGTACATCGAGGGCAACTGGGAACTGATGAACAAGGCCACCAGCTATCCCAACATGGACGGCAAATGGAACGTCGCCCCTCTGCCCAAGTGCCCTGACCCTGTTGAGGGCGACGGCCGGGCCACCATGTCCAACGGCCTGTGTTATGCCACCGCCGCCCGGGGCAAGCACCGGGACATCGCCCTGGAAGTAATGAAGTTCTTCGGCACCGAGGAGGCCCAAAACATCGCCAGCTCCTACGGCGCGGCCATCTCCGCCTACAACGGCACCGAGCAGCCCTATTTCGACGCCTTTGAAAAGGCGGGCTACGACCTGAATCTCCAGGTCATCGAGGACCAGTTCGCATACAGCGTACAGTGCGTCAACAACTCCGCCCGTCCCAAGTGGAAGAGCCCTGTGGGCGATGAGCTGATCCGCATTTACAGCGGCCAGGTGGACATCGACACCGGCCTGGCCAACATGCAGAAGATCGTAGACACCGAGACCGCCAAGAAATTGGCGGGAGACTGAGAGGAGGATTTTCTGTGAACAACAAACTGTCCCCCGCCGCCCGGCGGGAAGAAAACTGGGGCTGGATCATGGTGGCCCCCACCATCATCGGCCTGGTGGTGCTGAACATCTGGCCCTTTGTCCAGACCATCTACACCAGCTTCTGTGAGCACCTGGGCTTCGGCCACTACAAATTCATCGGCCTGGGCAACTACGCCGAGATTTTCCAGAACGGCGAGTTCTGGCGGGCCACCTGGAACACCATCCTGTTTTGTATCCTCACCGTCCCCGTGGGCCTGTTCCTGTCCCTGCTGGTGGCCATGCTCCTGAACGCCAAGATCAAGTTCAAGGGCGGCTTCCGCACCATCTTCTTCCTGCCCATGGTGTGCGCCCCCGCCGCCGTCACTATGGTGTGGCGCTGGATTTTCAACGGCGAGTACGGCATCCTCAACCAGGTGCTGGGCACCCACGTGGGCTGGATCACCGACCCCAGGTTTGTCATGATCTCCTGCGCCATTGTGGCCATCTGGAGCAACATCGGCTATGACGCCGTCCTCCTGCTGGCCGGACTCCAGACCATCCCCAAGACCCTCTACGAGGCCAACAGCATCGACGGCGCCGGCAAGGTGAAGCAGTTCTTCACCATCACCCTGCCCATGGTCTCCCCCACCCTGTTCGTGGTGATGATTATGCGCCTGATGTCCGCCGTCAAGGTGTACGACCTGATCTACATGATGGTGGAGGACACCAACCCGGCCGTCACCAGCGTGCAGAGCCTGATGTACCTGTTCTACCGGGAGTCCTTCGTGGCCGGCAGCCGCGGCACCGGCTCCGCCATCGTCATCTGGACCGTCCTGCTCATCGGCATGATTACTGTCATTCAGTTCTACGGCCAGAAGAAGTGGGTCAACTACGACGTGTAAGGAGGAGTAAGAAAATGAAAAAAAGTTCTTTAGAGGCCTCCCAGAAGCGGATGACCGTCCTTACATACGCCGCGCTGATTCTCGGCGCCCTCATCATGATCTTCCCCTTCGTGTGGATGATCCTCACCAGCCTGAAAACCGTCCCCGAGAGTATGCAGGTGCCCCCCACCATCTTCCCCAAGGAGATGATTACCTCCAACTTCGGGGACGCCATGAAGAGCCTGCCCTTCCTGAAGCTGTATCTGAACACCGGCCTGCTCATCTTCTTCCGTGTGATCTGCGCCGTGGCCTTCAGCTCCATGGCCGGCTACGCCTTCGCCATGCTGAACTTCCGGGGCAAGAAGCTGCTCTTCGGCATCGTCCTGGTGCAGATGTCCCTCCCCTCTCAGATTTTCATCATCCCCCAGTACCAGATGGTGGCCAAGATGGGGATGGCCAACACCATTTTCGCCCTGGTCTTCCCCGGCATCGTCAGCGCCTTCGGCGTGTTCTTCCTGCGGCAGACCTATCTGGGCATCCCCAAGGAGATCGGCGAGGCCGCGTACCTGGACGGCTGCAACCAGTGGCAGACCTTCTATAAGGTGATGTTCCCCCTCACCGGCACCTCCGTGGCCGCCCTGACCATCTTCACCGCCGTGTTCGCGTACAGCGACCTGATGTGGCCCCTGGTGGTCAACTCCGACCTGAATATGATGACCCTCTCCTCCGGCCTGGCTACCCTCCGCGGCCAGTTCACCACCAACTTCCCCATCCTGATGGCGGGCTCCCTGCTGGCCATGCTGCCCATGGTGATTCTGTACCTGATTTTCCAGAAACAGTTTATCGAGGGCATCGCCACCACCGGCGGCAAATAAGCGTTCTTCTTTTCTCTCCTTCCCCTTTCCGAACAGCCTCGACATTTTTACAAGTGCCGGGGCTGTTCCCCTAAACAAATTGTTCCGGGAATCGCAGCACCGATTTGTCAAAAATATGGTCTTGCGTTCCGGAAGAAAATACCGTACAATCAGCCCGAAAATTCTTTTAGGGGGTATCCCTATGATCGTACTCGACAAGACAAACAAGGTTTTCACCCTGCACACCCAAAACACCACCTATCAGATGAAAGCCGACCAGTACAACGTTCTGCTCCACACTTACTACGGCCCCCGGATCAGCGGCGGCGATCTGTCCTACCTGATCCAATACGCCGACCGGGGGGCCTCCCCCAATCCCAGTGAGGCGGGCCACCGCCGGGACTACTCTTTGGACACCCTGCCTCAGGAGTACTCCACCTGCGGGGTGGGGGACTTCCGCCTGCCCTCCATCGAGTTCGAGCCGGAGGACGGCAGCTGCCTGGCCGACCTGCGCTATGTGGACTATGAGCTCCGCAAGGGCAAATACAGCCTGGAGGGCCTTCCCGCCTTTTGGGGCGGCAGCGAGTGGGAGACCCTGGTCCTCCGCATGGAGGATATCTCCACGCAGATGCAGGTGGAATTGTATTACGGCGTACTGGACAGATATGACCTGATTACCCGGGCGGTTCGGGTGACCAATCTGGGAACGGAGCGCGTCCGCCTGCGCCGGTGCGCCTCCCTGTGCCTGGACTTTCAGGACAACGGGGATTACGACTTCATCACCTTCGACGGCTGTCACGCCCTGGAGCGCAACCTGAACCGCGCTCCCCTCCGCCCCGGCGTCCAGAGCGTGGAGAGCGTGCGGGGCACCTCCAGCCACCACCACAACCCCTTTGTCATCCTCTGTGACCATAGTGCCGGCGAGGACCACGGCCTGTGCTACGGCGCGGCCCTGGTGTACAGCGGCAACTTTCTGGCCGCCGTGGAGCGCACCCAGCTGGAGCACAACCGCCTGCTGCTGGGCATCAACCCCTACCACTTCTGCTGGACGCTGGCCCCCGGCGAGAGCTTCACCTCTCCCGAGGCGGCGCTGGTCTGCTCCCCCAGCGGCTTTGGACAGATGAGCCGGCAGTTCCACCGGGCCATCCGGGACAATCTGATTCACGACCCTCTGAGGGGCCGGCGCCGCCCGGTGCTCATCAACAACTGGGAGGCCACCGAGTTCACCTTCAGCGCGGAAAAGCTGGTGGACATCGCTGCCTCCGCCGCCCCTCTGGGCATTGAGCTGTTTGTCATGGATGACGGCTGGTTCGGCAAGCGGGACGACGACTGCGGCGGCCTGGGAGACTGGTATGTCAACGAGGAGAAGCTCCCCGGAGGACTGGAGGCCCTGGTTCCCCGCATCCGGGCGCTGGGCATGCAGTTCGGCATCTGGATTGAACCGGAGATGATCAGCGAGGACAGCGACCTCTACCGCGCCCACCCCGACTGGGCCCTGGGGGCCCCCGGCCGGCCCCGCACCCGGGGGCGGAGCCAGCTCACCCTGGACTTCTCCCGGAAGGAGGTCCGGGACCGCGTCTACGCCGACATCCGGAAGGTGCTGGACAGCGCCGAAATTTCCTATGTAAAGTGGGACATGAACCGCTCCCTCACCGACGTGTGGTCCGCCGCCCTGCCCGCCAGCCGCCAGGGGGAGGTGTTCCACCGCTACATCCTGGGGGTCTATGAGCTGCTGGACCAGATGCGCCGGGACTACCCCCACATCCTCATTGAGGGCTGTACCGGCGGAGGCGGCCGGTTCGACGCCGGGATGCTCTACTACACCCCCCAGATCTGGTGCAGCGACAACACCGACGCCGTGGACCGCCTGCGCATCCAATACGGCACCTCCTTCTGCTACCCCATCTCCACCATGGGGGCCCACGCCTCCGCCGTCCCCAACGGCCAGACCGGCCGGTCCGTCTCCATGGAGACCCGGGGGGTGGTGGCCATGACCGGCACCTTCGGCTATGAAATGGACCTGAACGAGACCTCCCAGGAGGAGAAAGAGGTTATCAAGCGGCAGGTGGCCTTCTTTAAGGAGCACTACGACCTGATCCAGAACGGGGATTACTACCGCCTCACCGACCCCTTCCAAAACGGGCCTTTCACCGCCTGGGAGCAGGTTTCCCCCGACCGGCGGGAGGCTTTGGTGTCTCTGGTCACCGGTACCGTCCACGCCTCCGCCCCCTTCCACACCCTGCGGCTCAAGGGGCTGGACCCGGCGCTGACCTATCAGGTCAACGGCGGGGATACATACCCCGGCGACGTTCTCATGAATGCCGGCTGGCCCCTGCCCATAATCCTGGACGACTATCAGCCCATGCAGCTGTATCTGTCCGCGGTTCAATAAACAACAAAGAAGCGGTGGCCTGACGGTCACCGCTTTCGTTTGATCTGATTCTGAACCCGCCACTCTCTGGGGGACAGGCCGTAACGCTTTCGGAAGGCCCGGGAGAAGTGGAGCTGGTTGGGGTAGCCGCACTGGGCGGCGATGGAGCCGATGGAGCTGCCGGTGCCCTTCATCAGGTCGGCCGCCTTGGACAGCCGCAGGCGGATCAAAAATTCCTGGGGCGGACAGCCCATATTCTCCTTAAAAATCTTGCTGAAGTAACTGCGGTTCAGCTTGCACACGTCAGCCACATCCTCCACCGTGATCTCCCGGGGGTAGTTCTTCTCCATAAAGGTGATGGCCTCCTGGATGTAGAAGTCCCGCAGCTGCCCGCCGTGAAGCTCCTTTCGGGTGGCGGAGGTCTGAATCAGCCCGTCCATGAACAGGCAAAGGTGGCCCACCAGATGGAGGGCGGAGGCGTCGGGGTGGTCGGCAATATAGAGCATGGAGTCCCGGACCATATCCCCCTGAGCCCCGCTCAGGGGGCGGTAGACGGGCTGGCTGGGGCCCAGCCCGGCGCTCTCCACATACTCCGCCGCCCGCAGGCCGTCAAACTCCAGCCAGACGTATTTCCAGGGGTCTGTCTTGTGCGCGGAGTAGGTGGTGACCTGTCCGGGACAGATCAGAAATCCGTCCCCCTCGCCCAGCTCATACTTCCGGGTCATGCCATCCGAATCGTCGGAGTCCAGATACCCCTGTCCCGAGAGCACATAGTGAAACAGATAGTGGTTGCGCACAAAGGGGCCAAAGGAGTGCAGGGGCGCGCACTGCTCCCAACCGTACTGATACAGCCGGAGGTCCAGAAAATTTTCATTGGGAAAGATTGAGAAGGAATAATCATCCACAGGGAATCACGCCCTTTCCGCCCTCATCTGTGTACATAGCCAGCAAAAAACTGAAAAAGCCTCTTATTTTTACGTCTGAATGGCATAATATTCCAAGTGCCGCAGCTATTATATCACATCAACCGGAAAAAGCAATGGTAAATTTATAAAAATACCGCAAAATTCAAAGATTTTGCGGTATTTTTACACCATTTTCAGTCGGGCCGCCCCAGGTCCCTCCGGACCAGGGCCGTCCAGAAGGCGACCACGCCCATCCAGCCCAGCCCTGTTGCAAGCGCCACGGCGGGCAGGCCCATCCGGGGGGCCAGCAGAAAGGACAGCACCACCCGCAGGGAGATGTGTCCCGTGGCGCCGGCCACCGGGATGTTGACCAAGCCCCGGCCCCGGAAATAACCGGCCAGTCCACTGCCCAGAAAGTTGAACACATAGAAGCAGGCCACCAGCCGCAGATAGCCCATGGCGGGCCCCAAACCGGCCTCGCTGCCTCTGGGAAGCACCAGCCGCAGAAAGGGCTCCGCCCCCAGGAGCATCACCAGAGACATAAAAACGCCAAACCCAAAGAGCAGCTTCTGTCCCCGCCGGAAGCCCTCCCGGACCCTGGCCCGCTCCCCCGCCCCAGTGTTCTGCCCCGTGAAGACAGCCACTGCCGACGCGCCGCTGTCACCAAAGGAGTTGGCAAAGCCCTCCACCCTTGTGGCGGCGGTAAAGGCGATAATGGCGTCTTCCCCCAGGGAGTTCACCGTCCCTTGGACCAACAGCTTGCCGATGTACAGATTGCACATGTGCAGGGCGGTGACAAAGCTGAAATGGGCGGTGCGCCTTAGCATCGGAACGTCCATCACCATGTCCTCCCGGTGAAACATCAGCTCCGGAAATTTTGCCCGCAGATAGGCCCCGCACAGCCCGGCGGCCAGAGCCTGAGCCAGTACGGTGGCCAGGGCTGCCCCAGCCACCCCCATGGACAGTCCCGCCACAAAGGTCAGGTCCAGCGCCAGGTTGACCCCCATAGACAGGGCCAGGAAAAACAGGGCCGCCCTAGTGTTGCCCACCGCCCGGAGCACACCGGAGGACAGATGGTAGGCAAATGCGGCGGGAAAGCCCAAAAAGATGATACGCAGATAGTCCATCGCGTGTATGGCCACGCGGTCCGGGGTCTGGAGGATGGACAGCAGCGCGGGCAGCACCAGCAGGCCCAACGCCGTAAGAATCACTGACACCCCTGCGCCAAAGACCCCGGAGAGGTAAAACTCCCGCCGGAAGGATGCTCCATCCTCCGCCCCGTAGAACTGGGAGAGCAGGGTGCCCACCCCGTCACAGCCGCCGCTGATGAGGAAGAGAAACAGGTTCATCACCGAGCCGGCCACCCCCACCGCGCCAAAGGCGCTGTCCCCCACAAAGCGGCCCACCACCACCGCGTCCACGGTGTTGTACAGCTGCTGGAGGATGTTGCCCGCCAGCAGCGGCACAGACAGGGCAATCAGCTGCCGGCTGATGGGACCACGAGTCAGATTGTGCATGTCAGTCATAAAAAAGCTCCCTCCTTGAATCGCTGTCACCAGTATAGCGGAAGAAGCTTTATCTGTAAAATGCCGTTTATGCTCTTATAATATAATTAATTCATTATATTTTAAGGGAGCAACGGGGCGGCCCTTCGGCCGCCCCGCAGAAATCAGAATATGCTCAGCCCCATGTTATCAGACAGGTACTCCATAATCTTCAGCCCGCCGATGCTGTTGCCCTTGTCATCCAGCGAGGGACCGTAGGTAGCGATGCCGTATTTGCCGATGGCGCAGGAGATGATGCCGCCCCCCACGCCGCTCTTGGAGGGCATACCCACAGTGGCGGCAAACTCTCCCGAGTAGTCGTACATCCCACAGGTGACCATCAGCGACCGCACCAGCCGCACCACCCTGGGCTGAATCAGCCGCTCCCCCGTCACCGGGCTGACGCCGTTGTTGGCCAAAGTAGCGGCAAAGAAGGCCAGGTCCTTGCAGCTGCACGCCAGAGAGCACAGCATAAAATACAGCTCCAGGTGTTCCTCACAGTTGCCCTCGATGATGCCGTTGGACCGCATCAGGTAAATGATGGCCCGGTTTTTAAAGCCGGTTTCAGACTCCGACAGAAACACCTCGTAGTCCACCCCCAGGTCCGGGTTTCCGGTGAGCTTTCGGGCACAGCTGAGGCAGGCCTCCTTGCGCTCATCCAGGGTACCGCCCCGGATGGTGCTGGCAACAGCAATGGCTCCGGCGTTAATCATGGGGTTGAAAGGCTTGTTGTTAATCAGGTGGTCCAGGCGGACCATGGAGTTGAAGGAGTCGCCGGTGGGCTCCATTCCCACCTTGGAGAATACATTGTCAAAGCCGTTGTGCTCCAGGGCCAGAATCAGGGCAATGACCTTGGAGATGCTCTGCATGGTAAATTTGTCCTCGCAGTCCCCCGCCATGATCATCTTGCCCTCCATGTCACACACTGCAATCCCCAGCTTGGATGGGTTTTTGGAGGCCAGCTCCGGGATATAGCTGGCCGGCTTGCCATAACGTACGTACCTTCGGCCATGGGTCAGGGCGCATTCGATAAGCTCTTGCTTCATTTGTTCTTCCTCCCAAAAATACGGCACACAGCCGCAAATATTTTGTCAAAAACATTATAGTACAGATTTATTTTTTTCGCAACCCATTAGAAGAACAAATCCTATATTCTCCAAGCTTTGGTGGTATTTCCCCTTGCGTGGCTGTATCTCCTGTGGTATACTCTCCAAAACCGGGTATCCTCCATTGAAAGGAGATGTTTCCAATGTATTTGGAAGAGTACCGCAAGGCCCGACAGCAGGGCCTGAAAGAGACCAAACGCTCTCAGGCCCGGGGCGCTTCCCCCTATCTGCCCGTTCTGGACGAGATTCTGGCCGCCGAAACCACCAGCGGTGAGGTGGACCTGGGTCTGGTGGAAATCCCCATCGAGCTTATCGTGGGCACCCGCTCCGCCGGGCGCAGCAAGGCCTTTTCCCACTCCTTCCTCCCCCTGATGGACGAGGATTCGGAGTTCTGCCACAAGTGGACTACCCTGTGCAAGGCCCACATGGACGAGGGTATCACCGACGCCATCAAGGTCTATGAGTATATGCACACCTTCTACGTGGTAGAGGGGCACAAGCGGGTTAGTGTTCTGCGCTGGTTCGGTGCGGTGAGCATCCCCGCCGAGGTCACCCGCATCCTCCCCGCCAAGGACGGCTCCAAGGCCAGCAACATCTATTACGAATTTGCAGACTTCTACAGCCTGTCCAAGATCAACTACCTGTGGTTCAGCGGAACAGGCCGCTTTGCCCGCCTCCAGGAGGCGGTGGGCAAGGCCCCGGATGAGACCTGGACGGAGGATGAGCGCCGGAAGTTCTACAGCTTCTACTCCCGCTTCGCCGCCCTCTACGGGGATAAGGACGCCAAAGAGCTGTCCACCCGCCTCACCCTGGGCGACGCCATGCTGCTCTACCTGGAGTTCTTCGGTTACGACCAGGTGAAGAGCTTTACCCAGTCCGACCTGAAAGACGGCTTCCTTCAGCTGCACAAGGCCTTTTCGGTCAAAAAGAACCAGAGCCTCAACCCGCTGAAAGGACTGCTGAACCGATGAAAATTTTGGCGTTGTCCGACCAGGAATCTCCCTGGCTCTGGGAGCATCTGGACCGGCGCCGTCTGGAGGGGGTCGACCTGATCCTTTCCTGCGGCGATTTAAAGCCCCAGTATCTGTCTTTTATTGTCACCTTTGCCCACGCCCCGGTGCTCTATGTCCACGGCAACCACGACGACCGGTATGCCCAGGTCCCCCCGGAGGGATGTATCTGCATCGAGGATAAGCTCTACACCTATCAGGGGGTGCGCATCCTGGGGCTGGGAGGCTCTATCCGCTACAAGCCGGCGGGGGAACACCAGTACACCCAGCGGCAGATGGACCGGCGGGTCCTGCGCCGCAGGCTGGACCTGCACCGCAGGGGCGGGTTCGACATCCTGCTCTCCCACGCCCCCGCTCTGGGCCTCAACGACGGCGAGGACCTGTGCCACACCGGTTTCGACGCCTTCAACGGCCTGATGGACAGATACAAGCCCCGCTATTTTATCCATGGGCACATGCACATGAGCTACGGCCAGGACATCCCACGGCTGTCCTCCTACGGGGACACCCAGGTCATCAACGCCTACGAGAGTTACACTTTCGAATATTAAGCACCCGGATTCTCTCACCGAGAATCCGGGTATTTTTGCGTCAGTCAGACAGGACGCCGTCCACCAGAAAGCGTATCTGGCTGATTTCTTCCTGCATTTGACGATATTCCCGCTCCTGCTCCGGGTCTTCCAGGTTCCACTGGACATCGCTGGCGTAATTTATGCTGTAGGTGCCTCCTGCTGTGGAGAACAGGTACCGGCAGGCTATCGGAGAAATCTCATCCAACTCCTCGGGCGTCATGGGTCTGTCATAGGACCTGTCCACATAGAACAGCGCCCCTCCCCATTCCGGTTTTTTTTCCAGGACTGACCTGGCGTAGACCCTGCACCAGGATTCACCCTCATCCTTCTCCACCTCATAACGCCCCTTCCAGCTGTCCGGGAGAATGAGCGTCAGGCCAATGCCGGGCAGCTCGATGGTTTCCTGTTCTACCGGGACCTCCCGGCTGAAGGCCAGCGCCCCCACAGTAAAGCTGGCGGCCATCAGGGCCAGCACCGCCGCTACTGCCAGAAACCGGCGGAAGCCCCCGATTCCAGCCTGCCTGTAAACTTTTCTTTTTTCCATCGCTAGATACCTCTCTTTCCAAATCACACAGCTAATGCACCGGAATACCATCTACAAGAAAACGAATCTGGTCAATTTCAGCCCGCATCTGACGGAATACCTGTTCCTGTTCCGGATCGCTGGGGTCCCACTGGACATCTCCGGCATAGGAGATAACATAAGTCGCGTCCGGTGTGGAAAAGAAATGCCAGTTGGAGGCATGGGTAAGCTCGTCGATCTCCTTTTGGCTCAGAGGGTAATCATACTCCTTATACACCCCGAACAGGAGCCCAGCCTCAGCCCACTCCCCCTCCTGCTCATAGATCGACTTGACATAGACATCGCACCCCAGCGTATCCTCATCCATGACAACTCTGTAACGTCCTTTCCAGCTGTCCGGCAGGACAAGCTTCAGCCCAACGCCGGGCAGCTCAATGGTCTCCTGTTCTATCGGGACCTCCCGGCTGAAGGCCAGCGCCCCCACGGTGAAGCTGACCGCCATCAGGGCCAGCACCGCCGCCGCTGCCAGAAAGCGGCGCAAGCCACCTCCCCTGTTTCGCCTGCGGTATCGCGCCTCCTCCACCAGCTGGCCGTCGATGTTTCCGATGCGGTCGGCAAATTGTCTCTCGTTCATAGTTCAAATCCCTCGCTTTCCAAATAGTCCCGCAGCTTTTGGCGGGTGTGGTAGAGCATGGACTTCACCTTGCTCCGGGAATAGCCGGTGCGGCGGCAGATAACGTCGATGGAGTCGAAGTACCAGTAGCGGCGGATGAAAACCGTCCGCTTCTCCTCCCCCAGGGACCAGAGGAAGGTGTCGATGGCCTCCTCCATTCGCCGGTTTTCCAGCTCGTCCTCTACGCTGGCCCGCCCTGAAACGCAGTCCCCCAGCTCCTCCAGGGAGCAGATTGCCTCCGGGCTGCGCTTGGCGGCGGTGAGGTAGTCAAAACGCTTCAGCGCCAGGTTGCGGGTAATCCGCCCCACAAAGGCGGATAACCGGCTGGGCCGCTGGGGCGGGATGGCGTTCCAAAGCCCCAGCCAGGTATCGTTGACGCACTCCTCGCTGTCCTCCGGGCTGGCCAGAATATTTTGGGCGATATAGTGGCACAGCCGGCCATACTTTACGTCAGTCTCCCGGATGGCGTCCTCCGCTCGCTTCCAGTAGAGCTCTATGATCTGTCTGTCTTCCATATCAGGCCCCTCTTTTCGGTATTGAAAAGCGCTTTCACCTTATCAGTACGGTTTTCCCAAAAAAGGTTGCAAAATATGAAAGGGGATGGGCGGCCGCTGCCGTCCATCCCCTTGTTGGACATCTTAAAATCAATCAGGCTTTCAGCTTGAAGCGCCTGGTCTGCTCCTCCATTCGCTGCACCTGAGTAAAGAGCTCGGCACTGACTGCGGCGGACTCCTCGCTGCTGGCGGAGTTGCTCTGGACCACAGCGGAAATCTGTCCAATCCCCTCCGTGACCTGGGAGATGGACTCGGCATCGGACTGCACAGCCCGGGTAATCACGCTGATGGCATCGTTGGAGCGGGTAACAAGGTCCAGAGTCTTCTGCAAGGTAGCCGACACCTCATCCACGATCCGGCTGCCCCGTTCGGTGGCCTGGACGGAATTTTCGATCAGGCCCTTGGTGGCCTTGGCAGCCTCGTCAGACTTGGAGGCCAGGTTGCGCACCTCGTCGGCCACCACGGCAAAGCCCTTGCCGGCGGCCCCGGCCCGGGCGGCCTCTACGGCAGCGTTCAGGGCCAGGATGTTGGTCTGGAAGGCAATATTCTCAATGGTGGCAATAATCTTTTCGATCTGCTGGGAGGCCTCGGTAATGTCCTTCATGGCGGCCACCATGTCCTCCATCTGCCGTCCGCTGATGGTCACCTGCTCGCCGGTGAGGCGGGCGTTTTCCTGCGCCTCGGCGGCGGAGGCCACATTCTGGGCCGCGTTCTGAGACAGGGAGTCCAGGGTGGCGTACAGCTCCTCCACGGCGCTGGCCTGCTCTGTGGCGCCCTGGGCCAGGCTCTGGGCGCCGCTGGACAGGTGCTCCGCGTTGCCGGACACCTTATGCTGGGCCTGACAAATATTGTCGATGGTGGCGGACAGCCGGGTGGTAAGCACGTCGATGGACTCCTCGATAGAGCGGAAATCGCCGATAAAGGGGGTGGCGGTCTTCACATCGAAGTTGCCCTTGGCCAGCTGCTCCATGATGCGGTTCAAATCCCATATGTAGCCCCGGATCAGCTCCATGGACTTCTCCAGAGTACCTGCCAGATCGCCCAGCTCGTCGTCGCTGTTCAGCTCCAGCGCCAAATCCAGACTGCCGTCATGGAGGGGCTGTACCTGCCGGGTGATGTGCAGGATGGGGGCCAGGACATGCTTCAGCACATAGAGTACCAGGCTGATGAGGCAGAACAGGGCCAGCACCAGACAGACGGCGGTAATGGCCTGCATCATCATAATGGTGGAGCTCATCTGGTTGGCGCTCTCCTTATTCATGGAAGAGGCCCGCTCAATCACCTTGTCCAGCTTGCCCACTAGGGTAGTCAGGTTTGACTGAATGGTATTCTGATAGTAGCTCTGAGCCTTGGCGGGGTCGGACATCATCGCCTGAACCTCACCCACTGACTGGTGCAGCTGCTTGTGCAGAGGCTGTATTTCGCTGCGCAGGGACAGAATCTGCGCGTCATCCGTCCCCGCCTCACCGTAGACCCACTGGCCCAGGACGCACTGGGTGTCGTCAGTCCCGGGGAACTGACCGTTGGCATACAGGGCGTTGCTCAGGGTGATGGCCCATTTGTAATGGGCCGCCTCGGCGGTTTGGGCCCGGCTCAGGACATCCACCGTCCGGGCGCTCTCCTCCTGCATTCCCTTGATCCGCAGAAGATTGAAGGTAGTTACGCCGCTGAACAGCAGAATCGACAACAGCGCCGCGATGATCCGGATAAATACGGTCCTCTTAATACTCTTACGCATAGATAACATCCTCACTTTATTTGAAGTACTGCGTACGATAGTGGCTCCAGTATATCACATTCCCCGCTCTCATTTCAATACTTTTCTTGCGATTCCAAAAAATCTCACCTCAGTACAGCCCGTGGTACAGGGCATACACCGCCCGGAACAGCCGGCGCTCCAGCTCCTCATCCAGGGTCAGGAAGCGGCAGCCGTACTCAAAATAACCGGGCTTGCGGTCGTCAATGCGCAGAATCTGGCAGGGCAGCTGAACGTCATCCAGCTCCAGCAGCCCCTTTACCCACAGCACAATCCTGTCGCCCACATCCCGCCGGGCCTGGGAGCTGAGGCAGATTCCCCCCATGCCCATATTTTTGATTTTGCAGCGCTCCTCCGGCACGCTGGGCCGGCCCAGCAGAACAAACTCCCCGTCAAAGTCAGTCTCCACGCGGATATTGGCCCGCTGATCATCCCGCTCTACCAGGGCCAGATGCTCCACCTGCCACAGCTTGCCGGCCCCCATACGTATCACGCCCTCCAGGCTGACCGCGCGGCCCTCCTTGCTGCTGTAGCCCCGCAGGGTCACCTGCATTGGCTCGTCCGTCCGGGTCATCAGACTGCCGTTGGCTCCGGTCTCCAGCTGGGCCCGGTCTCCCCGCAGCTCCAGCAGCCTGGCCACCACAAAAACGCGCCCGTCCCCGCTGGTCACCTCCACCCGCATTCCGGAGTAGACCTCCAGGTCCTCCCGCATGGCACGTCTATGCGCCTCCTCTGCCTGCCGCTCCTTGGGGCTTTTTCGGAATGCGTCAAACAGTCCCATCTCTTTTCTCCTTTCACTCTGTCTAAACCCGCTTTTCCCAATCCACCCCTGTTCAGGGTGAAACCATGAAAAGGCCGGGCGCCGCTTTAGTCCTCAAGCTCCTCCATATGGGTGGTGGACCAGACCACCTGATTGCGGCCAAACCGCTTGGCGTCGTAGAGCATGGTATCCGCAATTTTCAGATAAGTATCATAGGAGTCGCCCATCTCCGGCACTACGGTGACACCGCCAATGCTGACTGTCACCCACTGGCCCGCCTTGGGGGCATGGGGGATATGCAGGTTCTCCACCGCCTTGCATATCTGTTTCAGCTGGTTCGCGGCGCTCTTGGCGCTGTTGCCCATCACAATGGCCACAAACTCCTCCCCGCCATAGCGGGCCACAAAGTCGGTACTGCGCCGCAGGTGGGTGGCGGCCATTTGGGCCACGGAACAGATGACCGCGTCCCCGGCGGGGTGTCCAAAGGTGTCGTTGTAGGCCTTAAACCGGTCGATGTCGAACATACACAGAGAGATGGGCTGTCGGAACCGGATGGCCTCCTGCCATTTGCCGTGGCAGGTAAGGTCGTAGCTGCGCCGGTTGGGCAGCCCCGTCATGGGGTCCACCATGGACTGGTGCTCCAGCTGGCTTCGGTAGCGGTAGAGCTTGACATGGGTATTCACCCTGGCCCGGACAATGGGCGGTTGGTAGGGCTTGGTAATGTAGTCCACCGCCCCCAGTACCAGGCCCCGCTCCTCATACTCCGCATCCCGCAGGCTTGTAATCAGAATCACCGGAATATGCTTGGTGACAACCTCCTCCTGGAGCTTGCACAGCAGGCCAAAGCCGTCCATCCCCGGCATGATGACATCCAGCAGGACCAGCGAAAAATTCCCCACTTTGGCGTGGTGCAGCCCCGCCCCGGCCGTGTGGGCCACGGTAATGTCGTAATCGCTCTCCAGAATCATGCGCAGCATATCGGCCTGCACCGAGCTGTCGTCAATAATCAGAATCTTTTCCCGGCTCCCCATAATTTCAAACTCCTCATAAAACGGCCAAGTACCGTCAAACGGCCGGCTGGCAGTCTTGACCGCATCATATCAATTTTTCTTTATAAAATGGCTGTTCCGCTCTATAAACTCATTCCCATTCGATGGTCCCGGTGGGCTTTGGCGTCAGGTCAAAGAGCACCCGGTTAACACCCTTGACCTCGCCGGTGATGCGGGCGGTGATATGCTGAAGCAGGTCAAAAGGCACATTCTCCACGGTGGCTGTCATGGCGTCCACGGTGTTGACTGCCCGGATGATGACGCACCACTCATCGGTGCGGCGGTTGTCCCGGACGCCCACCGACTTCAGGTCCGGGATGGCGGTAAAGTACTGCCACACCTTGCCCTCCAGGCCGTTTTTGGCGAACTCCTCCCGAAGGATGGCGTCCGACTCCCGGACGGCCTCCAGCCGGTCCCGGGTGATGGCTCCCAGGCAGCGCACGCCCAGACCGGGGCCGGGGAAGGGCTGTCGGTAGACCATGCTGTCGGGCAGGCCCAGAGCCTTGCCGCAGGCCCGGACCTCGTCCTTAAAGAGCATTTTCAGCGGCTCCACCAGCTGGAAGTTCAGGTCCTCGGGCAGGCCGCCCACGTTGTGGTGGCTCTTGACGGCCTTGACGGTCTTGGTGCCGCTCTCAATGATGTCAGGGTAGATGGTGCCCTGGCCCAGGAACTGGATGCCGTCCAGCTTGCGGGCCTCCTCCTCAAAGACGCGGATGAACTCCCCGCCGATGATTTTACGCTTCTGCTCCGGGCCGGCCACGCCGGCCAGCTTATCCAAAAAGCGGTCCACCGCGTCCACATAGATGAGGTTGGCGTCCATCTCATCCCGGAAGACCTTCACCACCTGCTCCGGCTCCCCCTTGCGCAGCAGACCGTGGTTCACGTGGACGCAAGTGAGCTGTTTTCCGATGGCCTTGATGAGCAGGGCGGCCACCACGGAGGAGTCCACGCCGCCGGACAGGGCCAGCAGCACCTTCTTATCCCCCACCTGCTGGCGGATCAGCTCCACCTGGTCGGCGATGAAGTTGTCCATGTTCCAGTTGGCCTCGGCGCCGCAGATGGTAAAGATGAAGTTTTTCAGGGCAGTCTCCCGCTCCCCATCGTCCACCGGCCAGGGGGCGTCCCCCCGGTGGTCCACCAGCAGGGCAGGGATGTCACAGTCGTAAATCTCCTGACTGACATCAATCTCCACCCCATCGACAACCCGGTTGGGGCCGCCGTTGAGGATGATGCCCTTCACGTTGGGCAGGGCCTTCAGCTGGGCCAGGGTAATGTCGTGGGGATGTATCTCGGAATAGACCCCAAGGGCGCGGATTTCACGGGCGATTTTCGGATTCTCCTCACTGCCCAGGTCAAGTACGGCGATCATATCCTGTTTCATTGGCAAATTGCCTCCTTTTGAAATTTCTGCCTCTATCCTATCATATCTCATGGCTCCTGTGCAAGGTCTGCAATAAATTCTTCTGCAAAATCCACGTCCTCCACCTGAAAGGTCCTGCCGTTCAGGTACTCCAGCGGCCCGGCTTCGGTGGTAAAATGGAAGGTCAGCTTGTAGGCGTACAGCGCCTGGCCGCGGCGGCCATACTTGCGGTTCTCCCGCTGGTCGCCGTACTTGCCGTCGCCAATCAGGGGGTGGCCTGCGGCGGCGAACTGGGCGCGGATCTGGTGGGTCCTGCCGGTTATAAGGTCGCACTCCACCAGGGACAGGCCCTTTTTCACCGCCAGGGTCCTGTAATCGGTGATGGCCGTCTTGGCCCCCGGCTCCGGCCTTTTCCGAACGTAGACCTGCTTTTTCACCTCGTCCTTGAAGATGTATCCCTCCAGCCGTCCCTGGGGCGGGGACAGCTTCCCCTGGACCACGCACAGATACAGCTTGGTCAGCTCCCGGTCCTTGATTTTCTGATTCATCACCCGCAGGCCCTCGGCGGTCTTGGCGGCAATGACAATGCCCCCGGTGTTCCGGTCGATGCGGTTGCACAGGGCGGGGGCGAAGGAGTTCTCCCGGTAGGGGGACCACTCCTTCTTCTGGTACAGGTAGGCCTGGATGTGGGTAAGCAGGGTATTGACCCGCTCGTTCTCGTCGGGGTGGACCACCAGCCCCGGCCGCTTGTCCACCAGCATAATGTGCTCGTCCTCATAGAGTATGTTCAGCTTGGGCTGGTAGAGAGACAAAAAGGCGTTTTCCGGGGTGGGCTTGTCGAAAAATTCGTCGTTGATGTACAGCTGGAGCACATCCCCCACGTTCAGCCGCACATCCTGCCTGGACCCCTTGCCGTTCACCTTCACCCGTTTGAGGCGGATGTACTTCTGGGCCAGGGGCGCGGGGAGCAGGGGCAGGGTCTTGGCCAGCCAGCGGTCCAGCCGCTGCCCGGCGTCGTTTTTGCTGATGGTAAATTCTTTCATAGGGCTGGCCCTCCTCCCGGCCGCAAGGAATATTTCACCATATTCCGCTCCCGGTGTCAATAAAATTCGTGGAGAAATTTGTGAAAAGTATTTGACATTTGGAAGAAAAGTCTTTATAATATCCTGCGTACCATTCTGCGAGTATGGGGAGAATCCCCGGGGAGGAACGCCATGCGCCTGGAGCTGCGAGATATCATCCACGTCCCGGACGCAAAAAAGACGTTCCGATTCCAGCTGGACCTGTCCGGAGAGGATTTCTTCGGCGGCAGGCCCGTGGTTCATCCCGTCCAGGCAGAGGGCAGCGTGACCAACCACGCCGGGGCCCTGGTGCTGGAGGGAAAGGCCAGTTCCCTGCTGGAGCTGACCTGCGACCGTTGCGGGAAGGAATTTTCCCGGGAAATGACGGTTGTTCTGGACAACCTGGTGGCCCAGGAGCTGGAGGACGAGGAAAACGACGACATCCTCCTGCTGGACGGCACCGAGCTGGACTTGGACGAGGCCGTCACCACCGCCTTCATCCTCGCGATGGATACCAAAAACCTTTGCTCAGACGACTGCAAAGGGCTGTGCGCCAAGTGCGGAGCCGATTTAAATCTCGGCCCCTGCGGGTGCAGACCTGAAGTCGATCCAAGACTGGCGGCCCTTGCGCAGCTGTTGGATAAGGAAGCTGAGTGAGTACTCACGTGCCCTGACCGGCACAGCCGAAGGAGGTGTCACCCATGGCGGTCCCCAAGGGAAAAGTATCCAAGGCCCGGCGCGATAAACGGCGCAGCTCCCACTGGAAGCTGGAAACTCCCGGTATCGTGACCTGCCCCAAGTGCGGGGCTTACCGGCTGCCTCACCGTATGTGCAAGAATTGCCTGACCTATAACGGCCGTACCTTCGGCCAGGTCGAGGCCCAGCAGTAAGCTTTGAAAAACCCTCCGGCTCTGCCGGGGGGTTTTTATTTTTGACACGCAAAGTCGCCTTTGCCCGCCGCGCCGCAGAAACACAGACCGGACTTTGCGCATATGATACATTGACGGCGCTGTACCCGGGCGCTGTCACTGTGACGAACCCTTGCCGTCTGAAATCCTGCGGGCGGCAAAAAAGAGGGAAAATACTATGCGGCAAATTCAATGGCAGGATCGGTTTAACATTGGTGTGGAGGTTATAGACCAGGCACATTGCAGGCTTTTTGCCATTGTGCAAAAAATTATGGACCTTTATGTGGAACGGCACGAGGACAAATTTGCCTGCGTGGAGGGCATCAAATACTTCAAGGCCTATGCGCTCAAGCATTTTGCGGAAGAAGAAGCTTATATGCGCAAAATTGGATACCCCCGTTATTTGGCCCACAAAAAAATCCACGACAGAATGAAGTTTGAAACCCTTCCGGAACTGGACCGCCTGCTCCACGAGTCGGATTACTCCACCGAAATGGTGCAGCGCTTTATCGGCGTTTGCACCGGGTGGCTGACCGGCCACATTCTTATTGAAGACCGGGCCATTCTCGGAGCGGGGGCCGGCGAAACGGCGCCTGTACAGCACGACGACGAATGGTCTGTCATTCAGGCAATGATTGTCAGCCCGTTGCAGGAGATACTTGGATGCAGCATCCAATATATTGGAACCTACTCCACAAAGGACGAAATTGCAAATGCCCAATACTACGAATTGTGCTACGCGACCCGGGAAGGAAAACGGCTGCGGGTTATTGTGGTTATGGGAGAAGCAATGCTGCTCCATGCGGCAGGCATCCTGTTAGATATTGACTTTTATGAAATGAATGACATTGTCTGCTTTGCCATGCAGGAGATCGCTCAAAATCTGATTCAGCGGGCGGAGTCCAAATCCGGGGGGCAGCTGGACGAGTACCAGCTGGAAACGGGACGTTTCCTGAAGCACGAGGAGTTCATGGAGCTGTTTCGGGAGCGGCCTGCCCAATATAGCCTGCTGTTTCAAGCAGGGCAGGAATGCTTTGCCCTCTGCATGGACCAAATTCTGGAGTCCGGTCTTTCAAGCGCCTGGAGTTTTGCGGCTCCAGGCGCGAACGCCCAATAGTTCAATCGATTTCAACCGCTTATTATCATACAAAGCACCGAAAAGGCAATTTTCGGTGCTTTCTTTCCGCATAGTTCAGCGCCCAGGCAGGACCTGCTCCACCTGCAAGCTCTTGTAGTAATCCAAGGTAGAAAACCCCCGCTCCAGCTGGGTACGGAGGTAGGTCTCGGCGGCGGAGGCCAGCTGCTCCAGGTCCTCCCCCTCCAGGCGGAAGGAGAACAGCCGCCTGGGGTCGCCGTGGACGATGTGGTCCAGGGCGGCCAGGGCTGGGAGGGACAGAGGCAGGGATACCCCCTCCCCCCTGACCTCGCCGCCGCCGATGAGGGGCTCATACCCCTCCAGCGCCATAGCCTTCCACTCGAATACCGCCTTTACCAGGGGCAGCGGCTTGTCGGGCAGCTTGTCCAGCACATGGAGGCTGTTCAGAATCAGGGACAGCAGCTCGGGGTTCTCCTCCCCCTCCACCGCCAAAAGCTCTGTCACCTCAGCGAAGTAGCACCCCAGGGCCAGCCGCCCGATATCGTCCCGCACCCCTTGAAACAGACGCTCCGCGGCCGCCTCTTTCACGGCCCAGCGGCCCTGATAATCATAGAGCACCATCTCCGACCAGGCCAGCAGCTGGCACCCGGCGGCGATGGCGCTCCCTTTTTTCCGGCATCCCCGGGCGGAGGCAGTGAGCTTCCCCTGGTCCTGGGTGAACAAGGTCAGGATTTTGTCCCGCTCTTTGTAGTCCACCGACCGGAGGACCAGAGCCTTGGTGGTGATGTGCATGGACCTCTCTCCTATGTACGACGGGGCAGCCCCGTCATGCGTTCTCAATTCTTGGCTGGAAGGCCGTCTTAGCCGGCTCCTCGCAGCGCGACTCTTCCTCCTGCCGCCGGCCTGCCATAGCCAGGTAGACCGCCGGCAGGCCGGTTTTACAAAACAGCTCCCAAAGTCCCCGCTCGTCCATATGGCAGCCCTCCCTTTCTGAGATTAGGCTGGCCGGTTTGACCGGGGGTTATAAGCGGTAAATTTTACTCCTTCACATACCCGAAATTCTGGATGGCCGCCGGGTTGTCCCGCCAATTCTCTTTCACCTTGACCCAGGTTTTCAGAAACACCTTGGTCCCCATAAACCGCTCCATGTCCTGCCGGGCCAGGGTGGAAGCTTTTTTCAGCATAGCCCCTCCCTTGCCGATGATGATGCCCTTGTGGCTGTTCTTCTCGCAGTAGATGGTGGCCTCCACCTCGATAACCTCGTCCTCCCGCTCGGCGAAGCGGGTAATCTCCACGGCGGTGCCGTGGGGAATCTCCTTGTCCAGCAGCAGGAGCAGCTTCTCCCGCATAATCTCCGCCATCATCTGCCGCTCGGGCTGGTCGGAGGTCATATCCTCGGGGAAGAGCTGGGGCCCCTCCGGGAGACAGCCCTCCAGCACGTCCAGCAGCTCCTCCACTCCCTGGCCGGTTTTGGCGGAGATGGGTACCACCGCGTCGAAGTCGTGCTCCCGGCTGTATACCCGGATGACCTCCAGCAGCTTGTCCTTCTGGGGAAGGGTGTCCGCCTTGTTGATGGCCAGCACAGCGGGACAGTTCAGGGTTTTCATACGCTGAATCAGCTGCTTCTCCGGCTCCCCCACATTGGGGATGGGCTCCACCACCAGCAGCACCGCGTCCACGTCCGACACGCTCTCCTTGACTACGTTGACCATGTAGTCCCCCAAGCGGGTGCGGGCTTTGTGCAGGCCGGGGGTGTCCACAAAGACAAACTGGCTCTCCCCCCGGTTCCTGATGCCGCAGATGCGGTTCCGGGTGGTCTGGGGCTTGCTGGTGACGATGGCCACCTTCTCTCCCACAAAGGCGTTGGTCAGGGTGGACTTGCCCACGTTGGGCCGTCCGCAGATGGTGATAATACCGGATTTTTTAATCATAGATGATCCTCACTTTCTTTCCGGGTGTGAGCGGTTGCCCGGACTTCATGAATTAGAAATGATATTTTTTGTACAGGTCCTCGTGGAACACATGCTTGCGCACAAAGCGGGTGACAAACATAATGCCGCAGGCCATGGCGCAGGTGACGATATAGGGGGTCAGGTCGAACTCGAAGCTCCAGCTCTTCCCCTCCCGGCGGCCCATCTCCTCGTAATCGTCAAATTCGTCCTCAATGGCGGTCAGCTTGATTTTTTTCATAATGCTTCTCCTTTCAAATTTCGTAGGGGCGGATATGATCCGCCCGTTTCCACGACATGCTTATTTGAACCGGCGGGCGGCTGATAGCCGCCCCTACACGGGCGCTCTTGCTATGACCCCTCCGCTTCTCCATGGTAGTCTAAATCTTCCCATTTCATCTGCTCTGTCAAATATTCTGCGGAATCTGGAGGAAATTCCACGCGGTACACCTCGGTCAATTCCCCGCCGATCCGCTCCTCCACCGTCAGCACAAAGGGGCTGTCGGAATCCCCCCAGTCCTTCGGGAACGTCTCGATCCTTCGCACACAGACCAGCTCCCCGTCCACCCACTGGTAGACCGGAGTCGTTCCGTCCCCGGCGCCGCTGTCGCGGCTCCAGCCGACGATGGTCCGGGTCTCCGGCCGGACACTGGGCGAGGGTATCTCGGCGTACACCGGCAGCTCCTCAAACAGCCCCTGCTCCTCGTCCCAGAGCATACAGTGGTACATCTCCACCTGGATGCCCCGGGCATAGAGATAGGTGAAATCCGAGTAACCGTCGAAATTCACGTCCAAAATCTGGTGCTCCCCATAGTGGACGGTTTCCCAGTCGATCTCCTGCATTTGGATGGGCGCTTCCGGGTCCGCCGGGTCCCAGATGGAGACATGCAGGTAGTAGCGCAGCTCCGCCGGCTCTTCATAGGGGACCAGCTCCGTCTTTACCAGCAGGGTCCCCAGCCGCCCGCCGGTGTCCACCAGGAAGGCGTCGTGGGTTTCGTCCACAGGCTGCTCCTCCAGCAGCTCCTGGGCGGTTTTAGGCTCCGGTGCGGAGACGGGGATGGCTTTTTCTTCTCCCTGACATCCGGCCAGCAGGAATGCGGCCAGCAAAAGCAGAATTTTTTTCTTCATGGCATTTCTTCTTTTTCGCTGTATTTGTCTGTAGGGGCCGCCGCCCTCGGCGGCCCGCTTCTCAAATACCGCCCATACCTCTGGGACATGGGGCGGCGAGGGCGCCGCCCCCTACGGTGCTTCCCTGGCAATCCCCAGCTTTCCCAAAATGGCCTCTTCCCGTTCCCGCATCCGGGCCTTCATTGGGCCCTCGTCCAGGTGGTCATAGCCCAGCAGGTGGAGCACCGAGTGGACGGCCAGGTAGCACACCTCCCGCTCCGGGGAGTGGCCGAACTCCTCCGCCTGGGCGTTGGCCCGCTCCAGGGAGATCATCATGTCCCCCAGGAGGACCTTGTCCGTGTCCGGGTCGGCCCACTCCTGCCGGGGCTTCTCCCCGGGGGACAGCTCGAACATGGGGAAGGACAGCACATCGGTGGGCCGGTCCACCCCCCGCATATCCAGGTTGGTCTGACGGATACCCGCGTCGCCGGTGACGCACACCTCCACAATGCAGGGCACGTCCACCCCCTCCCCCTCCAGGGCGGCCAGGACAGACCGCCTGATCTGTTCCTCCACGGCGGGAGGCGTTTCCACCTCCGCCTCGATATAGACCTCGTGCTCCAAGGGCAGTCCCCCTTTCGTTTTCCCTATTATACGAAAAATAATTGAATTGGTCAAACATATTTTCTCCCGCTTGCGGAAAACTAGCCCTGTTCTATCAAATTGATATGTCCGTCCCGCCCGCGGCGGGGCGGCTGGATGGGGTGAAGCTATGACGACCAAAAAAATCGGCGCCCAGACGGCGGCCCTGGCCAATCCGCCCTCCTTCGCCGGCTGGGCCAACGTGGCGGGCAAGAAGGAGGGGGAGGGCCCCCTGGCGGACACCTTCGACTATATCGACGGGGACGACACCTTCGGTGAATCCACCTGGGAGAAGTCGGAGAGCGCCATGCAGAAGCAGGCTCTGGGCCTGGCCCTGAACAAGGCGGGGCAGGCGGCCTCCGCCCTGGACTGGCTCTTCGCCGGCGACCTGCTCAACCAGTGCATCGGCTCCTCCTTCGCCGCCCGGGAACAGCAAATCCCCTTCTTCGGGCTGTACGGGGCCTGTTCCACCATGGGAGAGGGGTTGGCCCTGGCCTCCATGACCCTGGACGGCGGCTTCGGGGAGTGGGCGGCGGTGACGGCCTCCTCCCACTTCTGCTCGGCGGAGCGGCAGTACCGCACCCCCCTGGAGTACGGCGGCCAGCGCACCCCCACCGCTCAGTGGACGGCCACCGCCGCCGGGGCGGCGGTCCTGGCCCGGGAGGGGCCGGGGCCCTATATCACCCACGTCACCGTGGGCAAGATTGTGGACAAGGGGATCACCGACACCAACAACATGGGGGCGGCCATGGCCCCCGCCGCCCACGCCACCATCACCGCCCATTTTAACGACACCGGCCGCTCCCCCAGCAGCTACGACCTGATCGTCACCGGCGACCTGGGGTTGCTGGGCAGCGAATTGCTTCTTGAGCTGCTGAAGAAGGACGGCATCCAGATCAACAACCACGCCGACTGCGGGGCGATGATATTCGATATCAAAAATCAGGATGTCCACTGCGGCGGGTCAGGCTGCGGCTGCTGCGCCTCGGTGCTCACCGGGCATATCCTGAACAACATGAAGGCGGGCAAGTGGAAAAATGTCCTCTTCTGCCCCACCGGGGCCCTCCACTCCCCCACCTCCGCCTTCCAGGGGGAGAGCATCCCCGGCATCTGCCACGCCATCGCCATCTCAACGGCGAAATCGTAGGGGCCGCCGCCCTCGGCGGCCCGTGGGAAAGGTTGTATCAGCCATGGAATATCTAAAAGCGTTTCTCTGCGGCGGCATTTTGTGCGTCATCGGCCAGGTCCTCATCGACAAGACCCCCCTCACCCCGGCCAAGATACTGGTGAGCTACGTCACCGCCGGGGTAATCCTCAGCGGCGTGGGGGTGTACCAGTACCTGGTGGACTGGGGGGGCGCGGGGGCCACGGTGCCCCTCACCGGCTTCGGCCACCTGCTGGCCAAGGGAGTCAAGAAGGCCGTGGGCCAGGACGGGCTGATCGGCGCCCTCACCGGCGGTTCTACCGCCGCCGCAGGCGGCATCACGGCGGCCATCTTCTTCGGCTTTCTGGTGGCCCTGGTCTGCAAGCCCAAGCCCAAAACCTGACCTGATTTTCCTCTTGCATCTGTCGGAACTCTGTGCTATAATGAGAACTGCTAAAAGATTGATGAGACATCCACAGTTCTCACAAAAGGGGCGGACCCCTGGAGAATGGCCGTTCTCCAGGGGTCCTTTTATCCCCAGGCTCACTGTCCCTTACCGGCGCCGGTCAAACCATTTGCAAACGAAGTGGGCCGCCACGTTTGCCAGAACCGACACGAAAAGATTGAATATGTGCTCCACAGTTCTCACCCCCTTCCGCTGTCGGTATGGGGTGGGACAGCACAGTTATTCTACCATATTTCGACAAAACATACAACCTGTAAAACAGCCGCCTCCCTGACTGGGGAGGCGGCTGCGCTTATTCTTTCTCAGAGGCCGCCGGGGCATCCAGGCGCATGAGGTCGATGTTGTCGGTGATGTCCTGGATGATGTTGGAGGCGATGTACTCCTTGGCCTTGCCGATGGCGTTTCGGATGGCCTTGGCATCGGAGGAACCGTGGGCCTTGATAACCGGCTTGGAGATGCCCAGCAGGGCGGTGCCCCCCACCTCACTGGAGTCCATGGTCTTTTTCAGGGCCTTGATCCCGTCAGACACCAGCAGGGCGGCCAGTTTGGTGGTCAGGCCCTCGGTAAACATCTTTTTCATCTGCCGGGCCAGGAAGAGCCCGGTGCCCTCCATGGTTTTCAGAAAGATGTTCCCGGAGTAGCCGTCGGAAACGATGACATCCACCGCCCCCTCCACCGCCTCACGGGCCTCCACGTTGCCCACAAAGTTGATGCGCCCGGCGTCCTTGGCGGCCTCCAGCATGGGGTAGACGGTGGTCTGGAGGGCGGTGCCCTTGGAGGGCTCCGCGCCGATGTTCAGCAGGCCCACCTTGGGATTGGGCCTGCCCAGCACCTTCTCGGCGTAGTAGGAGCCCATGTAGGCGAACTGGAGCAGGTACTCCGGGGGACACTCGGCGTTAGCGCCGCAGTCGATCAGGACCGCCCCGCCGTTTCCCGTGGGGACCACGGGGGCCAGGGCCGCCCGGCGGATGCCCTTGATGCGCTTGGTTACCAGGGTGGCTCCGGACAGCAGGGCCCCGGTGGAGCCGGCGGAGATGAACGCGTCCCCCTCCCCGTTTTTCAGCAGGGTCAGCCCCACGGTGAGGGAGGAGTCCTTCTTTTTGCGGAAGGCGGTGGCCGGGTCGTCGCACATCTCCACCACCTCACTGGCGTAAGCCACTTCCACCCCGGAGGGCAGGTCGCTGATGCCGTTGTCGGCCAGGACCTTCAGAATCTCTTCGCTCCTGCCCACCAGGACGATGTCCACCCCGTCCTCTCTGTTGGCCTGGATGGCCCCCATGACCGGGGCCTGGGGCGCGTTGTCCCCGCCCATAGCGTCTACGATGATTTTCATTGTTTCCCTCTTTTCTGTTTTGCGGCGGTCGGTTTGACGGGCGGCCACAGGCCGCCCCTACACAGTCTCCTTGAGTGCGCTGTAGGGGCGCGCAGTGCGCGCCCGCGGGCGGACAATGTCCGCCCCTACATCAGCGGCCTGGGTTCGTCAATCAGACCCAGGAGATAATCGGCGGATACGTTGTAGTGCTGACAGATGGCGGCCAGCTTATCAAAGGAGGTGCCTTGCTTCCCGTTTTCAATTGCGCTGATTTGTGTCTGTGCTATTCCAATCGCAGCCGCCAAATCTACCTGCTGTTCGCCTCGTTCTTTTCTCAATTTTTTTAGACGGATACAAAAAATATCTCTATGAAGCATAAATACCCCCTTGACTTTTATACGAATTTATTATAATATAAACCCATATCATATAGGTGGTGCTACATATGGACAAACAACTGCAAGAATTTTTCTACGACGAACAGGAGCGGGGCCGCCTGGTCTTTGAGGATTCCCCAGAATATGAAGACCTGCTCCGTCAGAGCCTGTCCCTCTTCCCCGGCGGCGACCTGCCCAGGCCGGTCTTCGATCTGCTGGAGACCGCAAACCTCATCTCCTTCGCCCACGGGCTCAGGCTGGGGTTGAGGCTTCGGGAGTGGGCGACCCTGTAGGGGCGCGCATTGCGCGCCCGCGGGCGGACAATGTCCGCCCCTACACATCCAAATCCAGCTTGGCCAGGGCCTCCAGGGCTCGGCGGGATATCTCGGCGTTCTTGTTCCGCTTGCCCTTCACCCGGTAGCCCAGCTGAGGAATCAGGCCGAAATTCACATTCATCGGTTGAAAGTTTACCACACTTTGGTCACTGATGTAAAGGGCCAAGGCGCCCATGGCGGTCTCCTGGGGGAAATTGGCAGGGGCTTTCCCCTCCAGCCGCCGGGCCAGCTCCACCGCCGCCAGACACCCGGAGGCGGTGGATTCCACATAGCCCTCCACCCCGGTAATCTGCCCGGCGAACATCAGCCGCTCCTGCCCCCGCACCCGGAAATACCGGTCCAGCAGCCGGGGGGAGTCCAAAAAGGTGTTCCGGTGCATCACCCCGTACCGGACGTACTCGGCGTTACGGAGGGCGGGGATCATGGAGAAGACCCGCTTCTGCTCCGGAAATTTCAGGTGGGTCTGAAAGCCGACCATGTTGTAGACGGACCCCTGGGCGTTGTCCTTGCGCAGCTGCACCACGGCGAAGGGCTCCTTGCCCGTTTTGGGGTCCTTCAGCCCCACCGGCTTGAGGGGGCCGTAGCACAGGGTATCCCGCCCCCGGCGGGCCATCACCTCCACCGGCATACAGCCCTCAAACACCCCGGCGTCCTCAAAGCCGTGGACCTCCGCCTCCTGAGCCCGGGTCAACTCGGTCCAGAAGGCGTCGTACTCCTCCCGTGTGAGGGGGCAGTTGATGTAGTCCGGGGTCCCCCGGTCATACCGGGAGGCAAACCAGGCGCTGGACATGTCGATGCTCTCGAATGTGACCAGGGGGGCGGCGGCGTCGAAGAAGTTCAGGTATTTGCTGCCGGGAAAGAGCGCGCCGATTTTCTCCGACAGGGCCTCGCTGGTCAGCGGCCCGGTGGCAATCATCACGTTCCCCTCCGGGGGAATTTCCGTGACCTCCCCCTCCACCACGGTAATGTTGGGGTGGGTTTTTATTTTTTCCGTGACGGCGGCGGCGAAGGCGTGGCGGTCCACCGCCAACGCGCCCCCCGCCTCCACCCGGTGCTCGTCGGCGCAGGACATGATGAGAGAACCGCACCGGCGCAGCTCCTCTTTCAGCAGGCCCACCGCGTTCTCCAGCTGGTCGGACCGCAGGGAGTTGGAGCACACCAGCTCCCCAAAGTGCCCGCTGTGGTGGGCGGGGGTCATTTTTCCCGGTTTCATCTCCCGCAGCTCCACGGGGATGCCCCGTTGGGCCAGCTGCCAGGCCGCCTCACTCCCCGCCAGGCCCGCGCCAATGACGATGACTTTGTCCATGTTTCCTCCTTTGGCCCCCGCGGGGAAATGGCCCCCTTTGCAAAGGGGGCTCCGCCCGAAGGGCGGTGGGGGTTTTCTATTTACGTGGAGAAAACCCTCCGTCACCGCCTTCGGCGGTGCCACCTCCCTTTGCGAAGGGAGGCTTTTTACGCTTCCTTCTTCGCTGCCGTTTTCTTTGCCGTTGTCTTCTTTGCTGCTGTTTTCTTCGCCGCCGGCTTCTTGGCGGCGGTCTTTTTGGGCTTCTCCGCCGGCTCGGCGGGGGCGGGCTCTCCCTCGGCGGCAGGTTTTCTCTGCCAGCCGCCCCGTTTCTCCTCAGGGGTGAAGTTGGAACACTTCTCGTTGATGCAGAAGGGCTTTTTGGCCCCCCGGCCCGCTTTTTTGAACATGGTCTGGCCGCAGACGGGGCAGTTGTCCTTCACCGGCACGTCCCAGGTCATAAACTCGCACCGGTTGGTCTCCTCCTTATTGGTATGCCGCTCACAGCAGTAGAAGGTATACTGCTTCCCCGTCTTCTTGGACTTGCCGGTGCGTTTCAGCAGCCGCCCCCCGCAGAGGGGGCACTTGCCCGGCATCTCCACCACCAGGGGCATGGTGAAGTCGCACTCCGGCCAGCCGGGGCAGGCCAGAAAGCGGCCAAACCGCCCGGACTTGATGACCAGATTCTTTCCGCACTGGGGACAGATTTCCTCGGAAACCTCGGCGGGCACCCTGATCCGCTCCCCGTCCAGGTCCTGCTCCGCCCGTTTCAGCTCGGCATCGAAGTCCTTATAGAAGTCGGCCAGCAGCGCCTTCCAGTCGGTGGCCCCCTCCTCCACCTTGTCCAGACGCTGCTCCATCTGGGCGGTGAAGTCGTAGTCCACGATATCCTGGAATTTCTCCTTCATCAGGCCGGTGACCACCTCCCCCAGAGGGGTGGGGCGGAGGGCCTTGCCTCCCTCCTTCACCACATACTCCCGGTTCAGGATGGTGGAGATGGTGGGGGCGTAGGTGGAGGGCCGACCGATGCCCTGCTCCTCCAGGGCCCTGATGAGGCTGGCCTCGGAGTACCGGGCGGGGGGCTGGGTAAAGTGCTGGTCCTTTTTCAGTCCGCTGTGGGTGAGGGGCTCCCCCTCCTTCAAATCAGGGAGGGGAGAGGTCTTCTCCTCCTCTTCCTCGTCCTTTCCCTCCTCGTAGACGGCGGTGAAACCGGAGAATTTCAGGGAGGAGTGGCTGGCCCGGAAGATATAGCCGCTGTTCTGTACGTCGATGGACAGGCTGTCATAAACGGCGTTGGCCATCTGGCAGGCCAGGAACCGGGACCAGATCAGCCTATACAGCTTAAACTGCTCGGCGGTGAGGTCCTTTTTGATGTCCTCGGGCACCAGCGTGACATCGGAGGGCCGGATAGCCTCGTGGGCGTCCTGGGCGTTGCCCTTGGTCTTGAACCTCCGGGGCTGGGCGGGGCAGTAGCCGCCCCCGTACCGCTGGCTGATAAAGCTCCGGGCGGCGGCCACCGCCTCGTCGGACAGGCGCAGGGAGTCGGTACGCATATAGGTAATCAGACCCACAGCCCCCTGGCCGGCGATGTCGATGCCCTCATACAGCTGCTGGGCCACCGCCATGGTCCGGGCGGGGGACATGTTCAGCTTACGGGACGCCTCCTGCTGGAGGGTGGAAGTGGTAAAGGGCGGGGCGGGCTGGCGGTTTTTCTCCTGCCGCTTCACCCTGGCCACCGACCAGTCCCCCTGGGACACGGCATCGATGACCGCCTGGGCCTCCGCCTCGCTGTGCAGCTCCATTTTTTTGTCCCTGCCGTGGAACTGGGCCTTGAAGAACCCCAGGTTGGGGGCCACCCGCTCCAGGCCGGCCTCGATGGACCAGTACTCCTGAGGGACAAACGCGCGAATTTCCAGCTCCCGCTCCACCACCAGCCGGGTTGCCACAGACTGCACCCGCCCGGCGGACAGGCCCCGGCGGATTTTCTTCCACAGCAGGGGGGAGAGCTGATAGCCCACAATGCGGTCCAGAATGCGCCGGGCCTGCTGGGCGTCCACCAGGTTCTGGTCGATGGCCCGGGGGGCGGCAATGGACTGTTTGACCACGTTCTTGGTAATCTCGTTAAAAGTCACCCGGTAGGTCTTGTCGTCGGGGATGTTCAGCAGCTCCTTCAGGTGCCAGGAGATGGCCTCCCCCTCCCGGTCAGGGTCGGTGGCCAGATAGACCTTGTCCGACCGCTTGGCCGCCTTTTTCAGGTCGCTGATCACGTCCTCCTTGCCCTTGATGGGCTGGTAGTCGGGGACAAAGCCCCCTTCGATATCCACGCTCAGCTTGCTCTTGGGCAGGTCCCGGACGTGGCCCATAGACGCCTTGACCTCATACCCCGGACCAAGGTACTTGCCGATGGTCTTGGCCTTGGACGGGGATTCTACAATGACTAAATCAGTTTTATTTGCCACTTTGGATTTACCTCCAGAGATTGATTACTGTTCTAATTCCACCAGGGCGTAAAACCGCCGGCCGGGGCGCTCCTCCACGGCCCCCTGGACCTGGAGCATGGTGAGGGCGGACAGCGCCCGCTTCATGGGAATCTGGGTTTTCTCCACGATCTCGTCGGCGGTGAGGGAGGCTTTGGCGGCGGCGGCCAGGATGTCCAGCTCGTCGTCAGTAAATCGGGTCTTCTGCTGCTGCCGGGGGACCAGCTCCCGCCGGGGGACCTTCTCCTCCGCCGGTGCGGAGCCTTTGGGGGCAGAAGACTCCTCCCTAGGCTTGTCCTCCACCTTGGACAGCCGGGCCCGGGCCACATCCGGGGACAAGGGGGCCAGCCCGGCCAGTTTGGCCGGGAAGCGGTCCGCAAAGTCCTCTAAAATATCCTCCGCCCGCTCCACCAGCCTGGCCTTGTAGTCGTGGATCAGCCGGTTGGTCCCACGTGCGCACTGCTCCTCCAGGCCGATGGGAATGGCGTACACCTCCCGCCCCTGCTCCAGGGCGTGGTTGACGGTGAGCATCGTGCCGCTTTTGGGCTCGCACTCCACGGCCAGCACACCCAGGCACAGCCCACTGAGGATGCGGTTCCGGGGATTGAAGTGGTCCCCCTTGTGAGGCGTGCCCGGCGGGTACTCCGAAACCAGCGCCCCCACGGCGGCCACATCCTCATACAGCCGCCGGCTCTCCTGGGGAAAGATCCGGTCCACCCCGCCTGCCAGCAGCGACACCACCGACCGGCCTGCCTTCAGCGCCCCGGTAACGGCGCAGGAGTCGATGCCCTCGGCGATGCCGGACACGATGAGCGCACCCTTGGAGGCCAGCTCCATGGCCAAGCGCTCCGCCCGCTGCCGGCTGACAGCGGCGGGCTTTCGCGTCCCCACGATGCCGATAGCCACCTCCTCGTCAAAGCGAAACGCCTTTCCCTTGATATACAGCACCAGCGGCGGAACGCCAATCTGCCGCAGCCGCTGGGGGTAGACGGCGTCATGAATGGTCATCATCCGCAGACCCAGCCGGTCACAGTCACCTAAAATGCGGTTGGGCTCGTCCAGGCTCTTGTCCATCAGGGACTGACGCACAAAGGGCTGCAAAGGCAGCGCATCAAAATCCTCCTGTTCGCCGTAAAAAGCCCGCTCCGGGGTGGTAAAGTGGTCCAGTACCATCAGCGCCCCCGCCGGGCCCAGCCCCTTCCGGGTGGTGAGCCACAGCCAGTATTTCAGCTCTGACATGGAACGCGCCTCCTCCTGTGCAAATTGCCTCTTTACAAATATTCCATCCCAAGGTATCGTTATACCGAAGGAAGTGATGCTATGTTAAACCGTCCCCACCGCGCCTGGCTGGTCTGCCTGGGCGGGGCGCTGGCCCTCTTTGCCGTTATGGGGCTGGGGGTCAATGTCTTCTCCATCTATCAGCCGGAGATTATCCGTCTCAACGGCTTTACCGACGCCCAGGGCTCCTGGATTACCACCACCCGCAGCCTGTTCATCCTGGCCGCCCTGCTGTGCGTCAATCAGCTGTGTGCAAAATGGGGACTGCGTCTGGTGATGACCCTGGGGGTGCTCCTGGTGGGGGCGTCCTGCCTGTGCTTCGCCTTTGCGGACAGCTTTCCCATGTACTGCGCCGCCGCCGCCCTCACAGGGGTGGGCTACTGCTGGGCCGGGATGGTCCCCATCTCCCTGGCCATTGGCCGGTGGTTTCACCACCGGCAGGGACTGGCCCTGGGGCTGGCCTCGGCGGGCAGCGGGGTGTCAACCGTCTTCGCCCCGGTGCTCCTCACCAAAATCATGGCAAACCGCGGCATGACCGCCGCCTTTCTGTGGGAGGGGGCCTCCGTCTTCCTGTGCGGCATCCTGGTGTGGCTGCTGGTACGCAGCCGTCCGGAGGAGCTGGGGCTGGAGCCCTACCGCCGGGAGGGTACGCTTCTGAATCAGACGGCGCAAACGGCCCGCAGACAGGGACCCGGGCTGTCCGCCGGCCGGCGGGCGCTGCTCCTGCTGGCCGCCCTGCTGGTGGGGGCCACCGGCGGGCCCGGCTTCTCCCATCTCACCATGCTTTACACCTCGTCGGGCTACGACAGCCCCTTTGTGGCCGCCCTGCTGTCCTACCTGGGCGCTATGATCAGCCTGGGCAAGATTCTCTGCGGCCAGGTCTATGACCGGCTGGGGAGCCGGGGCGGGAACCGGTTTGCCTTCGGCGTACTGCTGCTGTCTCTGGCCCTGTGCGCCCTGGCCCCGGCGAGGGGCGTTGTCCTCCCCATCCTGGCCATCACGGCCTTCGGGCTGGGTATGTCCATCACCGCCGTCTCTCCGGCCCGCTGGGCCGCCGACCTATACGGAGAGCAGGGCTACGAAGGTGGCGTGCGCTCCATCACTGTGGCCTTCACCGCCGGGATGCTGGTATTCGGCCCCCTGCCCGGCCTACTAGCCGACCGGCTGGGCGGCTATGTCCCGGCCTACATCGCCTTTCTTGTCCTTTTGGCAGCGGCCTTTCTCATCGTGCAGGGGCTGTATCGAAAAACCGGCTAAAGCCTGTTCCGTCCCATCTCCCAGAGCACAATCGCGGCGGCGGCGGCGGCGTTCAGCGATTCGCACCGCGCCCGCATGGGGATTTTGATGGTCTTTTCGCTGAGGCGGAGCAGCTCCTGCGACACACCCCGCCCCTCGCTTCCAATCACCACGGCGCAGCGGTCCGGCTGCGCCGTCTTGATGTCCACGGTGTCCTCCCGCAGGGCGGTGGCGTACAGGGGCAGGCGGGACCGCTCCAGCAGCCCCGGCAGCGCCTCCGCGTCCACCTCATAGAGGGGCAGGCGGAAGCAGGCCCCCATGGTGGAGCGCACCGTCTTGGGGGAAAAGGGATCGGCACAGTGGTTCACCAGCAGCAGGCCGTCCGCCCCAAGGGCGTCGGCGGTACGCCAGATGGCGCCCACATTGCCCGGGTCCTGGAGGCCGTCCAGCACCAGCCAGCGGTCCCCCTCCAGCCGCTCCGGCGGAGCGGTATCGGGCATCTCCGCCAGGAACAGCACGCCCTGGGGCGTCTGGGTATCACACAGACTTTTCAGCAGGCCGGGGGGGACCTCCACCCGGCGGGTCCCCTCCGGAGCGGAAAGCGGAATCCCCTGAGCGGTGACTGCGGTATCGACACGAACGCCCGCCTTTACCGCCTCCTCCAGCAGCTTGGGGCCCTCGCCCACAAACAGCCCCGCCTCCCGCCGGGCGGCCCGGCTGCTGTTCAGCTTTCTGATGCGGGCCGCCAGAGGATTTTGGCGGCTGGTAATGTATTCCACGGCGGACCCCCCTTCTGGACACGATTCTTATATAATAAAGGTATCCCCCCCGGTTGTCAAGGAAAGTTTTTTGTCTAAAATTGGATTTCTCCCTCAAAGACCGTCCGGGCCGGGCCGGTCATGAGGACCTTCTCCCCCCGCTTTTCCAGGGTGAGGCACCCTCCGGGGAGGCTGGCCTCCACCGCTGTGCCGCAGCGGTTTTCCACCAGGGCAGCCCCGAAGGAGGCGCAGGCCCCGGTGCCGCAGGCCAGGGTGATGCCGCTCCCCCGCTCCCACACCCGGATGGTGAGATGCTCCCCGTCGGGGCAGGATACAAACTCGATGTTCCGCCGCTCTCCCAGGGCGGGGTGGCACTCCAGCACCGGGCCCAAACGCTCCAGGTCCACCCCCTCCGGGTCCGGACAGAAGATCACCCCGTGGGGGTTGCCCGCGTCGGCGGGGACGACGGTAAAGGTCTCCCCCTCCGCCTCCAGGGTGACGGCGGGAAACACCCGCACCGGGCCCATATCCACGGTCACAGCGTCCACCGCGCCGCCCAAGATGTGAAGCTCCAGCGTCCGGGGACCGGCGTCAGTGTCGATGGTGAGGCAGGTCTTGCAGGTGAAGCCCTTGTCGTAGACGTACTTGCCCACACAGCGGATGCCGTTGCCGCACATGGCCCCCCGGGAGCCGTCGGCGTTGTACATCTCCATGGAGAAGTCCCCTCCCCGTCCCGGCCTGATGCAGATCAGCCCGTCCGCCCCCACGCCGAAGTGACGGTCGGACAGCCTCCGGGCCAGCTCCGGGAGGCGTTCCGGAGCTCCCTCCAGACAGTTGAGGTAGATGTAGTCGTTGCCCAGCCCTTCCATTTTGGTAAAACGCATGGCTGATTCCCCCTTTCGGCCTTAGCCTATGCGGGAATGGACACAGAAAGACCGGGGACGGCTGAGCCGTCCCCGGCGGGGATCAATAAATAACCAGATACTTCTCCAGCTCCCAGCTGGACACCCGGGTCTGATACTCGTCCCACTCCTTCAGCTTGCCCTTGATATAGTGCTCGGCCACATGCTGGCCCAGCACATCCAGAATGAGGGCGTCTTTCTCCAGCTCGTCCAGGGCGTCCTTCAGGGTATCGGGCAGGGTGTAGATGCCGTGTTGCTCCCGGGTCCGGTCGTCCATGGCGTAGATGTCGCCGGTGATCTCCGGGGGCGGGGTGAGGCCCCGGGCAATGCCGTCCAGTCCGGCAGCCAGGCAGACGGCCACCGCCAGATAGGGGTTGCAGGCGGGGTCGGGGGAGCGCAGCTCCACTCGGGTGGCCTGTCCCCGGGCGGCGGGGATGCGGATGAGGGCGGAGCGGTTGGAGGCGGACCAGGCCCGGTATCGGGGGGCCTCGTGGCCGGCGCCCAGCCGCTTGTAGGAGTTGACCAGGGGGTTGGTGACGGCGGTAAAACCCTGGACGTGGTCCAGCAGGCCGGCGATGAAGGCGTAGGCCGTCTTGGACAGGCCCCGCTCCCCGTTGGGGTCGTAAAACACGTTCTTTCCGTCCTTGAACAGGGACATATTCAGGTGCATACCATTGCCAGCGATGTCGTAGATGGGCTTGGGCATGAAGGTGGCGTGGAGGCCGTTTTTCTGGGCAATGCTCTTGGCGGTGAGCTTGAAGGTCATAATCTTGTCCGCCCCCTCCAGGGCGTTGTTGTACTTGAAGTCGATCTCATGCTGGGCTACGGCGCACTCGTGGTGGCTGGCCTCAATCTCAAAGCCCATCTTCTCCAGGTTCAGGCAGATCTCCTGCCGGGTGGACTCGCCGTGGTCCAGGGGACCCAGGTCGAAGTAGGCGGCCTCGTCCTTGGTGCGGGTGGTGGCCCGGCCGTTCTCGTCGGTCTCAAAGAGGAAAAACTCCAGCTCGGGGCCGATGTTGAACACGTCGTAGCCCATGGACTCCGCCCGGCGGAGCACCCGGCGCAGAACCCCCCGGGGGTCGCCCACAAAGGGAGTGCCGTCGGTGTTATACACGTCGCAGAACATACGGGCCACCTTGCCCCCCGCCACCTTTTCGGGGACGATCTGGAAGCTGTTCAGGTCGGGATACAGGCACTGGTCCGACTCATGGATGCGGGTAAAGCCCTCGATGGAGGAGCCGTCAAACATGATCTGGTTGTTCACCGCCTTTTCCACCTGAGAGGCGGTAATCGCCACGTTTTTCATCTGGCCGAAAATATCGGTGAACTGCATCCGGATAAATTCAATGCCGCTTTGCTCTACGATACGGATAATGTCTTCCTTGGAATAGGCCATATACAAAAATCCTTTCTTTCCCAGAATACAGCTATCAGTATCGCATTTCCACCCCCGGATTGTCAAGGATTTTATTGACAAATCCACACAAATTAGTTAGACTGTCTCTTGCCTTATATACAGAAAAGGAGCTGACCGCACCTATGAAAAAACCTTTTGTCACCCTGGAGCAGCTCCAGGAGATTGTCAAGGATTATCCCACCCCCTTCCACCTCTACGACGAGCGGGGCATCCGGGAAAACGCCCGGGCGCTGTACAAGGCTTTTTCCTGGAACCCGGGGTTTCGGGAGTATTTCGCCGTAAAGGCCACCCCCAACCCCCAGATCCTGAAAATCCTCCACGAGGAGGGCTGCGGCGTGGACTGCTCCTCCCTCACCGAGCTGATGATGTCCGGCCGCTGCGGCTTCAAGGGGGATGAGATCATGTTCTCCTCCAACGACACCCCGGCGGAGGAGTTTGTCCTGGCGGACCAGCTGGGGGCCACCATCAACCTGGACGACATCACCCACATCGACTTTTTGCAGCAGACCATCGGCCATATCCCCAAGAAAATCTCCTGCCGGTACAACCCCGGCGGCACCTTCACCCTGGGGGAGAGCAAAGAGGGCTTCCAGGTGATGGACAACCCCGGTGACGCCAAGTACGGCCTCACCCGGCCCCAGATGACCGAGGCCTTTCGGCGTCTGCGGGAGCTGGGGGCGGAGGAGTTCGGCATCCACGCCTTTTTGGCCTCCAACACCCTGTCCAATGACTACTACCCCGCCCTGGCGGCCATCCTCTTTCAAACTGCCGTGGAGCTGAAAAACGAGACGGGGGCCCACATCACCTTCATCAACCTGTCCGGCGGCGTGGGGGTGCCCTACCGCCCGGACCAGCCCGCCAACGACATCGCGGTCATCGGCGAGGGGGTACGCCGGGCCTACGAAGAGATTTTGGTTCCCGCCGGGATGGGAGACGTGGCCATCTGCACTGAGCTGGGCCGGTTCATGCTGGCCCCCTACGGCCATCTGGTGACAAAAGTGCTCCACCAGAAGCACATTCACAAGGAGTATATCGGGGTGGACGCCTGCGCCGCCAACCTCATGCGCCCCGCCATCTACGGGGCCTACCACCATATCACCGTCATGGGGAAAGAGGACGCCCCCTGCGGCCACAAGTACGACGTGACCGGCTCGCTGTGCGAAAACTCCGACAAGTTCGCCGTGGACCGGATGCTGCCCGAAATTCACACCGGCGACCTGCTGGTCATCCACGACACCGGCGCCCACGGCCACGCCATGGGCTACCAGTACAACGGCCGGCTGCGCTCCGCCGAGGTGCTGCTGTGCCAGGACGGCTCCACCCGCCTCATCCGCCGGGCGGAGACCCCCGAGGACTACTTTGCCACGGCGATTTGGGACTAACGCACCAGAGCGCCCAGCTCTCTGACCAGCTCCAGCACCGCCTGGAACAGATGCGTCTGCTCGATGCTGTCCCGCTCCGCAACGCGGTCCAGAAGGAGCTCCAGCTCCTTTCGCTGCTCCCCGTTCAAGAAGGACTTCACCTGTTCCTCCTGTAACTCCACGGCGGAAAGACACGCCCTGTATTCCTTGTTCTCCCGCAGACTTCCCATGCGGCATTCCAGCAAAAAATCGTACAGGCATTGGGTCAAGTCGTCCATTGTGATGCCCCCATTCTACCCCAAACGGGGTTTGTTGTCTTTCATTATAACAACCCCAAACGGGGTTTGTCAAGAGGAGAAATCAATAAAGTGACAAAACTACCCGAACGGCTTCTTGCTCTCAGGCAGGAGCGAAACTTATCTCAAAAAAGCGCCGTCGCAGAAATGGGGATTGCCCATAACACCTATGTCCGTTACGAACGCGGTGAGCGGGAACCCACCGCCTCCGTCCTGGTTCAGATTGCAGATTTCTACGGTGTGTCCCTGGACTATCTGGTGGGACGGTCGGAACAGCGTGAGGTGATTTCTTGAACATCATGGCACAGGCGGCCATTATTTTCGGCGTCTGCCTGGTCTCCGAGGGCGTCGCGGCCCTGATTCCGGTGGCCTTCCCGGCCAGCGTCATCGCTCTGCTGCTGCTGATGCTGCTGCTGTTCACCGGGGCCCTCAAACCGGAGCACATCCGGGAGCTCAGCGGCTTTCTGGTGGCCAACATGGCCTTTTTCTTCCTCCCCTCCTGCGTGGGGGTGATGGAGCACACCCCGGCCATTCTGGGCCAGCTGGCCCCCTTCCTGCTCATCAGCTTTCTCACCACGCCGCTGGTCTATTTCGTCACCGCCCGGACGGTCCAGTTTCTCATCCGCCGCGCCAAAGGGAAGGGGGCAGAAAAACGTGCCTGACGCCCTGCTGTCCTCCCCCTTCTTCGGGCTGACCCTCTCCGCCGCCGCCTGGTGCTTTGGCTGCTGGGTCCAGAAAAAAACAGGGTTGCTGCTGTGCAACCCCCTGCTCATCGCCGTGGCCCTCATCCTGGCCGGGCTGTCCGTCTTCGGCATCCCCTATGAGACCTACGCCATCGGCGGCGACTTTGTGAAGCTGATGCTGGGCCCCGTCACTGCGGTGCTGGCCCTGAACATCTACAACCAGCGGACCATCCTCAAGGAAAACTTTCTCCCGGTTCTGGCGGGCTGTCTGGCGGGCAGCCTCACCAGCGTGGGCAGCATCCTGGCACTATGCAGGGTCTTTCACGTGGACCAGGCCCTCACCGCCTCCCTCCTGCCCAAAAGCGTCACCACCGCCATCGCCATGGGCATCGCCGAGAGCCACGGAGGTGTGGCCGGTATCGCCGCCGCCGCCGTGATGGTGGCCGGCCTCACCGGAGCGGTGTTCGCCCCCCTGTTCGCAAAGCGGTTCCGCATCACCGAGCCCGTGGCGGAGGGGCTGGCCATCGGGGCCTGCTCCCACGCCCTGGGCACCACCCGGGCCATGGAGATTGGCCAGGTCCAGGGGGCCATGAGCTCCATCGCCATCTGCGTCTGCGGGATTATGACATCCATTCTGGCGCTGTTTCTATGAAAAACCGCCCTGCCGTCAGGCAGGGCGGTTAAAGCTTATCTCTTCTTGCTGAAAATCTTCTCCAGGATATCCCAATCGTCGTCGTTGACGGCGGGCTTGGGGGCCTCAGGCTCGGCGGGAGCGGCGGGCTGTTCGGCGGCGGGGGCCTCCTCCCCGGCGGGGGCGTTCTCCTCCGCCGCAGGGGCGGCAGGGGCGGGCTCCTCCTTCTGGTGGGGGAAGGGGATGGATTGGTTCTCCTCAAAGCCGGTGGCAATGACGGTCACCCGGATTTCATCCTCCAGGCTCTCGTCAAAGGCGGCGCCGAAAATGATGTTGGCGTCGGGATAAGCGGCCTCCTGCACCAGATTGGCGGCGGTCTCCACCTCCTCCAGCCCGATGTCCATGGAGCCGGTGACGTTGATGAGCACGCCCCGGGCGCCGTTGATGGAGGTCTCCAGCAGGGGGCTGGAGATGGCCATCTTGGCGGCCTCCTCTGCCTTGTTTTTGCCGGCGGCCCGGCCCACGCCCATATGGGCCCGGCCGGCGTCTTTCATCACGGCGGACACATCGGCAAAGTCCTGGTTGATAAAGCCGGTGTTCTTAATCAGGTCGGAGATGGACTGGACCGCCTGCTGGAGCACGTCGTCGGCAATTTCAAAGGCGTTGGCCAGGGTAATCTTCTGGTCGCTGGCCAGCTTCAGCCGCTCATTGGGGATGATGACCAGGGAGTCCACCTTGGCCCGCAGTTCCGCGATGCCGGCCTCCGCCTTTCTCATACGCTGCGCGCCCTCAAACCGGAAGGGCTTGGTGACCACGCCCACGGTGAGGATGCCCTGCTCCTTGGCGATGTCGGCCACGATGGGGGCCGCTCCGGTGCCGGTACCGCCCCCCATGCCGGCAGTGATGAACACCATGTCGGTGCCCTCCAGCACCTCGGAAATCTGCTTGCGGTTCTCCTCGGCGGACTTGCGGCCCACCTCCGGGTCGGCCCCGGCGCCCTGGCCGTTGGTCAGCTTCTCGCCGATCTGGATTTTAATGGTAGCGCTGGAGGCCTCCAGCGCCTGCTTATCCGTGTTCACGGCAATGAAATCCACGCCCTTGGTTCCGCTGCGCACCATACGGTTGACCACATTATTGCCGCCTCCGCCCACACCGATCACCTTAATGCTGACCACGCTCTCGGGGCCCATATCCAATCCAAACGCCATTGTTCTTCCTCCTATGTAAAGTGGGGTCCCGCAGCATCATTTTGTGGGAGGTCCCAGGTTTTGGACATATTATGCTTCATTGTAACGCAGTTTTCCCCCCAGGTCAAGAGGAAATCGCGCATCGACGTATGTTTCCAAATTTTTCATGGAGCGCCCTGACTGTTCTCCTCCGGGGAGAACACCGCGCTCTGGTGCTCCTGGGTCAGGTCGATGGTCCCCGCCACCTCCTCGCCCTCCCTGGCCTCCATCTGCTGCCGCACACTCCGCATCAGCCGCACGTCGTAGTCGAAATCGGCGTTCAGCTTCATCTTCACGTCAAAGCGCCCGGCATACCGGGCCACCAGATAAGTGGACTCCAGACGGATGGAGGTCACCTCCATCAGCATCTCCCTGGCCTCCAGCGCCGCCAGCAGGCCGGTGAGGGCCGCCAGCTGGAGGGTCTCCTCCTCCGGCACCTCCAGCAGACTGCCCGCCTGGGGCGCCAGGGGAATCAGGCCGGTCACGGCAATGGCCTGGGCGTTGGCCGGGGCGGGCTCCAGCAGCTTGCCCTTCACACTGATGAGCCAGGGCTCCCTGGCAGTCTGGATTGGCTCCGCCTTGGGGTCCTCCTCCAGCCGCTCCTGCTGGAGGGCGGACACCCGCTCCGGGTCGGGGACGGTCACCTGGGCCACCGCCTCCCACTCGGTGACGGTGATTACAATGGTGCTGGGCAGGGCCCGGTTGATGGTCAGCTCCCCGATGTAAGGCAGGGTGGTGCGGATGTTCCGGTCGATGCGCACCTTGTTCAGGCTGTACAGGTTGTCGTCCAGCTCGATGCCCGAGGCGGCGATGATCTCCTCCTGGGTATAGCGCCGGTTGCCCGTCACCGTCACCTGCTCCACCCGGAAAAACACCGTGGCTCCCACCGTCAGCGCCACGATGACCGCAATGACGCACAGCAGCTTGAACAGCGGCCCGAACCGGCCTCTGTTTCGCCTGCGTGTTCTGCTGCGGTGGCTGTATCTCGGCATGGTGGTCTCCTTACGGTATTTCTCTAATGTCCGCACCCAGGGCCCGCAGGTTCCTGTCCAGTTCCTGATAGCCCCGGCGGATATGGTGCAGCTCCGAGACCTGGGTGGTCCCCTCAGCCCCCAGGGCGGCCACCACCAGGGCGGCTCCCCCCCGCAGGTCGGTACTGCGGACGGCGGCTCCATGGAGCCTGCCCACCCCCGACACCATAGCCGCCCGGCCTGCCAGCTGGATATCCGCACCCATGCGGCGCAGCTCATCCACATGGCGGTAGCGGCTGTCGAAGATGTTTTCCACAAAGAGGGTGGCCCCCTCTCCCCCGGCCAGGGCGGCCATGAGGATGGCCTGGGCGTCGGTGGGAAAGCCGGGATAGGGGGCGGTGCGCACCGGGGCGATGCCCTTCAGCGGGGCGGAACAGGCCAGAACCATGCGGTCCGGGCCGGTATGCAGGGTGCAGCCCGCCTCCTCCAGACAGACGAGAACGGCTGTGAGGGTGTCCGGGTTCACGCCGGTAATCTCCACCTCTCCCGTGGCGGCGGCGGCTCCGCACAGGTATGTAGCGGCGGCAATCCGGTCTCCCATCACCCGGTACTCCGCCGGGCGGAGGGGCGTCCCGCCCCGGACAAAGACGGCCGGCGTGCCCGCCCCCGACACCTGGACTCCGGCGGCCCGGAGGAACTCCTGCAGGTCCACGATCTCCGGCTCCTGGGCAGCCCCGATGATGGTGGTCAAGCCGGGACAGCCGCAGGCGGCCAGCATGGCGTTCTCGGTGGCCCCCACGCTGGGGATGGACAGGCAGAGCTCCCGCCCCTGGAGGCGCCCGCCCTCACAGACCAGAGCCCCCTGCTCCTCCAGGATGGCGGCCCCCAGGGCCCGCAGGGCGGACAGGTGCAGGTCGATGGGCCGGGGACCCAGCTCACACCCGCCGGGGTAGGACAGTTCCGCCCTCCCCAGCCGGGCCAGCAGCGCCCCCAGAAAGATCACCGACGACCGCATCTCCCGCATCAGGTGCTCGGGGATATCGGACCGGCTCAGGGCAGAGGCATCAACGGTGACGGTGTCCCCCTCCCGGTCTGCCCGGCAGCCCAGCAGCCGCAGGATGTCCAGGGTGGCGGACACGTCGGACAGGTTGGGGACGTTGTGGAGCACGCACTGCCCGGGGACAAGCAGGCAGGCGGCCAGAATGGGCAGAACGCTGTTTTTGGCCCCGTGGACGGCCAGAGAGCCGGACAGGGGGCATCCGCCCGTAATTTCATAACAGCTCATGGGACAGCCCTCCAAATCATTGGAATCTGGGCTATCCTATGCCGGAAAGGGAAATTTGGTTATTTCATAATCTCCCGCAAAGTCTCATAAATTTTCTCCGCCGCATTGGGCACCGCCATGGACCGGAGCGCTCTCTCCATCCCCTCCCGGCGGTCCCGGGCGTTGAGCAGCAGGGCGGCCTTGTCAAAGAGCGTGTTTTCCACGCAGTCGGCCTCCCGCAGGAGGACTGCCGCCCCCTGGCCAGCCAGCACCTGGGCGTTTTTCTCCTGGTGGTTGGCGGTGACATTGGGGGAGGGCACCAGCACAGCCGGCTTGGCGATGGCGGTGAGCTCCGAAATGGTGGAGGCCCCCGCCCGGCAGAGCACCAGGTCGGCGGCGGCCATCACCAGGGGCATGTCGTAGATATATTCCCGGACCTCGATGCCGTTGTCTCCCAGCTTCAAACCCCGGCGGAGCAGCTCCTCCTGCATCCAGGGGTAGTCACGGCCCGCGCCGTGGATGTGCCGCCAGGGGGCCCCCTCGTAGCACTCCTTGGCGATGAAATCCACCATCTTCTGGTTCATCACCTCCGCCCCCAGCGAGCCCCAGTAGGACAGCAGCAGGGGCCGGTCGTCGCCAAAGCCCAGCTTGTCCCGGGCCTCCGCCCTGGTGTACTTGAAAAAGTCCCCCCGGACGGGGGTTCCGGTCACCACCACCTTGTCCGGGTTGTCGTAGTGCTCCCGGCTCTCCTCAAAGCCCACCATCACCCGGTCCACCACCTTGGACAGGGCTTTGGTGGTCAGGCCGGGGACGGCGTTGGACTCGTGGACGGCGGTAGGGATTTTCCGGTGGGCGGCCTCATTGACCACGGGGTAGGAGGCATAGCCCCCGGTGCCCACTACCAGGTCGGGCCTGAACTCGTCCAGAATGGCCTTGGCCTGCTTGTGGGACTTGTGCATGTTGGCCAGGGTGCCCAGGTTGTGGGCAATGTCCGCCGGAGCCAGAGAGCGGTGGAAGTTGGTGATGGTCACCGTCTGGATGCGGTAGCCCTCCTTGGGCACCAGCTTGTTCTCCATGCCGCCGTCGGCCCCCACAAAGAGGACCCGGCAGCCGGGATGCCTCTCCTGAAACACGTGGGCCAGGGCCACCGCTGGGTTTACATGGCCGGCGGTGCCGCCGCAGGTGAATAAGATGTTCATAACTGCACCTCGTTATTGAAAATCGGGCATCTTTTGTAGGGCGCGACGACCCGGTGCGCCGTTTGTATCCTATGGTCCATTGCGGCGCGCCGGGTCGTCGCGCCCTACAGAATCACAGTCAATCCTTCCTGGGGGCTGGTATCTGCCGTGAAATGCTTAATATAATGCCCATCTCCGCCAGTTGTATCATCAGGGCGGTGCCGCCGTAGCTGAAAAAGGGCAGGGAGATGCCGGTGTTGGGGACCAGCCCGGTGACCACGGCCACGTTAAAAAACACCTGGGCGGCCAGCAGGGTAATGATTCCCACCACCGTGAGCATTCCAAACTTATCCCGGGCGTGGAGGGCAATCCAGTAGCCCCGGAGGATCAGCAGAGCGAAAAGCAGCAGGATAAGATAGGCCCCTACCAGTCCCAGTTCCTCCACTCCGATGGAGAAGATCATGTCGTTCTCCGGCTCTGGGACAAAGCCGTATTTCTGGTTGCTGTTGCCCAGCCCCCGGCCCAGCAGCCCCCCGGAGGCGATGGAGTAGACGCCCTGCCAGTACTGATATCCGCCGTCCTGGGGGTCCACCAGCTCGGGGTGCAGCCAGATTTCAAATTTTCGTTTCACATAATCTGTAGTCACATACATCAGGGCCACAAGGCCCACCCCGCCGGCGCCCACGCCGATGAACCATTTCAGGCTGATTCCGGACACAAACAGCACCGCCACCGCGCCGATGGCCACCAGCAGCGCCCCGGACACATGGCGCTCAAAGGCCACCAGTCCCAGCACCACCACCAGCACCAGGCCGTAGGGCACCAGCTCCAGAAGGCCGATGCGCTCCATCCAGTTCAGGGTACGGCCCAGTCTGGTGCGCTTGGTGAAGCGGCGCTTCTTCTCCCGGTCACGCATAGACAGCCGGGCGGAAAAGTAGAGCACCACCGCCACCTTGGCAATCTCCGAGGGCTGATAGGTGGGGCCGAAGAAGATGAACATCCTTAGCCAGCGGCGCACGCCCTTGATGGGCGCGTTCAGGCCGGGGATATAGCAGATAATCAGCAGGATAATGGACACCGCCAGCAGGGGCTTTACCAGCAGGCGGAAGTAGCCGTAGTCAAAGCGGGAGACCACGTACATGACCACCAGCCCCGCCCCCGCGTAGCCCGCCTGACGGAGGATGTAAAAATAAGGGTTGTTGAGCACCGGGCGGGAGGAGTCCCGGTAGGCGGTGTAGTAGGAGGCGGAAAAGAGCATCACCAGTCCGATGCCCAGCAGAAAGAGCACCAGCATGAGAAAGGGCAGGTCCAGCGGCCCCCGGGCCAGCTGCTCATCCATGGTAAGGTCACGTTTTGCTTTACGGGCCAAGGATCGGGCCTCCTTTCTTTGCTGCGGTCAAACTTCATTGTGGGGCCCGCCGCCCTCGGCGGGCCATCGATGATTTTGAAGCTGACCCGTCCAGGGGGGGCGGGTCCCACAGGGTAAAATCACATGGGATACCGATACATCACCCCTAAGAAGCCCAGGCAGCACAGGGCCAGGGTGACACCGGAGAAGACGCAGAACAGCTTGGTCTCGCTCCAGCCGCCCATCTCCAGATGGTGGTGGAGGGGGGCCATACGGAAGAAACGTTTGCCGTGGGTCTTTTTGAAGTAGACCACCTGGATAATGTCCGACAGCACCTCGGCCACATAGACCAGGCCGATCACGGGGATGACCAGAGGAATATCTAGGGCGAAGGCCAGGCCGCACACCATCCCCCCCAAAAACAGGGAACCGGTGTCCCCCATAAACACCTTGGCCGGGTGGAAGTTGTAGATCAGAAAGGCGGCCAGTCCTCCCGCCAGGGCGGCGGACAGAACAGCCAGATCGTTCCGCCCGAACCAGGCGGAGGCGGCCATGTAGAACAGGGCCACAGGGATGGTCACGCCGGTGGCCAGGCCGTCGATGCCGTCGGTGAGGTTGACGGCGTTCACCGTTCCCACCATAACAAAGGCGGCGAAGACCATATACACCACCCAGGGCAGGGGGATGGTCACGTTGAAGAACGGGATAAACAGGTTGGGGGTCAGATAGCCCTGCCGCCGCATGAGCACCGTAAAGACAATGGCCGCCGCCAGCTGGAGCAGAAACTTCTGTGCCGCCGTCAGCCCCTCGTTGGCGTGGTGGCGCAGCTTCTGAAAGTCGTCAATCATGCCGATGACGCCAAAGACCAGGGCGAAGAGAAAGACATACAGATGGTTATAGTTCCCCTGCCGGATATCCTCCCACCCGGCCACCACGCAGGCCGCGCCGATGGCCAGGATGAACATGATGCCGCCCATGGTGGGGGTGCCCTGCTTGGCCATGTGCCAGGTGGGGCCGTCCGCCCGGATGGACTGCCCGGCCTTCAGCCGCCGCAGCAGGGGGATGAGCAGCTGGCCCACGATGGCCGCCACGCCAAAGGCGATAATAAAGCTGAGGATGTATGTCATATCTGGAACCCTCCCGGTTATTTCTCTTTTGAAGCACACAAGGACAAAACATCATACCACATCCGCGGGAACTTTTCCAGTCCTTTCTTGTCGGCCACCCAGGGAGCGGAAATACTCCGCCACCACCTCCCGCTCGTCCAGATGGTATTGGACGGCGCCGATCTCCTGGTAGGTCTCGTGTCCCTTGCCCGCCAGGACAATCACGTCCCCCGGCTTTCCCTGCTCCAGGGCCCAGGCGATGGCTTTCTGCCGGTCCGGTTCCACATGGAGGGCGGCGGTCCCCTCCCCCATACCGGCCAGGATGCCGTCTATGATGGCCTGGGGGTCCTCGGTGCGGGGGTTGTCGGAGGTGACCACCGCCAGGTCGGCCAGCTCAGCGGCAATGGCCCCCATAATGGGCCGCTTGGTCCGGTCCCGGTCCCCGCCGCAGCCGAAGAGGCAGATCAGCCGCCCCGCCGTAAAGTCCCGGGCGGTGGTGAGGATGTTCTCCAGGGCGTTGGGGGTGTGGGCGTAGTCGATGATGACGGTGTAGGCCCTTGGAACGGGCACCACCTCCACCCTCCCCTTCACCCCGTGGAGATTGGGCATGACAGCGGCCATACTTTCCAGCTCCAGCCCCAGGCACAGCCCGGCGGACAGGGCGGCCAGAGCGTTGTAGATGGAAAACCCCCCGGGGATGGGCAGATGGATATGGGCCAAGTCCCCCTGGGTGAGAGCCTCGAACTCCACATGTCCGGGGAACAGGCGGATGTTCTTGGCAGACAGGTCCGCCCCGGTCTTGTTCTCTGAGTAGGTGAACACAGGGCAGTCCACCCGCTCCCGATACCACCGCCCCGCCCCGTCGTCCAGGTTGAGGACGGCTCTCCTGCATTGGCGAAACAGCAGCCCCTTGGCCTCCCGGTAGGCTTCCATGGTGCGGTGGTAGTCCAGGTGGTCCTGGGTCAGATTGGTGAACACCGCCGTGTCGAAGGTCAGCCCCGCCGTCCGGTGCTGGACCAGGGCGTGGGAGGAGGCCTCCAGCACTACGTGGGTGCAGCCCTCGTCGGCCATCTGCCGCAGGAGGGCCTGGAGCTCATAGCTCTCCGGGGTGGTGCGGTGGGCGGGCAGCTCCCGGTCTCCGATCATGTTCCGGTTGGTGCCGATGAGTCCCACCTTGGCTCCCCCCGCCCGCTCCAGCAGCTCCTTGAGCAGGCTTGTGGTGGTGGTTTTGCCGTTGGTGCCGGTGACGGCGGTCAGGGACATCCGGTCTCCGGGACGGCCAAACCAGTTGGCCGAAACCAGGGCCAGGGCCAGCCGGCTGTCCTCTGTGGCCAGCCAGGGGCCGGGCTCCTCCGGGGCCCGCTCACACAAAACGGCGGCGGCCCCCTTCTCCACGGCGGCCCCCATATACAGGTGGCCGTCGGTCTTGTCACCCGGCAGAGCCACGAAAAGGGCTCCCGGCTCCAGGGTTCTGGTGTCGTAGGATATGGAAGAAATTTCCATATCCAAGTCCAGGCTTCCCCCCGTGAGGGGGACGCCGGTCAAAAGCTGGCGCAATGTCATGGTGTCACCCCTCAAAGGGCGGTTTTATTCTATATAGGAAGCGCCGAATCCCCGAGCAGGGGAGCTTGGAACGGAGCGCGGAATACAAACCAAGAACCGCGACGCGGGTCTGTTTGTATTCCGAGTCGGAGCAAAAGCGACCCGGCCGCGAGGGGACCGAGGCGTGACAACGGCTGGCCTATCCCGCCCGGCCGTCCTCCACTACGTTGTAGAAGTGGACATCCACCACGGTGCCAATGGCGGCCACATTGCCGCCGTCCACGCTCTGGCCCTCGGCGGTGGTGGTGTTGCTGTAGTAGGTGGAGACGCCCGAGGCCCGCATGAAGAAGCCGGCCTTCTCCAGGGCGCTCTTGGCCCCCTCATAGGTCATACCGGTGACATCGGGGACGGCGGCGGACTCCTCCGGAACGGCGTCGCCCAAGTAGAGGATGACGGTGGAGCCGCCGGGGATACTGGTTTTGGCGGCGGGGACCTGGCGGGAGACGGTATCCCCCTCACCGATGGTGCGGCATTTCAGGTTTTTCTTCTCCAGCTCCTTTTTGGCGTCGGCCAGGGATATGCCCGTCACCTTGGGCATGGACACGTCCACGGCGGCGGATTCGTCGGCGCTGTACACCTTCTCGATGCCCATGTAGTCCAGAATTTCGGCGATGAGGGGACCGGCCATGGGGGCGGCCATGTTGCCGCCGCTGATGTAGGTGCCGTCGGCGATGGTGTTGCAGTGAACGCCCAGTTGGGCGGGGAGAGGCCGGTCATACCCCAGCAGGACAATCACCTGGGGGTCATCGGCGGGGGCGTAGCCCATGAAGGAGACCAAGGTGTGGTCCTGCTCGGTCCGCACCTCGGAAGAGCCGGTTTTTCCCCCGATGCGGTAGCCCGCCACGTAGGCGTTCTTGCCGGTGCCCTGGGATACCACCATCTCCAAGATGTCGGCGGCCCGCTGGCTGGTCTCGGCACTGATGACCTGGCGGACCACCTCCGTCTGGGTATTCTGGATGACGGTGCCGTCCTGAGTGCTGATGGACTGGACCACATAGGGCTTTACCAGGTTGCCCCCGTTGATGACGGCGGAGAAGGCGCAGATCATCTGCAGGGGGGTGATCTCAAAGCGCTGGCCAAAGGAGGCGGTGGCCAGCTCTACCTGGCCCATCTTCTCCTTGGGCCAAATGGCGTTTTTCAGGCTGGCCTCGCCGGGCAGGTCGACGCCGGTGCTCTCCATCAGGCCGAAGGCCTCGAAGTACTGATAAAACCGATCCTTGCCCAGCCGCTGGCCGATCTCCATAAAGGCGGGGTTGCAGGAGTTGCCCACCGCCTTGGCCAGGTCCTGGTCCTTGTGGCCGTTTCGATTGGAGCAGTGGATCACCCGGTCGGCCACCTTGGCCTCTCCGGAGCAGAAGAAGTGGTCGCTCTCGCTGACCACCCCCTCCTCCAGGGCGGCGGCCAGCACCACCGCCTTGAACACGGAGCCCGGCTCATACCGGGAGTCGATGGCCCGGCTGCGCCACTGGGTGTTCCGGGCGTTGGAGACGGCCTGGCTCTCCGCCTTGGCCATCAGCTCGCTGTCGGTGAGGTTTTCTGTGTTGGCCGCCTTTAGCTGCTCATAGATTTCCTCTTTTGACTGCTCCATCTGGGCGAGAAGGTCCTCGTTAATCACCGTAGAATAGCTGTTGGGGTCGAAGTCCGGGGAGCTGGCGATGCCCAGGATGGCACCGGTGTTTGGGTCCATGGCGATGGCGAAGGCCCCGTCCTGAATGTCATATTTTTTGATGCCCTCATCTAGGGTTTTCTCCAGGTAGGACTGGATGGTGGCGTCGATGGTGAGGGTCAGGTCGCAGCCGTCCACCGCGTCTACATACTCGGCGTAGGTGTTAAACCGCTCGGTGCCGCCGGCGGTCTTGTTGGTCATCACCCGGCCGGGGGTGCCCTCCAGCACGTCGTTATATACCGCCTCGATGCCGTAGGCCCCACCGTTGGCGTTGACAAAGCCCAGGGCCTGGGCGGCCAGGCTGGAGTAGGGGTAGTAGCGCTTGGTGTCCGGAATAAGGTACAGGTAGGAGGCGGTCTTGTGCTCGGCCAGATACTCCCGCAGAGGCTCAGCGTCTTCCTCCTCGATGCCGGTCTTCACCTCCCAGTAGGCGCTGGCGGTGTTGTGGACCTGCTTGTTTACCCGCTCCCGGTCCAGCTCCGGAAACAGGGTCATCAGCTCCGTCACCATCTGCTCCTGGCGCAGGGCTATGCTGGCCTCCCGGACCTCCTGGGGCACCTCATTGCCCTCTTTGTCCTTCTTGGGCACGCTGTTCATCAGGTCCCGGGGGGACAGGATCAGCTTGTAGACCGTGGCGGACATGGCCATCAAATTGCCGTTCCGGTCGTAGATGTTGCCCCGCTGGGCGGAGATGGAAAAGCTCAGCGTCTGCTGCTGGGTGGCCCGCTTCTGATACTCGTCGTGGTGGAGGATGGCGATGTCATACAGCTTCCAGCCCAGGGGAATGAACATCAGAATGCCGCACACCACCATCAGCACCAAGGTCCGCCGGAGGATCGACCGCTTGGAGTGGCTGCCCCGGGTGGCGCTGGTGGGCGCGCCCGCCCAGCTGAGCCCCTGCTCATACCGGCTTCGGCCGGCGGATTTGGAAGCCGGGGCCCGCCCGGACCGGTTTCTTGCTCTGTTTGTGGATCTGTTGACTGACATGTGATCCCCCTTTGCGGTCAAAGGGCGCAAGAAAGCCACTTTCTTGCGCCCAAATTTCTCTATATAGGCCCGATGCTACCTTATGAGGGCTTTAGCGGAAATATTCCAGAATGCTCCCGAACACGTCGCCCACCCCGTCCATCAGGGAACGCAGCGGAGAGGGGCCCGCCTCCTTGTAAACGGTGACGGTATCCGGCTCGGACAGGTCGATATACACCACCTGGTCGTTGGTGGGCCGCACCATGGTCTCGCCCACCGCCGCCTGGATGGTGGCCAGGTCAAAGACCCGCTCGTACTGGGCGGTAAGGGCGGCGTTGTCGCTCTTCAGTGTGGACAGCTCCCGGCGCAGGGAGACCATCTCGTCGTTGGCCACTGTCAGCTGGGCGTAGCTGGTCACCAGCATGGCGGCGAACAGGGCCACCGCCAAAAAGCCGATCACCGCAAAGGGGGCCACCGCTCCCGCCGGGCGGACCTCCACCTTGGCCCGCTCCCGCTTGCGGACCTGCTGCCGCCTTCTGGGATAGGGGGCCGGGGCCCGCCGCAGCTCCTCCTCCCGCCGGGGGGCCCGGACGGCGGAGCCGTCATAGGCCGGGGCGTAGGCCACGCTGCCGTAGGTGCGGTATTCAGTTGTATTACGGCGGCGGTACTTGGCCATGGAGTGTTCTCCTTTACAACTTCTCTGTGGGGCCCGCCGCCCTCGGCGGGCCATTTTATTCTTTCAGATGACCCGGCCAAGGGGCCGGGTCCCACAAGAAAACCGCTACAACTTCTCTGCCACCCGCAGCTTGGCGCTGCGGGCCCGGGGATTCTCCTGAATCTCCTGTTCGCTGGGGACAATGGGTTTCTTATTCACCAACCGGATATCCGGGGTCTTTCCGCAGACGCATACGGGGAAATCCGGCGGACAGGTACAGCCCTTTGCAAAGCCGGCCAGGCCGGTCTTGACGATGCGGTCCTCCAGGGAGTGGAAGGTAATCACCGCCAGCCGCCCGCCACGGTTCAGCCGGGGGACGGCCCTCCGGAGCATCCGCTCCACCGAGGCCAGCTCGTCGTTGACGGCGATGCGGATGGCCTGGAAGGTGCGCTTGGCGGGGTGCTGCTTCTCCCGCAGGGCTTTTCCCGGCATGGCGCTTTTGATGACCTCCACCAGCTCCAGGGTGGTGGCGATGGGCTTGTCCTCCCTGCGGCGGACAATGGCCCCGGCGATCTGGGGGGCGTAGCGCTCCTCACCGTACTGGGCGATGACCCGCCTCAGCTCCTCCTGGGGCCAGGTATTCACCACACCGGCGGCAGTAAGGCCCTCTTCCCGGTCCATTCTCATGTCCAGGGGTGCGTCCGCCATATAGGAGAAGCCCCGGCTGCCGTCGTCCAGCTGGGGGGAGGAGACGCCTAAATCAAAGAGCATCCCGTCCACACCGGACAGGGACAGCCTGTCCAAAATCTCGTCCACCCGGTCAAAGTTGCTGTGGACCAGCTCCACCCGGTCCAGCCAGGGGGCCAGCCGCTCCCGGGCGGCGTCCAGGGCCGCCTGGTCCCGGTCCACGCAGATGAGGCGGCCGGTGGTCAACCGGCGGACAATCTGCCCGCTGTGGCCCGCCCGGCCCAGGGTGCCGTCCAGATAGGTCCCGTCAGGGCGGATGTTCAGCGCCCCGATGCACTCGTCCAGCAGGACGGGGCGGTGGATAAACTCACTCATATCAGAACCCCAGCTCCGCCATGCAGGCGGCCATCATCTCGGGGGTCATCTCTTCCTCCTCCTGGGCGTTCCAGGCCTCGGCGGACCAGATTTCCGCCCGGTCGTGGACGCCGATGATCACGGCCTCCTTCTCCAGCCCTGCGTACTTCCGCAGCTTCTGGGGGATGACAATGCGGCCCTGGCTGTCCGGCTCACACTTGGCGGCGTTGGCAAAGAGGCGGCGCATCCCTTTGGACTGGCTCATGGGCAGGGAGGCGAATTTTTCAGTGAAGCGGTCCCAGGTGGACTGGGGGTAGATGGCCAGGCAGGCGTCCACGCCCATGGCCAGGTAGAAGGCGGTACCCAGCTCCTCCCGGAGCTTGGCGGGGATAAACAGCCGGCCCTTGGCGTCGATGCTGTGCTCGTATGTGCCGGTCACTGTCCCTCACCTCTCCCCCACTTGACGCTGATATCAGGGATTTTCCCCCACTTTGCTCCACTCAGCTCCTCCAGTATAGCTCCTGTTGACATAAAAATCAAGAGGTTTTTTCTGACGATTTTGTCTGAAAGACTGGTATTTCTATCAAAAACTTGCGTTTTTTGCGTCAAAAACGCATGTTCTATTCTTCTGCGGGGCCCGGTTTTTCCAAGAGGGCGCACAAGATATGTGCGATGTCTTTCCTGTCCCCATCTACATCTTGTGTCCCATTGAAAAGGTTTCCGTCCATCCTTTCCCTGGGAAAATGGTAAAAAAGTTCAAAATAATTTTTTTCGTCCCATCCTTCCGTCAAAAAGTCCTTTCCTGGCGGATCATAATATGGTATATTGGTGATGATATTGTCGAATGTCGAGCCCCAAAAAACAGATCGGAGGTAACACTATGCTTTACAACAACTGGGCGGAGCTGGAACAGGCCTGCCTGTCCTGCCAGAAGTGCGCCCTGGCGGACACCCGGCACAACGTGGTCTTTGGCGCCGGACCCCGGGACGCGGAGGTCATGTGCATCGGCGAGGGCCCCGGCGAAAACGAGGACCTCCAGGGCAAGCCCTTCGTGGGCCGGGGGGGCAAGCTGCTGGACGACATGCTGGAGATGATCGACCTGAGCCGGGAAAAGAACGTGTACATCGCCAACATGGTCAAGTGCCGCCCGCCCCAGAACCGGGACCCCCTGAACACCGAGCAGGAGGCGTGCATCGACTATCTCCGCAGCCAGACTGCGCTGATCCGTCCCAAGATCATCATCTGTCTGGGGAGAATCGCCGCCTGCAAGCTGATTAAGGAGGACTTTAAGATCACCCGGGAGCATGGCCAGTGGTTTGAGAAAAACGGCGTTTGGATGACCGCCCTGTTCCACCCCGCCGCCATCCTCCGGGACCCCCGCCGCCGCCCCGAGACCTTTGAGGACCTGAAGGCCATTCAGGCCAAGATTCTGGAGGTCTGCACGCATACTTATTAAAAAGGGGGACATACTGAGGCTGAGGTGATCATATGGATCTGAACATGAATGCGGCGGTGACCTTCGGCGAGCTGCTGCAAAAAAATCCCCAGGCGGCCGCCTACTACGACCGCTGTACACCGGAGCAGCGAAACGCCATCCTGCTCCAGCTGGGCCAGATGACCAGCCAGTCTCAGCTGCGCGCCTTTGTGGACAACCTGCCCAGCGCATCCCTGTAAACGCGGACCGCCCGCCCCATATGGGGCGGGCGGCGCTGTTTTTTATCCCCAGCCTCCGGTAAAGGCGGGCTGGCAGTCGGGGTCCTGGACCACAAAGATTTCGTAGAGATGGGACAGAGCATCCCAGGTGGCGGTGTCCATACAGCCCGTCTGGGGCAGGCCGGCGGCCTTCTGAATCCAGCGGATGTTGCCCGCCGACGCGGGGCCGTTGCACCCGTCCGCCTCACAGGGGGTAATGCCCTCAAACTGTTTGGCCAGAATGTTGAACATGGTCTGGGGCACGATCAGATACTCTTTGGTCTCCCCCTCCTTCACCTGGATACCCTCGGAGGGGAAAATCCGGGTGGCCCGAGAGTAGCTGGTCCTGGCCCGCTGCTCCAGCCAGCAGTTTCGGATGGCGTCCCAGGTGGCCTGGTCCACCGTCCCGGTGACGGGCAGGCCCGCCTCCTTCTGAAAGAGCATCACCGCCTCCAGGGTCCGCTCGCCATAGACGCCGTCTGCCGCCAGCTGGGGCAGGAACTTGTAGACCTTTGACAGCTGCCCCAGCATATACTGCAAGCTCTTCACCGGATTGGCCAGCATCTCCCGCTCCAACAGCTCCCGGCTCTGATTGCCGTTCATAGGCTCACCTCCTTCGGCTGCTGCGCCTCATAACGGCGGAGGAACGCGTCCGCCTGGACAAAATGGTCATAGATGGAGTTCCAGGTCCGCTCGTCCGCCACTCCGGTGGGAGTGAGGCCCACCAGCTGCTGGTAGGAGCGTACCGACAGAGTGGTATTGGGGCCAAAGACGCCGTCCATGGCCGGAGCGGGGAGGGCATTGTCAAACTGGGCCAGCATGGCCAGCATATACTGCAAAACCTCCACCTCGCCGCCCCTGTCCCCCTCTGCCAGGGTGCCGGGAAACTGGAACCGGACGGCGTAGAAGGTCTGTCCCTGGCTCACCAGTTCGGCCAGCTGAAGGATTCCGGAGTGGATGTATATCAGCTTGTACCAGGTAGCCTTGCCCACAACGCCGTCGGGCGCCAGATTGAAAATGCGCTGGAATGTGATGACCGCGTCCTGGGTGTCCTCCCCAAAGGCGCCGGTGGCAGGAGAAATTTTGGGGATGGCCGGGTAGTTCTGGGATATCCGGTTGAGCATGGCCTGGACAATCACCACATCCTGTCCTGCGGAGCCCAGGCGAAGCGGGGTGCCGGGGTAGGAGGCGGCGATGTCCTGAATGGGGGCGTCCACCACCAGCTCGATGTCATCCCCGTAGTAGTGGCGCAGGATGTCCACGGAGTTGGCCCCCTCCTGGGCCAGCTCCTGGCTGCCCCACTGGGACAGGCCGGCGCACTTGGAGGTGGTGCCGTTGCAGAACTTGGCGGCCAGAGGCTCCACAAAGCCCTGGCGGCGGATATAGTCGTTGAAAATCTCGTCCACCACCTGGCTGATGTTCTCAAAGATGTTCCGCCCCCGGATGAACTTCTGGTCATACTGGGTGGTAGAGGTGATCTGAAAGTCGTAGCCCTGACTGGGGTAAAACTCGGTGTATACCCGGTTCAGGGCGAAGGAGATGATGGCCAGGATGTTGGCCCGGATGGCGGCGGGCTCCCAGGTGGGATAGATCTCGCTGGACGCCACATTTTTCACATAGTCCGGAAAGGAGACGGTGACATTTTCCGCCCACTGGTTGGGCAGGCCCAGGTGCACTGTAATGGTGCGGGGCACATATGGAAGGATGTTTACCATGGCGCCGCCTCACAGGTCCTGGGCGGTGATGTTCCGCTCATCCCGCTGCTGAAGGCTGCACAGCCCCAGGGGCAGGGGGACCAGCTCCATGTCCTGCATGGTCTCCACCCCGGGGAAGACCTGGACGTTTTCCATCTGGAGCATGGCGTAGCCCTGCTGCTCCGCCCACACATCACACAGGGCAAAGGGAGCGCCGTCTCCCGGCAGGCCGCCGGGGGAGGTGCTCTCCCCTAGGGCGGGGGCGTCGATCTCCACCGGGCGTATCTTTCCGCTGCTGTTGGTATATTGCAGGGAGAGCAGCTTCCGCTTTCCCCCCTCCCCCGGGACGGCCACCACCACAGTGGCCCCCTCCAGGGGTATCTGCGCCTGGGACGTATATACCCGGACGCTCAAGGTTCCTGTTGCTTGCATTGTAGAATACCTCCCAGGCCGAACCCCTCCGGGGGCCCGGCCTCTGCCCTATCCTATGCGGAACGGGGCCCGGATGACAGAAGCCGCCATTGGAACGCGGCTATTTTCTCCTTGCAACCCTGAACAAAAAGGGGTATAATACCCCCGTTACGGGGGGCCGGAAAAGGCAGACCCTGATTTGGCTGCGAATCCCGGTCCCCGGAGGCAGCAAATATGGTAAAAGCAATCGTAGGCGCCAACTGGGGCGACGAGGGCAAGGGCAAAGTCACCGACATGCTGGCCAAGCAGTCCGACGTGGTCATCCGCTTTCAGGGCGGGGCCAACGCCGGCCACACCATCATCAATGACTATGGCCGCTTCGCCCTGCACACCCTCCCCTCTGGTATCTTTTACCCACATGTCACCAACGTCATCGGCAACGGCGTGGCCCTGGACATCGCCAAGCTGGCGGACGAGCTGGAGCAGATTGAGGCCCAGGGAGTGCCCGAGCCCAAGCTGATCGTCTCCGACCGGGCCCAGCTGCTTATGCCCTACCACATCCTCCAGGACACCTATGAGGAGGCCCGCCTGGGCGGCAGGGCCTTCGGCTCCACCAAGAGCGGCATCGCCCCCTTCTACTCCGACAAATACGCCAAAACGGGCATTCAGGTGTGCGACCTCTTTGACGAACCCCGGCTCCGGGAGCGGCTGGCCGCCGCAGTGGAGCTGAAAAACGTCCTCTTTGCGCACCTGTACCATCAGCCCAAAGTCAGCGCGGACGAGATCATGGAGCAGCTCCTGGCCCTGCGGGAGCGTATCCGCCCCTGGGTGGGGGACACGGTGTCCTTCGTCCACCAGGCTCTGAAGGAGGGCAAAACCATCCTGCTGGAGGGCCAGCTGGGCTCCATGAAGGACCCCGACCTGGGCATCTTCCCCATGACCACCTCCTCCCACACCCTGGCCGGCTACGGCTGCGTGGGGGCCTCGGTGCCCCCCACCGCTATTGAGGACGTGATCTGTGTCACCAAGGCCTACTCCTCCTGCGTGGGCTCCAGCACCGAGCCCTTTGTCAGCGAGGTCACCGGCCAGGCGGGGGACGAGCTCCGCCGCCGGGGAGGCGACAAGGGGGAGTTCGGCGCCACCACGGGCCGTCCCCGCCGGGTGGGCTGGTTCGACGCCGTGGCCACCAAATACGGCTGCATGGTCCAGGGGGCCACCCAGGCGGCCCTCACCTGCCTGGACGTGCTGGGTTATCTGGACGAGATACCCGTGTGCACCGGGTATGAGATCGGCGGCGCAGTCACCGCCGCCTTCCCCACCACCCCCGCCCTGCTCCGGGCCAAGCCCGTTTTCGAGACCCTCCCCGGCTGGAAGACCGACATCCGGGGCTGCAGGGACTACGATTCCCTTCCCGCCAACGCCAAAGCCTATGTGGACTTTTTGGAGGCCCATATCGGCGTCCCCATCACTATGGTGTCCACCGGCCCCAAGCGGGAGGAAATAACCTGCCGGACACCAAAAATCTGAGTGCTTTTGTGGCCCCCCTGGGCGGGCCATCTTTCAAGCAAAGCAAACCGGTACAAACGACCCGCCGAAGGCGGCGGGTCCCACACAGGCCAAGTAAACCAAAGGAGAACACCATGAAAAAAGCAATTTCCGCCCTGCTGTCCCTGGCAATAGCCCTGTCCCTGGCGGTCCTGCCCGCCTCCGCCCTGGAGCTGGAGGACGCCAAGAAGCTGCTGGCCGTCAACTATGTGGACGGCGTTTCCCCCGAGATTTTGGAGCTGGACTCCCTGGACGCCATCCTGGAGGCCATCGGAGACCCCTACACCTTCTACATGAACGCCGAGCAGTACCAGGCCTTTAACCAGGCGGTAAACGGCCAGACGGTGGTAGGCATCGGCGCCACGGTGGAAACCGCCTACGACGGCGGCTACCGCATCATGTCCATCCTGCCCAACTCCCCCGCTCTGGAGGCGGGCATCAAGCCCGGCGATATCCTCACCGCCGCAGACGGCGTGCCCATGTCCCCCGAGGTGGACCCCCGGGTCCCCATCGTGGGGGAGGAGGGCACCCCCCTCACCCTTACGGTGAACCGGGACGGCCAGATCCTGGAGTTCGCCCTGACCCGCCGTTCGGTGGACATTCCCATCGTCACCTATAAACAGGCGGGCTCTGCCGGCATCATCGACTGCATCAGCTTTGGCTCCACCACCGCCCGCTCCATTCAGGAGGCGCTCCGGGAGCTGGATGAGGACACCGCCGTCTGGGTGGTGGACCTGCGGTCCAACCCCGGCGGAGACAGCGGCGCCACCGCCACCTCCGCCAGCCTGTTCACCGGCGGGAACGTGATGCTCTACTTCCGGGACGGCTCCGGCCGGTATCACTACAGTTACACCGCCCCTGAATTTCCCGATATGACCGACAAGCCGGTGATCGTCCTCACCAGCGCCCACTCCGCCAGCGGCTCCGAGCTCTTCGCCGGCGACATCCGCACCTATGAGGCGGGCATCGCCCTGGGCCAGCGCTCCCTGGGCAAGGGCACCGCCCAGATCGTTGTGGATGAGACCAACAGCAGCCTGATGAAGGACGGCGAGGCCATGAAAATCACCGCCTACCGCTTCTTCGCCCCAGACGGCGCCACCAACCATATCCTGGGCGTGCTGCCCACCCTCCTCATCTCCCCGGAGAACACCCAGGCGGCCGCCCTCCTCCTCACCAGTCCCAAGCCCGCCCGGGCCGAGGGCTGGCTCAGGCTGGACATCGCCGGCCAGACCTTCTACCTGGACTCCAAGGAGGTGTCCAAGGCGGAAAACCGCCCCGCTTTCACCGAGCTGCTGGAGGCCCTGCCCCCCTCCGCCACGCTGTATACCGGCAGCATGACCCAGACCTGGACGGAGACCGATCCCGCCGCCCTGGCCGCCAAGTTCGGGCTGTCCCTCCAGACCCGCACCTTTGCCGACGCGGCGGACAGCCCCTATGCCCGTGAGATCGACACCCTGGCCTCCTACCTGATTCTCAGCGGCTGTGAGGACGGCGGGTTCCACCCCGGCGACACCCTCACCCGGGCCCAGTTCGCCGCTCTGGTCTCCTCCGCCCTGGACCTGCCCGCCAAGGAGGGCGGCAAATTTTCCGACGTGGCGGCCGACGCCTGGTATGCCGCCCCCATCTCCGCCATGACCGGCATGGGCTTTCTCTCCGGCCGGGGAGACGGCACCTTCGGCCCTGACGACACCATCACTTACCAGGAAATGCTGACCGTCCTCTCCCAGGTAGCCGCCTGGGCCAGTATGGACGGCTACGACCTGGCCAAGGCCTCCCTTCTCCCCGAGGAACTGCTGGAGTACTACGACTACGCCGAGTGGGCCCGTGTCCCCGCCCGCAATCTGGACGCCCTGGAGGCCCTGGTAGACGGCGGCCCCGCCCCCACCGACCCCGTCACCCGGGAGGTGGCCGCCGCCACCCTCTGCCGCCTGATGGAGAGCATCCACCTGATTTGGGATTGACCCCCTGCCATCATTTTATGAAAGGACCTGACAACATTGACCAAAATCGACATTATTTCCGGATTTTTGGGTGCCGGCAAAACCACCCTCATCAAAAAGCTGCTGGACGAGAGCTTTAAGGGGGAAAAGATTGTTCTGATTGAAAACGAGTTTGGCGAAATCGGCATCGACGGCGGCTTTCTCAAGGACGCCGGGGTGGAGATTACCGAGATGAACTCGGGCTGCATCTGCTGCTCCCTGGTGGGGGACTTCGGCGCCGCCCTGAAGCAGGTGCTGGCCGACTACGCCCCCGCCCGCATTGTCATCGAGCCCTCCGGGGTGGGCAAGCTGTCCGACGTGGTGGCCGCCGTGGAGCGGGTTCAGGGAGAGGCCCCCGACCTGCACCTGAACAGCTTTGTCACTGTGGTGGACGCGGGCAAGGCCAAGGTGTATATGAAGAACTTCGGCGAGTTCTTCAACGACCAGGTGGAACACGCCTGCGCCATCATCCTGTCCCGCACCCAGAAGATTGACCAGCACAAGCTGGACGGAGCCGTCACCCTCCTGCGGGAGAAGAACCCCAAGGCCGCCATCCTCACCACCCCCTGGGACCAGCTCACCGGCGCCCAGATTCTCTCCGCCATGGAGGGGGAGCACGACCTGGCCCACGAACTGATGGAGGAGATTGAACACGAGGACCACCACCATCACCACCATGACCACGACGTCCACGACCACTCCCACTGCAACCACGAGCATGGCCACTGTGAGCACGAACACCACCACGACCATGAGCACCACCATGAGCATGACCATGGCGACACCTGCACCACCTGCTGTGACGGCCACCACCATCACGACCACGACGCCGACGAGGTGTTCACCTCCTGGGGCCGGGAGACGGCCCGGAAATACAGCCGGGAGGACCTCCAGGAGGCCCTGTCCGCCCTGGCCATGACTGAGGACTACGGCTATGTCCTCCGGGCCAAGGGAATGGTCCCCTGCGAGGACGGCCAGACCTGGCTCCACTTCGACCTGACCCCCGAGGAATTTGAGATTCGGGAGGGGGCTGCCGACTACACCGGCCGGCTGTGCGTCATCGGCTCCGATTTGAAGGAAGCGGAGCTGGAGAAGCTGTTTTTGCTGGTGTGATTCTGGGCGCACTGTGTGTAGGGGCGGACATTGTCCGCCCGCGGGCGCGCATTGCGCGCCCCTACACCCCACCTGATCCGTTTGGGGCGGCGCAGAGGCCGCCCCCTACAAAATACTCCCCAAAAATTGACCCGCCGAGGGCGGCGGGTCCCACAGAGGTGAACAGACATGCCCGATTCACGAATCCCTTTGTATCTCATCACCGGCTTTCTGGACGCCGGCAAGACCACCCTGCTCACCGACACGCTGAATATGGACTACTTCAACGACGGCCAGCGCACCGTTCTGCTGCTGTGCGAGGACGGCGAGGAGGAATATGACCAGGAATTTTTGTCCAAACGCAACTGCCGCCTGATCCCCATTGAGGACCAGGCGGGGCTGAACACCGAATTTCTTAAGGAGGTGGACCGCCGCTACCAGCCCGAGCGGGTGCTGCTGGAGTTCAACGGCATGTGGCCGGTGGACGTGCTGCGCAAGTGCCGCCTGCCCAGGACCTGGGGGCTGTACCAGGCCATCCACGTGGTGGACGGCTCCACCTTTGAGATGTACCTGAACAATATGCAGTCCATGTTCATCGACATGGTCACCGAGGCGGACATGGTCCTCTTCAACCGCTGCACCCCGGACATGCCCCTGGCCGGCTGGAAGCGCTCCGTCCGGGCGGTAAACCGGATGTGCGAGGTCGTCTTTGAGGATGTCAACGGCGAGGAGCTGGAGGTGGAGGACATCCTCCCCTACTCCCTGGAGGACAAGCATCTCATTCTGGAGGATGCCGACTACGGCATCTGGTATCTGGACATCCAGGAGCACCCAGACCGCTACGTGGACAAAACCATCACCTACAAGGCCCAGGCCATGACGGGGATGAAGCTGCCCAAGGGCTCCTTTGTACCCGGCCGCAACGCCATGACCTGCTGCGTGGAGGACATCCGCTTCTTCGGCTTCCTGTGCAAGTACGACAGGGCCCGCTCCCTGCGCAAGGGGGAGTGGATCACCGTCACCGCCGAAATCAGGTGGGAGCACGCCGATGTCTATGAGGACGAGGGCGTGGTGCTCTACGCCCAGTCTGTGGAAAAGGCGGAAGCTCCAGAGGACCCGCTGGTATATTTCCGATAAGAGATGCCCCCCGGCAGAAGCCGGGGAGCACTGCTTTATTTTCCAAACTGGTTCCAATAGCCCATGACGAAGATGAACAGCACAATCACGGGCAGGATATAGCTGACATAGAACCGCACGCCCTTCGGGAAGGCCAATCCCTGGCCCTCGTTGGCCTCAGCCAGGAAGCGGTTCCAGCCCCAGCCCTTTTTGCTGGTGCAGAACAGCACATACAGCAGAGAGCCCAGGGGCAGGATGTTCTGGGAGACCAGGAAGTCCTCGATACCGGACACATCCATCCCCAGTACCGTAAAGCCGGACCACAGATTGGACCCCAGCACGCAGGGCATGGACAGCAGGAATATCCCCACCAGGTTCATCAGTACCGCCTTCTTCCGGGGCACATACCAGCGGTCCATGGTGAAGGAGATGATGTTCTCGAACACGGCAATCACTGTGGACAGGGCGGCGAAGGACAGGAACAGGAAGAACAGCCCGCCCCACAGCCGGCCCATGGGCATGGCGTTGAAGATGTTGGGCAGGGTGACAAAGACCAGGGCGGGCCCCTCCCCGGTGGACACGCCGAAAGCGGAGCAGGCGGGGAAGATAATCAGTCCCGCCACAAAGGCCACGCAGGTGTCCAGCACGCCGATACGCAGGGCCTCACCGGCCAGCCGGTGCTCCTTGCCGATATAGCTGCCGAAGATGGCGATGGCCCCGATGCCCAGAGACAGAGTGAAGAAAGCCTGTCCCATGGCGGCAAAGACCGCCTCACCCAGAATCCAGTTGCCCTCCCCGTCATAGACCAGGTTGTGGAAGTTGGGCTGGAGGTAGAACCGCAGGCCCTCCCCTGCCCCCGGCAGCAGGACGGAGTTCACCGCCAGCACTACCATCAGGGCCAGCAGGCACAGCATCATCACCTTGTTCACCCGCTCCACGCCGTTGCGCAGCCCCTGGGCGCACACCAGCATACCGACGCACACCACAATGACCATATAGACCGTCATGGTGCCAGGACGGCTGAGCAGGCCGCTGAACATCCCAGCCACGCCCTCGGCGTCCAGGCCGGTGAAGCTGCCCCGGAGCGTCTCCACAAAGTAGTACAGCAGCCAGCCGGCGATGACGGTGTAGAACATCATCAACAGGTAGTTGCCCGCAAAGCCCACGTAGCTGTACCAGTGCCACCGGGAGCCGGTGGGCTCCAGCCGCTGGAAGGACAGGGCGATGCTCCGCTGGCTGGCCCGGCCTACGGCCAGCTCCATCACCATGACGGGCAGGCCCAGGATGACCAAAAACAGCAGATACAGCAGCACAAAAGCCGCCCCGCCGTATTTCCCCGTGATGTAGGGGAAGCGCCACACGTTGCCTAAGCCGATGGCGCAGCCCGCCGAGATAAGCACAAAGCCCAGGCGGGAGGAAAATGTCTCTCGTTTCTCCATTGACAAACCAAAACTCCTTTGCTATAATAAACGCAAGAGGGGCTGACCTGGTGTGCACAGGTCACACGGCTCTTCCTCAAAGATTTATAATCTGGAGAAATGCCGGCGTCCTATGCTAGGGGGGCCGGTTATTTCTTTGTATTGATGATGCCGAAAATAACAACGGCGAGCAGGTTAAGTAGTGACAGGACTTCCAACACTGACATCTTGTCACCTCCTTGCGGAGGTCAAGCCGTTCCCCTCTTGCCCGAATACTATACCATAAAATTGCCCATTGGGACAAGCCCCCTTTTTCCGAAAAATTCCCCTTGACAGGGGAATTTTTTGCGCTATAATAATAGTACATGAGTTCTATCGAACGCATTTTCGCAAGGAGGCCCCCCTATGGAACTGCTGGACAAGCTGAACATTTTAGCCGACGCCGCCAAATACGACGCCGCCTGCACCTCCAGCGGGCTGGACCGTTCCGCCCGTCCGGGGACCATCGGCAGCACCATGATGGCGGGCTGCTGCCACTCCTTCTCCGCCGACGGCCGGTGCGTCACCCTGCTGAAGGTGCTGCAAACCAACTTCTGCGTCTACGACTGCCAGTACTGCGTCAACCGCCGGTCCAACGACGTGCCCCGGGCGGCCTTCACCCCGGAGGAACTGTGCGAGCTGACCATGAGCTTCTACCGCCGCAACTACATTGAGGGGCTGTTTCTGTCCTCGGCGGTCATTCAAAGCCCGGACTACACCACAGAGCTGATGATCCGCACCCTGCGCATCCTGCGGGAGGTCCACCGCTTCGGAGGGTACGTCCACGCCAAGGCCATTCCGGGGGCGGACCCCCTGCTCACCCGGCGGCTGGGCCTGCTGGCCGACCGGATGAGCGTGAACATTGAGCTGCCCTCCTCCCCCAGTCTGGCCCTGCTGGCCCCGGACAAAAAGAAGGAGGCCATCCTCACCCCCATGGCTCAGATCCGGGACGGCATCTCGGAGTCCAAGCGGGAGGTCGCCGTCTACCGCCACGCCCCCCGGTTCGCCCCGGCGGGGCAGTCCACCCAGATGATCGTGGGGGCCACCCCGGAGAGCGACAAGCACATCCTCACCCTCACCCAGGCCCTCTACGACCGCTACCAGCTGAAACGGGTCTTCTACTCCGCCTACATGCCGGTGTCCTCCAGCCCCCTGCTGCCGGTAGCGGAGAACTTCAAGCCCCCCCTCCTCCGGGAGCACCGGCTGTATCAGGCGGACTGGCTGCTGCGGTACTACCACTTCCGGGCGGAGGAGATTCTGGACGAGGACCAGCCCGACCTGGACCCCCGGATGGACCCCAAGTGCTGCTGGGCCCTGCGGCACCTGGAGTTTTTCCCGGTGGAGGTCAACCGGGCGGACTACGAGTCCCTGCTCCGGGTGCCCGGCCTGGGAGTACGTTCGGCCAGGCGTATCCTCCGGGCCCGGCGGGTGGGGCCGCTGAACTTTGAGGGCCTGAAGCGGCTGGGGGTGGTCCTCAAGCGGGCCCAGTATTTCCTCACCTGCTCCGGGAGGATGATGGCCGGGCTTCGGGTCAGTGAGGACGGCCTGCTCCGCCACCTGGTTGCCCTGGAGGCCCCCGCCCTGGCCGAACCCATGCCGGAGCAGCTGTCGCTGTTCGGGGATGCAGGGTAGGGGCGCGCAGTGTACTCCTGTGGGACCCGCCGCCTTCGGCGGGTCATTTTTCCTTGGCCCGCCCAGGGGGGCGGGCCCCACATCACACATAAGGAGGTACATCCCATGCCCTGGACCCAAATTTCCTGCCAATACGACGGCACCTACCCCGGTTTTCTCTCCTGTGTCTTCGATTGCTACGTCAACAAAGAGGAGCCGGTGGAGTTCCGCACCCCGGACGACACATGCTGCTCCCTCTACCCCCTGCGGACGGTAGTCACCGACCAGGAGCACGCCAAGCGGGTGTACCGCTCCTTCGCCAAGTTCGGGGCGGAGGGGCAGCGGCTGGCGGTGCGGGCCTTTCTCACCTGCCTGCCCGACAAGGAGCTGTGGCTGTGGCGGCTGATCCGCCTGGGCTATCAGCTGGGCCCGAAAATCGGCCAAAACCTCACCGACCCTGTGGTGGACAAGGTGCGTAAAGCGGTGTGGCATCTGGAACACGAGGCCCACCAGTACAAGGGCTTTACCCGCTTCTCTGAGCTGGACGGGGTGCTGGCAGGGGAGATCGAGCCCAAAAACCGGGTGCTCCCCCTGCTGCGGGCCCACTTCTGCGGGCGCTACCCCCAGGAGAGCTTTGTCCTCCACGACCGCACCCACCGGGAAGCCCTGTTCCACCAGCCGGGAGCGGGAAACTGTGCCATCCTGCCGGTGGAGGATTTCTCCCTGGGCCCCGCCGGGGCGGAGGAGCTGGCCTGCCGAAAGCTGTGGCGGGCCTTTTACGACACCATCGCCATTGAGGGCCGGTACAACCCCAAGTGCCGCATGACCAACATGCCCAAGCGGTACTGGGCCATGATGACCGAGTTTCAGGAGGACTACGGCGCCGCCCTGCCGGAGGTCCACACCTTGCCTTCCGGCCCTCAATAGGGTATAATTCCCCCATGTAAACCGCCGGTTGACAAAAAACAAGCCCCCGGTTGGTGGAAACAGGCCGCTTCCCGGTGGTAGTCTGGAGGGGAAAGGAGGGCGAAGGCCATGACGTTTGGACAGCGCATCGCCCAGAAGCGCAAGGAGCTGGGCCTGTCTCAGGAGGGGCTGGGGGAACAGCTGGGGGTGTCCCGGCAGGCCATTTACAAGTGGGAGTCGGACGCCGCCATGCCCGAGATCGACAAGCTCATCACCCTGAGCAAGCTCTTCTCCGTCCCGGTGGGCTGGCTGCTGGGGGTGGAGGAGGCCGAACCCGAAAAGGTCAGTCAGGACCAGGAGAAGCTGGTGGAGGAGGTGCTCTCCCGGTATCAGGCCGCCCAGCCCCCGCCCCGGAAATCGGCGTGGGACAAGTGGCCGGTCCGCTTTCTCTTCGCCATGTGCGGCATCATGATCGCCCTGCTGTGGGGGACCAGCAGCAAGGTCAAGGAGATGGAGCAGCAGTACAACGACCTGCACAGCTCCATATACAACGTGCAGAGCTCCGTGGACCGGCAGATCAGCTCCATCACCGGCCGGGTGGAGCGTGTCCTCAAAAGCCAGAACGACCTGACGGCGGAGTGGTCCGCGGAGCTGGCCTCCACCGACCTGCGGGCCAACACGGCTGCCTTTGCCGTCCGGGTGGTGCCCCGCACCTATGTGGAGGGGATGACCGCCGTATTTGCCGCCCGCAGCGGGGAGGACACCGTGGAGCTGCCGGTGGAGGCGGGGGCAGACCATGCCTTTGCCGGGCAAATTACCTGTCCCCTCACCGACGACATCACGGTATCGGTAGTGCTGATCTCCGGAGACAAGCGGGAAACCCAGCTGCTCAACAACTTCTATGGGCTGTACAGCAACACCTTCCCTGACCTTCAAATTGACGGGCTCCTTTGGTTTGACGAGCAGGACGGCGTACTGCCCAACCAGATTTCCACAAAGAACCACCGCAAACAGGGGATCGGTGTCCGAAACCTGGACAGCGGCAGTGGCGCCGACCCCCTGAACTGGTATCCCGACCCGCCCGCAACGCTCCAGGTCGGCCTGTTCCGGGACCGGAAGCTCCTCTTTTGGTACGAGGGCGGCAGGGAGGATGTGCGGGTAAACAACGCCATCACAGAGCGGTACGTCTGGCGGCGGCCCCAGGATGTCACCCTAGAGCCCGGCCACGAGTACTGCGAGGCCATCGTCTACACCGACGAGTACGGCCGGCAGCAGATCTATGCCAGAGAGGGCCTGTCCTACAGCGAGCAGAGCGGGAGCTGGGGGCCCTCCGGCCCCGTCGACTCCATCGACTTCGCCGGCAGCAGCCCGATAGACTGGGAATTTTAAGGAAATCTCCCCAAAAATTGACAAAGGGACTTGTGCGTCCTCCGCATATTGTGGTATAATTGGCACAATTAACCCCCATCTACAATAGGAGGTATGCGCCATGAAATGTCCCTACTGCGGTTATCTGGAGAGCAAGGTCGTCGACTCCCGCCCCGCCGACGAGGGGGCCAGCATCCGCCGCCGCCGGGAGTGCCTGTCCTGCCGCAAGCGGTTCACCACCTACGAGACCATGGAGAGCCTGCCCCTGATGGTCATCAAGAAGGACGGCAGCCGCCAGAGCTTCGACCGGGGCAAGGTGATGGGCGGCCTGATTCGGGCCTGCGAGAAGCGGCCCGTCTCCTACCCAACCCTGGAGGGGATGGTGCTGGAGATCGAGCAGTCGCTGCAAAACCAGACCGACCGGGAGGTCAGCTCCTCCCAGATCGGCGAGCTGGTGCTGGAGCGGCTGAAAAAGCTGGATGAGGTGGCCTATGTCCGCTTCGCCTCCGTCTACCGGGAGTTCAAGGATATCAGCTCCTTCATGGCCGAGCTGGACGAGCTGATGGGGGACAAATAGCGCTGTAAACCGGCGGGGACCTGACTTGACAGGTCCCCGCCCTTCTTTTGTCAGCGGGACGGGGCCTTCTCTGCCGCCTCCCGCTCCATCAGCTCCAGGTTGCGCCTCAGCCGCTCATTGCCCGGCTCCAGCTCCAGCGCCTTTCCGGCCTCCTCCGCCGCCGCCCGGCAGGCCCCGGTGCGGTAGAGGGCAATGGCCCGCAGGTCGTGGGGCAGGCTGCCCCAGGCGGCGGCCTCGCAGATGTAGCTCCTGGGCCGCACTGTAATGGCCAGGGCGCAGGAGGTAAAGTAGAGCACCCCCTCCCACTCCCCCTGGTGGTAGAGCATCAGGGCCAGGTCGGTGCAGGGCTCCCGTAGGTGGGGGGCCTCGGCAATGGCCCGGAGATACCAGCCCCGGGCCTGGGAAATGTCCCCCTTCTCCCAGTAGGACCGGGCGATGTACCGCATGGAGGCCGCCCGCTCGTCCCGCCACAGGGCGGAGGGCATCTCCAGGTGGCCCTTCAGGGTGCGGATGCAGTCGTCCCAGCGCCCCCTGTACATGTACTCCCGGCCCAGGTAGTGGACATTCCGGTCGTCCCCCGGCTCCTCCCGGACGGACAGCTCCAGCAGGGGCAAATACTGGCTCCGGGATTTGGCCGGGTCAGGGTGGTGGTCCAGCTGGACCTCCTCCGCCACCACCATGGGGCCGGGACGCCCCTCCCCCACCCATCTCAGCACCTCATGAACCGGGTGGACCCACCGGTAGCCATGACGGGCGTGGATTTTCTCGTACCAGAACACCACCCCCTCAGAGCCGTCGGCGTTGAAGGACCAGGTGTACCGGTAGGAGGCCTGTCCCGCCTCCGGAACCCAGACCCGCTCCAGCGCCTCCCTCCAGCCGGGATGAAACACCTCGTCCAGGTCAGTGCAGACGCAGATGTCCGCGTCCTGCGGCACCAGCTCCAGCGAGCGGTTTCGGGCCGTGTCAAACCGCCAGGGAGAGATCACCTCCACCGTCACCTCCGCCCCCCGCTCCCGCAGACGCTCCACCGTCCCGTCCTCCGACCCGGTGTCCAGTACCACGACCCGGTCCGCCTCCAGCATGGAGTCCATCCAGCGGTCCACAAACTGCTCCTCATTTTTGCAGATGGCGTAGACGCACACGTTATACTTTCCCATAAAAACCTCCTTTCTAAGAGGCCGGCACTCCCAAAATGGAAGTGCCGGCATGCTTAAATCAGGTTGCGATGACGCCGGCCGTCCTCAGGGAGGCCAGCAGCTCGTTGATCTTAGTCACAAGCTCCGGGGTCCCGGCACCCGGGTCGACATCAGCCACAGCAGGACCGGGGGTGATGGCGGGACCGGCAGGGCCGGTGGGACCAGTGGGGCCCACTGCGCCGGTGGCACCCGTCGCGCCGGCAGGGCCGGCAGGACCGGTGGGACCGACTTCACCGGCGGCACCCGTCGCGCCGACAGGGCCGGCAGGGCCGGTAGGACCAACTGCGCCGGCGGCACCCGTCGCACCGGCAGGGCCGGTAGGACCGACTGCACCGGTAGCGCCCGTCGCGCCAGCAGGGCCGGCAGGGCCGGTGGGACCAACTGCACCGGCGGCGCCAGCAGCACCGGTAGCGCCCGTCGCGCCAACCGGACCGGCAGGGCCGGTGGGACCGGTGGAGGCAGTCATTTATGCGCAGCATCCCCGCCGACATTTCCGACGTTCTCGCAGAGCCCAGTTTGGCTGCCTCCGCCATACGGCTTCATTGGCCTGCAATGTTTTTTACATGCAGAAAGCAGATTGCAGGTCATGAACTGCAATCTGCTTCAAGTTTTGACCAAAGACGTTTTGTCTGAATTTCACACATAATCCCGCGGAACATCAGGTCAGCGACCATAGCCACCCACACACCGGCCAGCTCCATGTGGGCATAGAACAGCAGGACAGGCGTCAAAATGACCCGCACGCCCCACATACCGCTCAGCACCACCAGGAAGGGCAGACGGGTATTGCCAGCTCCCCGCAGCACGCCGGACAGTACAATGGACAGGCCGAACAGCGGTTCGGAGACGGCTACAATCCGCAGCATATCAGCCGCCAGCGCTATGACATCCGGGTCCGGAGAAAAGATGCGGGCAAGGGGCGTGGCGCATAAAAACAGGATAACTCCCGCCGCTCCCCCTGACAGCAGACCGATCCACCCGGAAATTTTGCCAAACTGCCGGGCCAGAGAATATTTTCCTGCTCCGTAGGCCTGTCCCACCAGCGTGGTTGCGGCAAAGGAGACCCCTGTGGCGGGCAGATAGCTGATGGCTTCCGCCGTCACCGCCACGTGGTTGGCGGCCAGGGCCACGTTCCCCAGGGCGGCCACCATTCTGGTAATCAGCAGCTGGCCGCTGCAAATGGCGCCCCGCTCCAGAGCCGCAGGGATGCCCAGACGGACAGCCTGCCGGATAATGGCGGAATCCGGGCGATAAGAGGCGCTCAGCTCCAGATGCACCGGACCCGAGCGGCGGAACAGCCGCAAAATGCAGCAGAGCCCCATCAGGCTTGCGGAAAAAGCGGTGGCGCCCGCGGCGCCTGCCGCGCCCCACCCCGCGCCCCAAACCGAAACGGAGCGCGCCCCCACTTGAAGGGTGTGTGTGGGAAAAATCAAGAAGTAATTCAGAACAACGTTGAGAATATTGGCCCCTGCGTTCAGCCGCAAGGGGGTTTTGGTATCTCCCGCGCACCGGAGCACTGCGGAAAAAACCGCCAATGCAGTCTGGAGCGGGATGCCCAGCGCGTAGAAAAAAAGATACCGTTGGGCGTCGCCCAAGATGGCCGAATCCGCGCCCAGCCATTTGGGGACCCATGGCGCCAGCATCAGAGTGACCAGCATAATAGCGGTCCCCGACGCCAACGAGCCCAGCAGGGCCTGCCGGGTGATACTGCGGGCCAGCTGCTCCTGACGGGCCCCCAGGCTGTGGGCAATCTGCACAGAGTACCCCACCCCCACTGCGGTCAGCAGTCCCACAATGAAAAAGACCGGGGTGGAATTGATCGCTACGGCGGCGGTGGCGTTGGTGCTTAAAGCGCCAATCATGGCCGTATCCACGTAATTGGTCATGGTTAACAGCAGCTGCTCCGCGATAGCCGGCCAGGCCAGCACCAACAGCAGCCGCGTATTGGATTGAAGAGCTTCAGAGGAGCGCCGCATAGTATCACCTGCATTATTTGGGACGCCCCGGGGCCTGATTGGTTCCCGGAGCGCCCCATGTGAAGAAAGGTTGGCAGTAAGGTTATAGCTTTCCCTCCCGCATAAAGCGGGCGTTGGTTCCGTCGATCTCAAAAAATTCCTTGGCGGCCCGCTGTCCTATGCCGTCCGGGTACTGGGGAATGGCAGACAGGTACTCCTGCTGGTCCACCCTGGTAAAGATGCCGTCCCGCATAATAACTTCGCCGTCCACCGCCGCCAGCGCGACCTCCGGACCCCTGGCACTGTAGACCAGATTGGGAATCATGTTGCGCATGGGGTAGGTATAGACCGGCAGCATCGAGGGACAATTCAGGTCAATCGCGATAAAGTCCGCCTGCTTGCCCGGCTCCAGAGAGCCCACGCTGTCCCCCAGGCCAATGGCCTGAGCCCCCTCGATGGTGGCCATCCGCAGGGCCCGCCAGGCGGGCATGACCTCCGGGTTGCCATACTTGATTTTGTTGAACAGGGCCACGTTTTTCATCTCGTTGATGATATTGTGGCAGTTGTTGCCGGGGGCCTGGTCGGACCCCAGAGCTACGGGGCCGCCCGCCTGCTGGAAGGCCACGCTGGGACAGACGATGCCGTCGATGATGCCGATGGAGCCGGGGTTGACGATCATGGACGCGCCCTTCCGGGCGATGTGGGCGGCCTCCTCATCGGTGCAGTCGGTGAGATGGACGGCAATCAGGGAGGAATCCAGGTAGCCCAGCTCATCCAAAAACGCGGTGGGCCGCTTGCCGTAGCGCTTTTCAATCTGGTAGGTCTCCCGGTCGCCCTGCTGAACGTGCATATGGATTTTGGTCTTGCGCTCCTTGACAATCTTCTGAATCTTCAGCAGCATTTCCGGGCTGACGAAATCCGCGCCCTGGGGTCCGAACAGAATTTTGATCCGGCCCCCCGCCTGGTTGTGCCACTTGTCGTAGAGCTGGATATTGCGTTGGAGGCTCTCCTCCCCCATCTCGTCGTCGAACTCGTAGAGCTCGCCCGGCCGGTAGACCCGCCGCTTGGCGGCCCGGATGGTCTGGGCAATGTTGCCCCTGGCCCCCACCTTTTCGATAAAGCCGCACACGTTATCCATCCTTGACTCATAGTCGCCCAGGGTGGTGGTGCCCGCCCGGATGGCCTCCAGAATGGCCACCCGGCTACCCGCGTCCCGCTCCTCGTCAGTGACGGCGTTGTCAAAGGGTTGCAAACCGAACATCATCCAGTTGTTGGTGTCCTGAGCCAGTCCGCGCATGATGTTGCAGGCGGTGTGCATATGGCCGTCGATCAAGCCGGGCAGGACCATGTGGTGGGGCAGGTCGATGATCTCCTGGGGGGCGTACTCCTTCAGCATATGCTCCGCAGGCCCGACCTCTAAAATCTTGCCGCAGTTGACCGCCATGGCGGCGGCGGCGCGGTAGCCCACGCCTTCCCCTTCCATGGTATAGAAGTGGGGGGCGGTGACCAGCTTGTCAATCTTTTTCATATAAACCTCCCGTCTGTGCATAACAAGTCCGCAATATCAGGCCGCTTTCACGGTCCGGGCGCTGTCCACCTTTGTCATGACAAACATAGCCGCATAGAGGACGACCGCAGTCACCGCGATGGAAATCATGTACTGGCCGGTCAGGCCGCCGAACAGGAAACCTATAAAAGCAGATGCGCCTACCGTCAGGCCGTAAGGCAGCTGTGTCATAACATGGACGATGTGGTTGCAGGAGCCGCCGGTGGAGGAGAGGACGGTGGTATCGGAGATGGGGGAACACTGGTCCCCGAACATGCCGCCGGCGATGACGGAACCCACCACGTAGGCCATAGGCAGGTTGAAGGCGACGGCCATGGGGAAGGCAATGGGCATCATAATGGACCACACTCCCCAGGAGGAGCCGGTGGCGAAGGAGATAAAAGCACCGAACAGGAACACCAGGGCGGGAACCAGGCCGGGGGTGAGGTACTGCTGCACAATGCCCACCATAAAGTCGCCGGTGCCCATAGATTTGACGATGGTGCCCAGTGACCAGGCAACGATCAGGATAAAGGGGACGTTAATCAGCTCGATCATGCCGTCGATAAAGGTGTCGAAGGCCTTGAGGGGCTTGAACAGTCCGGTGGCAATGCCCATGATCCCGGCGCCGATGCCGCCGCCCATGAAGGCCATGCAGATCGCCAGGGTGATGTTGGCGGAGCGGAAGCAGCCCACCAGGCCGTTGCCGGCCAGATCGCCGCTCCAGAAGATGGTGGCAAACAGGGAGATGAACAGGGCCGCCATGGGGACGATAAAGTTCCAGATGGTCAGCTCATAGCCCTCGGGCAGCACGTTCTTCACCTCAGGGACCAGGGGCTCCACGCCGTCGCCCAGCAGCTTGCCGGTCTTCAGGGCCCGCTCCTCCTCCTTGCGCATTGGGCCGAAATTCAGGCCGAACACGGCGACCACAATCACAGTGACCATGGCGAACAGACTGTACAGGTTGAAGGGCAGCATGTTCAGCCAGATACCCCACTCGCTGGCCTCCACCCCGGCGGCCAGCAGCTCCGCGGCAATCAGGCCGGTGATAAAGGGGCCGTAGCTGCTGATGGGGGAGAAACAGGCCAGGTTGCAGCCCATGGAGTCCAGGATGTAGGACAGCTTGGCCCGGGACACCCGCACAGTGTCGGTGACGGGGCGCATAATGGTGCCCAGCATCAGGCAGGGCTCGGTGTAGCAGAAGATAAACGCGCTCAGGCAGGTGACGATCTGGCCCTTTTTGGCTGTGTTAATCACCTTGGTTACCCGGGTGGCAAATGCCTCCGCCGCGCCGGTGGTGCGCAGCATGGCGATCAGGCCGCCGGACAGGGTGACCAACACCAGAAGGGACGCGTTGCCGCTGATGGAGGGGATCACATAGTCGGAGATGATCTTCACAAAGCCCACCAGCGGATTCCAGCCGTTTATAATGGTGGAGCCCACCCAAGTGGCAATCAGCAGGGAGAGGATGGTCTGCTTGGTAATCAGGGCCAGGACAATGGCCAGAACAGGCGGTATCAAACATAATACTCCAAATGTGGTTTCCATGCAATAGTCCTCCTTTACATGATACACGTTTTCAGTGGATTTTTAAGACTCAGCCAGTGCGGCAGCGAACCAGCCCCGGTTTATTCCCTCCCTCCTGGATTAACTTGGTCCCCGCCGCTCTGAACGAGTCCATAACTGACAGCTTTAGTCCCTGTTTTCGTAGCAGGAGCCATACATCTTGGCGGGGATAAACCGGCCCTGGCCGTACTCCCCCACGAAGCGGGCGTCCCGGACCACCACCCGGCCCCGGAGCAGCACCGTCTCCACCCGGCCCAGCTGCTCCCGGCCCTCGTAGATGTTGTAGTCCACTCCGTTGGGGTTATCCTCCAGACGGATCACCCCCCGGTAATCCGGATCCAGGACCACCAGGTCGGCGTCACAGCCCACGGCGATGTGGCCCTTGCGGGGGTAAATGCCGTTGATCTTGGCGGGCTGGGTGGCGGTGATTTCCACAAACTTCTGCCGGGAGATGCGGCCCTTGGCCACCCCCTCCGTCCAGATGACGTGCATCCGGTCCGCCGCGCCGGGGGCGCCGTTGGGAATCTGCGTGAAGTCGTCCCGTCCCACCTGCTTCAGGTTGGCCACGTCGATTCCGCAGTGGTCGGAGACCACCGCGTTGAGCAGTCCGCTGTTCAGCGCTGCCCACAGCGCGTCGCAGTCCTCCCGGTCCCGCAGGGCGGGGGAACAGACAAACTTGGCCGCCTCGTTGAAATCCGGGTTGTCCAGCGCCTCCTTGGTGGTGGTCAGATAGTGGGTGCAGGTCTCCCCGTATACCCGCTGCCCCGTCCCCTTGGCCTGGAGCAGCGCCTCCAGCGCCGGACGGCAGGTCATGTGGGCGATATACAGGGGGGTATCCGTCTGCCCCGCAAGATAGATGGCCCGGCGCACCGCCTCCGCCTCGGTAAAGGGCGGACGGGAGACATAGTGGTAGTGGGGGGTGGTCTGGCCGTTCTTCACGCACCGGCGGCGCAGAAAATCCAAAATCTCGCCGTTCTCCGCGTGGACGAACACAGTGACCCCCGCCCTGCGGCTGCACTCCAGGATGCGGAAGAAGGTCCCGTCGTCCACATGGAGGGGGGAGCCGTTGTAGGCCATAAAAATCTTGATGCTGGAGATTCCCTTCTGGGGAAATTGGGCAATCTCGTCAAATATGCTGTCCATAATCTCCGTCACCATGCCGTGGAGGGCAAAGTCCACGCAGGCCTTGTCCTTGGCCCGGACGTTGATGCGGTAGTCGATGGAGTCCAGCAGGCCCGTTTTGGGGTCCTGGGGGGCGTAGTCCACGATGGTGGTGGTCCCCCCCGTCACAACGGCGTCGGTGGTCTCATAGCCGGCAGTGTCCTGGTCGCCCACGTTGCACAGGGCGGAGAAGTGGGTGTGCTGGTCCACGCCGCCGGGCAGCACGTACTTGCCTGCGGCGTCGATTACCTGGTCGGCGGGGAGGTCCAGCTGCTGCCCCACTGCCCGGATGGTCTCCCCCTCCACCAGAACATCGCCCTGAAATTCTTCGCTGGCGGTTACAATGGTCCCGCCCTTGATTAAAATACGCACAGCCTAACCCTCCTCAAAAATTAAATCACGCTCAGAAAAGATTGGATACTCCAAAAACTGTTTTTTCTCCGGCCAGCCCCAGGTGGAGGTCTTGCTGGTTCCCAGCCCCATATCCACCAGCGCCTCGGCCAGCTTGACCGCGGGGGTGACCCCCTCCAGCACCGGGACGCCCAGCCGCTGCTCCAGGTCCCGGGCAAAGTCCACAAAGCCAGCGCAGCCCAGCAGAATGCACTCCGCCCCGTCCTCCCGGACGGCCTTCTCTCCCTCCCGGGCCAGGGCCTCCAGTCCCCGCTCCGGGTCCCGGCCAAAGTCCAGCACGCTCAGCCCGGTGGAGCGGATGGACCGGCAGAATTTCTCCGCGCCGTAGGCGGATACCACGTCCTCCGTCACCTTGCGGGCCCGGTCCAGCACAGAGACGATGGAGAAATAGGGGGCCAGAAACTTGGCCGTGGCGATGGCGCTCTCACAGATACCCAGCACCGGCTTGCGGGTGGCCTCCCGGGCCGCCTGGAGCCCCGGATCCCCGAAGCAGGCGATGACAAAGGCGTCCGCCCCCTCCTCCCGGTCCCCCTTGATGACCTCCTTGAGCACACCGGGGACCGCCAGATATTCGTCCACATAGCACTCAATGCTCTCCGGTCCCCACTGGGGGCTGACGGAGTAGACCTGGGTGCCCGGACGGGCGGCCCGGAGGGCGGCCTCCTGGATGCTCTGGGTCATGGACAGGGTAGTGTTGGGGTTAATCAGTTTGATTTTCATAGTCTGCATCCCCTCCTAATTCATTTCATCCGTTCTTCGGATCAGCTCCATCAGTACGCGGCTCCCCCGCTCCAGGTCCTCGGGCGCGCTGTACTCGTCGATCCGGTGGCTGACGCCGTCCTTGCTGGGGATGAACACCAGAAGGGACGGGGCCAGCAGGGCCATATTGATCAGGTCGTGTCCCGCGCCGCTGAACATATCCCTCCGGGTATAGCCCAGACTGTCACAGCAGTCCCGGGCCATTTGCAGCAGGACGGGGTCGCACAGGGTGGGAGGCTGACGGATCATCTCCTCCATGGACAGCCCCTCCGGGCCGAACCGCTCCAGCAGACGTGCCGCGGCCTGCTCCATCTCCTCCATGGAGCGGTTTCTCAGCTCAATGACAAATTCCGTCTCGCCCGGAATCACGTTCACCGCGCCGGGAGACACCTTCAACGTCCCCACGGTACACACCATCTCGGGGTAAGAGGCGCGCACCTGCTCCATCAGCCAGACAATCAGGCGGCTGGTTTTTTCCAGCGCGTCGTCCCGCAGGGACATAGGCGTGCTGCCCGCGTGGTTGGCCGCGCCCGCCATCACCGCCCGGTAGCGCAGAATGCCCACGATTCCGCCGGCCACGCCAATCTGCTTCTGCTCCGCCTCTAAAATACCGCCCTGCTCGATGTGCAGCTCCAGGTAGCAGAGGTAGTCCTCCGGGTTTTGCCGGCAGGCAGCGGCGTCCGTCAGGCTCAGGCCGTACTGGGACAGCCTGGCCTCCATCGCCGGGTCTATGACGGCGCCTGCGAAGGCTTTGCTGCCAAAGGTCCCCCCGATCACGTTGCCCTCCTCCTCTGTAAAGGCCACGATCTCCAGGGAATGCCGGTTGACCCAGCCCGCCTCCCTGAGCCGCCGGACGCAATCGATGGCGGCCAGCACTCCGTAGGCGCCGTCGTAGATCCCGCCGCCGGGGACGGTATCAATATGGGACCCGATGCACAGCCGTTTCCCCCGGCCGGGCAGCAGCCCCCGCAGGTTGCCCACCGGGTCGGTCCTGGTCTCCAGGCCGGCCTGTTCCATCAGGGAACGGACGTAATCCCGCCCCCGGTCATACTCCGGGGAGTAGGGCAGGCGGGTGGTCCCCACCCCCTCCTGAAAGCCGATCTGCCCCAGCTCGTGGAGCCACTGCTCTAACCGCTCACCCATGACACCGCTCCATAAAGGCCGCAATCCGGTCAAAGCCCTGCTCCAGACTGTCCATGGACGCGGCGTAAGACAGCCGCACATACCCCTCGCCAAACTCGCCGAAGGCGGTTCCGGGCACCAGGACCACCTGTTCCTCCTCCAGCAGCCGCATGGCAAAGCTTTCGCTGTCCAGTCCGGACCGGCGGATGTCCAGGAAGGCGTAGAAGGTCCCCTGGGGACGGGAGCAGGACAGGCCGGGGATGGACGTGACCCGATCCATCACATAATCCCGGCGGATGCGGTACTGCTCCCGCATGTGCTCCAGATGGGTCTGGGGCCCGTTCAGCGCCTCGATTGCGGCCCACTGGCAGGGGGTGGAGGCGCAGGCGCTGGTGTTCTCCTGGAGCTTGGTCATCTGACCGATGACCCCGGCGGGCCCGGCGGCAAAGCCCACCCGCCATCCGGTCATGGCGTAGGTTTTGGACAGGCTGTCGATGACCAGGGTGCGCTCCGCCATGCCGGGCAGGGAGGCCAGGCTGGTGTACGCCGCGCCGTCAAAGAGGATGTGCTTGTAGACCTCGTCGGCCAGCACAGCCAGGTCAAACTCCTCGGCCACCTGGGCCAGAGCATCCAGGGCCTCCCGGCTGGCCACCGCTCCGGTGGGATTACAGGGCGAGTTCAGAATAATGGCCCGGGTACGGTCCGTCACAGCGGCGCGGATGGCCGCCACGTCCAGGTCAAAGCCCCGCTCGGGGCTGGTCTGGACCGAAACCGCTACGCCGCCGCACATCTGAATCTGCTGTATGTAGTTGGTCCAGCAGGGCTCGCTGACAATCACCTCGTCGCCGGGGTTCAGGATTGCTTTCAGAGCCAGGTAGAGTGCCCCCATTGCCCCGGGGGTCACTACGATTTGGGACGCAGGGTCGTACTCCAGCCCCTCGGTCCGCTTCAGGTAGCCGGAGATGGCCTGCCGCAGGGCCAGCAGCCCCGCGTTGGCGGAGTATTTGGTCTGTCCCCCGCGAATGGCCCGGCACCCGGCCTCCACCACATTTTCCGAGGCGGTGAAATCCGGCTCGCCCAGAGTGAAGCTGAGCACCTGGTCATACTCCAATGACTTGTTGAACATTTTACGAATTTTGGAGGGCTGAATCAACTTTGTGTTTTCTGAAATCTGAATCATCGTGAAGACTCCTTTCTGGATTTAGCCTGATTTTTACGCTCACGCAGCTTTAAAACGGTCATTAAGACCCCAAACACCAAGGACAGCATGGCGGCAAAGACAACCCGGAAGTTTACCGGCAGCAAAAAGCCCACGGTGTTGATGGGAATCCAGAACAGGGGGATGGTCTTAAACAGCGTAAAATCCACCAGCTCTCCCCAGTCCACCGAGTTCACCGCTTCCCGGACAGTTATCCGCCTGTTCTGAAGGAAACGCAGGTCGGCGTAGTTGCCGCAGACTCGCATCAGCGCGGAGTGGAGCGGAGCAAAAAACAGATTGTTGGTGCAGCTGGTGAAGAACGCGGCGGCCAGAGCGTTTCCGCAGAAGGGGAGCAGTCCCACCTCCATGGCCCGGACCGTCCCCTCGCTGAACACCCGAAAGGCGAGGGTCACCCACAGCCCTCCAAACCCCCAGCTGGCCGCTTTAAACCAGGTAGCGCGGTTTACCGCCCATACTCCTTCCAGTATCCGGGTAGAGAGCAGTTCCCCCGCAGTGGCGTATATTGCAAATTGCACAAAACCGGCTGTATAGGGAAACATCTGATTCAGCCGGGAAAATTCCCCTGTTACGGTCAAAAAAGCGGATATCGCGCATAGAAAAACATAAAATACAATCCAAATCCTGTCATTCTTCTTCATAGAAGCGCTCCCTCCGTATGTGACTATTATAACAAAACAGGCCCCGCGCTGATATTCAGCGCGGGGCCTATTTTGCTTCAACCTTTCGCTATAAAAAAACTTCTCTCGGAGAATTATATACTTCTTTTGTATCTGAAAATACTACTTTTATATAATGGATAAGAAACAAAAAAAGTGTTCAAACTCTGCGTTTTTACTGCAATTCATCAAAATTGACTTTGCTGGTAGAAATGGGCAGGCATTGAAGCATCTGTACGCGATTGCGGACGTGCATCTTGGCATAGATGCTCTGGAAGTGCTTTTTCACCGTGTGGATGCTGATGCTCAGCTGCTTAGAGATGTCGTCGTTGGACCACCCCTGTACGGCCAGATTCAGCATTTCGCCCTCCCGGGAAGTCAATCCATATTGGCGGCACAATTTTTCCTGATAGCCCTTGGCATAGAAATAGCGGGAATCTCCCTTTTTCGCCTCGTAAGCCAGACGGTATGCAAAGTGCATACGCAGCTGCTCCAGGACAAAGAGGTCCCTGGGGGTAAAGGGGGCCCCGCCTTCTCTGCGGTAAAGCCGCAGAAATCCCATGGGCTCCTCCCGGAATGCGATACATAGCCCCGCAGAACAGCTCAGACGGTTGGGCTCCCAAAAGGCGCGGTATATTTCACTGTCCCGGAGGCGGCTGCCCGGTTGGGAAATATCCTCCGCAAAGGTGCAGCGGTTTGTGCTGTAAATCATCCAGCGGAACGCGTCGTCCTTCCGCGTCTGGTCCTTCCACACCTGTATCGACTGGAGTGAGAGATTGTACCCCTCGGTATCCACAAACTCGAAGTCTCCATCCTCCGTTACAGACAGACGCGAAAAAACCGCCGCATCGTAGGAGATCAAAAAGGGAAGCCAGCGGTTGAGAATCGCTCTCTGCATCTCCTCAATGGTGTAGATAAAGCTGATATTGTAGGCCACTTCATTGAGTAAAATCCACTCATTTTCCTCTAAAAATGCCATTGCGCACCTCCTCACCACAAAAACAGATGATGAAGCAGTATATCACATGAATAAATATTTATCAAGCCGCCACTCAGAAAGGGGATTGTCCTTTTCGCAGATTTTAATGTAGGGGCCGCCGCCCTCGGCGGCCCGCCAAAACGCAATGCCTCCCCTGGTTTCGGGCCGCCCCCCTGGGCGGCCCAAAACATGGTCTATGTCCGGAAAGCACATGGCTGACCCCAACGGATCAGCCATGTCTTTTTATGTTTCACTTACTCCGCAATGATGTACCATCAGCCTTTGCAATGGTCAGTCCGGTAAAGGCAAAGATAATGGCAAAAATGAAGCTGGAATAGCACAGCACCGCCCAAGGCAGATAGGCAAGCGTCGACACGCCCAAGGTATTGGCCATATACGTGCCAGCTACAGACCAAGGCACCAGGGGTACCACACAGGTGCCGGCATCTTCAAGCGTCCGGGAGAGGTTCTTCCGGTGGAGATTGAATTTGTCGAAGGCCGGGGCGAACATCTCTCCGGGAACCAGGATCGCCAAATAAGAGCTGCCGGTAACTAAACTCATAAAAATTGTAGCCGCCACAGTAGAGCTGATCAGGCTGCCCACACTTTGAATCCCCTTCATCAGCTTTTCCAAAATTACAGAGATGCACCCACTCTTGGAATAGATGCCGCCAAAGGCAAAGGCGCAGAAAATCAATAAGATCGTGCTCATCATACCCATGAGACCGCCCCGGTTCAACAGTGTGTTGATTTGAGGAATCACTTCACCCTGGAAGCCGGTCATAGATACGTTGAAGCCGCTGTAGAACGCAGTCATCCCGGTTGCGAAGGAGAAGCCCTGGAACACCATGCCCATCACAATGGCAATAATCGAGGCCAAAAGCATACAGGGCACAGTGGGTTTACGTAAAAATGCACCTGCCAGCACGATAACCGGGGGCAAAAGTAAAATGGGATTGAAGTGGAACATTGTCTCAAGCGTGCCCAGCATTTGCTGCACCAGCTCGGGGCTGGCCATACTCTCCTTGGGCAGCGTAAGCCCAACAACCGCATAAACCACAAGGGAAAGAACCGTAGCGGAGCCGGTGGTATAAAACATATGCTTGATGTGGTCATACAGGTCGCAGCCGGCCGCTACGGGAGCCAGCATCGTCGTATCAGAAAAGGGAGAGAGCTTGTCGCCAAAGACTGCGCCGGAGATGACTGCGCCCGCAGCAATGGGCAGGGGTGCTCCAGTCGCAATCGCCACTCCCATAACCGCCACCCCGGCGGTACCGGCGGACCCGAAGGATGTTCCGGTAAATGTGGAGATAATGGCGCAGACCAAAAATCCGGTCACAAACAGGAATCTGGGGTCGATCAATTTGATGCCGTAGTAAATCATCATGGGAATGGTTCCGGAGAAAATCCAACTGGCTATCATGGCGCCCACGCAAATCATAACAAGGATGGAGCCAAAGGAGGCGGAGACCTTTTCCACCATGCCCTCCAGCATATCCTCCCAGTCAATGCCAATCCACAGTCCCACAAAGCCGGCCACAGCGGCGGCTCCCAGCAGGCAGACCTGAGTGGGCAGCTTCAACACAGCGTATCCGCCGCCCAGACAGACCAGCAGCCCCAACAGGGGGATCATTGCCTGAATCAGGGTAGGTTTTGGCTGAACCTTCGTTGTTTTTTCGCTCATAATGTATCTCCTTTCGTTGTCTCTAACTATCTCTTACCGCTTCTGTGTATCAGGAACCCGGAGTCTGTTGCAGTCACTTTGCCTTTCTGGTGATGGTCATGGCGCAACCCTGGCCTTCGCCGTCTGCTACAGTGGTAGGGAAGTCGATCTCTACATTGGGAAAGGGCGCACAAATGGCGTAGTCACAATGGCCCAGCATATCGCGGCAGAACATTTTGATCGTCTCCGGACTCTCCCCAAGTTCAGCCAGCGCCTCGGCATGGGGGCAGCTGTGGAACATCTTGACCGCACGATCGTCCTCCAGCTCCAGCAGCTCCTGTTCAAAGGTCAAAACTCCCCCCTTAGAGGTCTGGCCAAGAACGGCCTCCACAGGGCCGATCTTCTCTGCACCCAATTTGTCAGCGATCTTCCGGCCCTGCCACATACCGAAATCCCAGGAGCCCTCCCGGATCACACGGTTGGCATCCACCTCAGGATAGAGCTCCTTCAATTTCTTCCAAATGAAATAAATTTGGGTGCTCCGGTCCTTATAAGCGCTTTTTACGGCCTGGTGAAATTCCTCTACACTGACCGGCTGGTCCAGCTTTAAACTGTCCATATACTCTTGGATGCGTTTTTTTCCTGCTTCACTCATTCGAAACTTCCTTTCTCTTTTTGGTCTCCCAATTCGCTTTTGTGTTCCTCAAGGAGAAAATATCCCCATGATTCCCGCCCTCTGCGGGGGCGGGAATACGAAAAAGAATTGGGATTTTGGGGGTGGGAAAACTGAATATTTGCCCATGCAGCAGATGGTTATTTACTGCGAATTTATCATACCTCCTTTCTCTCTGTTTGTCAAAGTACGCCTGTTACTTATTGAATCATTTCGCTCACCATGATTTCCATCCGCTCCAGCGCAGCATACATATATTCCTCCGGAACTGACCCGGAAATTACGATATCGTCTTCCCCCCATCCCTGACAGGGGCCCACAGCCAACTGTAATTCCTCCAACAGCAAGCGGGAGAGCGTATGGGGCGAAGAAATCATCTTTCCACGCCAATCTTTTCCATAGAACGGACGGCAGCCCACCCGGAGCATTGCGCCGTCCTGTGTACGGCAGGGCATAAAGAACGGCATGGTCCCCAGCCTCAGCTTCATGTACCGGCAGTTCTCCAAAGCAGCTTGCGCGGACACGGAAAACCCGGTGTGCTCAGGGATCAGATTGATTAAAGTGGAATCGGTTGGTCTCATCTGTTGGACAGTCATAATGCTTTCCTCCTGTCTGCCTTTAAACCAGGCATATTCCGTCATGAAGCAAGTTGATCTGCCGCTCGTAGAGTTCCGGGGCTACGGTTACTGCCACGCTGTCCTCCGACAACCGCAGAATCTCTCCCTCCCAGTCCTTGCAGAGCGTTTTAGACACATTCTCCGGTGTGGCTGCCGGCCCTACTGCAAAGATGACATCCCGAAGCTGCCCCTGCGGGATATCCTCCCGCCCCATCAGCCGGCCATCTATCCCGCAGTGAAAGCCCAACTCATCCGATAATGTGTAGCATGGCTCTGCGCCGTATTGTTTCAATGTCTGCACCAGTCCCGCGCCTTCCTCTGCGGTGGTGGTCAGGGTCAACAGGTTTCTGGAGGCTGTAATCCCGTTCCATCTGCTTTCGTAATCGCCGATTTTGGTGCCGGAACCTCTGAGAAAGGTGGAACGGACACTGAGCACATTTTTTTGTCCCAGCTCAGCGTAGGCCACTGCCCGAGGATGAATCACCTTGGCCCCATAGGCCGCCAAGCGGTGACATTGACTATAGCTGAGACAGGGAATTTTTCGGGCATTTTGAATGACCCGCGGGTCCCCGGTATATATCCCATCCACATCGGTATAGATGCGCACCTCGTCGGCGCCGGTGTAATAGCCGATTGCGCAGGCAGTTGTGTCGCTGCCACCCCGGCCGGTTGCGGTGATATCCCCGCTTGCAGTCATCCCCTGGCCGCCAGCCACGATGATGATGTAGTCTTGGGCAAGCCATTTTTTCAGCCGGTCCGTATGTACGGTCAAAATATTTGCCTCAGAGTAGTGGTCATCTGTTTCAATTCCAGCCTGCCCGCCGGTCAAAAATACACTTCTGAGCCCCTGGGTATTCAGCTCCTGCGCCAGCACCGACCCCGAAATAATTTCTCCGCAGGCGTATATCATATCCTGTTCCCGGTTTTTGGGTAAATCCTGCCCGTCTCCATAGACTTGAAGCAGCGTGTCGGTCGCATAGGGAGCTCCTTTCCGGCCCATGGCAGAGACCACAACAATCAGTTCCCCGCAGATTTCCTTCGTATCTCTGATAATGGCAGCAACAGCCTGCCTGGATTCCGCATCTGCTACTGAGGTCCCGCCAAACTTCAATACAACCCGTTTCATCGTATCCGTCCTCGCTTTCTTTCAGGCGCCCTCAGGGAAAATACGTCTGAATGACCAACTGCATAATCTGAACGGCGTTCACCGCGGCGCCCTTGCGTATCTGATCGCCGCAGCACCACAGATTCAGCGCATGCCTGTCCGCCAAGTCCTGACGAAGCCGTCCCACATACACCAGGTCCTGATTCGAGGTATCCAGGGGCATAGGATAGACATTATGAACCGGGTCATCCACCAGCTTGACGCCGGGGGCGTCCCGGAGCAGTTCCCGGGCCTCCGCTGCGTCCACCTCCTCATCAAATACCAGCTGGATGGATTCCGAGTGGCTGCGGAATACCGGAACCCGGGCGCAGGTGCAGGTGACGGTCAGTTGGTCATCGTGGAGAATTTTGCGCCCCTCATGGTGCATTTTCATCTCCTCTTTTGTATACCCATTCTCCTGGAACGCCTCAATGTGGGGAATCACATTAAAAGCAATCTGGTGTTGGAAAACGTCTTTTTCCAGCTTCTCTCCCTTGAGATACGCCGACACCTGTTGCTCCAGTTCCCGAAGCCCCCGAATCCCCGCACCGGAAACCGCCTGATAGGTTGACACGGTCATCCGCTTGACCCGATGTCTGCGGTACAACGGGTTGACGGCCACCATGGCGATAATGGTAGAGCAATTCGGATTTGCGATGATCCCGCTGTGGGTTTTGATATCCTGGGGATTGACCTCGGGAACCACCAGTGGAACCCTCGGGTCTAACCGGTAAGCCGAACTATTATCAATGACAATGGCTCCCTGCCGGACTGCAACGGGCGAGAAGCGCTCACTGATTGCATTCGCCGCTGCAACCAACAGGATATCCACCCCCTGAAAGGAGTCCTCATGTGCCCCCTCCACCGTCAGTTCCCGGCCCTGAAAAAGAACCTTTTTCCCGGCCTCCTCGGGAGCCGCCAAAAGGCGTAGGCTTCCCCAGGGAACATCCCGCTCCTCCAATGCCTTCAGCATCTCGGTTCCCACAACACCGGTGGCCCCTAAAATTGCAATGCAAAGCTTTTTCACGTCAATACCTCCTTTATAGCCGGTTTTACTGCTGCTTTATTTATAGTTTATCGCCAAATCACCTCCAACACAAACAAATATATTTTATATGAGACATCAAGATTTTTGATTGATTGCCCCTCATTGCAAACGGGATCACTCAAGTCGAGAGGGCGCTTTCCCGGTTCAGCAGCGATTCCAGCGCCGCCAGCTTCAGGCAGCAGCAGAAAACGGTCATCGCCTGCTCCAGCTCTCCAACGGAAGGCAGGGATGGAGCAATTCTGATATTGCAGTCCCGGGGGTCCCGGCCATAAGGAAAGGTAGCTCCCGCATCCGTCATCGTCACGCCGGCCTGCCGGCACAGGGCCAGGGTGCGTTTTGCCAGCCCCGGCGCGGTGTTCAGTGACACAAAATAGCCGCCCTTGGGATGCCGCCAGGAGGCGATATCCAGCCCTTCCAGCTCCCGGTCAAGCACGCGGAGCACCGTCTGAAATTTAGGGGCCAGAATGGCGGCATGGCCCCTCATAAGTTCCAGGGTATGGTCCTTATCTTTCAGGTATTTGACATGACGCAGCTGATTTACCTTATCAAAACTGATGACCTGGGCGTCCATAACAGAGGTAATATAGGCCATGTTAGCCTCGCTGCATGCAAAACAGGCTACGCCTGCACCAGGGAGGGTAATCTTGGAGGTGGAGGCAAATTCAAATACCATATCGCCATTCCCCTCTGCTGCACACAGTGACAATATATCCGGGAAGGGGACATACTCTCCCTGGAACTCATGGATACAGTAGGCGTTATCCCACATAAGCAGGAAATCGGAGGCGGCAGGCTTCAGCGATGCCAGCCTGTGGATGGTCTCTTCCGAATAAATGATCCCGTCCGGGTTGGAGTATTTAGGCACAGTCCACATCCCTTTTACCGCCGAGTCGGACACCAGCTTTTCCACAAGGTCCATATCCGGGCCGGTCTCCGTCATAGGGACGGGAATCAATTCAAAGCCAAAGCTCTCGGTAATTTTAAAGTGCCGGTCATAGCCAGGGCAGGGGCACAGCCACTTCACTTTTTCCTCCTTGCACCAGGGCTTGGATGAGTGAAGCAGTCCGTGAGTATAGGCCTTGGCAACGGTGTCATACATCAGCTGGAGGCTGGCGTTGCCCCCAACATAGACCTGCTCCGGCCGGCACCCAAGAAGCCCGGCAAAAAAGATTCTGGCGCTGGGGATGCCCCTGAGCTCCCCGTAATTGCGCACATCCAGCGCGCCATCCATACAGTCCTCCGGGCCTGCCAGCACATTCAGAATATCGGAAACCATATCCAGCTGCTCCCTGCCCGGCTTGCCCCTGGCCATGTTCAGTGACAATTTCTTTGCCTGCCAGCTGTCAAACTCAGCTTGAACGGTCTGGTACTCCATCTCCTGCGCCTCACGGCTCAAATCATGATACTTCATATCATTTCCTCCTTTCTCTCACTGCCCCAACATGATTTTCAAAATTTCCTTGTCCGTGGAGCGCATTCCGGTCTTTCCCAGACGGCCCACATTGCTCAGAGTGGCCTCAACTCCGTGTGAGAGAATCCCATCCCCGCCATAAAACTGCCGGCCATTCTGATACATATGGTATCCCATTACCCCGGCGTCAATGGCAGCGGCAATTTTACCGGCACAGGATGCCTTGGCGCCATCGCAGATGATTCCGGAAACCATTGCCAGGGCGTTAACTACGGTATGGATCACCTCGTCATATCCCCCGCCATCCAGATAGGCAATGCCTGCCCCTGCTGCCGCTCCGGCGCTCACTGCGCCGCAGTAGGCAGACAGCCGTCCAATGCCGGTTTTCTGGTGGATGGCGGTCAGGTTGGACAGCACCAGCGCCCGGTAGAGCTTATCTTCGCTTACGCCGGCTTCCTGCCCGTAGACAATCACCGGAACAGAAGCGGTTATCCCCTGGTTTCCGCTGCCTGAATTGATAATGACCGGCAATTCACAGCCCCCCATCCGGGCATCAGAGCCGGCGGCCGCGGCAGCTTTCGCCTTGGCAATCCGGTCGTCCGGGCGTGAATGGTCCATAATCACCCGGCCGATATTGGCGCCGTAACTGTGGTTGAGCCCCTCCTTTGAAATCGCCATATTGCAATCAATCTGCCGGCCGATGATTTCCCGTACATCGTCCAAATTCACAGTCTGGGCAAAATCATAGATATCCGCCATAGTGAGCAGGGTGCGATCCGTCAATCCGCTCTCATCATCCGCCTCCACATGCAGGTCCAGCAAGACCTCCCCGTTATGCTCCAGGTAAACAATATTGGTGTGATAATTGGCAATGCGGACCTTGACCTCCTGGT
>CATKXO010000001.1 GCA_949840775.1 uncultured bacterium | reverse complement strand
CCAATGCTTGAAGGTGGTATAGAACGAGCTGATCTCCCCCAGAATCTCTGCGGCAAAGATGAACAGCATAATAATAATCTCCAGGGTGTTGGGCAGGTCGATCATCAGCGCCCGCTCAAATACCGTGGGCAACAGAAACAGCACCAGGGTCAGGCCGCACAGAAATACGCTCTCGAAGTCCCCATTGAAAAACTGGGCCACCATCATGACGATGACCAAAACCCGCAGGGTGATGTAGACCACCGCCACAGTGTGCTTCCGCCGCAGGGCGCTGTGGGCAGCGCCGAGCACCGCCCGCACTCCTGTTTTCCTGCCTGCCATTCGTGGACCCCCCCTTTGAATGAAACTTTACAATATACAGTATATCCTTTTGGAAGCGGAAAGTCAAGAAATCCGGCCTCTGTGGGAATGCCCTAACGCACATTCTATCCAGAGGTCATCTGTAGGGGGCGCCCCCCTGGGCGGCCCGAAACCAGAAGAGGCATTGCATTTTGGCAGGCCGCCGAGGGCGGCGGCCCCTACATTAAAATCTGTGAAAAGGACACTCCCGGCCTCTGTCAAGGCTCAGCTGCCAGGCGCATAAACTGTTTCTGGAGGTGAATTTACATGGACTTACGCAACAAGCAGATCACAGTAGGCGAGCTTCTGGACAATCCAAAATCGAAAGCCGTGTTTCAGCGCCGCTTTGGAAAATTCATGAAGCACCCTATGGTAGGCGCGGCCCGATCCCTCTCCCTGGCCCAGCTCCAGGAGATGGCGGCAGTCTATCTGCCTCAGAAGACCATTCAGGAGACTCTGCGGGAGCTGGAACAGCTTTGATGCAGTTTGCCCCCCAGTACGGAAAAAAATAGATTCCAATTCTCCCTTGTTATGGGTTGCTATCTGACAGATTTTAGGCTAAAATAAGACAAAGCAGGTTTCCCGCCTGAAAAGGGCGGGAGACCTCACAATCGTGTGTAATCGGAGGTACGTCATGGACATTATCAAACAGGAGCGCCATGGCGTACCCTTTTACGCCTGTCCGGACCCCGCCTGGGCGGGGACAGCCCACGGCTTCTCCACCCGGCTGGGGGGCGTGTCCCCCGCGCCCATGGACAGCCTGAACCTGGGGGCCAGCCGGGGGGACGCCCCGGCCAACCTCCGGGAAAATTTTACCCGGTTCTGCGCCGCCACCGGTGCGGATGCCAACGCCCTGGTGAAGAACCAGCAGATCCACAGCGATATCATCCGTCCGGTCACCAGGGCCGACATAATGGACAGCCCCGCCTCCCCTGGCGTCTTTGAGGCGGACGGCCTGATTACCAACGAGCCTGGGGTGTGCCTGACCATCTTCTCCGGGGACTGCATCCCTATCCTGCTCTACGACCCGGTCCGCCGATGCATCGCCGCCGCCCATGCCGGCTGGCGGGGCACCGCCGCCGGGATTGCCGCCCGGGCGGCAGAGGCCATGGTCCGGGACTATGGCTGCCAAGCCGGACAGATTCTGGCCGCCATCGGGCCGGGCATTGGTCCATGCTGCTTTGAGACACACATCGACGTGCCCGACGGCCTGCGGGCCGGGCTGGGACCAGATGCAGAGCCGTTTATCCGCCCGCTCTCTCAAAAGGGGAAATACTCCGTGGATTTGAAGGCGGCCAACGCCAAATGGCTGGAACTTGCGGGGCTGAGACGGGAGCACATCGCCCTCTGTCCCGCCTGCACCGCCTGCAATTTAGACATTTTCTGGTCCCACCGGGTCCAGGGAAGCCAGCGGGGCAGCATGGCGGCGATCATTCAGCTTGTGTAGGGTCCGCCGCCCTCGGCGGCCCATTCAGAGAAACGTCAAAACAGCCGGGCCGGCGAGGGCGCCGGCCCCTACAAGGAATCAAAATATGAAACGCATATTCTGTTTGCTTCTTTCCGCCCTGCTGCTGTCCCTGACCGCCTGCGGCGGGGAGGCTCCGCCCGCCGTCAGCTCCGCCGGGTCTTCGTCAGATGTCGGCCATGCGGAGGACCCGCCACAGAAGGCCCTCCCCTTCACCCTGGCCTTCTATCCGGAATACAGCCTCCACCCCGTTCTGGGAGCCAACCGGGCCAACATGACCCTGGCTTCCCTGCTCTACGAGAGCCTGTTTACCGTGGACGCCTCCTTTCAGGCCCAGCCCCTGCTGTGCCAGAGCTGGACCGTCAGTGAGGACAAGCTGGCCTGGACCTTCACCCTCCGGGCCGGGGTCACCTTCTCAGACGGCACCCCTTTCACCGGCCAGACGGCGGCCGCCGCCCTGGACCTGGCCCGGTCTCCCGGCAGCCGCTACCAGGAGCGGCTGGCCGATATCGCCGCCATTGCCGCCTCCGACGAGGCCCCAAACCAGTTTACCGTCACCCTCCGCCGCGCCAACGGCTCCCTGCCGCTGCTGCTGGATATCCCCATCGCCCTGGGCAGGGAGGACCGCCCCGCCGGCACCGGCCCCTACATGCTGTCGGAGGACGGAACCGCCCTCACCGCCCGGACGGACTGGTGGCAGCGGGACAAGGCGCTACCCGTCCAGTCCATCCTTCTGCGGACCGTCACCCGCAGTGACGAGCTGATCTACGACTTCGACTCCGGGGACATCTCCTTGGTGGACGTGGACCTGATGGCCACCAACGCCATGGGCTATGGGGGCAACTATCAGACCTGGGACTATCCCACCACCGACTTTATTTACCTGGGCTTCAACACCCGGACGGGCGTCTGCCGTACAGCCAACGTCCGGCGGGCCATATCCCTGGCGGTGGACCGGGACGCCGTTGCCACCACCGTCTACGCCAACCACGCCATTTCCACCCTCCTTCCCGTCCACCCAGCCAGTCCGCTGTACCAGCCAGGGGAGGAGCCCCTCACCTACGACCCGGAGGGCCTGGCAGCCCAGATGGAGTCGCTGCGGCTCCAGGGGGCTGAACTGGTCCTTTTGGTAAACAGCGAAAACGTGGCCAAGACCTCCGCCGCCCAGCTCATTGCCTACCAGCTGGAGGCGGCCGGCTTCACCGTGGACCTGCGTCAGCTGCCTTTCGAGGACTACACCGCCGCCCTGAGCGCCGGGAACTTCGACCTGTATCTGGGTGAGACGGTGTTTACCGCCGATTTCAACCTCTCCTCCCTGCTGTCCTCCACCGGAGCACTAAACTACGGCGGCTGGTGGGCAGAGGGAGCCGATTCCCTTCTGGCCGCCATGCAGGGCGCGGCTCCGGAGGAGAAATCTGTCCCCGCCGGGGAGTTCTTTGCCCTGTTGAATGAGCAGGCCCCAATCGTCCCCATCCTGTTTAAAAACGGCTCTGTCCTTACCCAGTGGGGCCAGCTTTCGGGCCTGTCCCCGGTGCGGGGGAATGTGTTTGATCAGATTGAAAATTGGACTGTGCAATGATTCCCGTAGGGGCGGCCTTTGGCCGTCCGCCAAGAAAAACGGGCGGCCAAAGGCCGCCCCTACTAAGAAAACGGAGGAAAGAAGAGTATGAGTGTTTACCGCTGTTTTTCCAAGAAAAAAGAGGGCTTCGACGTGGAGGCCCAGGGCCTGTGCAAACAGCTGCGGGAGCAGCTGGGCATTGAGGGCCTTCATGCTGTGACCATTTTGAACCGGTACGACGTGGAACAGATCGACCGGGAGGTCTATGAGCGGGCCAAGGACATCGTCTTCTCCGAGCCCCAGGTGGACGTGGTTTACGACGAGGACTTTCCCATGCCCCGCATCGCCGGGGCCTTCTTCGCCGTGGAGGCCCTGCCGGGGCAGTTCGACCAGCGGGCGGACTCCGCCGCCCAGTGCATCCAGCTCATGGCCGGGGTGGAGCGGCCCCTGGTGGCTTACGCCAAGGTCTACTTCCTGGAGGGACACCTGTCTCAGGAGGACCTGGACAAGATCAAAGGCTTCCTCATCAACCCGGTGGAGAGCCGGGAGGCCTCCCTGGACAAGCCCGATACCCTGGTGCGGGAGCACGCCATCCCCGACCATGTGGACAGGGTCGAGGGCTTCACCGCCATGGACGAGCCTGCCCTGGCCGCCCTGTTGGACAGGCTGGGGCTGGCCATGGACCTAGACGACCTGAAGTTCCTCCAGACCTACTTCCGGGACGAGGAGAAGCGTGACCCCACCATCACCGAGGTGCGGGTGGTGGACACCTACTGGTCCGACCACTGCCGCCACACCACCTTCTCCACCCATCTTGACAACATTCAAATTGACGACCCCGCCGTGAAAGCCGCCTATGAGCGGTATCTGGCCGCCCGGGTGGAGGTCTACGGCGAGGAGAAGGCGGCAAAGCGTCCCCAGACTCTCATGGACATCGCCACCATCGGCACAAAGGTGCTGAAAAAGCGGGGGCTGCTCCCCGAGCTGGACGAGAGCGAGGAGATCAACGCCTGCTCCATCCATGTCCCCGCCCAGGTGGATGGCGAGACCCAGGACTGGCTGCTCATGTTCAAGAACGAGACCCACAACCACCCCACCGAGATCGAGCCCTTCGGCGGCGCGGCCACCTGCATCGGCGGCTGCATCCGGGACCCCCTGTCTGGGCGGGTATATGTCCATCAGGCCATGCGCTTTACCGGGGCGGGCGACCCCCGTGTCCCCTTCGACCAGACCCTGGAGGGCAAGCTGCCCCAGCGCAAGCTGTGCCAGACGGCGGCGGCGGGCTACTCCTCCTACGGCAACCAGATCGGCCTGGCCACCGGCCACGTGGCCGAGGTGTACCACGAGGGCTACATCGCCAAGCGGCTGGAGTGCGGCGCTGTTGTCGGCGCAGCCCCGGCGGAGAACGTCCGCCGGGAGCGGCCCGCCCCTGGGGATGTGGTGATTTTGCTGGGCGGCCGCACCGGCCGGGACGGCATCGGCGGAGCCACCGGCTCCTCCAAGAGCCACAACAAGAAGTCACTGACCACCATGGCCTCCGAGGTGCAGAAGGGCAATGCCCCCGAGGAGCGGAAGATTCAGCGGCTGTTTAGGGACGGAGAGGTCACCCGGCTCATCAAGCGGTGCAATGACTTCGGCGCCGGCGGCGTGTCGGTGGCCATCGGCGAGCTGGCCGACGGGCTGGAGATCGACCTGGACGCGGTGCGCAAGAAGTACGACGGCCTGGACGGCACCGAGCTGGCCATCTCCGAGAGCCAGGAGCGGATGGCGGTTGTGGTGGCTTCCGAGGACGAGGCTCAGTTCATCGCCGCCGCCGAGAAGGAAAATCTGGAGGCCTACCGGGTGGCTACCGTCACCGAGAGCCCCCGGATGGTCATGCGCTGGAAGGGCCAGAAGATCGCCAACCTGTCCCGGGCCTTCCTCAACACCAATGGTGCGGTGAAGCACGCCAGAGCTCATGTAGGGGGCGCCGCCCTCGGCGCCCCGCATACCTGCCCCGAGCCCAACGGGCCGGCGAGGGCGCCGGCCCTTACATTGCGGGAAGTGGCTGCCAGCCTGAAATGCGCCTCCCGCCGGGGACTGGTGGAGCGGTTCGACGGCTCCATCGGGGCAGGGTCTGTCCTGATGCCCTTCGGCGGCAAGTACCAGGCCACCCCCGCTCAGGCCATGGCAGCACTGCTACCGGTTCTGCCGGGGCAGGAGACCGACCAGGCCAGCGTCATGGCCTGGGGCTGTGACCCGGACGGGCTGTCTGCCAACCCCTACCAGGGGGCCTACGAGGCGGTGACCGTCTCCATTGCCAAGCTGGTGGCCGCAGGCGCGGACTATAAAAAGGTTTACCTCACTTTGCAGGAGTTCTTTGAGAAGCTCCGGGACGAGCCCGTCCGCTGGGGCAAACCCTTCCAGGCTCTTCTGGGGGCGCTGGACGCCCAGCTGGACTACGGGGCCGCCGCCATCGGCGGCAAGGACTCCATGTCCGGCTCCTTCCTGGATAAGGACGTGCCCCCCACCCTGATTTCCTTTGCCATTGCCCCCGTCAAGGCCGGGGAAGTGATTACCCCCGAGTTCAAGGAGGCGGGGCACCCGGTATACTGCTTTGCCCCTGACGAAGACAGCGCCGGGGCCATGAAGGAAGCTTGGGGGCAGTTCCATGATCTGTGTCAGGCGGGCAAGGTAAAAGCCGCCTGGACGGTGGAGAACAGTTTGGCTGAGGCTGTCATGAAGATGTCCTTCGGCAACCGCGTTGGCTTCCAGGCCGGTGTGGACAACACCGCTTGGTATCTGCCCAAACCCGGCTTTATCGTGGCCGAGCTGGCCGAGGAGATAAACCTGTCCCACGCCCATCGCATCGGCGAAACCACCAAGCCCCCCTTCATCGCCCTGCCCGGCGAGGCTGTGCCGGTTGACGAGCTGTTGAAGCTCAACGAGGGCGTGCTGGAGGAGGTCTACCCCACCAGGGCGGGAACCTCTGAGGAAGTACAGTCCATTTCCTGGGAGGGCCGCTCCCCCGCTGTGTGTAAGCACAAAGTCGCCCACCCCAAGGCGGTCATCCCCGTCTTCCCCGGCACCAACTGCGAGTACGACACGGCCAAAGCCTGCATCCGGGCGGGCATCGACCCGGAGATTGTGGTTGTCCGCAACCTGACCAACGACTTCCTGGCCCAGTCCGCCCAGGCCCTGGAGCAGGCCATCCGGGAAGCTCAGATGGTGGTCCTCCCCGGCGGCTTCTCCGGCGGCGACGAGCCAGAGGGCTCCGGCAAGTTCATCGCCTCCTTCCTCCGCAATCCCGCCCTCAGCGACGCCATTATGGACCTGCTGAAAAACCGGGACGGCCTGATGCTGGGCATCTGCAACGGCTTCCAGGCCCTGGTGAAACTGGGACTGGTCCCCTTCGGTGAGATCAGGCCCATGGACGGCGCCTGTCCCACCCTGACCTACAACCTGATTGGCCGCCACCAGAGCCGGTATGTCACCACACGGGTGGCCAGCGTGAACTCCCCCTGGATGCTCAAGTGCCAGGTGGGTGAGGAGCACACCATCCCCATCTCCCACGGCGAGGGCCGGTTTGTGGCCCCGGCAGAGGTTACTGCTGAACTGATTGCCAAAGGACAGGTGGGCACCCAGTATGTGGACCTGGATGGCCGGCCCACCATGGACATCCTGGCCAACCCCAACGGCTCCATGGAGGCCATCGAGGGCATCTTCTCCCCCGACGGCCGGGTCTTCGGCAAGATGGGCCACCTGGAACGCCGCGGCCCCTTCGTGGGAGTCAACATCCCCGGGAACAAGCATATGCCCCTCTTTGAGAGCGGCGCGGAGTACTTCAAGTAGGAGCATATCTATGGATTTTTATCTGATTCTCGGCTTGGTTTTTGGCATTTTGGGCATCGTTTTGATGATCGCCTTGGTCATTGGCTGCGGCGCGTTCATCATCTGGTTTATCCGCTCCTGGGACAAGGCGAAAAAACAGCGTCAGGTCAACGCGGAAACACAAAGGCGGCAGCACAACGGGCAGTCCGTTCTGGAGTGGGACGGCCCCAGGGCCATCGGGAACCCGGATCCGGAGTTCGGCCCTCTGGTGGAGGAGTTCCCCCGAAAGGGAGGCGGTAGTGCCCGCTTCTATGAGCGGGGCCTGGTGCTGTACCAAAAACGGGTCCCTTACGGCAGCCTGAGCGATATTTTCTTTGATCCCGGCGAAGCGGAGCAGGGCAAGGACTTGAAGGAGGCCATCCAGAACTCCGCTGTGCTGTGGCTTTACCGGAAAGGTCTGCACAGAACCCTGGCGATCCGGGATTTCCAATACGGCTTCGACCACTCGTCCTGTGAGAAGATTCGGGACGGCCTGGGTTTTCGAAACGACTGACAGCCTGCGGTCCCAGGATTAGCTGCATATCCCCTCCGGGCCTGACCTCGGAGGCTCGGAGGGGAAAAGAAAAAGGAAAAATTTTAAAAAAACTGTTGACAATCACGGGTAAATCCGCTATACTATCCCTTGCCCTGTTTGAGGGGCATGAAACGGCGGCATAGCTCAGTTGGCTAGAGCACTCGGTTCATACCCGGGGTGTCACTGGTTCAAATCCAGTTGCCGCTACCATAAATCAGATACGGACAAGCGTCCGTTTCCATATAAAACGGCCCGGTGGTCAAGCGGTTAAGACTCCGCCCTTTCACGGCGGCAACACGGGTTCGAGTCCCGTCCGGGTCACCACCGTTTTTCATATGGAGGCATAGCTCAGCCGGTAGAGCGCTCGCCTCACACGCGAGAGGTCACAGATTCGAGTTCTGTTGTCTCCACCAGGAGAAGCCCTAGAGCCGCAAGGCTTTAGGGCTTTTTTCTATCCCATATTTGTCTCACTCGCCGCTTACGTGTCGCAGCGTTCGGGGGCAATTTTGGGGCAGTTCAAAATGCGGGTGGTAATTCCAAAATTCATACTGCCTTCCGGTTTAGTCTGAGCAACTTTACCGTATCACAGGCCGCTCCTATTCGCTCCTTTTTCTTTATTTGTCACACTTCATTGTAACACCTACACTTTTCGGGAAAAACCTGTAACCATGCGGGTTGACAGGCTTTGCGGCCTGTGGTAGACTACACATAAATTCGCCGCTCCTCCGCTTTGGGAGGAACTGGAAGATACAAAACAGGAGGAAGAACAAAATGGAACAGAAATTTTACATCTGCGAGCACTGCGGCAACATCATCGCCATGGTCAAAAATACCGGCGTTCCGGTGATGTGCTGCGGACAGAAAATGACCGAGATCATCCCCGGCACCACCGACGCCGCCGTAGAGAAACACGTCCCCGTGTACCAGGTGGAGGGCAATCTGGTGAAGGTGCAGATCGGCTCCGCGGAGCACCCCATGCTGCCGGAGCACTACATCCAGTGGGTCTCTTTGCAGACCAAACAGGGCAACCAGCGCAAGCTGCTGCATCCCGGCGACAAGCCTGAGGTCTGCTTTGCGCTCTGCGAGGGCGACGAGGTAGAGGCCGTGTACGCCTACTGCAACCTGCACAGCCTCTGGAAGGCGTAACTCCTTTTGATTACGGAACAATCACGAAAGCTGTCCCGCTTTGCAGGGGACAGCTTTTATTTTTGTGCCAATTCTTTTCGGGTTTCCGCCCTGCGGGGGCGGAAACCCGAAGATGAACCGGGCGTTATTTCCCCCTGGAAAATGGCTTTCAGTAGCGGGTCACTCCATCCACCCGTTGACCTTGACCAGATATTCCTTTGGGGTGCAGCCGATATACTTTTTGAACACGATATTAAAGTATTTGTAATCCCCGATTCCGCATTTCCAGGAAACATCCTGCAAGGGGATCTTCCCGTCCTTCATCATATCCATGGCCTTCTGGATGCGCAGGCGGTTCAGATATTCAATAAAGGTGGTGCCCATCTGTTTTTTGAAGCTCTTATTCAGAAAGGCGATGCTGTAGTTCAGCGCCTCTGACACGCTTTGCAGTGTCACCTTCTCCTGATAATTGGCCTGGGCGTAATCCAGCATGGACTGGACCACAGCGTCTGTCACCTCCCCGGAGGGGGGACGCAGCTCCATGTGAAAGGCCCGCCACTCCTCCTGGCTCTGCTTTTGCGCAACCCAGGCCCGGCGGACATTGCACTGCTCCTTCGCGTCCTCGATGGCCTCGAACAGCTCCTCCCGCTTCAGGGGCTTGAGCAGGTAGCGGATGGCGCCGTAGGCCATGGCGTCCCTGGCATACTGAAAGCTGGAGTAGCCAGACAGGATGATGGCGGAATAGCAGTAGTCCGTATGGGTCTGGCGCAGCATATCGGTGCCGCTGAGGATGGGCATATTGATGTCCACAAGGACAATATCCGGCTGATGGAGCTTGATCTGCTCGATACCCTCCACTCCGTTGCGCCCCTGGCCCACCACAGTGCACCCGATCTCGGCCCAGGGGATGGAGTAGACAAGCCCCTTCAGGATCATTTCCTCGTCCTCTACAATGACCACCTTATACATAAATCAATCCCCCTCTCTCTGCTGGACGCGGATGTACACCCGGAACCCCACGCCCGGGGTGTTTTCAATATGGAGGCCGCTGCGGTCCCCATACCGCAGATAGAGCCGGCGGGACAGGTTGCGCAGGCCGATGGACCGGGACTGGCTGTCGAAGGCGGCCAGCTGCTCCTCCAATACCTGTGCCTCCTCCAGCGCCATGCCGCCGCCGTCGTCCGACACGCAGATGCACAGCACCCCGTCCTCCACCCGGCCGGTGATACTGATATTCAGCTCCATCTTCTCCCGGAACCCGTATTTGATGCTGTTCTCCACAATGGGCTGGATCAGCAGCTTGGGCACATGGAAGCGCTCGCACTCCGGGGCCAGCTCCACCTGCCAGCGCAGCCGCTCCCCAAAGCGGCAGCCCTGAATGTTCAGATACTGATAGAGATACTCCATGTCCTCCCCCAGCAGCACCTCCTGCCGGGAGGTGTCCACGCTGTAGCGGAGGATGTCCGTCAGGTCGATAATCAACTCCTCCGCCCTTGGGGCGTCGAAGACTACCAGGTTGCGGATGGTCTCCAGGGTGTTGTAGAGAAAGTGGGGATTGATCTGCTCGGTCAGCTGCTGAAACTCGATGCGGGCGTTCAGGTCGATGAGCTCCTCGTTGCGCCCGTTCAAATACATGATGTGCTCCAGCAGACTGTTGATCTGCTCGCCCACGTCCTCAAACTCGTCGGCGGTGTTCAGCTGGATACGATAGTCCGGGTCCCTCCGGACCAGGTGAATCTCCTCCACCAGCGTCTCGATAGAGGCGGCGTTTTTGGCCGCCATGGTGCGGCTGATCCACATGGCAATCCAGTACCAGGCCACGCTGATGGCCAACAGAATCAGAATGCCCACCCAGAGGCCGTCGTTGGGAGGGTAGTAGACCAGGGCATAGACGATGGCCGACTGCTGGGGCAGATAGCGGGAGGCCACCCAGTAGCGGCCCGTCCGGCTGTGCCAGACGCCCGCCTTTTCGCAGAAAAACTTGTTGCTGCCGCTGAGCAGGCCGGGCTTGCTGACGTACATGGCGTTGTCCCGCAGGTCGGTGATGACGCCGTCGAAGTTTCCCTCCGACAGGTAGAAGTTCCAGGAGCTGCCCGACAGGAATACGGAGACATAGCCGGCAATCTCCCCGCCGGCCCGGACGGGCTTGACATAGAGCACGTCGGCGTAATCTCCCTGGTCGTAGTAGACGGCCCGGTAGACGCCGTCGGCGCCGGTGTTCTTGGCGTTGTAGCAGATGGCGCTGTTGTAGTTCACCAGATAGGAGGTGAGCTGCCGCTCGCTGAAGGAGGTGTAGCAGATTCTGTTCTCCCGGTCGATGACCAGAATCTCGCTGCTGATGCCGCACCGCTCCCCGAACTGCCAGAAGGCGTTTTGCATCCGCTCTGCCGCCTCCCGGCTGTTCTCCAGGATGATGCCCCGGGCGGTGTCCAGCGTCTCCTGCCGGTCCAGAAAGGCCCTGCTCTCGCCGTCGAAAAACAGCAGGCTCTCCTCCAGCTGGTCCAGGTGGCGCACCGCATTGGTCTGGTTGGAGACCATCAGCACCACAAACTGCCCCACAACAAAGAGAACTGTGCATACCAGCGTGACCAGTACGATGTATTTTCTCACAATGTCCCGCAGCTTTTTTTGGAACCGCCGCTCGCTGCTGATATCCGGCATAGACAGCCCACCCTTTTTGAGATACCTCTATCATAATGCTTCCAGCGGGAACGCGCAAATGGAAATATTCAGATGAGGGGAAGGGTCACCGGACCCTTCCCCTCATGATATTTGCGCCGGCAGCTTAGCCGATGGAGGCCACCAGGTCGTTCCACTTGTTCAGGATGTTCTCCTTGTTGGCGGTGAGATACTCAAAGTCCAGGTCCACCATGGTCATGGTATCCTGGCTGGGCAGGTCGCCCAGGTCGCAGGTGCCGTTGGAGCCCCGGCCGGAGGCGATGGTGGCCCGGGCGTTCTGGAACTCGGCGGAGCTGAGCAGGTCCATCATGGCCTGGGCGGCGGGCAGGTTGGGGGCGTTCTTGGTGATGGCGGCGCCGCCGGCCATGGCGGTGTTGCCCTCGGTCATGTAGATGCACTCCACGGGAGCGCCGTCCTTGATCTGGGCCACCACACCGGACTCATAGGACAGACCCACCACGTACTCGCCGTTGATGACCAGGTTGTACACATCCTTGGAGGAGGTGGTGGAGAAGCAGTTGGGCAGCAGCTTGGCGATGTAGTCCCAGCCCTTGTCGTCGTCAAACTTGTCGCCCTTGGTGGCCAGGATGGTCTGGAGCTGGCGCCAACCGGAGGAGGCAGCGTCGGGGGCGGCCAGGATAATCTTGCCGGACAGTTCGGGCTGGAGCAGGTCGTCGTAGCTCTCAATCTTCACGCCCAGCTGATCCCGCAGGTCGGGGTTGACCACCAGGCACATGAGCTGCACATCGTAGAAGGTGTAGTAGCCGGCGGGATCGTGATACAGCTGCTCGGCGTCGCAGGCGGCGGTGTAGGGCTGGAGGATGTCCTGGTAGGTGGTGCCGTCGGCGGCAAACATGCCGCCAATGACCACGTCGGCGTCACAGGACTCGTCGCTACGGATACGGGTGGCCAGAGTGCCCACGGAGTCGGACTGGACCTCCATCTTGCAGTCGGGATAATACTTGTTCCACAGGGACTTCAGGGCGTCCTGCTCCGTCTCGCCGATGGTGGTGTAGACGGTGATGGTGCCGGTGACCTCGCTGGCGTCACGGACATAGTAGGGGCGGTCCTCCCCGGCGGGAGCGGAGCTGGCGGGGTTGGAGGCGGCAGGGGGCGCGCTCTTGGAGGCGGAGGGGGTGCTGGTGTTTCCGCCGCCGCCGCAGGCGGCCAGAGACAGGGTCATGGCTGTGGCAAGGAGCAAGGCAGTGAGTTTTTTCATTTCATTTCGTCCTTTCATTTTTGTTTTATGTAAACTTTCGTTACATACGCACATCTTCCAGTTTGGTGAATTTCAGATACAGGGCCAGACAGATCACCGTGACCACCATGGTGATGGTGGCAAAGACGGCGGCCACACCGTAGATTCCGCTGGTAATGCAGGAGTAGGTTCCGATGGTCAGGGTGATGGTGTTGTTGTTGTACAGAATCACTCCGGAGGACATCTCAGTGATGATGGACACAAAGCTGAGCACCGCCCCGGAGATGATGCCGCTGCTCATCATGGGCACCGTGATTTTCACGAAAGCCTCCAGCTTGGGGGCCCCCAGGCTGAGGGCGGCCTCCTCGATGGAAATGGGTATTTTCATCATGGCGGCGGTGGCTGACCGGCTGGTGAAAGGCATACGGCGGATGGCCAGGGCGATGGTCATGATGAGCAGGCCGCCGGTGAGCACCAGGGGCTTGCGGGAGAAGGCCACCACCAGGGCGATACCGATCACCGAGCCGGGCATGATGTAGGGCAGCATGGAGACGGTGTCGATGGTGTTGGTGAGCACGTTGCTCCGGCGGACCACCAGGTAGGCGATGAGAATGGCAATAACCAGAATGATGACCAAGGCGGCCACGCTGACGATCAGGGTGTTGCCGATGGACCGGACCAGCATCTTCTCCAGAGCTTTCCTGTAGTTGACCAGGGAGTAGCCTGGCTGGAGAACGGCGTTGCGGTAGTTGCGGAAGGACATATTCACAATGTAAATTTGAGGCAGCAGGGCCACCCCCACCAGGATATAGCAGTACAGGTGCATCAAAACCCCTTTCAGCCCGGAGGCCTCCTTGGGAGCGATGGGGTGCAGGGCGCTGATGGTGAATTTGAACCGGTTGGAGGCGAAGCGCTGAATCAGGAAGATAGCCGCCGTCACCAGCACAGCGATGACGCTCACCGCCGCGGCAAAGTGGTAGTCGGTGCCGTTCTCACCCAAGTAGGAGTTGTAGATGAGCACCGGGAAGGTGCTGTATCCCCGTCCGATGAGCACCGGCGTGCCGAAGTCGGCAAAGGACCGCATGAACACCAGCAGGGCAGCGGCCAGGATGGTGGGCATGGTCAGCGCCATGATGACCCGCTTGAACCGGTCCACCCCCTTGCAGCCCATACTCTCGGCGGCCTCCAGCAGGGAGTTGTCGATGTCCCGAAAGGCGCCGTTCATGTAGATGACCACCAGGGGAAAGAGCTTCAGGGTCTGGACGAAGACGATGCCCCCAAAGCCGTAGATGGACAGGCCGGTGATGCCGATGGACTTGAGCATCTGGGTCAGGATGCCCGAGTTGCCCATGAGCAAAATCCAGGCGTAGGCCCCGATGAAGGGGGCGGACATGGTGCACAGCAGGCACAGGACAAAGAGGGTTTTGCGGCCCTTCAGCTGGTAAAAGGAGTAGAAGTAGGCGAAGGGGATGCCCAGCACCAGACTGGCCGCCATGACGCAGATAGCGATTTTTGTGCTGTTGAAAATGGTGTTGTAGTAGTTGGGCTTGCTGAAAAACTTCCGGAAAGCGTCTCCGGAGAATTGGCCATTGGTGTAGACGGCCTCAATCAGCAGCCGGCCCACGGGGTAGATCAGAAACACCAGGAAAATCAACAGCAGGACCCAGGAGACCACGCTCCAGAAGTCGCGGCGCTGTTTCTTCACACTCATTGTCCATCCCTCCCTGCCGGGAGACCGGTGCTGTTCTTCACGCCCTTCATCAGGCTGAGGGTGGTCTCCGGATCAAAGAGATTGACCTTCTGGGCCTTGAGGGTCAGCACCACCCTGCTGCCCGGGGGGATGATGGAGTCGATCTCCGACTCCTGAATAATCTCCACGTCCTCCCCCGTCTCCAGCGTTACGAAGTAGTGGGTATTGGAGCCCAGGAAGACGCTGTCCTGGATGGTGGCTTTCAGGCCCACCGCGTCGGAACCCTCCTGACAAGGCTGGACCAGCAGCTCCTCCGGGCGGATGGACACGGTGACATCCCGGTCCCGCAGCTCCTCCTCCCGCACCGCGGGAATCTCCGCCTCATAGCCGTTTTGGAAGGCCAGGACGGCCTTGCCGCCCGCCGCCTTCAGCTTAGCCTGGATGAGGTTGGATTTGCCGATAAAGGTGGCCACAAAGAGGTCGGCGGGGCGCTGGTAGATGTTTTTTGGCTCGCCGCAGTGGTGGATAACCCCGTCCTTCATCACAGCAATCCGGTCGGAGATGGCCATGGCCTCCTCCTGGTCGTGGGTGACGTAGACAGTGGTGATGCCCACCTGTTTCTGGATGTTCTTGATGACGGTGCGCATCTCCACCCGGAGCTTGGCGTCCAGGTTGGACAGGGGTTCATCCATCAGCAGCACGTCGGGCTGGATGACCAGGGCCCGGGCCAGGGCCACCCGCTGCTGCTGGCCGCCGGACAGACGTTCGGGCATCCGGTCGGCGTACTGGTCCACGTGGACCAGCTGGAGAAACTTGTCGGCCTCCCGCCGCATGTCCTCTTTGGACATGCGCTTGTATTTCAGGCCGAACTCCACATTCTTCCGTACCGAGAGGTTGGGGAAGATGGCGTAGTTCTGAAAGACCATGCCGATGTCCCGCTTGCCCGGCTCCATGTCGTTGATGATCTTGTCGTTGAAGCGGAACTCGCCCCCCTCGATGGAGTTGAAGCCCGCAATCATACGCAGCAGAGTGGTCTTTCCACAGCCAGAGGGCCCCAGAAGGGTAAACAACTCCCCCTCCCGGATGTTGACTGACAGGTCAGGAATCACAGTCACACTGCCATAGCGCTTGACGGCGTGGCGGATGGAAATGGTTACGCTCACAGAGATCAGCCCCTCTTTTACACAATTTGTATAGTTTCTATCCTCTACCATAAAATATTTTAGAGCTTTTGCCCCATCTCCGCCACCGAACATATCGTTCAAATGGTAAAAATATCGTACATTTTTCTCTCCACCCGCCGATTCTTTGGCGCTTTAGACAAAAACGCAGACCCGGCCCTTATTCCAACGTCTCTTTGCGTTGCGCGGCAAAAATATTTGTGTTATATTTTGACCAAATACATTTTGCAGAAAGGTGGGGTCGTATTGGATGCACTCCCTCTCCAGATTCAGATGCTGGGCCGCTTCGTTATCCGCCGGGGCAGCGTGGAGGTCCACATCAGCGGCCGCTCCCGCAAGCTGTGCCAGCTCCTGGCCTTCCTGATTCGGGAGCGGGACCGCGCCGTCCCCTGCGGGGAGCTGGCCGGGCTGCTCTGGCCCGGTGAAGCCCAGGACGCCAAGGCCCTGAACGCCCTGAAAGCCATCCTCCACCGGGCCCGGGTCTGTCTGAACAGCCTGGAGGAGATTTCCGGCCAGGCGCTGATTCTCAACCGCGGCAGCTGCTTTCAGTGGGACCCCCAGGTCTCCCTCACCGCAGACGCGGAGGAGTTCTCCCGCCTGTGCCGGGAGGCGGAGCGGGCCTGTAGCGGTGCGCGCCAGCTGGAGCTTGGGCTGGAGGCCCTGGGCCTCTACCAGGGGGACTTCCTCCCCATGCTCACCGGCTGTCCCTGGGCGTCTGCCATCGCCGGCGAGCTGCACCGGCAGTACCTCCGGCAGGCGGTAACGGTCCTCTCGCTTCTAAAGGACCAGGGGCGGTGGCAGGAGGCTGCCCGGATTGCGGAGGCGGCACTGGCCCTGGAGCCCTGCCGGGAGGACCTGTGCGCCTGGCAGATGGAATCCCTGCTCCAGCTGGAGCGCTGGCAGGAGGCCGCCCAGGTCTACGACGCCTTTCAGGAGCGGCTGCTGTCCCAGTCGGGGGTGCTCCCCTCCGACGGGCTGCGGACCCTCTGCCGCCAGGCCCGCAAGGACCAGGACCCCAGGCGGCTCACCCCCGATACCCTGCTGGAACGGCTGTCAGAGGAGCCCCGGACGGGCGCCCTGCTGTGCGACTTCGACTTCTTCCGGGTGCTCTGCCATGCCGCCGCCCGGCGGGCCGGGCGGGATAACAGGCCGGTCCATGCGGCGCTGATCTCCCTCTCCGGTCCTGAGGACAGCGCCCTCCCCCGCCACAGCCTGGACCGGGCGATGGACAACTTACAGGCTATTGTTGTAGGGCGCCTGCGCCAGGGCGATGCGGTGACACGATATGGGGCGTCTCAATTTGTGGTTCTCCTGCCCCAGACCGGGCTGGAGGAGAGCAGGATGGTCTGCCGGCGCCTCACCCAGGCCTTTGCCCGGCAGTTCCCCCACTCCCCCGCCGCCCTCTCGGTGTCGGTCCAGCCCCTGGTGTTCGGCGCCGGGAAGGGATAAATGGAAAAAATCCCAAAAGCGTCTTGCGTCCGTCGAAAAAGGGTGGTACATTTATACTAACGCAGTGAACCACAAAAGGAGGCGCAACCCCTATGAAAGATCAGCGTGCAGTCCCCGCTGCTGCGGGGTGCTACGTCAACCGGGAGCTGTCCTGGCTCCAATTCAACAAGCGCGTATTAGAAGAGGCGGAGGACCCCTCTAATCCCCTGTGTGAACGGCTGAACTTTGCCTCCATCTTCCAGAGCAACCTGGACGAGTTCTATATGGTCCGGGTGGGGATGCTGATGGACACACTGCACCTCACCGCCGTGGATGACAAGACGGGCATGACCAGCGCAGAGCAGACCGCCGCCGTCCTGGACCGGACCCGGGAGCTGCTGGGCCAGCGGGACCGCATCTGCAAGGGACTGATGGACGAGCTGAAGGGCCAGGGGGTGGAACTCTGCCGGTTCCACAGCCTGTCTGACAAGCAGCAGTCCTTCCTGGAGAAGCACTTCACCGCCAACGTGCTCCCTCTGCTGTCCCCCCAGATCATCGGGCGCAAGCAGCCCTTCCCCTTTCTGCGGAACAAGGCCATCTACGCCGTGGCCATGCTGAAAACCAAAAGCGGCAGCGAACGGATGGGCATCGTCCCCTGCGGCGAGGGGGTCCTGCACCGGCTGGTCCCTCTGCCGGGAGAGGGCCAGCGGTTTGTCCTGGTGGAGGACCTGATTGCCAGCTTCCTGCCGAAAATCTTTGCCCACTACAAGGTGGAGGGCACCGTCCTCATCCGCCTGGTGCGCAGTGCCGACATCCACATGGACGAGACCTCCGACCAGATGAGCGACCTGCTGGCCGAGGAGTACCGCAAGAGCATGGAGAAGATGATCCGCCGCCGTAAGCGGCTCCAGCCGGTGAAGCTGGAGTATCAGGGCGGAAAGCTGTCCGACACCATTCGGGACGGCCTGTGCGCCTGCCTGGGGCTGTCTAAAAAGCACCTGTTCTCCTGCGATGCCCCCCTGGACCTGTCCTTTATGGGGGCCCTGCGGGACATTCTCCGGGACAAGACAGAGCTGTTTTACCCCCGGCGGGTGCCTCAGAACTCCCCCAACGTGGACCCCCTGGTTCCCATGACGGAGCAGATCCGGAAACGGGACCTGATGCTCTCCTACCCCTATGAGAGCGTCCGTCCCCTGCTGCGCCTGCTCCAGGAGGCGGGCCAGGACCCGGAGGTGGTGTCCATCAAAATGACCCTCTACCGGGTGGCCCACAACAGCAAGGTGGTAGAAGCCCTGGTGGACGCCGCCGAGAACGGCAAAGAGGTGGTGGCCCTGGTGGAGCTCCGGGCCCGGTTCGACGAGGAGAACAACATCGGCTGGTCCCGGGTGCTGGAGCAGGCGGGCTGCCGGGTCATCTACGGCCTGGACGGGCTGAAGGTCCACTCCAAGCTCCTCCTCATCACCCGGGTACATGGCGGCCAGGTGGAGTACGTCACCCAGGTGGGCACCGGCAACTACAATGAGGACACCGTCCGGCTGTACACCGACTACGCCCTGATGACCGCCGACCCCGAGATTGGCGCCGAGGCCGCCCAGGTGTTCAACTGCCTGTCTATGGGGGAGGTGGTGGAGGACAGCCGCCGCCTCATGGTGGCCCCCGCCTGCCTGCGGGACAAGGCAGTCGCCCTGATTGACCGGGAGATTGAGCTGGCCCGGATGGGCGAGGAGACCTATCTGGGCTTTAAGCTCAACGGCCTCACCGACAAGCTGATTATTGACAAATTCATCGAAGCCTCCCAGGCCGGGGTGAAAATCGACCTGGTGGTCCGGGGCATCTGCTGCCTTGTGGGCAGCGTCCCCGGTTTGACAGACAACATCACCGTCCACAGCATTGTGGGCCGGTATCTGGAGCACGCCCGCATCTATATTTTCGGCCTGGGGGAGCGGAAGCAGGTATATATCTCCTCCGCCGACTTCATGACCCGCAACACCACCCGCCGGGTGGAGGTGGCCGCCCCTGTCCACGACCCCGACCTGCGAGCCCACCTGGAGGGGATGTTCAACGACCAGCTTCGAGACACCGCCAAGGGCCGGGTCCAGCAGCCCGACGGAACATACGCCCGGGCCCAGGGGGAGCCCTTCAACGCCCAGGAGCACTTCTGCGACCAGTCCTATGCCGGGGAATGGGCGCTGGTAAAGCCTGCGCCCAAGGCCGAATCCAAGCGGGAAGCCTCCAGGCCGGCGGCAAAGCCGGCAGTGAAAGCGGTTCCCGTCAAACCCGCCGGGACCAAGCCCGCTCCCCAAAAGCCCGCCGTCTCAGTGAAAAAGACCCGGCGGGGGTTGCTGGGGCGGATCATCGGACGGGATTAGTGGCAAAATGTGGGGCCTGCCCCCCTGGGCGGGCCAATCATAAGAAGCAGACCGCTATCAGAGAAATGACCCGCCGAGGGCGGCGGGTCCCACAGGATCAAGTCATCCAAGCCGGAACGGCTTTCATATAACGTTTTCTGAAAGGAAGTTGTGTCTATGAAACGGATCGGAATGCTCACCAGCGGCGGCGACTGCCAGGCCCTCAACGCCACCATGCGCGGCGTGGCCAAGGGTCTCTACAACATCTACGGCAACGAAGTGGAGATCATCGGCTTTATCGACGGCTACAAGGGGCTGATGTATGAGGACTACAAAAAGCTGTCCCCCATCGACTTCACCGGCCTGCTCACCCGGGGCGGCACCATCCTGGGCTCCAGCCGCCAGCCCTTCAAGCTCATGCGGGAGCCCGACCCCAACGGCCTGGACAAGGTGGAGGCCATGAAATACACCTACCGCCGCCTGCGCCTGGACTGCCTGGTCGTCCTGGGCGGCAACGGCAGCCAGAAGACGGCCAACCTCCTCAGCGAGGAGGGACTGAACGTCATCGGCCTGCCCAAGACCATCGACAACGACCTGTGGGGCACCGACACCACCTTCGGCTTCCAGTCCGCCATCGGCCTGGCCACCGACGTGATCGACTGCATCCACACCACCGCCGCCTCCCATAACCGGGTGTTCATGGTGGAGATTATGGGCCACAAGGCGGGCTGGCTCACTCTGAACGCCGGCATCGCCGGCGGCGCGGACATCATCCTCATCCCCGAAATTCCCTACAACATCGACTCCGTCATCGCCAAGATCAAGCAGCGGGCCGCCTCGGGCAACGGCTTTACCATCCTGGCCGTGGCGGAGGGGGCCATCTCCCAGAAGGAGGCGGCCATGAGCAAGAAGGAGTACAAGCAGCACATGGCTGAGCTGCTGGAGAAGTACCCCTCCGTGTCCTACGCCATCGCCGACAAGATTCTCAAAAAGACGGGCAAGGAGGTCCGGGTGACGGTGCCCGGCCACATGCAGCGGGGCGGCACCCCCTGCGCCTACGACCGGGTCCTCTCCTCCCGCCTGGGCACCACCGCCGCCCTGATGATCTCCAAGGAGGAGTACGGCAACATGGTGGCCATTCAGAACCACGTGATTACCTCCGTCCCCCTGAAGGAGATTGCCGGCAAGCTGAAGACCATCGACCCCAAGTCCGACATCATCACCGAGGCCCGCCTGCTGGGCATCAGCTTCGGCGACGACTGATCCCGAAGCATAAAACAGCGGCCGTCCAAACCGGACGGCCGCTGTACTATTTTGCTCAGCGCCTCTTATTGCCCAGGAAACGCAGCAGATACAGGAACAGGTTGATGAAGTCCAGATAGAGCTGGAGGGCGGAGAAGATGGATGCCTTGGCCAGCATGTCGGGGGAGGCGGAGTAATAGCTGTAAAAGGCTTTGATCTTCTGGGTGTCGTAGGCGGTCCAGCCCAGGAAGGTGGCGATGCCCACCATGCAGGCCACCCGGTCAAACACACCCATGGACAGGGCGGGGATGAAAATGGTCAGCACCCCGAAGGCAATCAGGAAAACAGTGCCGGAAATCAGGATGGTCCAGATGTTGGACAGGTCCCGCTTGGTGAAGAAGCCGTAGGCGGCCAGAGCGCCGAAGTAGACGGCAGTGAGCAAGAAGCACAGGGTCAGGACCGTCAGGTCGTATACATACAGGTAGATGGACAGGGTAAAGCCAAACAGGGCGGAAAAGGCCACAAACATGGCGATTGCCGTACCGACCCGCATTTTCTCGATGCGGCGCCCCATGGTAAAGGCCAGCACAAGGGTGGCCACCAGCACAATCAGGTGGATATAGGGGATATAGTAGAGGGCATAGAGCATGGCGTTGGTGACCCAGCAGCCCACCGCCACCCCGAAGGTGACCAGCAGGCCCAGCATCATCCACAGGAAGGTCTTGGCGGTGTACTGGCCCAGGGTGTCTCCCCTGCTGGAGGTGTAGCCACGGTCAAACTCATAGGGATCAAAACTCATGATAAGCGCTCCTTTCCCGGCAGACGGCTTTGTGTCAGTCTGCCCCTTTGAGATGGTTTTTATTATACTGCGGCAGGTGGAAAAAATCAACCGTTTTATCCGCCAAACACCACGTGATAGAAATTGTTCTCCACAATCATCGCCGTACTGTCCAGCTTATAGCCCACCAGCTTCTTCATGGCGGAGACGTAGCTGTCCTGCTCCTCGGCGGTCATGGAAACCCCCTCCGCGGGGGTAAACTCCCCGGTAAAACGGTTGTAGAAGCCCCGGTCCGTCCTCCAGCACCGGGAGGTGAAGACCACCAGGCCCTCGCTGTTGGACAGGATGTCGCTGCCAGCCAGCATCCGGGAGTCGTATTCCAGCCCCAGGAGGTTGGAGACGGTGGGCAGGATGTCCACCTGACAGCAGGGTTTATCCACGATGACAGGCTCCTCCATGGAGGCGGACCAGAGGATGAGGGAGTTTTTGTATACATCGAAGTTCAGATTTTTTTCGTTCAGGTTCTGCGTGTCCTCAGAGCTGCCGAACTTCTGGCCGGCCAGCTCCTCCAGGGTGGCAACATCAAAGTAGGGGATGTGGTCGCCGGTGGCCACGATGAGGGTCTTGTCCAGCTTGCCCGCCGCCTCCAGCTTTTGCAGCAGCAGCTCCAGGGCCCGGTCCACCTCTATGCAGGTGGCCACGTAGTTCTGGGTGGTCTCGCTGTAGGGCAGGGCCCGGACGGTGTCCCGGTAGGGGGCCACAATCCGGTTGTTGGAGTAGGGCATGTGGCCGCTGATGGTCAGGTAGTAGACGTGGAAGGGGGTGTCGCTGTTGATATAGTCGTCCACGCTGGCCTCGATCATGTGGGTGTCCCGCTGGGGCCAGAGGAGCTTGCCAGCGTCGCTCACCTCCAGGCCCTCAAACTCGCTGAGCGTGCCCCGGGGGGAACTTTTGAGGCCTCCCACCTGGAACTGGTGCCAGTCGTAGCCCAGATTGGAGTGGGACAGAGCCCGACCGTACATCTCAGAGTTGGCGTGGTAGCCCAGCACACTGTAGCCCGCCCGCTTCAGCTGCTGGGGCAGGGTAAAGTAGGCGTTGAACCCCACGCTCTGGCCGTCCTCTTTGAACCGCAACACGCCGGTGTCCTTCATGGTGATGGGGTTGCCGTTCTTGGGGTAGAGGCCCAGCAGGGTCTGGCACTCGCCGTTGGAGGTGCTGGTGTAGTGGAGGGCGGTGTAGTAGTTATTGAAGACAAAGCCCTCGTGGGTCAGCTTGTACAGGGTGGGGGTGAGCTGGGGGTCGATGGCGTAGCCGGAGAAGCCCTCCAGCACCAGCTCAATGACGTTGTAGCCCTCAAACATGCCGGTGTACTCGTTCTTTCTGGTGGGGGCCACACTGCCAAAGTAGTTGGCCAGCCACTTGATGTCGTCGTTGTTCCCGTTTTCGGCAATGGCGGCCAGGTCCACGTCCATCACATTGGGGGAGGTGTCAACCACCGGGCCGGGGGCCGGCTCTGAGACTGCGGGAGCTCCGCTGCCTCCGGGTTCGGAGGAGGAGACGCCGGGCGTCAGGTTGCCAATATCGGGAAAGTCGTCCCCCATGGCGTTTTTCACCGGGAAGATCATGTGCTTCACATCCAGCCGCAGCATGGTAAACATACCCAGCTGCTCCACCTGGTCGTCGATGTTGGTGTCCACCTTGTACAGGGAGGCGGGGGTGAGGTCCCCCTTCCAGGGCAGAAGGGTGACTCCAATACCTAAAATATGGCAGAGCACGCAGGCTCCAAAAATCACGGCGGCGAAGCGGATATCGAACCGCTCAAAGCCGGGAAAGCCCCTTCCAAAGATGCACAGCAGGATTGAGGGCAGCAGCAGGACCAGGAGGATGGGGATGGAGCGGATTACTGTGGAAAAAATCACGTCGGCGTAGTCGGTGAGCTTGTTGCCCGCCGCCACCCCCAGGGCGCTGGGGCCGTAGTAGGTTTGGAGGATGGTTTTGGCAATGATCTCCACCCCGTAGATGACCGAGAGGACCACTGCGATCATCTTGGACAGGATGCCGTTCACTCTGGGCGTCCAGGCCAGGGTCAGCGCGGAGAAAAAGAAGCCCGCCGCAAAGCTGAACACGATATACACCGGGGCGTAGACCAGGGCGGCCTTCATGTAGATGTGCAGCACCAGCTCCAGGTAGAGCAGCAGCGCCGGGAACAGCAGCACCCGCTCCAGGGTCTGGAGCAGCACCGCCGCCTCGCTGCGCCGGGCGTGGCTCCTGCTGCCGCTCATCCTTCTTCCTGTATAACCCATTGGACTCGACCTCCAAAACACAACCCCGTGTGATTCCCGCCCCCTGCGGGGGCGGAAGCACAAAAAAGAATTGAAATTTACCTATCTTACTTTACTCACTTGTCCCCTGGCAGTCAAGGGATATTTTTTTAAATTTCCATAAAACTTGCCGCCGTCACAAAAATGTGGCGGCGGCTTGCTTTTATCCGAACATGGAAAACAAATCCATCTGGCTGGTCTCGGGCAGGTTGCCGAAGGCCCCGGCGTCCTTCAGAAGCTGGATATGGGTCTTGGACACCTTGGGACAGGCGGCGGACACCTCCTCGATGGAGATGAACTCCCGCCCCTCCCGCTGCTCCACCAGGGAGAGGGCGGCTGTCTCCCCCAGTCCGGCCACCGAGACAAAGGGGGGACGCAGGGTCCCCCTCTCCTTGTCCATAGAGAATCGGAGGGCCTGGGATTTGTAAATATCCATCCGATCAAACTGGAATCCCCGCAGGTAAAATTCGTAGCACACCTCCAGGGTGGTGAGCATCCCCTGCTCCACGGCGGTGGCCTCCTTGTCCTTGGCCACAATTTCCCGCATCTTCCTCCGGCATACCTCCATCCCCCGGCACATGTAAGCCTCGTCAAAAGCCTTGGCCCGGATGGAGAAGAAGGCGGCGTAGAACTCCAGAGGATAGTGCACCTTGAACCAGGCGAGGCGGAAGGCCATCATCACATAGGCCACCGCGTGGGCCTTGGGGAAGAGATAGGCAATCTTTTTGCAGGAAGCGATGTACCAGTCGGGTACCCCGGCCGTCTTCATCTCCTCCTCCGCGCCCTCGGGGAGCCCTCTCCCCTTCCGGACCGCCTCCATAATCTTGAATGAGCGCTTGGGCGGCATCCCCTTGGAGATGAGAAAAATCATGATGTCGTCCCGGCAGCCTACGCACTGGTCGACCGATATACCCTGCTGGAGAATCAGGTCCCGGGCATTGCCCAGCCACACATCGGTACCGTGGGAGAAGCCCACGAACCGCACCAGCGTATTGAACTGCGTCGGCCTGATGTCCTCCAGCATCTGCCGGGCAAATTGGGTGTTGAACTCCGGAATCGCCACCGCTCCGGTGGGGCCCAGAATTTTGTCATCCTCGTAGCCCAGCACCTTGGAGGACAGAAAAATGGACATGGTATCCGGGTCATCCAGGGGGATTTCCCGGGCGTTTTCGCCGGTCAGGTCCTCCAGCATCCGAATCATGCTGGGATCGTCGTGGCCCAGCATGTCCAGCTTCAGCAGATTGGACTCCATGGCGTGGTACTCAAAGTGGGTGGTGATAATGTCGCTGTCGGGGTCGTCGGCGGGGTGCTGGACGGGGCAGAAGTCGTAGATCTCCTTGTCCTGGGGGATGACCACCATCCCGCCGGGGTGCTGGCCGGTGGTCCGCTTCACCCCGGTGCAGCCGATGGCCAGCCGGTTCTCCTCCGCCTTGGAGGCTGTGATTCCCTTCTCCTCCAGGTACTTCTTCACATAGCCGAAGGCGGTCTTCTCCGCCACGGTGCCAATGGTCCCCGCCCGGAAGACGTGGCTCTGTCCGAAGAGCTCAAAGGTATACCGGTGGGCGTTGGCCTGGTACTCCCCGGAGAAGTTCAGGTCGATGTCGGGCACCTTGTCGCCGCCGAAGCCCAAAAAGGTCTCAAAGGGGATGTTAAAGCCGTCCTTGACGTACTCGGTCCCGCAGACGGGACAGACTGCGTCGGGCATGTCCGCCCCGCAGCCGTAGGGGTGGGCGGGGTCCTGGGCGTAGTCGAAGTCGGAATGCTTGCACTTGGGGCAGCGGTAGTGGGCGGGCAGGGAGTTCACCTCGGTGATTCCCGACATAAAGGCCACCAGCGACGACCCCACCGACCCTCGGGAACCCACCAGGTAGCCATGCTCCAGGGAGTTCTGCACCAGCTTCTGGGCGGACATGTAGATCACGTCGTACTTGCAGCGGATGATGTCCCCCAGCTCGACCTCGATGCGGTCCACCACGATCTGGGGCGGGGTTTCGCCATACAGCTCGTGGGCCTTGTCCCAGACCAGCCGCTTCAGCTCTTTGTCGGAGTCCTCCAGCTTGGGGGCAAACAGGCCCTGGGGCAGGGGCTCGATGGGGTCGCACCAGCTGGCAACCAGGTTGGTGTTTTTGACCACCACCTCCCGGGCCTTCTCCTTCCCCAGATAGGAAAATTCCTTCAACATTTCGCCGGTGGTCTTGAAGTAGATGGGCAGGTCCTCGTCTGCATCCTCAAAGCCCTTGGAGGCCAGCAGGATATGGCGGTAGATTTCATCCTCGGCGTCCAGAAAGTGGACATCCCCCGTGGCGCACACCGGCTTACCCAGCTCCTCCCCCAGACGGACAATCTCCCGGTTAAAGTCCCGCAGCTCCTCCTCCGACCGGACCGTCTCCCGGCGGAGCATAAACCGGTTGTTGCAGATGGGCTGAATCTCCAGATAGTCATACCAGGAGGCGATGCGCTTCAGCTCCTCCCAGCTCCGGCCCTCCACCAGGGCCTGGAACAGCTCCCCCGCCTCACAGGCGGACCCGATAATCAGCCCCTCCCGGTTGGGGTCGATGAGGGACTTGGGCATGATGGGGTAGCGCTTGAAATGCTCCAGGTGGGACAGGGAGATGAGCTTATACAGGTTGCGCAGGCCGGTCTGGTTCTTGGCCAGCACGATCAGGTGCTTGGGCCGGCGCTTGGCCCTGCCCTGTCCCCGGATGGTGCACATATAGGGGTTGATCTCAGACAGCTTGCGGTATCCCAGCTCCTCCAGCTTTTTGAAGAAGTGGGGCAGCATATAAGCCACTGTGGCCGCGTCGTCGCTGGCCCGGTGGTGGTTGAAGGCGGGCAGGCGGAGGTGCTCCGCCACAATGTCCAGCTTGTACCGGCTCAGCTCGGGCAACAGGTTCTGGGCCAGGATCAGGCTGTCCACCGAGGGGTTTTCAAAGGGAATCCCGTACTTTCGGCAGCCGGCGGCGATAAAGCCCATGTCAAAGTCGGCATTGTGGGCGGCCAGGGGCCGGCCGCCGGCAAAGGCCAGGAAGTCCCGCAGAGCCTGCTCCTGGGAAGGGGCCCCTTTCAGCATCTCATCGGTGATGCCGGTGAGTCGGATAATCTCCTGGGACAGCCGGCGCCCGGGGGAGACGAAGGTGTTGAAGGTATCGGTGACCTCCCCGTCTTTCAGCACCACCGCACCGATCTCGATAATGACCTCACGCTTCCGATTCAGGCCAGTAGTCTCGATGTCGAAGCAGACAATCTCGTCTGAGAAAGCGGCGTCCGTCTCCCCGTGGACGGCTACCCGGTCGTCCACATCGTTGATAAAGTAGGCCTCCACGCCGTAGAGGACCTTAATCTTTTTAGCGGAGTGCCAGGCGTCCGGGAAGGACTGGGCCACCCCGTGGTCGGTGATGGCAATGGCCGGGTGGCCCCATGCCTCCGCCCGCTTGACCACATTCTTTTCCGGGCCCTGCTTGGGGCTGACACTGGTGAGCGCGTCCATGGCGGACATGGTGGTATGCAGGTGGAGCTCCACCCGCTTCTCCTCAGCTTCGTCCTCCCTCATCCGCCGGTCTGCCAACGTGATGGCGGTGGGCTCCAGCACCATGTCGCCATAGTACCGGTTCATGTTCAGCCGCCCCTGGACTTTGACGTGCAGTCCCTTTTTGATTCCGTCCACGATGGGCTTTCCCTCGTCTCCGGGACAGAATTTGCTCACCCGGATCGCCCCGGTATAGTCCGTCAGGTCAAAGGCCACCGACCAGGCCCCCCGCTTTTTCAGCTCCTTGTTGTCGATGGCGAAGACATCTCCCTCCACCACCACTGTACCCATGTCCAGCTCCAGCTCCCGCATGGGGGTGGGAGCCTTGGAGATGGCCCTGCCGTAAATGACCTTTCCCTTGGGCTTCTTCTCCCCTTTCGGAGGAGCAGGATGGGGAACATTCTTCATCGCCGCCCGGCGGATGGCCTCGGTACGGGCAAAGGCGTCTAGCTCCTGCTCCTCCTCCGCCGGCGGGGCGGACTCCGGGGGCGCGGGCTCCGGAGCTGTGAGGACCTTCTCTGCTCCAGCGTGCTCCGCCGCTTCGATCTTTACGATGCTCAGGCCGTAGGCCCGGCAGACCGTCTCCTCCGCCTGGGCAATCAGGTTGGGCCCCGCTCCTGACGCCCCCTCCACAACGATTTTCGCGCTGCGGCTGGCCTTGTCGATGGCCGCGGACAGAATCAGCCAGCCCTCCACGCCATTGGACAGCTCGGTCCACTGGCGCAGAGCGGCAAACATCTGTAAAAATGGTATCTTCTGGGACATCAAACGAATCTCCTTAAAAAGTTCTCCATGAGGGACTACAACTTCTGCCTCTGTCAGCTCCTAAGCCAACGGTCATTAAAACGATCTCGAAAATTCTCCATCACATCTTCAAAACGGGGCATCCCTTCCGCTTTAAGCAGCTTGGAAAAGGTGATTGCATTTCCTGTTGCCAGCGCAGACCAAAAATACTGTACCATCTTTTCCGCACTCAGTTGATTCATGCGGCCAATCGTCAATTTTACACCGCTTTTGAGCTTTCCAGACGCCGTTTTAGATGACAGAATTACGTCAAACACATTGCGGTGCAAATAATCCATAACTTCCTGCTCTTTCGTCATTCTGCTTTCGCTCCTTCCACCAATTCCATGATTTCCTTTTCGTCCCGCCCATAACGGGTGGCAGTTTTTAATGTGTTGATGACACAAGACACACTTTCTTGCTGGGAATAGTGGAAAATTTCTTTGAACAGGAATCCATAAACCGCACCTAACGCTTTCTTTTCCTCATCCTCCAGTTTCCGCCCGGCCGCAGGTCCAGAACGATACCCAGAAATCATTAAATGCGTCCGAACAGGAGGAATCAGCATCACATCATTGCAAAAAATAATGTGTGACAACAAATCCTTGTCCTGCAACACCTCACAAAACTCATTCCAAATAGGTCCGGAATTTACAAAAGCAGCAAATCTATGGTACTTTTTTGGAAATTCCTGCTGGACTTTTCCCCTTAGCTCTTGTACTTGAATTTTCATTTTAGCCCTCCTTAAAGTTAAGTGAGCCAATTATACCATCATCTCATTTACTTTGTCAAGCTTTATTACCATGTATTTTCATTGATAGCAAATTATATATACGCCTACAATCTCTCGATCAGCATAAACAGCTCGTCCACCAGCCGGTCCTGGGGGACCTTTTTGATAATCTCCCCCTTCTGGAACAACAGCCCCTCACCGATGCCTCCTGCGATGCCGCAGTCGGCGGCGGCAGCCTCGCCGGGACCGTTGACGGCGCAGCCCATGACGGCCACGGTAATGGGCTTGTCCACGGACTTCAAGCGCTCTTCCACCTCATTAGCCAGGGCGATGAGGTTGATCTTTGTCCGCCCGCAGGTGGGGCAACTCACCAGCTCCGGGCCCTCCTTCCGCACCCCGGCGGCTTTCAGGATGTCCCTGGCGGCGTAGACCTCCTCCACCGGGTCAGCAGACAGGGACACCCGCATGGTGTCCCCCACTCCCAGGGCCAGCAGGCCGCCGATGCCCACTGCGGACTTGAGGGTGCCCATACGCACCGTCCCTGCCTCTGTGACACCGATATGTAAAGGGTAATCGCTTTCCTGAGCCATGAGCTGACAGGCCCGCATGGTAATTGGCACGCTGGAGGATTTCAGCGAGACGCAGATGTCGTCAAAGTCGAACCTGTTCAGCAGACGGATGTGGCCGAAGGCGGACTCCACCATGGCCTCGGGGCAGATTTTCCCGTATTTGGCCAGGATGGGCTTCTCCAGGGAACCGCCGTTTACTCCGATGCGGATGGGGATGCCCCGCTGGCGGCAGGCCGCCGCCACCGCCTTCACCCGGTCCTCCCCGCCAATGTTGCCCGGATTGATGCGCACCTTGTCCGCCCCGGCGGCAATGGCCTCCAGGGCCAGCTTGTAATCAAAATGGATATCCACTACAACCGGTATTGGACTGCCCTCCTTGATCTTCCCCACCGCCCGGGCGGCTTCCATGTCGGGCACCGCCACCCGGACAATCTCGCACCCGGCGGCGGCCAGCTTTCTGATCTGGTCCAAGGTGGCCGCCGCGTCCTGGGTGGGGGTATTACACATGGACTGGATGGTCACAGGGGCGCCCCCGCCGATGGGGACGCCCCCCACGTTGATCTGTTTTGTCATAACTACCTCCCGAACAGCTTGCCCACGTCACTGAGTGTTACCACCAGCATCAGGCACATCAGGGCGGCCAGCCCAGCCAGATGGACATAGCCCTCGTATTTGGCGTCAATTTTCTTCCGGAACAGCCCATAAAACAGGCCGTTCAGCACAAGGAAGAACACCCGGCCCCCGTCCAGGGCGGGGAGGGGCAGCAGATTCATCACCGCAAGATTGACGGCAATGAGCGCCGACAGATAGCCCAGGTTCCAGAGGGCGTCAAAGAGGGTGGGGGACTGACTGCCCACCTCCCCCATCATATTCACGATGCCCACCGGCCCGGACAGGTCCCGCAGGCCCACCGCCCCGGTAATCAGGTCGCCCAGGCTGATCCAAACCGTCCGCACAAAGTCGATGGAGGTCTTCCAGGCATAGAACAGCGTTCCGAACAGGTCCGTCGGGTCCGCCGTGGACGCCATGGTCAGCCCCCGCAGGCGGGTGAAGTTTCCATTCTCATCGGTGCGCTCCTGATAGGGCAGGTGGACATCCCTCAGCTCCACCCGCCGGCCCTCACGCAACACGACGAAGTCGATGGTCTCCCCCGCCCGGTCCAGGAAAAACCGGGCGTTGCCGTAGACCAGCACCCGGTGGCCGTCTATGGACAGGAACCGGTCCCCGGCCAGCAGGCCGCAGTCCTCGGTGCCGTAGCCCTCCAGAGGGCCGCCGTAGACCTCCACCCGAAAGCCGGTGGCCGGGGCGTAGAGGACGGCGATAATCACCAGACCGGTGACAAAGTTCATGGCCGCCCCGGCGCACAGGATGACGATTTTCTTCCACCAGGCCGCCCGGCCGAAGGCCCCGGGGTCGGCGGACGCCTCTTCGTCCTCCCCCTCCAGGGCGCAGAAGCCCCCGATGGGCAGGGCCCGCAGACTGTAAAGGGTCTCCCCCTTCCCCCACTTGAGCAGGGCGGGGCCCATGCCCACGGCGAACTCGTTCACCTTCACCCCCAGCAGCTTGGCGGTGAGGAAGTGTCCCAGCTCGTGAGTGGCCACCAGAACCCCAAAAATCAGAATCGCAATGATGATATAGAGCATAAAGCAGGGACCTCCAAACAATGGATTGTTCGCCCAATTTCCTGCCTCTTACAAAATTGGGTGTAGGGGCGGATATCATCCGCCCGCTAAAATTCCGTTTGTTTCGTGCGGGCGGATGATATCCGCCCCTACATAACCGCCTCTCGCGCCGCCGCATCGGCGTCCAGAATGTCCTGCATAGAGGGCTCCCGGACCACCTTGACGGAGGCCAGAGCCTTCTCCACCTTGGCGGAGATGTCCAGAAAGCCGATTTCCCCGGCCAGGAACCGGGCCACCGCCCCCTCGTTGGCCCCGCTGAGGATGGCCCCGGCGGTGCCGCCGGTTTTGGCCGCCTCCAGGGCCAGGGCCAGACAGGGAAACGCCTCCAGGTCCGGCGTGCCGAAGGTGAGGGGCCCGCAGTTCCACAGGTCCAGGGGGGCGGAGGGGCCGGGCACCCGCTTGGGGTAGGTCAGGGCGTACTGGATGGGCAGGCGCATGTCCGGGGCCCCCAGCTGGGCCAGCATGGCATTATCACAGTATTCCACCAGGGAGTGGATAATACTCTCCCGGTGAATGACCACGGAAATTTTTTCCGCCGGCATGTGGTACAGGTGCATGGCCTCGATGACCTCCAGCCCCTTGTTCATCAGAGTGGCGGAGTCCACGGTGATCTTGGCCCCCATGGACCAGTTGGGATGCCGTAAGGCGTCTTTCCTTGTCACGCCCTGCAATTCCTCCCGTTTTTTGCCGTAGAAGGGCCCGCCGGAGCAGGTGAGGATAAGCCGCTTCACCTCGCCCCGGTCCCGGTTGGCCTCCAGGCACTGGAACAGGGCGGAGTGCTCCGAGTCCACGGGGTAGAGCTTGGCCCCGTAGTCCCGGGCCTCCTCCAGCACCAGCGGCCCGGCGCACACCAGGGTCTCCTTGTTGGCCAGGCACACCCGCTTGCCCTCCCGGATGGAGGCCAGGGTGGGCCGCAGCCCCGCCATGCCCACCAGGGCGGCGATGGCCGTGTCGGCGCTGGAGATGGTGGCCGCCTCCAGCACCCCCTCCAGGCCGCTGAGGACGTGGACGTTGGTGTCCGCCAGCCGCACCCGCAGGTCCGCCGCCGCCCTCTCGTCCGCCAGGGCGGCGATGGACGGCCTGAACTGCCGGGCCTGCTCCTCCATCAGCCTGACGCTGGAATTGGCCGCCAGAGCCACTGCCTCCATGCCGCAGGCGGCAATCACCTCTAATGACTGCCGCCCGATGGAGCCGGTGGAACCTAAAATTGTCACTTTTCTGCTCATAATGCTGTTCCTTTCCATTCGGGCGGCCACAGGCCGCCCCTACCTACGCGCGCTCGTCCTTCCGTCCCATCAGGTAGTCCAGGCTGACCCCGAAGTAGTCGGCAAGGAAGACCAGGCCGGGAACCTCGGGAAATCCTTCGTCATATTCATAGTATTGATAACTGCGCACATTCAAACCAAGAAGTTCTGCCATTTCTCTCTGTTTCAATCCGCGTTCTTTTCGCAGTTCTTTTACACGTTCGCCAAAAGTTGCCATAATTCCTCCAAAGCACTTGACACGGTCTTTAAAACCGTATATAATTTATGGTACTAAACACCATAAAGGAGTTGCTTATCATGAACGAAATCCTCAGTACATTGTTCATCGACAATCCCTATATCCCTGAGCAAGTCTACACTTTCTGCAACCAGCTCCCGGAGTTTCAAGCGGCGGAGCGGGCCTATGAGACATCCGCCGACGCACTGAGGGCCCGTCTGGGAGAGGAGTATGACTCCTTCGAGGAAACCCTCAACTGGCACCTCGCCCAGTATGCCCACGCCTATTATCTCTTCGGACTGGGCCTGCGTCAAGAGGTACTTTCCGCTCTGGGGCAAATATAGCCGCAACCGTCCCATATCCCGCCCAAAAGGCCCCCTTCGCAAAGGGGGCTGTCAGCGAAGCTGACTGGGGGTTTTCTCCTAAAGAGACTGTTACGTTTCGACAGGAGGAAACCCTCCACCACCGCCTTCGGCGGCGGTCCCCCTCCCTTTACGAAGGGAGGCTTTTCCCTGCGGGGGACGGGGATTCAAAACGCCGGCAGAATCTCCACCAGCAGCAGCAGCATGGGGGAGGCGAAGATGGTGGAATCGAACCGGTCCAGCATCCCCCCGTGGCCGGGGAGGAGGGTGCCGTAGTCCTTTACGGCGCACTGCCGCTTGATGAGGGAGAAGGACAGGTCCCCCAGCTCAGTGACGGCGCTGCCCAGCAGCCCGTACAGGGCCATCAGGGGCAGCTTGACTTCAATCCCGCCGAACTGTCCCACCAGCCAGCCGTAGAGCAGCATGCACAGGCACCCGGTCAAAATTCCGCCCGCGTAGCCCTCCAGGGACTTGTTGGGGCTGACCTGGGTGATCCCCCGGTGTTTTCCCAGGAAAACGCCGAAAAAGTAGGCCCCGATGTCGGTGGTAAAGGCGCAGATCACGGGGAGAAGGACATAAAACTGCCCGCTGTCAAACCGCTTGAGCTGCACCAGGGCGGACAGGAACAGGGGGATGCCGATGCCGCCGAAGAGACACACGATGATGTGCTCAAACCGGATCTCTCCCTGGGTCCCATAGCGCCGCAGGGCCGGGAGAAACAGGGCCGCCATCAGCAGAATGGCCACCGCCCGGGCGGTCCAGCTGCCGTATCCAAAGGCGTGGCCCAGGGGGATGAGGACGGCGGCAATGGCAGTAAAGATGTACATGCCGTTGTGGTGGGCCACCTTGGTGGCCCGGAGCAGCTCAAAGGAGGCCATTCCCGCGATAAAAGCCACCACCACAGCCAGGGCGGCCGGGGGCAGAAGGTAAAGCGCCGCCAAAAACGCCGGGCCCAGGGCCAGACCCACGATGATCCGTGTCGCCAAGTCACACACCTCCAAACCGGCGGTCCCGGCTCTGATAGGCTGCAATGGCCCGGTGGAGCTCCGTTTTGGAGAAGTCGGGCCACAGCACGTCGGTAAAATAAAACTCCGCGTAGGCGGCCTGCCACAGCAGGAAGTTGGACAGCCGCAGCTCCCCGCTGGGCCGGATGACCAGGTCGGGGTCGGGCACCCCCCTGGAGAACAGGTAGCCCCCAAACTGGTCCTGGCTCAGGTGGTTGGGGTCGGCTCTCCCGTCGATGCAGTCCTGGGCATAGGCCCGGGCCGCCCGGACAATCTCGTCCCGGCCGCCGTAGTTCAGGCAGATGTTCACCTGACAGCCCTCGTAGTGCCGGGAAATCTCCCTCGTCCGCTCGCACAGCTCCCGCAGCTCCGGGGTCAGAGGGGACAGATCACCGAAAAACTCCATTTTCACCCGGTCCCGCTCCATCTGCCCGATGGCCTCCAGCAGGTACTTTTTCAAAAGCCCCATGATGGAAGACACCTCCGCCGCCGGCCGCTTCCAGTTCTCGGTGGAAAAGGCGTAGACGGTGAGGTAGTCGATGCCGATGTCCTTGCAGTAGGTGGCGATGGTGCGGAAGGTCTCCGCCCCGGCGGCGTGGCCCGCTGTTCTGGGCAGACCTCGCTTCCTGGCCCAGCGGCCGTTGCCGTCCATGATGATGGCGATGTGCCGGGGCAGACGGGAGAAGTCCACCTCTGTCTGTGCCGGCTCGGTTTTTTTCGGGAAGAGGGCCATGGGCGGTCGCTCCTTTGCGTGGTTGTATGCTGAGAAATGGGCCGCCGAGGGCGGCGGCCCCTACAGATATTGCCTCCCGTAGGGGCCGGCGCCTTCGCCGGCCCGCCGTATCATGGGCTAGGGAATCAAACCGCCATGAGCTCCTTTTCCTTCTTGGCGGTGAGGTCGTCGATGTCTTTGCAGCGCTTGTCGGTCAGGTCCTGGAGCTCCTTCTCCAGCTTCTTCTGATCGTCCTCGGTGAGCTCGGACTTCTTGGTCTTCTTCTTGATGTCGTCCATGGCGTCCCGGCGGATATTCCGCAGAGCCACCTTGCCCTCCTCGCCGTACTTGCGCACCTGCTTGGTCAGCTCCTTGCGGCGCTCCTCGGTGAGCTGGGGAAAGGCCAGGCGGATGACCCGGCCGTCGTTCTGGGGGTTGATGCCCAGGTCGGAGGTCTGGATGGCCTTCTCAATGGCCTTGAGCAGGGACATGTCGTAGGGCTGGATGGTCAGGGTGCGGGGGTCGGGGGAGCCGATATAGGCCACCTGGTTCAGAGGGGTGGGGGCTCCGTAGTACTCCACGGTGATCCGGTCCAGCACGCCGGCGTTGGCCCGGCCCGCCCGGACGGCGGCAAAATTGCTCTTGACCACCTCGATGGTCTTTTTCATTCTCTCGTCGTAGCTTACGATCTCAGGGCTCATGGTCGTTACTTCCTTTCTTATTTTTTATCCCACAATGGTCCCAATGGTCTCCCCCATCACGGCCCGGATGATATTCTCCGGGTCCTTCAGGGCGAAGAGGAGGACGGGGATCTTGTTGTCCATGGACAGGGAGGTGGCGGTGGAGTCCATCACCTTCAGGTGCTGGGATAGCACGTCGTCGTAGGAGATGGCGTCGTACTTGGTGGCGGTGGGATCCAGCTTGGGGTCGGCGGAGTACACCCCGTCGATGTTCTTGGCCAGGAGGATGACATCGGCGTCGATCTCGGCGGCCCGGAGCACAGCGGCGGTGTCGGTGGAGAAGAAGGGATTGCCGGTGCCGCAGCCAAAAATCACCACCCGGCCCTTCTCCAGGTGGCGGATGGCCTTGGAGCGGATGTAGGGCTCGGCCACGGCCTGCATGGCGATGGCGGTCTGCACCCGGACCTCCACCCCCTTCTGCTCCAGCACGTCGGCCACGGCCAGGGCGTTGATGGCGGTGGCCAGCATGCCCATGTGGTCGGCCCGGACCCGCTCCATGGCGTCGCCGCCGTCCTTCACGCCCCGCCAGAAGTTGCCGCCACCTACCACAACGCCCACCTGGACGCCCAGCTCCACGCAGCGCTTGACCACGTCGCACACCTGACCGATGACCTGGAAGTCCAGGCCCCGGGAGGCGTCTCCCGCCAAGGCCTCACCGCTGATTTTCAGCAGGACACGTTTATATTTGGGCTGATCCATTCAAACCCCTCCTGTCTTTTTCTTAATCCTATTTTAATATATTTTTTACCGTTTGCATAGAGGGTAAGTCAAAGTTTTTCAATTTGTCCATAAATTGCCGAAAGGGCTCCCGCAAACCGCTGTAGGGGCGCACACTGTGCGCCCGTCTTCCGGTCTTCCTCTCTCTGCGGGCGGACAGTGTCCGCCCCTACATCCATTTCCACGACCAGGCACAAAATTTAGGGGTTGCATTTTTCCTTCCGCTGTCGTATAATGCTATCAGACAACTGGATACGATGTCTTCAGGGCGGGGTGAAATTCCCCACTGGCGGTAAAGTCCGCGACCGGACGCAGAGATGCGTCCGCTGACCCGGTGAAACTCCGGGACCAACGGTTACAGTCCGGATGGAAGAAGATGTGTGTTAAACAACACGCGCCGTTTTGGCGCGCAAAAGCACGCCTCCTTGTTTGTTTTGACACCTGGAAGACATGGTCTTTCAGCGGTCAAATACAAAAAAGGAGTGTTTTTTATGTCTGCACCCACTGTCACCGCCACCCCCGCCCGCTCCAAAATGGACACCAAAACCATCACCAGCATCGCCATGCTCACCGGCGTATCGGTGATTATCGCCTGGATGTCCAAGCTGATGCCTCCCGTCATGTTCCTGGACTTCGACTTCAAGCACGTGGTTGTCTGCGTCGGCGGCTTCACCTTCGGCCCTATGGCCGCCGCCATTATCGGCATCCTGGCCAGCTTCATCGAGTTTATCACCTTCAGCGGAACCGGTCCCTTTGGCTTTTTGATGAACGCCCTGGGCACCTGCTCCTTCTGCTGCACCGCCTCCTGGGTCTACAAGAAGAACCACACCAAAAAGGGCGCCGTCCTTGGCCTGAGCGCCGGCCTGATCTTTATGGTAGCGGTGATGCTGCTGTGGAACTACCTGATTACCCCCCTGTACATGACCGGCGCCGGCGGTGAGCTGGTCACCCGCGCCCAGGTGGCCGCCATGCTGCCCACACTGTTCCTCCCCTTCAACCTGGCCAAGGGCGGCATGAATATGGCCGCCACACTGCTGCTGTACAAGCCGGTGGTCACCGCCCTGCGCAAATCCGGGCTGGTGCCCCCCTCCCAGGCCGCCGAAGGCAAGAAGTTCAACCTGGGTTTCCTGCTGTTTTCCCTGGCGCTGCTGGCCACCTTTGTTACCTACGCCCTGGTCCTGGCCGGGGTAATTTGAGGGAGAATTGCAGTCCTCCCCATACCAAAGCGGGACAGGTTTTCACCTGCCCCGCTTTTTTTCGCGCTTTTTCTGTTGGTGCAGGAGGTACTTCCGCTCCGCCTCTTCCCGCTGTCTTTGGCGGTTTCTGGATTGGCGCTCCAATCCCTCCTGCTCCCGCTGGCGGCTGAGGGCCTCCTGGGCCCTGGTGCTGACCCCACGGACCTGGGTGGCCTCCCTGGCCTCCCGCAGGGCCCGCTTGGGGTTCTTCCGCTGGGTGACCGGGCGCTCCCCCTCCGCCGCCGGACTGAAATCCAGCCTGTGCCACTCCCGCAGGAGCCACTCATAGAGCTGGGCGTCGGTGGGCTCAGCGCCAAAGACCACCCTGGCCGCCGAATAGCCCGCCGCCTCCCACCGCTCCGCGATCCCCACCCAGAAGGGTGGCTGGAACAGCACAGTAAACACATTCCGGTCCATATTCAATTTCCTCCCTGATTTTCGCGTCAGAGAAGGGACGACCCGGGAGGGAAGGCTACTGGCGGGAGCGCGGCCCGCGGGCGGACTACCAACCGCCCTGTGTTTTTATCTCTGCGGGGGTATTATAGCAGATTTGGAACCGCTTTGCAATAAAAAGGCCCCCTTCTCAAAGGGGGCTGTCAGCGAAGCTGACTGGGGGTTTTCTCCAAAATAAGCAGGTGTATTTCGATGGGGAAAACCCTCCGTCATTTGCTTCGCAAATGCCACCTCCCTTTGCGAAGGGAGGCGTTTCACGTCTCCACCACGGTGAGGACGCCCTCCACCCCGCCCAGGGTCTGGAGAATCTCCTCCTTGTCCGCCCCCTGGCGGGAGAGCAGAGCCAGAACGGCGCAGGAGCTGCCGCTCCCGTCGCCTTTTCTCGTGATCTCCACGTCCACAATCTTGATGCCCAGCATGTGGCACCGGGACACCATTTCCTCCAGGCAGGAGGGGCTGGCGTACTCCGCGTAGACGGTGACCTCCCGGTTGTCCCGGAGCAGCCGGTACTCCAGCTTGGAGAAGAACACCTCAGCCACCAGCACCAGGGCGGTGCCGTACACCGCCCCCTCGTAGAACCCGGCCCCGCAGCACAGGCCCACGATGGCCGCCACCCACAGCCCGGCGGCGGTGGTGAGCCCCCGGACCCGGCGCCACTTGGTCATGATGATGGCCCCCGCGCCGATAAAGCTGATGCCGGCAATGACCTGGGCCCCCAGCCGGGCCACATCACTGTACAGGCCCAGCACCACATAGACGTACTGGCTGGTGGCGGTGGTCATGGCCGCCCCCAGGCAGATGAGGATATGGGTGCGGAAGCCGGCGGGCCGCCGCTTCTCCGACCGCTCGATGCCGATCATGCCGCCGCACAGCACTGCCAGCAGCACCCGGACGGTGACGCTGAGCAGGTCCATCCCCCGGAGAAAATCCAGACAATGCAGCACTTCCTCACCCCCTATATCTCGTCAATGGCCCGCACGTCCGGGCTGTAGGACAGATCGGTCAGCAGCTTGGTGTGGGACTGGTTCTTGGGCAGGTGGAGGTAGAGAACCACCCCCACGCCGCCGCCCGCCGCCCGCCGCCGGTCCAGCTCCACGTCGAAAATCTGGATGCCGATGGCCTTTGTCAGGGCGATAAAGTCCTTCAGCCGCTCCAGGGAGGTCAGCTCCACATAGAGGTTCATATTCCGGGACCGGGACAGCAGGAAGAGCTCCACAAAAGGCAGCACCTTGATACTCAGGAAGATACATACGAAGCTGAGGACCACCCCCTCGTAGAAGCCCGCCCCGATGGCCAGGCCCATGCAGGCCGTGGCCCACAGGCCCGCGGCGGTGGTGAGCCCCTTCACCTCCCGCTGCTCGGTGATGAGGATGGTGCCGGTGCCCAGAAAGCCGATGCCGTTGATAACCTGGGCCCCGAAGCGGGTGACATCGGTGGGCTGGCCCACCGCCCCGAAGGCGCCGGACAGCAGGGTATGGAGCATGGTGTCCTCATACTGGCCCAGAATCATGGACAGGGCCGCCCCCATGCACACCATCATATAGGTGCGGAAGCCCGCCGGGCGCCGCTTGTGCTCCCGGTTCACCCCGATCAGTCCGCCGCAGATCACCGCCAGGGTCAGCCGCAGGAGGACGGATACCATATTAAATTGGCGCAGATAGTCTATCACTTTACCACCACATTTTCCTGTCCCAGCCGCTGGGTCAGGTCTTTCACCAGGGCGGGGTGTATCTCACACCGGGAGCCCATCAGCTTCTTGCAGTCCTCAAAATAGAGCTTTACCTCGTTCTGCCCCGGGAAGAAGGACAGGGCCAGCCGCACCTTCCGCAGGCGGGGGTCCTCCCGGCTGGGCAGGCGCACATACAGGGTTTCTCCCCCGCCCACAATCTCCTCCAGGTTGGACAGGGGACGGACAGCGTCCACAATCAGCTGGGGCTCCTTCTCATCCCGGACCGAGATCTTCCCCTCCACCAGGATCGCCACTCCCTCCTTGAGATAGCTGCCGTTTTCACTGAGGACCCGGGAAAAGCAAATCAGCTCCATGTCGGCAGTGTCGTCCTCCAGGCCCACATAGGCCATCAGTGTGTTGTTCCGGGTGGTCTTGGCCCTGTAGCTGGAAATCACCCCGGCGATGGACACCCGCTGTCCGTCCCGGTACTCCCGGGGACCCTCCGCCTCCTCAAAATCCTCCAGGATGGAGCCGATGGTCACCGCACCATACTGCCTGGCCAGCTCCCGGTACTGGTCCATGGGGTGGCCGGTGAGGTAGAGGCCGGTGGTGTCCCGCTCCATGTTCATCAGCTCCTGGGGGGTGTACTCAGGCAAATCTGGCAGCACCAGGGCGGGCAGAGCGCGGTGCTCCTCCTCCCCTCCCCCCATGCCGAACAGGTCCAGCTGGCCGTCCACGTTCCGCCGCCGGGCGGCGGCGATGCCGTCCATCACCTGGCCGAAAACCTTCATCAGCTGGGAGCGGCGGTAGCCCATGGCGTCAAAGGCCCCGCTCTTGATCAGATTCTCCACCGTCCGCTGGTTCATCCCCTGGTCGTAGAGCCGGTCGCAGAAGTCCATAAAGTCCACAAAGGGGCCGCCCCGCTCCCGCTCGGCCAGCAGGTTTTCGATCACGCCCCAGCCGACCCCCTTGATGGCCACCAGGCCAAAGCGGATGCCCTCCTCCACCACGGTAAAGTCAGCCCCGGACTGGTTCACGTCGGGGGGCAGGATGGGAATGCCCATCTCCCGGCAGGTGGCGATGTACTTGGCCACCTTCTTGCCCTCACCGAGGACGGAGGTGAGCCGGGCCGCCATATACTCCCTGGGGTAGTGGCACTTAAAATAGGCGGTCTGATAGCATACAATGGCGTAGACCAGCGAGTGGGACTTGTTGAAGGCGTACTCGGCAAAGTCAGAGATGTCGTCATAGATGGCCTGGGCCACCTCCTCGGGCACCCCGTTTTTGGCGCAGCCGGCGATGTTCCGGGCCGGGTCCCCGTGGAGGAATGCCTCCCGCTCCCGTTGGATGTCCTTCGCCTTTTTCTTGGACATGGCCCGGCGGACCATGTCGGCCTGGCCCACCGAGTAGCCCGCCAGGTTTTGGAAAATCTGGATCACCTGCTCCTGATAGACGATACAGCCGTATGTATTGGCCAGAATGGGCTCCAGCGACGGGTGGCGGTAGGTGATCTTCTCCGGGTTGTGCTTGCTCTCGGTAAATTTTGGGATGGAGGACATGGGGCCGGGGCGGTAGAGGGCGATAATGGCGGTGATGTCCTCAATGGTCTGGGGCTTTAAGCCCACACACACGTTGGTCATGCCCCCCGACTCCATCTGGAACACCCCGGAGGTTCTGCCCTCTCCCAGCATGGCCATGGTGGCCGGGTCGTTCTCCGGGATGTCTTTGATGCTGAAGCCGGGCTCCCTCTTGCGGATCATCTGGACCGCGTCATCCAGAACGGTCAGATTATCCAGGCCCAGAAAGTCCATTTTCAGCAGGCCCAGCTCCTCCAGCGTGGTCATGATGTACTGGGTCATGGGCTGGCCGTCCTTGGTGGCCGCCAGAGGGACGTAGTCCCCCACCGGATTCCGGGTGATGACCACGCCTGCGGGGTGGATGGAGGCGTTGCGGGGCGTACCCTCCAGCTTCATTGCGGTGTCCAGCAGCTTCTTCACCCGGGGATCGCCGTCGTAACTCTCCTTCAGCTGCCTGGACAGGGCCATGGCCTGGGCGATGGTGGTCTTGCCGCCGGGGACTTGCTTGGACAGGGCGTCCCGCTCCTGAACGGTAAAGCCCATCACCCGGCCCACGTCCTGAATCGCCGCTTTGGCCTGGAGGGTGTTGAAGGTGACGATCTGGGCCACGTGGTCCTCGCCGTACTTCTCCTTCACATAGCTGATGACCTCCGACCGGCGGCGGGGGCAGAAGTCGATGTCCAGATCGGGCATGGACACCCGTTCCGGGTTGAGGAAGCGCTCGAAGAACAGGCTGTAGCGCAGGGGGTCCACGTCGGTGATGTTCAGGCAGTAGGACACCATGGACCCGGCTCCCGACCCCCGACCCGGCCCCACCGGGATGTCCTTGTTCTTGGCGTAGCTCACAAAGTCAGAGACGATGAGGAAGTAGTCCACAAAGCCCATCTTGCGGATCATGCCCATCTCATAGCTCAGCCGCTGCTTCTGCTCCGGGGTGGGCGCCGGGTAGCGCCGGGCAAAGCCCTCGGAGCACAGCTTTTCAAAGTAGGCGTCGCTGTCCGTCCAGCCCTCGGGGAGCTGGAATTTGGGCAGGTGGTACTTGCCGAACTCAAACTCCAGATTGCACAGCCGGGCGACCTTCGCCGTGTTCTCAATGGCCTCCGGTTGGCCGGGGAAGAGGGCGGCCATCTCCTCCTCCGACTTGACGTAAAACTCCTGGGTGTCGAACCGCATCCGGCCGGGGTCGTCCAGGGTCTTGTTGGTCTGGATACACAGGAGGATATCCTGTAGCTCCGAGTCCTCCCGGCTCAGATAGTGGGCGTCGTTGGTGGCAATAAGGGGGATGCCCGTCTCCTGGCTGAGGCGGACCAGACCGGCGTTCACCGTCTTCTGATTGGCCAGGCCGTGGTCCTGGAGCTCCAGATAATAGCCGTCCTCGCCGAAGAGGGCGCGCATCTCCAGGGCCACCTCTTTGGCCTTGTCGTAGTCCCCCGCCAGCAGCAACTTGGGGACCTCCCCCGACACACAGGCGGAGCAGGCAATCAGCCCCCCGGCGTGCTCCCGCAGCAGGTCCAGGTCGATCCGGGGACGGATGTAAAATCCCTCCAGACTGGCTCTGGACACCATATGGGACAGGTTGTGGTAGCCCTCCTCATTCCGGCACAGCAGGACCAGATGGCTGTAGTTGGAATCCACCCCGTGAACCTTCTGGAACCGGGTCCGTCCCCGGGGGGCCACATAGACCTCACAGCCGATGATGGGCTTGATGCTGGCGGCCTTGCAGGCCTTGTAGAAGTCCACCGCCCCGTACATGACGCCATGGTCCGTAATGGCCACCGCCTCCTGGCCCAGCTCCTTCACCCGCTCCACCAGCCGCTCAATGCGGTTGGCCCCGTCCAGCAGGGAAAATTCCGTATGTAAGTGTAAGTGGACAAAGGACATGGCGGATTCCTCCTTTTTCTGTTTCAATCCAGGCCTTCCGCGATAACTGCCCGGCTGTCTACGCTTTCGGCACGTTTCGACATGATAGCCCTGTATTCCGGTGACGAAAAGCAGCTGTCCAACTGTTCCCGGGTATCAAACCGGATCACAATTACCCTCTGCGGGGTCCGTTCTCTGCTTAGGTGGCTGACATGCTCCGTCCTGACAAGATACCTACCACCATAGGCCTCTACAATGGGCTTTACCTGGCGAATGTAGCCGTCATACTCACCCCGGCCTTTCTCCTCGTCGATGTAAGTATCAACCATAAAATACCACGACATAGTAGTTCCTCCCTCGTCCCCCACAGAGCCAAGCCTTCCCCTGAGTGGGAAGGCTTTTTGCGTCCCTACTCCGGCTGTGCGGCCTCCAAAAGTGTCTCCCCCGTCAGCCGGTACACCGTCCACTCGTCCATGGGGACGGCGTACATCCTCTTGGTGTAGAAGTCGATGGAGGGCCGGTTCCAGTCCAGGCAGGCCCACTCCAGCCGCCCGCAGCCCCGCTCCACGGCGATGAGGGCCAGCTCCTTCAGCAGGGCCTTGCCGTAGCCCTTCCCCCGCTCCTCAGGCAGCACAAACAGGTCCTCCAGGTAGACCCCCGCCCGGCCCAGGAAGGTGGAAAAGTTGTGGAAGAACAGGGCAAAGCCCACCTCTCTTCCCTCGGCCAGGGCGAAGATCACTTCCGCCTTTTGCTTCTCAAAGAGCCACTCCCGCAGCAGCTCGGGGGTGGCCACCACCTGGCCGGACATTTTTTCATAGTCCGCCAGGGCGCGGATGAAGCTTAAAATCAGGCCCTCGTCGCCGGGGACGGCGGGGCGGAAGGTACAGCTTGACATCATTTACTCCTTTCCCAGCTCCATCAGCTTGCGCAGCCGGTGGTTCAGGGCCGATTTTGTAATGGGCGGGTCGCACCGCTGGGCCAACTGGGCCAGGGTGTCCTCCGGGTGGGCCAGGCGGAGGGCGGCGGCCTCCCGGAGCTTGTCCGGCAGGGTGATGAGGGAACCCTCCCGCTCCAGCCGGCGGATGGCCTCCACCTGGGACATGGCGGCCTCCACCGCCTTGTCCAGGTTGGCGGCGTCACAGTTCACCCGGCGGTTGACGCTCCCCCGCAGGTCCCGCTCCAGCTTGGCGTTCATCACCTCCATGGCGGACAGGGGCGCGCCGATGCAGGTGAGGAAGTCCTCGATTTTATCGCTCTGCTTGAAGTAGATCACCGTATTCCCCTTGCGCTGGGCCGACTTGGGCTCCTGGTCCAGCTCCCGCATGAGGGCCAGAACCTCCCGGCTTACGCTGTGGTGGGAGGTAGCCAGCTCCAGGTGGTAGCCCTTCCGCGGGTCGGTCACTGAGCCCCCGGCCAGGAACACCCCCCGGAGGAAGGAGGCCCGGCAGCAGGGCTCCTCCAGTATGGCAAAGTTGACGTGGAGGGCCAGGGCCCTGGGGTCGGCCCCGAAGGACTGGCAGATGGCTGCCAACTTGTCCGGATCTGTAAGGGCAAAGACCTGCTTGCCGCCCCCCTGGGGCAGGCGGTCGAAGGTGAGGTGAAATGCCTTTTTGAACAGGGCGGACAGCCGCTGGGCAAAGGCCTCGTTTTCTGTGACAATCCGGGCCTCCCGGGGGCTGAAGGTGTTGCAGTAGAGCAGGACGCCGTAGGCCTCCGCCTGGGCGCAGCACTTTCGGCTCAGGGGGGCGCGGCACAGCTCGGTTTTCACTTCGGCCGCAAAGGACATGGTCATTCCTCCAATATGTACCGCCGCGCCCCCCGGAAGATGCGCACCGCCCGGCTGTGGTAGATATCCAGCACCGCCTGGGCCAGCTTATCCGGGTCGTGGCGGGCGTAGTCCCCCTGCTCCGAGGCCACCGGCCGCTCCACCAGCTCCAGTCCCAGGGCGGCAATCCGCCCCCGGTCCACCGTCAGGGGGACAGCGTCCTCCTCCCGGTACTTCTCCTGCAGGCCGGGCCGCACCGGGGCGGTGTTGGCCAGGCACAGGTCCAGCAGCCCCGGCTCCCCGTGGGCCAGCAGGGCTTCCAGGTGGTCGGCGGCGGTGTAGCCCTCCGTCTCCCCGTCCTGGGTCATGATGTTGCAGATGTAAATTTTGGGGGCCTCCGCCCGGGCGATGGCCTGGGCCACCCCCTCCACCAGCAGATTGGGGATGACGCTGGTGTACAGGCTTCCCGGCCCCAGCAGAATCAGGTCCGCCTCCCCGATGGCCTCCAGGGCCGCGGGGGTGGCCTTGGGATTCCGGGGAATCAGGTGCACGTGGTGGATGCGGCAGTCCTGCTCCCGCTTGAAAGCGGCAATCTGGGACTCCCCCACCACCCGGGCGTCATTTTCAAAGACGGCCTCCAGCTGCACATCGGCGCTGGTCACCGGAATCACCCGGCCTGTGATGGCCAGCACGTGGCTCATCTCCGTCACCGCCTCCTCAAAGGAGCCGGTGATGCCGTTGAGGGCGGCCAGAATCAGGTTACCGAAGGACTGCCCGGCCAGCACCCCCTCGGGGAAGCGGTAGGTGAGCAGCGTTTCCATGATGGGCTCGGTGTTGGCCAGGGCCTCCATACAGTGGCGGATGTCCCCCGGCGGGGGCATCCCCAGGTCGTTGCGCAGCGCCCCGGAGCCGCCGCCGTTGTCCGCCACCGTGACGATGGCGGTGAGGTTCCGGGTATATTTTTTCAGCCCCCGCAGCATGGTGGACAGCCCGGTCCCGCCGCCCACGGCGACAATCTTGGGCCCCCGCTCCCACTGCTGGAGGGTGGGATATTCAGACATAGAAATTCCTCCTAATTCCGCCCCAGGTCCCGGTGGCTCTCCGCCACCGGCCAGCCCTGGGCTCTGACCCGCTCTGCCAGCGCGTGGGCCACCGCCACCGACCGGTGGTGGCCGCCGGTGCAGCCCACGGCGATGACCAGGGAGGTCTTGCCCTCCTCCTCATACCGGGGCAGCAGCCAGCCCACCAGCTCCCACAGGCGTTTGAGGAACTCCTCCCCCTGCCCGCCCTGGAAGGCGTAGTCCCGCACCCCGGCGTCCAGGCCGGTGAGGGTGCGCAGCTCGGCCACGTAGTAGGGATTGGGAAGAAAGCGGGCGTCGAAGACCAGGTCGGCCTCCATGGGCACCCCGTGTTTGAACCCGAAGGAGGTCACCCGGACCTCCATCCGGCCCTCTGAGGTCCCCTCCCGACCGAACATCTGCCGCAAAACCCCCTTGAGCTTGGCGGTGGACAGGTTGGTGGTATCCACAATCTTGTCCGCCCGCTCCCGCAGGGGGGCCAGCATTCCCCGCTCCAGGGCTATGGCCTCCTCCAGGCTGTCGGCGTCCTCTGCCAGGGGGTGGGCCCGGCGGGTCTCCTTGTACCGCTTGATGATAGTCTCGTCCGAGGCATCCATAAAGAGGATGCGGTAGGCGCATTTCATGGCCTCCAGGGCGTCCAGGGCGTGGAAAAGTCCTTCAAAGTTGGTGCCAGCCCGGACATCTGTAACCAGGGCCACCCGGTCGTACTCCCCCGCCCCCGCCATGCCCAGCTCGGCAAACTTGGGGATCAGAGGAGAGGGCAGATTGTCCACGCAGAAGTAGTCCATATCCTCCATGAAGGAGGCCGCCTTGCTCTTTCCCGCTCCGGACAGGCCGGAAATAATCACAAATTCCATGGTATCACTCTCTTTGGTTATTATTTTAATCGGGATGGCCCGCCGAGGGCGGCGGGCCCCACAGAAAATATGCAACCGTGTGGGACCCGCCCCCTTGGGCGGGTCATATTTGTGGGCCTCCCAGCACCTTAACCTCCATCTCCAGTTCCACGCCGGTCTGTTGGAGCACCCGCTCCTTCACCTGCCGCACCAGCTCCAGCACGTCAGCACAGGTGGCACCTCCCCGGTTGATGACAAACCCGGCGTGCTTCTCTGACACCTGGGCCCCGCCTACGGCGAGCCCCTTGAGCCCGCACTGGTCGATGAGGGCGGCGGCGAAGTGTCCCGGCGGGCGCTTGAACATGGACCCGGCGCTGGGGTACTCCAACGGCTGTTTCTCCTTCCGCTTAGCGGTCAGCTCGTCCATGCGGGCCCTGATGGCCGCCGGGTCCCCCGGCGTCAGGGCAAACACCGCCTGGCTAATCAGCGCACTTCCGTCTGAAAATCGGCTGTGGCGGTAGCGCAGGTCACAATTCGCCCCAGAAAACAGTCTTTCCGTCCCATCCCGCTCCAGAACAAGCACCCGGAGCAGCACCTGGGATATCTCCCCGCCGTAGGCCCCGGCGTTCATGGTGACCGCCCCGCCCACGCTGCCGGGGATGCCGCCGGCAAACTCCAGCCCGGTGAGGCCATGTTCCAACGCCGCTTTGGACAGCCGTGACAGCAGAACCGCCCCGCCCGCCTCCAGCCTGGCATTTGCCCCCGGCTTCTCGGGGGGGAGCACCCGTATTTCATCCAGCTCTCCTGCCAGTTTGACAATAAAACCGGGATAGCCCCCATCCGCCACCAGCAGATTGGAGCCGTTGCCCAGGAAGAAGGGCTCCACGCCCAGCTCCGCCGCCGCCCGGAGGACAGCTTGGGCCTCCTCCACCGTCCCGGGCAGGGCCATCAGCGCCGCCGGCCCGCCGATGCGGAAGGTGGTGTGCCTGGACATGGGTTCGTCCGTCCGCAGCTCCATGGCGGGACAGCGCTCCGCCAGCCGTTTTTTCAGTTCCTCCAACCGCTCCATAGGCCCTCCAAAATCGAAAATTGTGTATTAGTTGATTATAGCAGATTTTCCCGCAAAATAGAATAGGGGAAACAAAAAAACTGCCGTGGGTTCGCCACAGCAGCTTTCCTCTATTCTCCGGCGGCCTGCACCGCCTTTTGAAGGTCCGCTTCGGCCTCCCGCAGATAATTCCAGACGACGAAAAAACCGTCCGCGTAGGGGTCCTTCGTCCGCCCCAGCCCGTACATCATCAGCTCTATCGCGTTGATACCACAGGAAATGCGCCTTAGCGGGTCCTCCAGGTTCATTAAAAATTCTTTCGTACTCACATTTTCCTCCTTGCTTTTTGCCAAAAGGAATGGTATAGTGAAATTTACCATTCCTTTTGGCATGGTACAATAGGGTGTTGGTACTGCTTGTCAGGGCGGCCAACACTCTATTTTTTTGTCAGCTCCTCTTTCAGCAAATCAATCCCTCGCATGATAGCATCCGTTCTGGATACTCCTAATCGCTTGGCACAATCCTGTATTTTCTGTACCTCGCTTTTAGAAATGCGAAGATTTATTTTCTCCGTACGGGACTCTTCGCCTTTAGGGGGCCTTCCGGTCCTCGGGGACACCCACAATCACCTCACTTCTGGGCATACATATATATTAAATTATGTATGTCCAAATGTCAAGGGCCTTTTGGTCAAATGCGGTAAAGAAATGCACAGGCCCGGGCAAAAGCCCGGGCCTTTCGTTCATTACACCAGATTACACAGCAATGCCGCGCCCACCACGCCGGCGTTGTTGCCCAGGGAAGCCTTCTCGATACGGACCTTGTTCTCCTTATCGAAGCAGCCCCGCCAGACCAGCTCACGCAGGGGGTCCAGCAACAGGTCGTCCTCGGCGTTGCTCACCCCGCCGCCCAGGCAGATAATCTCAGGCTGGAGGATGTTCACCAGGTTAATCATGCCCACAGACAGTCCCTGGAGGTAGTTGTGCAGCACCCGCTTGGCGGCGGCGTCCCCCAGTCGGGCGGCCTGGAAGGGGGTGCGGCCGCTGACCTTAAAGCTGTCGCCGTCCACGATGGTCCACATCTCACTGCTCCGGTCCCGCTCCATCTCCAGCCGGGCCAGCTGGATTAAGGCGGTGGCAGAGCCGTAGCGCTCCCAGCACCCCCGGCCGCCGCAGCCGCACAGGATGCCGTTGGGCTGGATAATCATGTGGCCGACCTCCATGCCGGCGTTGGCAAAGCCGGTAAACAGCTTGCCGCCGATAATCAGGCCGCCGCCGATTCCGGTGCCCAGAGTGACCATCACCACCGGGTCACAGCCCTTGGCCGCCCCCGCCCAGTATTCGCCCACGGCGGCGCAGTTGGCGTCGTTGCCCAGGAAGACGGGGATATCCCACTCCTTCCGGAACATCTCCCGCAGGGGGACGTTCTTGTCCCGGAAGGGCATATTGGGGTTCTGGACAAACAGGCCGGCCTTGTTGTCCACCGCGCCGGGCAGGCCGATGCCCACCGATTCGATCTTGGCGGGGTCAATCTCCCCCACCTCGCACAGCCGGCGGGACATGCGCACCAGCTCGGCACCGAACTGCTCCGCCGTCATATCCTTGGCCACCGGGGTGGTCACTTTGTTGAAGATGTGTCCCAGCTCGTTTACCAGCCCGGCCACCAGATTGGTGCCGCCTACGTCAATCCCGATATAATACATCAGTTTCCTCCTCCTTCTAATTGTTCCTGAAACAGCTTATCCATCCGTTCCGTCAGCTCCTGGGCCGCGTTGTGGCCCATCTTCCGGTTGCGGTTGTTCATGGCGGCCACCTCTACAATGGCGGCCAGATTCCTGCCCGGCTTTACCGGAATCGTGGTGCAGGGGACCTTTACGCTCATAATCTGGGTAAAGTGGGACTCCAGCCCGAAGCGGTCATACACCGCCTTGTCATCCCAGGGCTCCAGATTGATGACCAGGTCGATCTCCTGAAAGGGCTTGATGGCGCCCATGCCCAGCAGCCGGCTGATGTCAATCACGCCGATGCCCCGCAGCTCCATGTAGCCCCGGATCAGCTCCGGGGAAGTAGCCAGCAGGGTGTGGCGGCTGGTCTCCTTGATTTCCACCGCGTCGTCGGCCACCAGGCGGTGGCCCCGCTTTAACAGCTCAATGGCCACCTCGCTCTTGCCCACGCCCGACTCCCCCTGGATGAGCACGCCCTCGCCGTAGACCTCCAGCATCACCCCGGAGCGGGTGATCTGGGGGGCCAGGTGGTTGAAGAGGCTGCCGATGAGGGCGCTCATGAACATGGCCGTCTCCTGAGTGGAGCGCAGCACCGTCCGGTCGTGCTTCTCCGCCATCTCCATGCACTCCGGGGGCAGGCCCAGCCCCCGGGTGAGGATCAAGGCGGGCACCGGATAGGACATCAGCTTGTCGAAACACTCCCGCCGCCGCTCCGGGGTCAGGCCGCTGAGGTAGGTGTGCTCCGTCAGGCCGATGAGCAGCAGACGCTCGGTGTCGAAGTGCTCAAAAAAGCCGGTCAGGGGCAGGCCAGGACGGTTGATGTCCAGGGCCCGCAGGGGGACGTTCTCATAGTCGGGGGCCGTCCGCAGAATCTCCAGATTGAACTCCCGGATGATGTCCCCAAGTTTCACGCTCTTTTGCTGTTCCGCCATGAATCGCGCTCCTCTCTACTTGTGTATTTCGCCAGTCATCCGGGGCCTGAAGTCCCGGTATTTTCCTTTTTAGTATAATCAAAGAGGGGTTTCCTGTCAATCGCTTATCCAAGATTCCGGCAGGTTACTTTTAAAAAACCACCCCGGATTAAAGCTGATTCCATGTTGACAGAGACGCGTCAGTACTATATAGTAAATTGTATCATTCTTCCTGAAAGAGGGCCTTCTTATGTTAGACAAAAAAACTCACTTTAAGCTGGCGTCAAAGGTAAACAAAATCATGAAGGACTGTCAGGTTATTATCCCGGCGGCAGGTCTTAGCGATTCTGAGAAGGGCGATTTATGGGTAGGTAATGGTTTTTCACTGTTAACAAAAAGTAATATATATCACTATTCAACTTCAAAGACTGAACAGCATACAGAAGAACTATTGGAGCTATGCAAAATGTTGCCAATAGATGACTATACCATAGAGGAATTATTGGGACGTTGGGAGCTACTCAATGTGTCACCTAGATTTAAATCATTATTAAAACCGGAATTAGAAAGTACAAAAGGTACTGTAGGAATCATCGCATATGCTGATCTAATTCCAGAAACCACCAGCTTTGATGCCCAACTTAAAAGCTTTGTAATTGCAGACCATTTTATAAACCTCTTGGAAGCTGCGTGTATAGGCGCAGTATTTGAATATAATAAAGCTGTTGAAAAAGATGGCATAAAACCGGTTGGTTTCGCAATCTATTCAAAATATAGGCAGTCATTCCCTCAAAAATTTTCTTGAAGCAGATGAAAAATAAGTCTTGCATTTCCGGGGAATATCTGTTATGATATCAGTCGAAGCTTTTTTGACGGTAATTTTTCCGAGGTTTCATATATTCTCATAGCGAGGAGGTTAGCAACATGGCCAAATGCGAATTCTGCGACAAGGGCGTGACCTTTGGCATCAAGGTTTCCCACTCCCACCGCCGCTCCAACCGCGCCTGGAAGCCCAACGTGAAGCGGGTCAAGGCGATCGTGAATGGCACCCCCACTCACGTCTACGTCTGCACCAGATGCCTCCGTTCCGGTAAGGTCACCCGCGCTGTGTAATGGAATATGGCTCGTAAAAAACCCCTCGTGCCAGGCACGAGGGGTTTTTTATATGGAAACGGCCGCCCGGTGGGCGGCCGTTTGGCTTATTTGAACATCTTGCAAACCCGCTCCACGGCGGTTTTGGTGGCGTCGGCGTCGCCAAAGGCGGTGAGGCGGACGTAGCCCTCCCCGCTGGGGCCGAAGCCTGCACCGGGGGTAGTGGCCACGTTGGCCCGGTCCAGCACCTGGTCGAAGAACTCCCAGGAGCCCACGCCGCCGGGGGTTTTCAGCCAGATATAGGGGGCGTCCACCCCGCCGAAGCAGGTCAGCCCGGCGGCGGTGAGGCCCTCCCGGATGACCTTGGCGTTGGCCCGGTAGTAGTCGATATTGGCCATAATCTGCTTCCGGCCCTCGGGGGTGTAGATGGCGGCGGCCCCCCGCTGGACCACATAGGGCACGCCGTTGAACTTGGTGCACTGGCGGCGGTTCCACATGCCGTTCAGCTTCACGCCCCCCCGCTCCAGCTCCAGGGGCACCACGGTATAGGCGCAGCGGTTGCCGGTAAAGCCGGCGGTCTTGGAGTAGGACCGGAACTCGATGGCGCAGGTACGGGCCCCCTCGATCTCGAAGATGGTGTGGGGCACGTTGTCACTGGTGATGAAAGCCTCATAGGCGGAGTCGTAGAGAATCACCGCGCCGTGGGCGTTGGCGTAATCCACCCAGACCTTCAGCTGGTCGCGGGTCAGCACCGCGCCGGTGGGGTTGTTGGGGGAGCAGAGGTAAATGATATCGGGAATCTCCTTGGGGGGCTGGGGGGAAAAGCCGTTTTCCTCCACACAGGGCATGTAGATCAGCCGGTTCCACCGGCCCAGCTCCTCCTGGTATTCCCCGGCCCGGCCGGCCATGGCGTTGGTGTCCACATAGACGGGATACACCGGATCGCACACCGCCACCACATTGTCCACGCCGAAGATATCGCCGATGTTGCCGCAGTCGCTCTTGGCGCCGTCGGAGACGAAAATCTCCTCCGGTTTGACATCCACCCCCCGGACGGCGTAGTCGCCCTGGGCGATGGCCTGACGCAGGAACTCATAGCCCTGCTCCGGGCCGTAGCCGTGGAAGCCCTCGGCGGTGCCCATCTCGTCCACCGCGGCGTGCATGGCCTTGATGACTTCGGGGACCAGGGGACGGGTCACGTCACCGATGGACAGTTTGATGATTTTGGCCTCCGGGTGGGCGGCGGTGTAGGCGCTGATGCGCCGGGCCACCTCGGAGAAGAGGTAGCTGCCGGGCAGCTTCTGATAGTTTTCGTTTACCTTGACCATGGAGGATCAGCTCCCTTGGAATGAATTAAAAGAGAAGGCACGCCCTGGGGCGTGTCTTCCTGGACTGCGCCGGCAAAAGAAAAACCGGAGGTACAGCCCTTCTTTGCCAGTATTATAATGGAAAACCGGGCGGTTGTAAAGTCAAATTTGTTTGGCCGGCGGAAATTTACCGGTCCTCCGGCTGGCCCGCAGGATAGGTCTGGGCCAGGACGGCATGGACCACCCAACGGGTGGCGTGGCCGCGGCCGGTACAGGTGGAGAGCGTGAGGATGCGGTCCTCCGCCGTGGGGGTCAGCAGGGTATTGATCACGGCATTGTCCAGGCAGTACCGGAAAAACTCCTCCTCCAGGCCGCTTTTCACGATGTCCAGGCGGTAAACGACCCCCTTCACCTCGGCCTCCTGGGCGGAAAAGAGGTCATAGCGGTACACGCCATCCTCTATGGCGATATAGACGCTGGGGTGGTCCGTCCAGAAATCCGGGTTCCGGTAGCTCTGCAAAACGCCGAACATGGTGTCGTTGTTCATGCGGTGGCCGTAGATGATGGTGTGGAAGCCGTCCAGCTCCGGACTGCACGTATAGTCCACGAAGATAGACCCGGCGGGGTTGCGCTTGGCCTCCCAGGTGCGGTTCAGGTAATACTGGTTGTCCCGGCCCTGGACCAGGGGGTAGGAGAGGGTGGTGCCGGGAATCTCGATCCAGCCTATCACGTCGGGGTTGATCTCCTGGAGGGCGGCCAGGTCGATCTGCGCCAGCCGTTCCCAGGTGGTCAGGGGCTCCGCCGGGACCTCCGGGGGCTCGTCCGGGACCTCCGGGGCCGGCGCGGAGGGGGTCTCCCCCTGGGAGGCGGCGGGACGGCTCTCCTCCTCCAGGCGGGCCACCGTCTTGGCCTGCTCATAGGCCTCCAGGGCCAGCAGACGGTTCCGCTTGGCCTGGGCAGCCAGCGCCAGGCTGACCACCAAAAGCAGGGCCAGACACCCCTTGGCAATGGGAACAATTCTCTTCATAGCCGCCTCCTTCTTGCGGTTGAACAAAAGCCGGGGCCTCATAAGAGGCCCCGGTCCGCACTTTGATTAGCTGTTTTTGGCCTTCTTGCGCTCAAGCAGGGTTACGCCCAGCAGTCCGGTGACGGACAGCATGGCCAGCATGGTCCACACATGGGAGTTGTCGCCGGTCTCAGGCACGTTGGCCAGAGGCACCGCGGGGTCAATGACCTCCTCGGGCTCCTCGGGGGGAGACAGGGGCACTTCCGGATCGGGAATTTCCTCGCCCTCCTTCGGGGGGTCCTTCGGGGGATCCTTGGGGGGATCCTTCGGGGGGTCCTTGGGATCATCAGGAGGCGTCACGGGGTCTCTCTGTACGTGCAGGAAAGTATAGGTGGTCTCACTGACATAGTCCCGTGTGGGATCATAGTTCAGCGTAGCGGCTACCTGCTCTTTTTCTGCCTCTGATTTACTTGTACCAAGCGTGACTTTGCCTGTATCGCTGTCGTAGGTCGCTTTCGCCAACTTATCATAATACTCATCCCAAGTCATCTCTGTCTGTTGATTGGTCTCCTTGTCAGTATACTTGTAAGGGGTACCATCCGCGCGCTCGAATCTGGGCTCACCTGCCGACTGCCAAGTCTTACCGCCGTCATAGGACACATGCTGACATATGGCTAACACCCTGTTATCTCTATCCAGCATCTCTCCGGTATAAGGATCAATATACACTGCTCCAGTGTCGTCCTTAACAGCAAAGACGGTCTCGTAGGTGACCTTCAGCTGAACGGAATCGTAACCGGAATTTTGCAGCGCAGACTGGGTATCCTCAGGGAGCTTCACCTGATAGGTGACATGCTCATTTTCGCCAGTTTCAGCCGTATAGTCCTTGGACACGGTCCAGACGTTGCCCTGGTCCTTCACGGCAGGCTCTGTTACGTTTCCGTTCTCATCCTTAGTGGCTGGCTTATCCAAGAGCTCGCCAGTGATCTTGTCAACATCGTCCCCGGAAAGGTCCTTCACGATCGGATCGGTACCATTTGACCCAGTCCCAAGAACAGTCTCGATGGCATCCTTGACATCCTGGTCCTCTATCTCATCAAGAGAGATGGACCAATCGCTTTTAGGCTCCTCGGTATTGTCGTTGTTGACATCGTCTTTGTCGGCTTCGCCTTCATCGACATCGTCTTTGCCGGCTTCGTCTTTGTCGACATCGTCTTTGCCGGCTTCGTCTTTGTCGACATCGTCTTTGCCGGCTTCGTCTTTGTCGACATCGTCTTTGCCGGCTTCGTCTTTGCCGGCTTCGTCTTTGTCGACATCGTCTTTGCCGACATCGTCTTTGCCGGCTTCGTCTTCATCGACATCGTCTTTGCCGGCTTCGTCTTTGTCGGCTTCGCCCTTATCATAGCCTTTGTCGTTGATGGTATCGCTGGGTTGAGCTTTCTCGTCGGTGCCCACTTCTGAGAAGTTGATATTCTCTGTCCTATCGACCACGATAGGCTTTGTGGTACCAGTTTCATTCCCGTCTTTATCAACCTGAACCACGTTGGTTGTTTCAGACTTATCAGAGGTACCGGGCTTAACCGTTGACGCAGTAACGTCCGCCTGGACATCATCCGGGCGGGTGTTGTTCTGATTACCGTTGTCCACCCAGATGTGCTCAACCGTCACTGTCTGCTGCTCGGGGGGTTCAGCAAAAAGACTGCCATACGAGGCAAAAGCCGTGGCGAGGGAAGATGTGGCGACCAGGAACGCCATCGCGAAGACCAAAAAGCTTCGGAAGGTCTTTTTCATGCGTTTTAGTGCTTTCATAATAGATATCCACCTTTCTTTGCAGCTTGTGTTTGCGCGGACGCAAAGATAAATCCGGTAACCGAACGAGCGTGGGGCGGCAGGTCGCCCTGTAGCCTCTGGCTTTGCGTCCCATCGTTTCCGATGGTTTGCCTGATGCAACCGGACGTGCGTAGCACCCGCAAGCGGGCACAGTAGCCTCCTGGCTTTGCGTCCCACCGTTTCCGATGGTTTGCCAAGTGTTTTCAATTCAGGAATCCCGGCAATGCCAGGCGCCCCCTTATCCTGTGCCGGGCCGGCAGCCTGCTTTTCTGCCGGCAGCCGCCACAGCCGCGGTCCGCCCTGCGGGCGGCCCCCGCCGGGAGCCGGTGTTTGCCGTATTATCCTCCTCCACCACCTCCTTTATTTCCGGCCATTTCGGCGAGCCTTTGATTCACCTCGCGGGCGAGCTCAGGCATTTTCCCCTCCAGATATGGTCCGGGGCACTCTGTCTCCTCGTTGAACATCTTGTGGATGGTCAAATTCCCCAGCTCGTCGCCGGTATAGACCAACTGCTCGATCCCGTTGCGTTGGCAGATGTCTGTGCACAGCTCCACCAGCGTGGCATAGGAAGCGTCACCGACATGCCAGTCGCCGCCGATCTCGTCGTTGGCCACCTCAATGGTCACCGCCTGATGGTCGTTTTCCGGGCTGCTGGAGGTCCAGGCCCGGTTACACTCCTCCGCATAGAGCGCCACCCTCCCTTCTATGTCGATCGCATAGTTGGCCGAGGCCCGCCTGTCCTCCTCCGCGAACACCTCGCCCAACCGTTCCAGGCTGATGTCGTCCGCCATGTGGTGGACGGTTATCTTCTTTACCGCATCCTCCCGGGGAAAGGTCACATTGGGGCTGAGACGGACGTACTCCGTCAGAGGGCTGTTCCGGGCGATGATCTCCGCCTGCTCCTGGGCCGTCAGCTCACGGCTCACGTTCTCGGGCAGGCCCCGCACGTCCATCCGGCGTACCGCCAGTGCCGAAACTCCAAACAGGCCCAGCGCCAGCAGGAGCAGCCATATGCTTAAAAATTCCCGCTCTTTAGGGCGCATAGCCCATACTCCCCCTCTCAGTGGACGCAATAGAAATAGACAAACACAAGGGCAAACGCCGCAAAGAACGCCCGGACCAGAATCCGGTTGGGCTGTTTGCCGCCCTTCTCCGGTTCTCCCACCGTGAACAGCACCGACGTGGTGGTGCCCATGTAGAAGAAACTGGTGTCCATCAGGTTGTGCAGGAGAAACGCGGCAAATCCGGCCACGTTCCGGCCCTTTTTGAGCAGGGTCCGCAGAATAATCAGCACAACCGCCGCCAGGGCCAGCAGTCCCAGCTCTACGCCGATGTGCAGGGGGACGTTGTGAATGTGCCAGGTGTTGAAGTAAGTATCGGCATCCGCCAGGTTCAGCTCCCGCCACTGGTAGGGGCCCACCCCCAGCAGGGGATCAGCCGTCAGGTAGCCCACTCCGTTGCGCATCATCTCCAGCCGCTCCAAAAAGGTGGCGGCGGCGCTGGGACGGACGGCTACAGCTGCCAGAGCCACCGCAAAGCCCCCGGCGCACATCATCCAGGGAAACCACCGGTAGGCCAGCAGAAAGCGGTCGAACTGCTCCCAGAGGAACATCAGCGCCACCAGCCACAGGACCAGTCCCACGCACAGCAGAGGGGCGCTGGTATGCCGCCCAGTGAAGTACATCAGGATACCCGCGCCCACGCACAGCGCGGCCTTGGCCAGCATCCGGGCGCTCCGCCACGCCGCCTCACGCCAACCGGACTCCTTCACCCAGCCCGCCGCCCGGACAGCCATGCCCACAGCCAGGGCCAGAAAACTGCCCATGGACAGGGTCAGGGCCAGAGCAGTCAGCAGCAGGGGCTCCAGACGGCGCAGCAGGGCCGGGATCAGCCCCTTCTCCTCCGGGCCGGGCGCCCAGGCCATCAGGCCGAACCAGCCCACCACCAGGAAGATGCCCATGGAGTTGGCGTTGCTCATCATACCGCCCAGCCGCCCGGCGGTGCCGTTCATGGCCTTCATGAGAAACTGGACAATGCCGTTTGCCGCCACGTAGCCCGCCCACACAGCAGTGAACCACCGCAGCCACCGCAGTTCCTCCTTTTTCAGGCTGGCCATCAGGAAGTAGAGTACGGGATAAATGGCGTGGGTGGCTGTATAAGTATGGGTCACGTTTCCAATCGCGCCGTAGGACGAGGCCGCGCCGACCACAAGGTAGAGCAGCATAGGGAACAGTATCCGGGTATCAATCCGTCCAGGCATCTGAAAAATGCCCGCCACGCAGAGCACAATCCCCAGCATAGAGACCGTAGGGGTATCTCCAACCCCTACAATCGTCAGCCCCATCAGGGCCAGGGCAAGGAGAAGCAGGACATAGTGGTCTGAAATGCTGTCTATTCGTTTGGCAAGACTGCCGCCCACATGTCCACCTTCCTTTCCAAAATATGTAATAATGATACTCCCTTGACCTTATTATACCATACTTAATATCGGTATTTCAATAGAAAATATTAAGCGGCGGCAGAGCGATTATTTTATTTTCTTTCGTTCATCTTCCCGAGGCTCCAATCTGTAAATTTGTGTAAATTCAACTCCGCTGAGAAGGCCCGTCCGTGTCTTGCCTCTTGCGCTCCAACCCAATCCCACAAATAAAGAAAACCCAGTGTTCACGGCCTAAAAAGCCTTGTAAACACCGGGTTTTCCAAATGGACTGTGGTGCCAGAAAAGATGCAGACTCGTATCCGTTGTGCCACAACGGATTCTGTAATCTCTAAACAACTTATTTGTTCTCATCTGTAATAACTTTTACTGTTTCCCATATTTCATCAGCTGTTGAAAATCTATCCCTTTTATTTGTACTTGTCCCCTTATTCCAGAATTGTTTTATTTTTCCATCCTTTTGCCTTTCAATATTAGTTCTTCCGGTAAGGATAAAGTAGCAAAGCCTGGTAAGTGCAAAGGTTTCATGACGTACTTCATAATTCCCAAATCCAACATTTACTAAATCTGGATCGTTTAATGAACCCTTTATGTGATGCTGCATCCACAGGACACTTTGCTTTTGTAACCTTGTTCCACATAAACCGTCTGGCGGTATTTAACTGATCAACAAAACTGCAAAGGGCTGTGGTTGGAACCTTTCTTGAACCATCCGTGTGGTAGGAAGTGCAAACCAATCCACAGCATCCCTTACAGTGTAGCACAGCCCTTGGAGAGGGGCTCTAATAACTACTACTCTATAATACAAGGAGATGTATCATAATGTAAGCATCATGGCAACGCGGCTTTTCGGTTCCTTAGTGCGCTCAAGTCTCTCCTGCTGCACTGCTGTGAATATCTCATTAGAAATGATGGCCTCATGGGTATCAGTGTAAAGATACTGCTCTATGAGGCCATTATTTTCAATTTGGTCTGCGCCAGTGCTGACTGTTTTCTGGAGTAGTACTCGCCCTGTGTATTTTTCATTCGAAAGTAGCTTGTCTATTGCTTCCCGGTTCCATTTTTGTCTGCCCATGGGGGAGAGAATTCCTTACCGCTCCAACCCGGCAGCAATTTTCCCAAAACTGTCCCCAGCAAGATACCGCTCAAATATCCAATTCACTACCTTGGCTTCGTCAGGACTTATCACCAGATGCGGAGGTAATAAAAGCGAGGTGTTCAGCGGCGCTGGATCGGGTCGTAATTTTATTCTCATGAACCGTCGGGCATCCGGAACTCAACGATGAAGCCAGAATGGCCAAAAGTTGCGTCGTACGGGGTCTTTTTGACAGAGTCCTGCGGGCCAGCCGCTCCAATAAGGGTCGGTTTTCCCGCCAGATGATATCGCTTACGGTTCGGATATTTCGCTCCACTGCTTTCCAGTTTGTATGGTATTGCTTTGCCACCTCCGGGTATAACCACTTTGTGACCAGAAGCAGACGGTCAGGTTGTTCTGCACATAGGGAAACCGCGTAAGCAGTATGGAAAAAGCCGGTGTAATTTGCGGTCACACCAAGTTGATACAACAAATCATAAATTTCGGTATACATCATGTTCCTCCATATGGATGTTCACAAATGACTTTCGTTCAACAAGTCCCTGGCATTTATATTTAAGCCAATACTTACTTTTTCCACGGTATCCAATGTTGCAGATTGTACTCCGCGCTCCATCTTCCCCCAATACTCACTGCTTATGTCACATTTTGCCGCTGCTTCCTCCTGGGTCAGGCCTTGGCGCGTCCTATAATATTTCAAGTTCATCCCGAATACTATCCTCAGCACCGTCCTCCCCTCCGACGTATTTATCGTACAGTTTTTTCCTGGTTTCGAACAGGAACGATAATCCTGTTTCTTCCTGGTATTTCCAATTTCTTCGCCTTTTTTTGACTTTTTTTGCTGTGATCAGGTAAACTGCTGTCTGTGTATAGAATCGCCTGCCTCCAGAAAGCTGCAGCGGTGCATCAAAAAAGCTCCAATGCTTAGCATTGGAGCGTGCAGTCTTAAAAAGCTATGGTAGGGAAATGCCGCATGTCAGAATAGAACTTCTGTCATGCGGCACTACATTTAACCACAATATGCTTTGGGCTATTCACCAATATTATAGAAAACCTGAGACCTGGTATCCCGGCCCTTTGAGTTTTCAGCGAAAATAGTGACCTCTATCTTATAGGCTTCTCCCGCTTCGCTGTTGCAGTGGATGCTATTTGCGTAGTCATAATCATTTTTGATGCTCATGCCAGGGTCATTTTCCCGTTTGGTTTCCTTTTTTACAAGCTCCCAATCAAAATCTACCATTTTATAAACATAGATGCTCTCACAGCCAAGTTTATCCGCTTCTCCTGCAGCTGTTACTGAGAAAAAGACAGAGAAATATCCAGAATGTGGATTAACTTGCATAGCGTATGCAGCAATTTGTGCACTTGCTCTGGATTCAATAGCTTTTACCGGAACACATAAGGCTACTACACAAATTACGGATAGAACGGTGGAAAGAAATTTTTTTATTTTCATACTATAACTACACCTCATGTATTATATGTTGATTCTATTATTTCTTTAAGATCAGAGGTTTCCCTGTTTGTCACAATATAGTACTCAGTCGAACCAATATACCATGCGACAGTATTATTATCAACGTTTTCTAGATAATAGTGTTCAATACCATTATATGCTTTTGTTTCTACAAGAGACTCGATTTTTTCATGTAAATGGGCAGTTTGGTGTCCGCTCCTATAGACAACAAACATGTAATAGTCATCCTCTTGCTGATACACGATAGAAAATTTTAATATGCCGTCATCGGGAATGTAAGACAGCTTAGCATTTCTTGCTTCATATCCCTCCGGAAATTTTGGCACAATCAGCTCGACGCCAAGCTTCTCCATGATGTCCTGGAGCTCTGCAAACTCTTCCGGTATCTGTTCAGGGTCGGAACGCGTCTCCGACGGCATATAGAATCCAAACTGTTCCGCGGTCCAGCTGGCCAGCATTTGAAAAAAGCTGTGAAAGCCGAACACTGGGACGCAGGTCAGGGCAACTAGCAGGCAAAGGCACGCGGCCATCAGTAAGCATCTGCGGAATATTTTAAATTTTTTATGCTTTGGCACCTGTTGTACCGTTTTGGGTTCAACCACTTTTTCTTTGGGCCCTTCATCGGAGCAATCAATGGAATTTGCTTCCTCTGCGATGTAGAAGGATTTAAGCTCCTCCCACGCCTTCGCGGTATCCAGAGGCTGATAATCCGGCTGAGCCTGCTCTTTTTTGTGCATCACCTCCACAATTGCCATAATATAATCAACATCAGGAGAACTGCCGTCCGACGCAAGGAAATCCTGCTGGAGCAGCGCCTCCAATTCTGGAACACTCAGATTTTCCAGATCGTAAGGCAGATGCTTGTCATCTTTGCCTGTCATACGTTAAGCCTCCTTTAATAATGTAATGTACATTCGGCGTCAAAAGTTTACACAATTCAAAAAAAATTATTCGTTCAGCTTTTCCCGAACCTTCTGTTTGACCCTATGAATTCGAACTCCCAACGCCGATTTTGTGAGGCCCGTCTCTTTGCATAATTCCTGATATGTATATCCCACAACATAAAGTTTGTACAACAAATAAAAATCTTCTTTGGAAATAAGACCCTCCAGATCCAATTTCAAGTCGATATCCGCCTCGTCGGGCTGGATATAGAACTGTTCGTACCGAAGCAGCAGCTCTGTCCATCTGTTTTCTTCCTTCAGCAGCTCCCATACCTTGTACTGAAGGGCTTTGTACAGCCATCCCACCGGCTTTTCGCTGGACAGAACGTCCTTTCTGCGTTTCCAGGCCAGAGCAAACAGCTCCTGTACCACATCTTCTGCTCTGCTGAGTATATGCGCGCTGTCGCTTTTTGCCTTTAGATATGAGATTGCACACCGGACCAGTTTTTCATACTCTTCCTCATAAATTTTTTGGATTATCTCTTCCGCTTCCCGATCTGTACCTGTCCAAATTCCCATTCCTTCCTGCCACCTTTTTCTTCAGAGTGTACCCAATTATTATCCCGGCGGAGTGTGTCCGCCAATAAGTAGGATTCCTTTTAAAATTTCTATAGCCAGCTTTCTTTGGGTTTCGTCCATAGGTTCAAAAAGTGAGAGAATATTATTCGACTCCTCCTGCGGCATGACACCCATCAGCAAATAATCTGTACTGGTTTCAAGCGCACGACTAATGCGGATAATACTGTCAAAGCCGGGACCTTTTTCTCCCCGCTCTATACAGGTAAGGAACGACTGGGATAAACCCGAACGATCTGCCAGCTCCTCCTGTGTCAAACCCAGGTCCTTGCGCTTTTTGTAGATGCGTCTCCCTATCTGTGCCGCCAGAGGATTGTTCCTTTTAGGCATTATATCACCGCCATTACCTTTTTTGGTGATATTTTACCAATTTGACGGAATAGTTGAACAGCCTTTAGATATTTATATATCTAAAATATTTTTTTGGAAATATTTTAAGAAAATTTTGTCAAAATTGGGCCTGCACAGTGTCCGGGCAGATGCGAAAAAGCGGTTTATAGTAAAAACAGATGAAAAGGGGGACAATCACGAGTATAATAAAGACATAAGCTATTCAAAGGACTACAGGAAACGGACAATTGAATACAGACAGGCGGGGTACAGCTTGGAAGCGACACATCAAGTCTTCAAGGTATCCAAATCGACAATACAAAAATGGGAAAAGCAGTTGAAAGAAACGGGGGATTTGGACAAGAAAGAGCTGCACAGGAGTTTCCGAAAGATCGATCCGGAAAAACTGAAGATGTATGTTGCTCAACACCCAGAGGCATACCAGTCGGAAATGGCACCGTCCGCAGCAGATTGATTGCCAGCCAGCTGAGCTGGCATCGTAGGGGCGGCTTACATTAGGAATTTGACAATCATATCCTTGACTGCCGCCTCTCTGGCGGTTTCCAGCGAACCGAGGTCTTCGCCAGTGAGCCGCTCGACTTTCTCGACCTTGACCAGGGGCTCACCGTTCCATCCATACCCGACAACATCGCCGTAAAGACGGTAAACGGTGCGGGGACATCCTCTTCCATGAGGGCCATATAGACTGAGTAAAGGGTATATGTCATATTGACCAGCTGGTAATTGCCCTCTGCCGTTATCTCTGCGCTGAAGCACGCAACACCCTCTTCAAAATCGTCTGACCAGGGTCACTGTTATCCACATGCACGCAGCATTCTTGCTCCCCGAATTCGTTATACTCAACGCTTTCGAGCAGTTTGGAGATTGTGCTGCGGATTGCCATCGTTCGCTCAAAAGCCTCTGGCAATGTTAAACTTCTCATTGTGATTCCTCCTTATGTGGTAAAATTTGCTTTGTCCTTAATTTAACACCTCCCTTCTGTCCACACTCAAAACTGTGCTTTTTTGAAGAAAAATAGGTGGAAAAAGAATAAGGACAAATCCGAATCCCCTTGAGCCACAAGGGTTTCCGTCTTTGTCCTTATTATACTATATGGGCATACTTTTGCCGTTTTGTCTCTCCAAAATGGTGACAGTGTGAAGACCGTTCAGGGAAACTTGGGCCACGCCACCGCAGCTTTTACCCTGGATATTTATGGACATGTCAGTGAGAAGATGAAAGAGGACAGCGCCCAGCGCATGGAAAAGTACATTTCAAACCTGTAAAGGGTCAAATAAAGGGTCAGGCTCCGGTGCATAAATTAGTACCACAATTTTTAGACGCAATTTTTCGCTATAAACGAGAAAATTCCCTGGAACCTTCACAATTCCAGGGAATCCTTCTGGCAGCCGGAGAAGGATTCGAACCCTCACAAACAGAGTCAGAGTCTGTCGTGCTACCCTTACACAATCCGGCTATCTGCCCCGCTCTCGCGGGGACGAGTGTTATTATAGCAAAAGCTCAGAAAATGTCAAGAGGTATTTTCAAGTTTTTTCTGAAATCAGGACCGCCCTTAAAAACCGTCCGGCTGGTTCAACTCCGCTACAAGCAGCTCTGCCGCCCGGGCCGCGTAGGCGGTCATGGACAGCTCCGCCACTCCGGCCACCAGGACGCCGCAGCTGTTCATGGGCACCAGGAACTTTCTGGCCCGGCAGCTGCCCACGGCTTCCGCCATGGCGGGGGTGACCTCCCCCAGGATGGCGTTGGCCACTACCACCCCGATCGGCCCCAGCACCCCGTCGGCATCCATCACGTTCCGGACCACCGGATTCTCTCCAGTCGCCCCAAAGTCCGCCCCCGCCTTCAGCATGGCGGCGGTGGCCACAGTATTGGTGCCCACCCCGTAGATTTGGGCCTGGGGCAGTCGTTTTTTGACCTCCTCCACCAGCAGGCAGCCCAACCGTCCGCCCTGACCGTCGATGACAACGATTTTCACACGCAACGCTCCTTTTCCGCACCTCCCTGGGCCAATCCCGCATAGAATAGCCCAGGGGTGGTCATTTTGTCTTCCATCTATAACGCCAACAGCGGAGAACTGCTCACCATGGCAGTGGCGCTTTCCGCCGTGTTGGCACAGGGGCAGAGCCAGGCCCAGCTGGCCAAACTGGGGGCCTTTTTCACCATCGTGGGGGACACCCTGAACCTGTATGCCCTCCAGCCCAGCCAAGTGGACCGCACCGGGACGGCCCTCAGCCTTGCAGATAGCCTCTGATCTCCTCCAAACGGTCGATGGCCGCCTGATAGCCCTCCGCCCAGAGCAGACGGAGCTTCTCTGTGTCCCGCTCTGTCCGGGCCACCCCCAGGGTGGACTCAGGGGCAATCACCAGCAGCTTCCCCTCCCGCTCCGCCTGGAACAGCTCCTCCCGGTCCCGGTTGTACACCTCCGCCCGGCGCTCCATAACCTCCACAAAGGCGGGATAATCCTTATATCTCCGCCGCACCAGCTTCATCGCCTTGTCCGGCTTACGGCGGTAGTGCCGGGGACGGGTGAGAACCACAACCACCCTGCCGCACTTGTCCAGCGCCCGCTGCCAGGGGATGGCATCTCCAATGCCGCCGTCCAGATAGGGCTGGCCGTCGATCTCAAAGATGGGGAACAGCAGCGGCATAGCACAGCTGGCCTGGAGGACCACAGACTCCCTGTCCCTCCGGGGGACGGGCAGATAGTCCGCCCTGCCGGTGTTCAGGTTGGTGACCACCGCCTCCACCTCACCGGGGAAAGCGGCAAAAGTGTCGTAGTCGAAGGGCACCAGCTCATTGGGGATGGTGCTAAATCCAAATTCCAGGCCAAAATAGCTGCGGTTGTCCCTATCGGTCAGGTTCCGCAAGCCCATGTACCGCCTGTCAGGGGCAAAACGGGTGACCACCTCCAGGTTTCGCCTGGGCTGCTTCGACACATAGCTCACCCCGTAGGCAATGCCCGCCGACACGCCGACGACATAGTCCGTCATAATTCCGCCGTCCAGCAGGCCGTCGCACACGCCGCTGGAAAAAATCGCCCGGAGGGCTCCGCCCTCCAGTACCAGTCCTGTCTTCATAAGAAACCTCCTGCGCCCATGTCCGGGCGCTTTTCCATATTATACCCCTCTTCCGGGGATTTTGCAAACTGTTCCAATTTTCTTGACACTCCCCCGCTATTGGGGGTAAAATAGAAATGACTTCATTCCCTGGAGGTACGCTATGACCACCCGCAAAAAAATATCCGTCCTGCCTATCTATCTGGTGGGCATTGTGTGGCTGGGCTACGCCCTTCTGTTCCCCCTTCATCGGGTCAGCGACTACCTGCTCTGTGCCGGGCTGTCTCTGGCCGTCTTCGTGGCAGGCAAGGCCATTTTCCCCGACAAGGTCTTCCAGACCGGCCAGGCTCCCAAGGAGGAGCACAAAAAGCCCGAACCCGAGAAGAAGGAAGCAGATACAAAAATTGCCGCTCTCCGAACGGAGAGGGACCGGGCCATCTCTGAGCTGCGCCGGCTGAACGACGCCATCCCCGACCCCAGGATTTCCGACCAGATCGACCACCTGGAGGAGGTCACGGGAAAAATCATAGACCACGTCATGGCAAATCCGGACAAACAGCCTCAGATATCCCGGTTTTTGGACTACTTCCTGCCCACCACCATCAAGCTGCTCAACGCCTATGACCGGATGGACTCCACCGGCATCTCAGGCAGCAACATTGACGCTACCAAGGCCAAGGTAGAAACTATGCTGGATACCCTGTGCGCCGCCTTCGATAAACAGCTGGACGCCCTCTTTGGGGAGGAGGCCCTGGACATCTCCACCGACATCACCGTAATGGAAAACCTGCTTTCCCAGGAAGGGCTGCCCGGCGGGACCAGGCCCACCGGCGGGATGGACGGCCCCACCCTGAATCTGTGAAGAAAAACCCATGAAGAAAAAGAAACTCCCTCAGTGGTTTGGGCTGTTATACCTTGTGGTAGGCATCTTGGGGCCCTTCAGTGTCTGGGCAGATTTCCGGCAAATGGAAAAGTATTATGCCATGGGGATGTTCAGCCCGGAGAGGTGGGCAGAGATTGTCGCCCAGCAGAATTACAGTATGGTGAACGGCATCCTGCTGTTCTTCGTTTTTCTCTTTCAATTTGCACACTTTTATTGGGGAGAAGACCACAAAAAACAGCTCAATCTGTTGGGGACGGTTTCACTTTTTGCCGCGCTGACCGCCTTAATCCTTCTGCCCCGGGTCATGCCCCTGCCTCAGTCCAATACCGTATGGGTTTTAGATTTGGTCGGGCTATGCGTTGCAATCATATATGTCCTATATAAATTTTTTGAAAACAAACATCAGGAGGAAGAATACTATGAGTGACGAACTGAACCTGAACACCACCCCCGAGCTGACCTTTGACCCTGCGGCGGCCCAATCTGTGGCCACTCCCTCCCTGACCCTAGGGGCCTCCGCCCCGGCCGCCCCCGAGGCTGCTCAGGCAAGCCAGGCCGCCCGGGACGCCAACGCCGTCAACCTGGACGAGTCCATGCTCAGTGAGGCGGAGAAGAAGATGGTGGACGACTTCGCCCAGAAGATCGACATCACCGACTCCAATCTGGTGCTCAACTACGGCGCCGCCGCCCAGAAGAACGTGGCCGCTTTCTCTGAGAGCGCCCTGAACAACGTGAAAACCAAGGACCTGGGCGAAGTTGGCGAGGCCCTGTCCTCCCTGGTGGTAGAGCTGAAGACCTTCGGCCAGCCGGAGAAAAAGGGAATCGGCGGTTTCTTCCAAAAGAAGAAAAACGAGCTGGAGGCTATGAAGGCCAGCTACTCCAAGGCGGAGACCAATGTGGACAAGATCGTCAAGGTCTTGCAGGACCACCAGGTTACCCTGATGAAGGACGTGGCCATGTTCGACCAGATGTATGAGCTGAACACCAAGTACTACAAGGAGCTCACCATGTATATCCTGGCCGGCAAAAAGCGGCTGGAGTACCTGCGCACCCACGACCTGGCCGACCTGAAAAAGAAGGCGGAGGCCACCGGCGCCCAGGAGGACGCCCAGGCCTACAACGACTTCGCCAATCTGTGCAACCGGTTTGAAAAGAAGCTCCACGACCTGGAGCTCACCCGGATGATCTCTATCCAGATGGGGCCCCAGACCCGGCTGCTTCAAAACAACGATACCCAGATGCTGGAGAAGATCCAGTCCTCTCTGGTGAACACCATCCCCCTGTGGAAGAGCCAGATGGTGCTGGCTCTGGGGCTGGAACACGGCCGGCAGGCCACTGCCGCCCAGGCCGCCGTCACCGACATGACCAACCAGCTGCTGCAAAAGAACGCCGACATGCTGAGAATGGGCACCATCGAAACCGCCCGTGAGGCCGAGCGGAGCGTAGTCTCCATCGAGACCCTCCAGCACACCAACCAGCAGCTGATTTCCACCCTGGACGAGGTAATGAAGATTCAGACCGAGGGCGCTCAGAAGCGGAAAGAGGCCGAGAAGGAGCTGGGCCGCATCGAGGGCGAGCTGAAGCAAAAGCTGTTGGAGCTGAGAGGATAATCCATGAAGTTTCTGCAAAAAACCTGGGTGGCCTGGCTGCTCACCGCCGTCATGATCGTGGCCGCAGTGGGCATAGGACAGGCCAAGGGAGGACGGCGGGAGCCCGAACCGCTGCCCTCCGGCAGCGCGGCGCTGGACGACAGTCTGTCCACCCAAAGCGTACAAAAATTTTTCTGGGACGACGCAGGCATCCTGTCCGCCTCCACCGAGCGGCAGATTGCCCTCTACAACGCCAACTGGAATTTTCGCTACAACAGTGTGGTGGCCGTTGTAACAACTGATTCCGCCGGTGATTTGGAGGAGTTCGCCTGGCTCCAGGGTGTTGACATGGGCCTGGGGGAAGGTGACGCCATCCTGGCCATCTCTGCCCGGGACGAGGACTGGTTTGTTGCCCCCGGCGACGACTTCTCCACCATCCTCACCAACCGCGTGGTCTCTGAGCTGGAGGATATCCTGTCCGGTGACCTGAGCGACCAGACAGTATTAAAGTTTTATCAGGCCCTCAACGAAGTCTATATGGACAATTTCGGTCTGGGCAATGCGGAGGCCGGCGGCTCTTATGGATACGGTCACAGCGGAGACCCCCTGGCAGGCGTGATTATGCTGGTCTTCATCCTCATCGCCATTGTACTGGTCATCAACGCCATTGACCGCAGCCGCTACAATACCTACCGGCGGCAGTATTATGGCGTGGTCAATCCCCCGGTCATATTCCGGCCCATCCTCTTCTGGCACGCTCCCGGCTCCTGGTGGTACCGGAGGCACTGGAGACAGCCTCCGCCCCCTCCCCCGCCCCGGCCTCCCAGAGGTCCCGGCGGCGGTTCCGGCTTCGGGGGCGGCAGCTCCAGCGGCTTTGGCGGCGCAGGCAACCGGGGCCCCAGAGGAGGCGGCACCTTTGGCGGGCGCCCCTCCGGAGGCGGACGGTCAGGGGGCTTTGGGGGCAGCTTCGGCAGCAGCCGGGGCGGCAGCTCCTTTGGAGGCTCCCGCAGCGGAGGCTTTGGCGGCAGTTCCCGCGGTGGGAGCTTCGGCGGAGGTTCCCGCAGGGGCGGCTTCGGCGGACGCCGCTGAGATGAAAAAACGGACCCTCTCACCTGTTCGGGTGAGAGGGTTCCTTTTTCATACCTGAATCCGCTCAATGCCGTCCACGGCAGCCTGGACCATACTTTCAATGTCCAGGTCCTGCTCGGCATACTCCAGCTCCCCCGGCGTGGGGCGCAGACGGGGGTGCCGTGGAGTGAAAACAGTGCAGCAGTCCTCGTAGGGGAGGATAGATGTATCGTAGGTACCGATTTTTCGGGAAATCCTCACAATATCCTCCTTGTCCATCCCCACCACCGGGCGAAGGATGGGCAAATCAACCACCGCCCCGGTAACTGCCATGGCCTCCATGGTCTGACTGGCCACCTGGCCCAGGCACTCGCCGGTGACAAGGGCCTTGGCCCCGCACCGCTGGGCCACCCGCTGGGAAATACGCATCATAAACCGGCGCATCACCAGGGTAAACAGCTCCTGAGGAACGGACCGGCGCAGCTCCTCCTGGATCGCGGTGAAGGGGACTACGTGGACGGTGAGTCGCCCGCACCAGGGGGTGAGCAGCCGGGCCAGCTCAAGGACCTTCTCCTTGGCCTCGTTGGAGGTGTAGGGGTAAGAGAAGAAGTGGAGCATCTCCAGGGCCACCCCCCGCTTGGCGATCATCCAGGAGGCCACCGGGGAGTCGATGCCCCCGGACAGCAGAGACACCGCCCGGCCGTTAATCCCCACCGGCAAACCGCCCGCCCCCGGCTCCGGGTCAGCGTGGACAAATGCGGCGTAGTCCCGGACCTCAATGTGGACAGTGAGCTCCGGATTGTGGACATCCACCTTCAAGTCGGGGTAGAGCTCATCCAGCTCTCCCCCCACATACTGGCTGAGCTGGATGGAGGTCATAGGGAAGGTCTTGTCCGCCCGTTTGGTCTCTACCTTAAAAGTTTTGGCGGCAGACAGCCTGCCGTCCAGATACTCCCGGGCGGCGGAGAGGATGGCGTCCTTGTCTTTCTCACAGGCCCTGGCCCGAGACAGGCCCACCACACCGAAAACCTTGGTCAGCGCCTCCCAGGCCCCATCCATATCACACTGGCCGTTCATGGGCTCCACGTAGGTGGTGGACTGGCGGGTATACACCCGGAACTGGCCCAGGTTGTTCAGGCGGCGGTAGATGTTGGCCTGGAGCTTGTCCTCAAAGCTGCGGCGGTTCAGGCCCTTCAGCACCATCTCCCCCAGCTTGAGGAGGATCATTTCGTTCATCAATCATATTCCTTCTTTCAATGTGGGACCCGGCCCCCTGGCCGGGTCATTTTCAAGGATGGCCCGCCCAGGGGGGCGGGCCCCACAGGGATTATATTTCTTTCCTCTGCCAATCCGGAATCGCCTTGGCCTGCTCATACAGGCGGACATAGCTCTGGTGGCGGGTCCTGGGAATCGTCCCAGCTCTCACCGCCTCCAGTACGGCGCACCCCTTCTCCTTCACGTGGGCGCAGTCCTGAAACTGGCACTTGCCCAGACAGGGGGCAAACTCCCGAAAGGCGTATTGCAGCTCCTCCTTCCGGGCCAGCTCCATTTTGTCCACGTCGAAGGAGGAGAAGCCCGGCGTATCCGCCGCCAGTGCCCCGCAGGACAGGCGGAAGAGCTCCACATGGCGGGTGGTGTGCCTCCCCCGGCCCAGCTTATCACTGACCTCGCCGGTAGCCAGGTTAAAATCCCGCTCCAGGGCGTTTAAAATGCTGGATTTCCCCACCCCGGAGTTGCCGGTAAAGGCACATACCTTGCCGGCGATGGCCTGACCCAGGGCATCAATCCCCTCACCCGTCTCAGCGCTCACCCGCAGGGTGGGAAAACCCGCCTGCTCATAGATGCGGGCCAGATCCTCCCCCGGCTCCAGGTCGCACTTGTTGACGCACACCAGAGTCTCGCACCCCCGGCTCTGGGCAATCGCTGCCACCCGGTCGATGAGAAAGGGGTCTGTAACGGGCACCGCCTGAGAGGCCACCACCACCAGCAGGTCGATGTTGGCCACCGCGGGGCGGTAAAACTCGTTCTTTCGGGGCAAAATCTCATCCAGGGCGCCGGAGCCGTCCTCCAGGAGGGTAAACCGCACCCGGTCCCCCACCAGGGGGGTGATTTTGGCGTGCCGGTGCTTTCCCCTGGCCCGGCAGGCAGTGACAGCCTGGCCGTCATCCACATAGTAGAAGCCGCTGAGGGCTTTTCGGATGATTCCCTCGCTCATTCGTCGAAGTTGACGGGGATGGTGCCCTCTGCCACGCCGTTGACATAATAGGTCAGGGTCTTCATGCCCGTTCCGCTGACGGAGAAGGTCACGCCGTCATCCAGGGTGGCGTCCACAGTCTCCTTGCCCACCTCGCCGCCGTCCATGAACAGCTGCACAGTGACCATGCCCTCAAAGCGGTCCAGGGGGACGGTGACGTTCTTGGTCCCGGTGGTGGGCTGGTTGGGCTGCTGGGTGGCGGGATCAGGTCCCTTGCTGATGACCAGATTGACCTCGGTGCCCTCGGTGACATCTGTGTCAGCCAGAGGATACTGGCTGATGACCTTGCCCTCCTCCACCTCGTCGTCATACTCCTCCTGATCAACATTGCCCTCTATCAGGTTGCAGTTGCTGATCTCAGTCAGGGCCCTGGACTTGGTCATCCCCACCAGCTCGGGCATGGGGAAGGGCTTATCCTCGGGGCCCTTGCTCACCACCATCTGAACCACGGTGCCCGGGGGCACTTCCACCCCCTCCATGGGGGTGTAGGAGATAATCATGCCCTGCTCAACGGTCTCGCTGTTCTGGTAGGTGGGCACGCCGGCCTTCAGCCCGACATTCTTCAGGGCGATAGAGGCCATCTGATAGTCCATATCGTCCAGGCGGATCATGGCCACCACGTCCGGTCCGCCGCTGATGGTCACCTTGATCTGGGTGACGGTCTCCCCCACCTCTCTCTTGCCCTTGGGCTCCTGGTCGATGATGGTGCCGGGGGCGGCGTCATCCGCCACGGTGTCCCCCTCAATGAGGGTAAAGCCAGCCAGCAGCTCGGTGTCGTCCTTGATCTCCTCATAGACCTTGCCAATCAGGTCGGGCACCTCGTGGGTCTCCGGGGGGGCCAGCAGGCCGGCAAAGATGGTGTTCCACAGGAAGTAGAAGACCAGCCCCACAAAGAGCAGCACAGCGGCCACTGCCAGGAACACGGGCCACACGGCTCTCTGGCGGCGCTGAGGACGGTAATCCTCCTCGTCCTCGTACCGGCGGCGGCGCTGGGGGGGATAATCCTCCTCCTCATCCTCATACCGGCGGCGGTCACGGCGGCGCTGAGAGGGGTAATCCTCGCCGTCCTCATACCGGCGTTCGGGGGCAGACCGTCCCGGCGTGTGGACGGTACGGATTTGCGTATACTCCTCCTCCGGGACCTCCTCCGGGGCAAACTCGGCGGAGTTGTAATCAAAGTTGATGTTGGGGTTCTTTCGGAACTCCTCCAGGTCGGCCAGCATTTCGTTGGCAGAGAGATACCGGTCGTCCGGGTTGGGGGCCATGGCCTTCATGGTGATGGCTTCCAGGGCCTCGGGAATGGCGGGGTCCAGCTCTCGGGGGGACAGGGGAATGGAGTTGATGTGCTGAATGGCCACCGACACGGGGGTATCCCCCTCGAAGGGGAGGCGGTTGGTAATCATCTCGTAGAGCACCACGCCGGCGGAGTAGAGGTCGGAGCGGCTGTCAATGTGGCTGCCTCTGGCCTGTTCGGGGGAGATATAGTGGACCGAACCCAGGGCCTCCTGGGTCAGGGTGCTGTGGCCTCCGGAGGCCACCCTGGCAATTCCGAAGTCAGCCACCTTCACGCTGCCGTCCCGCAGGACCATAATGTTGTGGGGCTTGATGTCCCGGTGGATGATCCCCCGGCTGTGGGCGTGGCCCAGGGCCTTGGTGATCTGGATGATGAAGTGGAGGGCCTCCCGCCAGTTCAGCTTGCCTTTCTTCTGCATGTACTGCTTCAGGGTGATGCCGTCAATCAGCTCCATGACGATATACTCCAGCTCGGAGGAGCGGCTCACGTCATACACGGCCACAATGTTGGGATGGGACAGCATGGCAACGGCCTGGGACTCGTCGTGGAAGCGGCGGCGGAACTCGGCGTCCTGGGCCAGCTCCTCCCGCAGGATTTTAATGGCTACCAGCCGGTTCAGCCTGTGGTCCCGGGCCTTATACACCTTGGCCATGCCGCCGGTGCCCACCAGCTCCAGTATTTCATATCTGTTATCGAGTAATTTACCGATGTAAGGATCCATGGTAAATATCCCCCTTATTATTCAGGATATCCCCCACAGCGGGGACCGGAGGTCAGCGCTTCACCAGCACTGCCGTCACGTTGTCCGGTGCGCCCCGGCTGAGGGCGATGTCCAGCAGGTGCTGGCAGCACTGGCTGGCCTCCCCGCCGTGAATCACCTCGTAGAGCATCTCCTGCTCGTTGACCACGTTGCTCAGCCCGTCGCTGCACAGCAGAAGGTAGTCCCCCTCCGCCAGGGGCTGGTGGAAGCAGTCGGCCATCAGCATGGGCTCCGCTCCCAGGGCCCGTGTGATCAGGTTCCTGTGGGGATGGGTGCGGGCCTGTTCCCGGGTCAGTTCCCCCCGCTCCACCAGGTCCTCCACCAGGGAGTGGTCCCTGGTAACCAGGATGATCCCTTCGGAGTTGATGTGGTAGCAGCGGCTGTCCCCCTCGTTGAGGATTACTGCTTCTCCCGCACCGGCCAGCACCGCCACCATCGTGGTACCCATACCGGCGCAGTCTGCGTCAGAGGCGGAGCGGCGGAATACCGCCTGGTTGGCCACCGAAGCGGCATGGCCCATCCGCTCCTCAACGGGACTGTCCTGATCCGCCTTGAGGAACTCCTCCATAAACAGCTCCACCGCCATGGTACTGGCCACGTTGCCCGCCCGGGCGCCGCCCATGCCGTCGCATACCAAGGCAATCACCCTGCCGTCCTCCAGCACCTTCACTGCATAGGCATCCTGATTCTGTTGGCGTACCGCACCGCGGTCGGTGATCCCCCATACCTGCATAGCGTTCAACCTCGTTTCCGCCGAAAAGCCGGCTTATGTCTCTTCTCTCATCGCCTTGCGGCGCAGCTGTCCGCAGGAGGCATCAATGTCGCCGCCCAGCTTCCGCCGGACGGTCACTGTTACGCCCTGCCCCTCCAGCCGCTTCTGAAAATCCGCCACCCGGCGGCTGGGCTTCAGGGGGCTCTCCTCCACCTCGTTGAGGGGGATGAGGTTCACATGGGCCGGGGCGCCCCGCAACCGCCTGGCCAGCAGATCGGCCTGCCAGCCGGCGTCGTTCACCCCGTCAATCATGGCATATTCATAGGATATCCGCCGCCCGGTCTTTTCAAAATACCGGCGGCAGGTCTCCAGCAGCTTCTCCACACCCACGCTGCGGTTTACCGGCATGATTTTGCTCCGGGTTTCGTCGTCAGGGGCGTGGAGAGAAACCGATAATGTTAATTGTAACCCATGTTGGGCCAGTTTGTCAATTTGCTCCACTAAACCGCAGGTGGACAGGGAGATGTGCCGCATCCCGATATTCAGCCCGTCCGGATGGTTTACCAGGGTCAGAAAGCGCAAAACCGTGTCAAAATTGTCCAGCGGCTCCCCAATTCCCATCAAAACAATGTTGGAAACGGCCGTCCCGCTGTCAATTTGGGTAAAAAGCACCTGATCCAACATTTCTGCGGGACTCAGGTCCCGGACCTTCCCCGCAATGGTGGAGGCGCAAAAGGCACACCCCATGCGGCACCCCACCTGACAGGAGATACACACCGTATTGCCATGCCGGTAGCGCATGAGCACCGACTCCACACAGTTGCCGTCACTGAGACGCCACAGGTACTTGATGGTGCCGTCCTCCTGGGACACCTGCTTCCGGGCCACTGCCGGGGGCGTCAGAAGGGCGATCTCTGTCAATTTCTGCCGCAGGGATTTGGGGAGGTTGGTCATCTCCTCAAAGGAGGCCACACCCCGGTAGAGCCACTGAAACACCTGCTTGGCCCGAAATGCGGGTTCCCCCAGCTCCTTGAACCAACCGGCCAGCTCCTCGGGGGTTATAGATTTTATGTCAACCAAAGAGCTCACTCCTCTTTGCGCAGCTTACTGATGAAAAACCCGTCCGTCCCCTGACGGTGGGGCCAGAGGGTAAGCATTCCACTCTTTGCGTCCCCCACGTACTCGGGCAGACGGAACCCCTCCAGCCTGAACCCACTGTGCTCCGCCAAAAAGCCCCGGACCACGTCCTCGTTTTCCCGGCGCAGAAGGGTGCAGGTGGAGTAAACCAGCACTCCGCCAGGGCTGACATACCGGGCGGCGTTGTCCAGAATGGCCCGCTGGACCTGGGGCAGGTCTTTCAGCGGTTCCGGGTCCTTATACCGGATGTCCGGCTTCTTTCGGATAACCCCCAGACCGGAACAGGGGGCGTCCACCAGCACCCGGTTAAAGGCGTTCTCCCAGTCGGAGCGGAACACCTTGCCGTCTGCGGTCATGGGGGTGACGTTGTCCAGCCCCAGCCGGCCGGCCCCGGCCCGAATCAGCTTCTTCTTGTGGGGGTGGAGGTCGCAGGAGATTACCTCGCCCCTCCCCTCCATCTGAATGGCGCAGGCAAAGCTCTTGCCGCCCGGAGCGGCGCAGCAGTCCAGCACCTTCATGTCAGGCTGGGGGTCCAGGGCCAGGGCGGCCAGCTTGCTGGCCGGGTCCTGGATATAGAACAGCCCCTGCTGAAAGGCGGACAGCCGGTCCAGGCTGCCGGTTCTGGACAGAAGCAGGCAGTTGGCCAGCCAAGGGTGGCACCGGACCTGGACGCCCTCCTCCTCCAGCGCGGAGGCCAGCCCCTCCGCCGTCGTTCTCGTTGTGTTCACCATAGCTGTAACAGGGGCCTGACTGTTGTTGGCGGCCAGAAGCCGGGCCGTCTCATCGCTGCCCAAAACGGTCAAAAATTCCGCCACCAGCCACTCCGGGTGGGAGTATAGGGTGGACAGGTAACTCACCGGGCTTGTCTGGGGAATGGTGGGCAGACGTTCCAAGTTACGTTCCAGGTTGCGCAGAATGCCGTTAACCATCCCCGTCGCCCGAGGGTTCTTACAGTGCTTGCGGGTCAGCTCCACCGAGGCGTTGACCGCCGCGCTGTGGGGAATCTTGTCCAGAAACAGCATCTGGTAACACCCCAGCCGCAGGGCCTCCACCACCCGGCCCTCCATCCGCTTCAGGGGCAGGTTGGAGAAGTGGGACAGGTAGAAGTCCAGCAAAATCCGGTTTTGCAGCACACCGAAGCACAGCTGGGTAGCCAGGGCCCCGTCCCGGCTGTCCAGATTGGCGGCGGCCAGCCGCTTTTTCAGGATGGCGTCCGACCATCCCCCCTGCCGCTGGCAGTCGTTCAAAGCCAATAACGCTGCTTCCCGGGCATCCATAGACTTGTCCCTCCTTCCCGCACCCCATGTGGGACCCTCCCCTCTGGGCGGGTCATTTTTCCTGATTCCTTACCGGCTGGCCCGCCGAGGGCGGCGGGCCCCACAAGCTCTGTTTAGACCTGAATCGGATGCCCCGCCAGGTAGGCGGCGGCAGACATTCTTTTTTTGCCCGGAGCCTGGAGCTCCAGAATGCGCAGGACATGGCCGAACTCGCCGCAGGCCACGTCGATGCCCTGTTTCCCGGCGGCAATCACGGCACCGGGACCGGCGTCGGTGTGCTTCTCCACCACCTGAGCCCCCCACAGCTTCACCGGCTCGCCGGTGAGGATATCGGTGGACGCCCCCGGCCAGGGGTACAGCCCCCGAATCTGGTTATAAATCTCCCGGGCGCTCCGGGTCCAGTCCACTGGGGACAGGGCCTTGGACAGCATGGGGGCCAGGGTGGCCTTCTCATGGTCCTGGGGGATGCGGGGAGCAGTACCGGCCTCAATCAAGGCCGCGGCCTCCACTAGCAGCTCCCCGCCCATATCCGCCAGCCGGTCGTAGAGGGCGGCGGCGTCCTCCGTCTCCCCGATGGGAGTGGACCGCTGGAGGATAATGTCCCCCGCGTCCAGGTCGTGGGCCATGTGCATGATGGTGACGCCGCTTTCCGCTTCCCCGTTCAGGATTGCCCAGTTGATGGGGGCGGAGCCCCGATACTTGGGCAGCAGGGAGGAGTGGACATTGATGCACCCCTTGGAGGGCAGGGCCAGGATGTCGTCGGGCAAGATGCGCCCGTAGGCCGCCACCACGATCAGCTCCGGGGCCAGCTCCCGGAGGATGGCCAGGGCTGTCCCGTCCCGCAGCTTTTCCGGCTGGAAGACCGGAATATTGTGGGACTGGGCGCACACCTTTACCGGGGTAGGCTGGAGCTTATTCTGGTGCCGGCCCACCGGCTTATCCGGCTGGCTGAACGCTCCCACGACCTGGTGTCCCCCCCTGACCAGCGCCTCCAGGGAGGGGACGGCAAAGGCGGGGGTGCCCATAAAGACAATCCTCATCTCCTCCGCCTCCTTCTCCGCCTTGCGTTCTCCTCCTTCTCCTCCTGGGTCATGATCTCGTCCAGCTCCTCAGCGGTATAGAGCCGGTCGGTGTGCTCGTCATACATATGGCCCTCCAGGTGCTCCAGCTCATGGCAGTAGCAGCGGGCGGCCATCTCGGTCCCCTCCACCTCAAACCAATTACCAAACCGGTCCTGGGCCCGCACCTTGACCCAGTTGGGGCGCTTCACCTTGCCCCACATGCCCGGCAGGGACAGGCAGCCCTCCCAGCCGTCCTGCTCCCCCTCCTGACCCAGTATCTCAGGGTTGACCAGCTCAATCATCTCATCGCTCTCCGGGTCGGGCACCACAATAACTGCCCGGCGGAGGATACCCACCTGGGGCGCCGCAAGGCCAACGCCGTTGGCCTCAGCCAGCGTCTCCTTCAGGTCGTCCAGCAGATCGGCCAGCCTGTCGTCAAACTTGGTCACCTGGTGGCACACCTTGCTCAGTGCCGGGTCATCCTGGGTCAAAATCGTCCTGATCGCCATAGTTCCTACTCCTCCGTTTTCTCTCAGCTGTGATAGGGGTCCGCGTCCGCATAGACGGACACACCCTTGTTTTCCTTATCCTTATGGGCCGCCCGCAGGAGGTGGGCCAGCAGGCTCCGAAACGCCTTATCCGGCTGGCCGGTGAGGGTAATCCGATACCGATAGCGGTTGTTCACCCTGGCCACAGTGGCGGGGGCTGGACCCAGGAGCTGCCAGGGCGCGGGAAGCTTGGGCAGCTCCGCCTCCAGCGCCCGGCGCAGGCGGTAACAGCACCGCAGGACGGCCCCCTCGTCCACACTGGAGGCGGTAATCACTACATGCTGGGCAAAGGGCGGGTCACTGCGCAGGCGGCGCAGTTCGATCTCCTGCTCATAAAAGCTGTCGTAGTCCTGCCGGGCCGCGCATTGGATTACGTCGTTCTTGGGCGTAAAGGTCTGGATTACCGCCCGGCCCTGCTTCTCTCCGCGGCCTGCCCGGCCCGCCACCTGGGTAAGCAGGGAAAAGGTCCGCTCCCCCGCCCGGAAATCGTCCACATAGAGAGACAGGTCGGGGGCAATCACCCCCACCAGGGTGACGTTCTCAAAATCCAGCCCCTTGGCCACCATCTGGGTGCCCACCAAAACGGGGATTCGCTCTTTGCGGAACCGCTCCAGCAGCTCCTCATGGGGGTGAGCGGCGGAGACGGTATCCGTATCCATCCGCAGCACCTCCGCCCAGGGGAACAGGTCCCGGAGCTCTGTCTCCACCTGCTGGGTCCCGGTGCCAATAAAGTTCAGCAGTCCCCCGCAGGAGGGACAGGCCGGGGGCAGGGGCTGGGAAAAGCCGCAGTGGTGGCACATCAGCCGGTTGTTGGCCGAGTGGTAGGTCAGTTTCACCGAACACCGGGGACATTCAGGGACTTCGCCGCACTCCCCGCAGGACACCATGCGGCTGGCCCCCCGGCGGTTCAGGAACAGGATGGCCTGTTCCCCCCGCTTAAAATTCTCCTCCAGCTCCCGGCTCAGAAGGGAGCTGACAGACCCGGCGTTTCCCTGGCGCAGCTCCTCTTTCAAATCCACGATCATCACCTGGGGCAGCGCCCTCTGGTTATACCGCCGCTCCAACCGGAACAGCCCGATCTGGCCCGTCCGGGCCTGATACATGGTCTCTATCGAAGGGGTGGCCGACCCCAGCACCAGCAGGGCGTTGTTCTGGACGCAGCGGTATTTGGCAATATCCCGGGCGTGGTACCGGGGGACGTTTTCCGACTTGTAGCTGGCCTCCTGCTCCTCGTCCAGAATGATAAGTCCCAGATGATCCAGGGGGGCAAAGACCGCCGAACGGGTGCCGATGACCACCTGAGCCTCTCCCCGGCGGGCCCGCTTCCACTCGTCATACCGCTCCCCCGCCCGGAGGGAGCTGTGGAGCACCGCCACCTGCTTTCCAAAATGGGCGGCGAAGATGCGCAGCAGCTGGGGGGTGAGCACAATCTCCGGCACCAGCACCAGGGCAGTCCGGCCCCGGTCCAGGGTCTCCCGGATCAGGCGGATGTACACCTGGGTCTTGCCGCTGCCCGTCACGCCGTACAGCAGGGCGGCGTGAGGGCCCTCCTGCCGGGCCAGCCCGTCCAGCCCCTCAAAGGCCGCCTGCTGCTCCTCATTGAGCACCGGTTCCTCCTCCGGGGGTACGTCCTCCAGCTTCACCCGGCGCAGCACCTCCTGCTGCTCCAGGGTGAGGATGCCGCTCTTCTCCAGCGACTTCAAGGTGGCCATAGAGGCTCCGGTAAAATAACACAGGTCCTTGGCCGAGGCAGCGCCCAGGGCACACAGCAGCTCGGTCACGGCGTAGCGCAGGGGGGCGGTTTTCCGCCGGGCTGCCGCCATAGCCATAGCGTCCTCCGCCGGGATGGCCAGCACTGCCAGTTTCTCCTTTTTGTCCCCCACCGCCCGCTGGGCGGCGGTCTCCAAAACGGCCACACCGGCCTCGGTCAGCCGGCGGATGGCGGGGTTGGGGTCTCTGGTCCCGAAGGCAAGGCGGATCTGTTCCATGTCCCCCCTGCCGCCCCAGCTCCACAGCAGGTCCAGCAGCTGAACGGCCGTGGGCGCATCCCCGGCGGCGGCATAGGCCCTCTCACGGTCCACCCCCTGCTTCACCGCCACGCAGTCCCGCAGGGAAAAGTACAGCCCTGCCGGCAGCATGGCCTTGACGCAGTCGTAGACGGTGCAGAAGCAGCGCTCCCGCATCCACAGGGCCAGCTGAACGGCCTTTTCGTCCAGCACCGGCTCCTCGTCCAGCACAGACTGGATGGACTTCAGAGGCTCCCCCGCGGAGGGCGCCTCATAGACCGACAGCACCAACCCGTCTGAGCCCCGGTTGCCCGTCCCAAAGGGGACCAGGACCCGCATTCCGGGGACCAGGCGCTCCTCCAGGCCGGCAGGCACCAGATAGTCGTAGGGCTTGTCAATGGCGTAGACCGCCTTGGCAACGGCCACCTTTGCTATTTTTCTTGCCATGGCCATCACCACCTCACCTTGAAAAACGCAGGGGGCGCCGCCCCCTGCCCATCAAGTCTCCGCCTGCTCCGGCTCCTCGGTCTTGGCCGTCAGTTTGCCATCGGCCACTGCCTGAATCGCGATGCTCACCGGCTTCTCCGCCAGGGGCTCGCCGGCCATCTCCGCCTCCCGGGCAATTCGCCGGGCCTGGCAGGCCACTACGTTCACCAGCTCATAGCGGCTGGGCACTTTCTCCAAAAGGTCCTTCATTGCAGGATACAGCATCATAACAAAAACTCCTTACTTGTTTCATCATCGCTCTGTAGGGGCGGCCTTTGGCCGCCCGCTGTGAGAGGCAGACGGCGGGCGGGCGGCCAGAGGCCGCCCCTACAGGACATTATTACGCAAACTGCCCAAGAATAGACTTCCGATTCTCCACCCGGCACTCAGCGGCGGTAAGAATGGCCTCAATCTCCGCCACAGCCCCTGACACCTTGTCGTTGATGACCAGGTAGTCGTAATTGGGAATCTCCCGGAACTCCACCCGGGCCTTTTCCAGCCGGCCCGCAATTACGTCCTCGCTGTCGGTGTTCCGGCGGTGGAGGCGGCGGGACAGCTCCTCAAAGGAGGGGGGGATGATAAAGATGAACAGGGCGTCGGGACACCGGGCCCGGACCTTGGCCGCCCCCTGGACCTCGATGTCCAGCAGCACGTCCACCCCGGCGTCCAGCTTGTCCCGGATGGCCTTCAGGGAGGTGCCGTAGTAGTTATTCACATACTCGGCGTACTCCAGCAGCTCACCATCGGCAATCATCCGCTCAAACTCCGCCCGGTCCACAAAGTTGTAGTTTACCCCGTCCTGCTCCCCTACCCGGGGCTGCCGGGTGGTGTAGGACACGGAGAAGTAGATATTGCTCCGCTGGCCAAACAGCTCAGCGATGACGGTGCTCTTGCCCACGCCTGACGGCCCGGACAGCACAATCAGCTGACCCTTCTCTTTTTTCATGGCTCCTCCTCCCTGCCGTCCCCTTTCTCCTCCAGACGGCCGGCAATGGCCTCCGGGGTGAGGGCGGACAGTACCAGATGGTCGTTGTCCATAATCAGCACTGCACAGGTCTTTCTGCCATAGGTGGCGTCGATGAGGATACCCCGGTCCCTGGCCTCCTGGACCATGCGCTTGACGGGAGCAGAATCGGGGCTGACCACCGCCACCAGCCTTCCAGCGGACACCAGGCTGCCAAAGCCGATATTGATGAGCTTCAATGGGGTCCCCCCTTACTCAATATTCTGTACCTGCTCCCTTATCTTCTCAATCTCCGCCTTGATATCCACCACCTGGCCGGATATCTCAATGTCGCTGCATTTGGAGCCGATGGTGTTGGCCTCCCGGTTGAACTCCTGGATCAGGAAATCCAGCTTCCGGCCGGTGGCGCCCCCCTTGTCCAGCATCCCCCGCAGCTGACTGATATGGCTGCGCAGGCGGACGGTCTCCTCGTCCACCGCCACCTTGTCGGCAAAGAGGGCCGCCTCGGTGAGGATACGGGCGGGGTCCAGCTGGGTGTTGGACAGCACCTCCTCCATCCTGGCCTCCAGCTTGGCACGATACTCCGCCACCGTCTGAGGGGACCGCTTCTCCACAACGGCCACCTTCTCCTCAATGGCGGCCGCCCTGGACAGGATATCCGCTTTCAGCCGCTGGCCCTCCCGGGCGCGCATCTGATCAAAATCCACCAGGGCCCGGTCCAACACGGAACAGATATCCCTGGCCATCTGCTCCACGTCCTCCTCCGCTTTCTCAGCCAGCAGCACCTCCGGGAACCGGGACAGCAGGGAGACGGAAATCTCCCCCGACAGCCCGTAGTCCTCCGACAGCTGCTTCAAGGCGGCAAAGTAGCCGTCCGCCACCGGCTTGTTGACGGACACCTGCACCTTGTCGGCTCCGGTGCTGTCCAGGGTGACGAACACATCCACTTTTCCCCGTGAGATTGTCCCCTGCACCCGGCTTTTAATGGCCTCCTCGGCGAAGAGGTACAGCCGGGGAATCCGGACGTTGCAGTCTAAATAGCGGTTGTTCACAGAGCGAAGCTCCACAGTGATGGTACAGCCGTTGAAGGTATCCTCAGCCCGGCCGTACCCGGTCATGCTTTTAACCAAAGTCGGTCACACTCCTTGTTGTAGTCAGGGACTTTCCCTCCGGCAGCGTCAGCAGCATGGTCCGCCCCAGGGGGTACAGAGGCTGCAGCAGAGATAAGTAGTACAGGGGTCACAGCCCACGGAGTGGTAGCCCGCAGGGCGGTAGCCGCCCATGGACCTCTGCTGCATCAGGCTCAGGGCCTGACGAAATTCCATATTGTTGGGCTCCATCTGAACAGCCTGGGCATAGTTCTGCATGGCCGCATCCATCCAGCCCTTCCGGTAGGCGATGCTCCCCGACAGGAAGTACCACTCCCCGTCCTTCTGCCCCACCCCGTAGAGCAGCTGCTCCGCCTGGCCCAGGTCACCGGCGTTGATGAGGTTGCGCACACGGGCATAGACAGGCTTGGCGGAGGCGGAGGAGTAGCTCTGCTGATAGCTGCCCGAATAGCCCCCGGCACGCTGCTTGGTGATGGTGTCGTAGGCCTCATTGATCTCCTTCATCTTCTCCTCGGCCAGGTCAGCCAGGGGGTTGTTCTGATAGTTGTCCGGATGGTACTTCCGGGCCAGCTCACGATAGGCTTTCTTCACCTCGTCGTCGCTGGCATTCTGGCTCACGCCCAGCACACTGTAGGGGTCTCTCATGTGATGTTTCTCCATATCTTTTGTTTTTTTAGTTCTCTCCAGCTGCCGTCAAAGACAGCCTGTTCCACCAGGGGCAGCCCCAGGTAGACAATATTCTCCAGTAGCGGACGGCGGCATCCAAAATCCCCCAGCTGGAGGGCGGCCCCCATCTGCTCCAGGGACAGGTTCATGGTCATCCTCAGGGCCCCGTCGTCCCCGCCGGGACCGTACCGGGCGGCCACCGGGTTGTACCGGCCGGCCAGCTTGTCCTCCTCCAGGTCGTCCCTGGCGTCGGCCAGATAGATCCACCGGCCCAGGTGGTACAGCAGCTGAGACAGCACCCTCCCCCGGTTTCCCTCCTGGGGAGCGGCAGACTGGAGCAGCCGGGCAAAGGTGTCCGCCGTCCGGTCCAGTGAGGAGCAGTTCTCCTTCTCCAGCGCAGCCAGCTCCTCCAGGCAGTCCCGCACCGTCCCGTCAAACCGGGGACAGCGGCGGACCGCCTTTTTATAGGCGGGCTTCAGCAGCCAGGACAGCACTCGGGCGGCCAGGCCCTTCCAGAACCCCTCGTCATGGACTGAGTCCCGCAGCTTCCACCAGACCAGGATGAGGCTCTCGCCGGCGGCCAGCTCCAGCGCCCCGCTGTCGGGACACATGGGCAGCCTGCGCAGGGGGTTGACATGGCAGCGGCCCGGACAGGGAACAAACCTGTCCTCCGGCTCCCACAGCAGCAGGGCCAGAAAGGTAAAGTCGAAGTTGAGGAACATGGACGCGACAAAGCCGTATTGCCGCCGCAGACAGCGGCACAGGCCGCAGTAGGTAGCCCGGTAGAGGTCGAAGTCCCTGCATTTCAGCTCCGGGCAACAGGGGCGCACATAGCCGAACATCAGCGCAGCTGCTTTAAAATGTTGAACTCCGGGGCCTGCCGCTTCCGGATGGCCCGGTCCATGAGGTAAGCGGGAACAAACCCCACAGCCAGCCCCACCGCAGCGGTGAGCAGGGCGGCCATTTCGCTCAAATGGAGCAGGCTTACCCCCAGGCCGTAGCCCAGGCCCAAAGTCAGGCAGGGCAGCAGAAAGACTGCCGCCGAGATGCTGATGTTGCCCACCGAGGCGGGCTCCACCTCTACAAAGTCCCCAGGCTGGGCCCCGATGCCGTTGGCGGCCAGGGCCAATATCTCCTGGGGAGGCTTGGCGGTGCAGCCGGCGCAGGCCCCGTCGCAGTGCAGGCCGCACTCCATCTGCCGCAGGAGGGAGACCTGCGCCACCCCTTCCCCCACAATTTTTTTGACAATCGCGTTTTGAACCATGGTTCTTCCTCGCTATCTGCTTATATTGACCGAGATGGTGTAGTCACCTATGACCCCCACCGCGCTGCTGCCGTTGAGATAGACCTTGGCGGGCACCAGCTGGGCCCCTTCGTTGGTCACGTTGGACAAGTCGGCCACCACCAGAATCTGGCTGGAGTCAATTTTAGCCAGCTCCTCCGCCGGACCCCGGACCGTTACCAGCACACTCTGGGTCACCACCTCGGCGGCATAGCCGTCGGGCGGAATTGTGGTGCGGATATTGGATACGGCGAAGACCTCGGTGTCCAAGCCCTCCACCGTCACGGTGACGGTGGCCGTGGTCAGGCCGCTCTCATTGGTAAATCTGGGGTCCAGCGCGATGGCAAAGGGATAGTTCTTGGTACCTACCACATCGGACAGGTCAACGCTGCCCAGGGATATCTCCTCCAGGCCCTCCAAATCTTCCTCCGCACCGGAGACCACAATTTTGGGGTGGTCAATGCTGATTTTGGCATCCTCTTCCACTGCGCCCCCTCCAGGCTTGACATCCACAGTGAGGGGGACCTCCTTGGTCATCACCACCGGAACGACCACATAAGCCGTTTCAGCGCTGAGGGTGAGCTCCAGGCCGGTGAGGGGATTGCCCTGCTTGTCCAGGGGGGTAAGGGGCAGGTCACCGGCGAAGCGCTCACTGAGCTCCCCGCTCTTCAAAACAGCCGCCACACTGGCCACCTGGTTCACCTGATCCACCGGCCCGCTGACAATCACCTTCTCCGGCTCAATGGCCGGAACTCCCATCTGGTAGCCCGTTGCCACCTTGCCGTCCATCTGGAACTGAACGTCGAATGTTTTGGTATACAGCTTTTCCACTTTTACGGTAACGGTGGACCTCTGGGCAGTCAGGTCGTCGGGATTGATATTCTCCGGCCACACCTCCCGCCAGCGCAGGGTGTTCTCCCCCTCTACGCAGCTGGAAACGTCTACACGCACATACAGACCGCTCCGGTTGCGGAGCAGATCGGCCCGGGCGCTGTTGGGCCCCTCCACCCGCAGTTCCACCACCTGGGGGGATATCTCCGAAACAGCCAGGCCCTGGCTGGTCAGAACGCTGTTGCCGGTGGTCTCCACCCGGACATTGTGGATGCTGATGGTCCCGTTTGGGTCCACCGCCGCCCGCACGTAGACCCAAAAGATGATTGCCAGCAGGATAGACAGCAGGACATAGACCCACCGGCTCTCTCTCAGCCGTGACATCATACCTCCTCATCCTCCTCCCGCTTGCCCTGCCCCAAAAGCAGGCCCACCAGGGGGATTGAAGCGCTCTTTTTCTCCTCCTGCTTGTCGTTAAGCAACTCATTGCGCAGCAGCCGCTCCAGGGTCTCAGGGGCCAGATGCCGCTTGAGCATACCGCCCACGGCGGCAGAGATAGAGCCTGTCTCCTCCGAGACGATAACCACCACCGCGTCGGAGTGTTCGCTCATGCCAATGCCCGCCCGGTGGCGCATCCCCAGGTCGCGGCTCAGGTTCACGTTGCCTGACAAGGGGAGCATACAGCCTGCCCCCACAATGCGGCCGTCCCGGACGATGACCGCCCCGTCGTGCAGGGGGGCCTTGTTCCAAAATATGTTCTTCAAAAGCTCACTGGACACCCGGCAGTCCAGGGCGGTGCCCGTCTTAATCACGTCGTCCAGCAGGTTCTGGCGCTCAAAGACCATCAGCGCCCCCACCTTATCCCGGGACAGGTCGGCGTAAGCCTCGGTGGTCTGGAGGATGGCGGTCTCCATCTCCTCCCCCGCCTCTTTACTGGAGGTAAATACAAACCCCAGCCGTCCGCTGCCCATGCGCTCCAGGAAACGGCGGATTTCCGGCTGGAACAGCACCACCAGCACCAAAAGGCCCCACTGGACCACCTTGTCCAGCAGCCAGCTGGTGGCCGTCAGGGACAGCACCTCGGAGGAGAAAAACATGGCCATCATAAGAATGAGCACGCCCCACATCAGCCTGCCCGAACTGGTCTTGCGCAGCATCCACAGCAGCTTGTAGATAACAAAGGACAAAATCGCAATGTCTAAAATATCCGTCAGCTGGATCTGGAGCAGAGGAAACGTAGACTGCAAAAACAGTTGAAAATCGTGAATCATTTCTGTCACAGAACCTCACCTCATCTCTGCGTATGGAGCGCAAAATACTTCATCATGGTATTATACGATATTTCCAGCGGTTTGGCAACCGTAAAGACAAATTCCCGGATGAAAATTTTATGAACTTCTCTTAAAAACGAGGTCCCCTCCAGGGTAAGGTTCCATAAAGAAGTTAAGGACAAGACAGACCGTAACGGTTTGCCTCGTCCTCTTTATACCGTATAACCTGCTATGACACGTTCATGGAAAGCGCCTGCGGAAAAGAGCGGTAAGCTGAACGAGATCGTTCTTACCTCAACCATGTTGAACCCCGCAAGCTGCCGCAGAATTGAGTCCTAAAAGAGCGTAAGGGCAACGGCAATACCGGCGGCATTGCATAAAGCATGAGAAACCGCACAAATCAGGCAGTTATCCGATTTGCGGTAAAGAATCGCAAAGATCATGCTGTCGATGAATATTGTGGCAACATCATACGTCACAAGGCCAACGTCTCCCAAAGCAATGTGTCCCGCCGCAAAAACAACGGACGAAACTGCGGCGCAAACCCAGAACGGAGCTATTTTCATGCCTTTTCCCACAAAAAAACCGCGAAACGCAATTTCTTCGCCCAAGGCTGCAATCATCACCTGACCAATGAGAAGCGGTATTTTGTCGAAGTCCAACAGGGAGCCCGTCCGCCCCATCACATGTGAGACAAATGCTTCGTTAAAAACCAGGGTTCCTATGGCAAAGGTCACAACAGTGCTCACAACCGGCAACAGCATCCAGAGAAGCACGTCCGGTTTCCTAATGTCCGCAACAACTGTGCTGAAACGCAGTCCCGATTCAGAGTTCCGCGTCTTTGCAGCCGCTTCCACGATAAAGAAAAATGCAATACCAGCAAATACAGAATATCCCGCTATTTGCGACGATGGCACCACCTTTGTTATTGTCAGCAGGACCATTGTAATCAGGCCAATGATCGTGAGCACTGTGCTCTTATCTGTCTTTGCCGAATGGTTCATGTCCTTGCTCCCTTGACCATCAATTCCAGTTTTCCGGTGAAATCATTATAATGGAACACCCGCTGAAAAGCAACTTCTTTTCAACGGGTGTCAGGCTTCCTTATGGCAGGCTGCCCGATTAGGGGGACCTCCGGCAAAAATCAGACGTTTTTCAGCTCCCGGACCGTCTGGAGGAACTTGTCGGCCTCCCGCCCGGTGCTGAAAGCAGACACGCTGGCCCGCAGGGTGCCCGTCTCCAGCGTGCCCGCCGTCTCATGGGCCAGGGGTGCACAGTGCAGGCCGGCCCGGAGGGCAATGCCCCGGCTGCCCAGAACATCGCCCAGCTCCTCGCAGTCCCGGCCCGCCACGCGGAAGGAGAGCACCCCCGCCTGAGCCTCCGGACCGGCGGCCAGGAACGCCTCCACTCCGGAGATGGCCTCCAGCCCCTCCCCCATACGGCGGATGAGGTCCGTCTCCTGGGCGGCGATGTCCGCCACCCCCCGGCGCTCCACAAAGCGCAGGCCCTCCAGCAGACCGGCGATGCCGGCGATGTTGTGGGTGCCCGCCTCCAGCCGGTCGGGGAGGAAATCCGGCATGGACTGCCGCCTGGACTCGCTGCCGGTGCCCCCCTCCAGCAAGGGAACCGGGTCTGTCCCGCACAGCAGCAGGCCGGTGCCCTGGGGACCGTACAGCCCCTTGTGCCCCGGCATGGCGATAAAGGCCGCCCCCAAAGCCTGAAAGTCCAGGGGAATACAGCCGGCGGACTGGGAGGCATCAATGATGAGGGGGACCTCCCGCTCCCGGCACAGGGCGGCAATCTCCTCAATGGGCAGAATAAAGCCGAAGACGTTGGAGACGTGGGTACACACCGCCAGGTCCACACCCCGGTCCAGCTCCCGGCGGAACGCGTTCAGAGCGCCCCCCCGGTCGAACAGGGGGCTCCGGGCCACCCGCAGGTCCGCCTCCAGGGCGTGGAGGGGCCGGGTGACGGCGTTGTGCTCATAGCCGGAGACCACCACCCGGCTGCCCGGCCGGGCCAGGGTCTTGATGGCGATATTCAGCCCGTGGGTGGCGTTGAAGGTGAAGACCACCCGCTCCGGGTCCTCCACATGAAACAGCCGGGCCGCCGTCTCCCGGCAGGCAAAGGCTTTCTCCGCCGCCGCCATAGCCGGGCGGTGTCCCCCCCGGCCGGGACTTGCCAAGTGGTTGATTGCCCAGGCCGTGGCCGCTGCCACGGCGGCGGGCTTTTGCAGGGTGGTGGCGGCACTGTCCAGATAGATCACAGGGCCACCTCCTGGTAGCTGCCGTCCCCGGCGGTGATATAGACCCGCTTGGGGGTCAGGCCCGCCCGCTGGAGAATGCGCAGCGCGTCGGGGAGGTTTCTCTGGGATATTTTCACCGAGTGGCTGCACCCCTCGCCGGAGATGCTCTTGGGGGAGCGCAGCACCCGGGCGGTGATGCCCGCCCGCTCCAGGGCCGCAGCAGTCCGCTGGGCGTAGGTCAATGAACGGCATACGATGAGATAATAGAGCATGGCATGGTTCCTTTCCTGGGACAGGATACCTCCGTCCCGCAGAAATAGCCGGGAGGGGAACCTGCGTTCCCCTCTCGTAACCAGCTTATGCACTTATCCGGGGAACTGACACCGCCGTCAGCAGCCGCTCCGCCTCATCCCTCGCTTCGTCCAGATACCGCCAGACCGCGTACAGCCCGCCCGCGTTCGGGTCCTGGATGCTCTCCAGCCCCAGCGCAATCAGCTTCACCGCGTTCAGTCCGTCGGAAAGCCTGACGAATACCTCCTCCAGGTCCATCAAAAGATTTTGCTGTCCCATATTTTCCTCCTTGCTTTTCACCAGGAGTTGTGGCATAATCAGATTTGCCATTCCTCCGGGTGTGGTATAAAGAGTTTCGGTGCGTTTGTGAAAGGGTGCCCGAAACTCTTATTTTTCGGCCAAGTGCTCCAGAATAATCATGCGGATCAGTGCGCTGACATTGGTTCCTTTGCGCTCAGCTTCCTGTTTTAATGCTTCCAAATGCTGTATCGACAGGAACGTGCTGACCCGTTCTGTATTGGCCTTTGCTCTTGGGGACAAACCTCTCACCTCCATAAGCACATTATAAGTACATATTATGCACTTGTCAACAGTTTTTTGCAAAAATGATTGCCTTTATTCGCAAGCCCGGGTATAATAATTTTATAAGGGGGGATTCGCTATGAACGCAAATATGGCGGAACTGACAACGATATGTCAAATTATCTGCCAGACGGTGACGGCGGAGCGTATCTATCTGTTTGGCTCCTACGCCTATGGCGTCCCCACCGCAGACAGTGATTACGATCTGTGCGTTGTGATCCCGGACGGCACACTGCGCCCCGTTGACGCGCTGAAAAAAATCAGGCGGGCCCTGTTCCCGGTGCAGGATACCCCTCTCGATATCCTTGTATACCGGGAAAGCAGCTTTCACCAACGCCGAAGCTCCGCCCCATTGGAGCGCAAAATAGCACAGGAGGGGGTTTTGCTCTATAAACGACCAGAACCAGAGCAGAGAGTGGTTTGATATTGCCAGCATGGACCTGGCCTCAGCGGAATATTTGCTCGGAATGCACCCTCTGCCTATTGAGATTATCTGCTACCACTGTGCCCAGGCGGCGGAAAAATACCTAAAGGGCACTTTGGCATCCTTCGGCCTTGAACCGCCCCGCTCCCACGACCTGGTCCAGCTGTGCAAACTGTGCTGTCAAACTGATCCGGAATTTGAGCAGCTGGCAGACGCCTGCGTTGAATTGACGCCATACGGCGTACAGGTCCGCTACCCATCTGATCTGGAGTTGACAGAGGAAGACGCGGAGCGCGCCCTTCAGGAGTGCCGCATCATCCGCGCCTTTGTAGAACAGCACACCTTATCTCAGGAAGAAAACACCTGAATATACAAACGCCCGGCGCATACGCGCCGGGCTTCTTCTATGTCTTTTCAATCAGCGCCACCGCATGGGCGGCCATGCCCTCCCCGGAGCCGGTAAAGCCCAGCCCCTCCTCGGTAGTGGCCTTCACATTGACCCGGTCGGGAGAAACACCCATCACTTGGGCCAGGTTGTCCCGCATAGCGGGGATGTGGGGCACCAGCTTGGGCCGCTGGGCCAGGACGGTGGCGTCCACGTTGCCCACGGCGTACCCCTGCTCCCTCAGCAGTTCCACCACATGGGCCAGCAGCTTCAGGCTGTCTGCCCCGGCATAGGCGGCGTCGGTGTCCGGGAAGTGCTTTCCGATGTCCCCCAGGCCCGCCGCCCCCAGCAGGGCGTCCATAACGGCGTGGGTGAGCACGTCGGCGTCAGAGTGCCCCAGCAGACCCCACTCCCAGGGGATATCCACGCCCCCCAGGATCAGCTTCCGTCCCTCCGCCAGCCGGTGGACATCGTAGCCGTGGCCGATTCTCACTGCTTGCATCGCCACATTCCCTCCTCCACCCTGGCCTGGAGGATGGCCTCCCCCAGGATCAGGTCCAGGGGGGTGGTAATCTTGATATTCTCCTGGCTGCCGCTGGTGAGGGTGACCTTCATCCCCATCCGCTCCACCGCGCCGCAGTCGTCGGTGAGCAGCTCGCCGTCGTCGATGGCCTTCTGGGTGGCGGCCTTGATAAGCCCCGCCTCAAAGACCTGGGGGGTCTGCACCGCCCACAGCTGAGACCGGTCCACCGTCTCCGCCACCAGGCCGTCCTCGGTACGCTTGATGGTGTCGGTGAGCGGGACCGCCGGGGCGGCAGCCCCGGTGAGGGCCGCCCGGGCCACCGCGTCCCGGATGACCTCCTGGGGCACCAGGGGGCGGGCCCCGTCGTGGATGGCGATCAGGTCGGCCTCGGGGTCTGTCTCCCCCAGGCCGGCCTGGACGGAGTGAATCCGCTCCTGGCCCCCCACGATCACCTTGCGCACCTTGTCCAAATTGAACTCCCGGCACAGGCGGCCCACCTCCACCACCAGGTCCTCCCGGGCCACCACGATAATCTCGTCAATGACCGGGCAGTCCTGAAAGGCGTAGAGGGTGTGAACCAGCACCGGCAGCTCCCCCAGAGGGGCCAGCACCTTGTCGATGCCCCCCATCCGCCGGGCCAGCCCCGCGGACACAATTACCGCCGAGCACTTGGGCTCCTCGGGCTTTTTCTTTTTGAACAGAGAAAACAGGCCCATTATCCTCGCTCCTTATCCGTCATGTTGTTCCATCGCTCTATCTCTGATTATAGCACAAATCCCCAACTTGGAAAAGCACAAAAAATGGCGGCCTTTTCATTCCCATTCGGAACAAAAAAGCCGCCCTGCGTTCTCAGTCATGTTCATGCCAGCGCGGTGTTCAGCTCCTCCTCCACCGACTCGTAGCTGACGCTCTTGGACAGCACGATTTCAGAGATCAGAATCTGCTTGGCGGAGTGGAGCATCTTCCGCTCCCCGGTGGACAGGCCCCGCTTCTGGTCCCGGATGGTCAGTCCCTTGATGACCCGGGCCACCTCGAACAGGTCACCGCTTTTCATCCGCTCCATGTTTTCCCGATAGCGGTGGTTCCAGTTGGCAGTCATTTCCACCTGAATCTCCGGGATGGCGGCCAGCACACGGTCGGCCTGCGCCTCGTCCACCACCGGGCGCACGCCGATCTCCTCACAGTTCTCCGTGGGGACCATCACCACCATGGAGCGGTTGGGCAGCTGGAGGATATAGTAATCCCGCACCACGCCGTCCACCGTCTTCTGGACGATGCTCTCCACCACGCCTCCCCCATACATGGGGTGGACCACCTTATCCCCGATCTGGAACACCTGTTACCTCACTTTCTCTTGTCCGACTTCGGCCTTTTCCATTCCTACCCGTTTTAAACTACCTGTATTATAACAATTTTATCCTATTTTTGCAAGAGAAAAACAAAAATTTCCCAAAATTTTTGACCACAATTTCCAGATTTTCATCCTCTGAACGAAAAAACGGGCCCGGCCGCGTTGCGGCCGGGCTCATGCTGTAATCATTACTCACCCTCAGCGGGGGCCTCCTCGTCCTCAGCGGGCTCCTCCTCATAGGAGGGCTCCAGCAGGGCACGGATGGACAGGGAAATTTTCTTGTTCTCCATGTCCACGTCGGTGATCTTCACGTCCACCTTGTCGCCCTCGGCCACCACGTCGCCGGGCTTCTCCACCCGGTGATCGGCCAGCTGGGAGATGTGGATCAGGCCGTCCACACCAGGGACCACCTCGGCAAAGGCGCCGAAGGTCATCAGCTTGACGATGCGCACGTTGGCGGTGTCGCCCACCTGATAGGTGCTGGTGAACACGGTCCAGGGGTCCTGGCTGTGGTCCTTCATCCCCAGGGAGATTTTCTTCTTCTCCTTGTCGGCGGAAATGACGTACACGTCCACGGTGTCGCCCACCTTCACCACCTCGGAGGGGTGCTTGATGCGGCTCCAGGACAGCTCGGAGATGTGAACCATGCCGTCCACGCCGCCGATGTCCACGAAAGCGCCGTAAGAGGTGAGGGACTTGACGGTGCCGGTATAGCGCTTGCCGTCCTCAATCTCGGCCCAGACCTTCTCGGCGGCGGCAGCCCGCTCGGCGCGGGTGACGCGGCTGATGGAGCCCACCACGCGGCGGCGGGCCCGGTTGACCTCGGTGATGACCAGGCGGACCTTCTGCTTGAGCAGCTCGCTCATGGGAGTCTCCCGGGGCAGGCCGGTCTGGGAAGCGGGGACGAACACCCGCACGCCCTTGACGGAAACCACCACGCCGCCCTTGTTGTCCTCGGTGACAAAGCCCTCGACTACAGTCTCGTTCTCCCGGGCGGCCTCGATCTCCTCCCAGCCCTTGTTGATGTCCAGGCGGCGCTTGGACAGCTTCACCAGGCAGTCGCGGTCGCTGACCTGCATGACGATGGACTCGATCTCGTCGCCCACCTTCACGATGTCCTCAACCTTTACCGTGGGGTCGTCGCTCAGCTCGGTCAGGGCGATGTAGCCGGGGTACTTGATGCCCAGCTCGACCTGGACTTCGGTGGGCGTGATGGCCACAACGGTGCCGGTAACCTTATCTCCATTATTCAAAATTTTGAACGACTCCTCCAGCATCTCCTGGAAAGATTTGTCCATCTCTAAAATTTCTTCGCTCATTTTGTCAATGACCTCCTTTATTATCCACGCGGGCGTCGATGCGCCCGCCGTGATGCCGACCATATCCGCTTGAGGCAGCCGGTTGAGATCGATGTCCTCCGCCCGCTCGACGAGCAGGACGTGGGAACAGGACTCCCGGCAGATCTCCCCGAGCCGTTTGGTGTTGGAGCTCTGCCTGTCGCCCACCACTACCATCAGGCCGCATTGCGCGGCCAGCTGGCGGGCCTCCTCCTGGCGTTTGGACGTCGCTCCGCATATTGTATCAAAAAATTCCGCGTTTGTACATAGTTTTTTTGCTTTTTTCACGCAATTTTCCCAAATTTTCTGAGTGGAGGTAGTTTGAGAAACAAACGTGAGGGGCAAATTGTTGCGGTTTTTCCCACTTTCAAGCCATTCTTCCAAATCTTTTTCCCCGGAAACAACCACTGGAGCCTTACACCATCCGGCGATGGCAAGTACTTCCGGATGGTCCGGCGTGCCCACGATCACAGGCTGACGGCCCCGGAGTTCCGCCTCCTCCACAATCTGATGGATGTGGGTGACGTTGGGACAGGTGGCGTCGAAGACCTCGATCCACCGCCATGCGAAATGCTCGTGGACGGCCCGGCTCTCCCCGTGGGAGCGGATAATGACGGCGGAGCCGTCGGGAACCTGCTCCGGACGGTCCACCACCCGCAGCCCCTGGGCGGCCAGACGGTCGATCACATCCCTGTTGTGGATGATGGGGCCCAGCATGACGCAGGGAATGCCCTGGGCGGCCTTCTCCTCGGCCAGCTCCACCGCCCGGCGGACGCCGTAGCAAAAGCCGGCGGACTTGGCCAGCACGATTTTCCTCATCCCACGCCCTCCCCCAGGGCCTGCACCCGGTCCATCAGGTCCTGGGCCATCACCTGGAGCTCGTCGGAGGTGGGCTTGCGCCCCTCATACTCCGGATAATAGGGTTCCCCGATTACCACCGTATTACGCCGGAACCGCTTCTTTTTCCGCTGTATGTACACCGGCAGCAGGGGCACGCCCGTCCGGGTGGCGAACAGCGCCGCCCCCACCTTGGCCTGGACATCCTCCCCCTCGTGGACCCTTGTGCCCTCGGGGAACATGAGCAGCTTGTCGCCCTCCTTGAGGAACTTCATGGCGGTGCGCACCGCCCGCACGTCGGTGGTGTCCCGGTCCACGCCGAACACCCCCGCCTTTCCCAGAATCCAGCCGATGAAGGGGACGCGCATGATCTGCACCTTGGCCATGGCCCGCATGGGCCACCTGTAGCCGAACGCAAAAACCGCATAGAACGGGTCGCCGGCGGTGGTGTGGTTGGGGCAGATCACCGCCGGGCCCTCGGGGATGTTCTCCCTACCGACGGCATGGACGGGGTGAATCAGGCGGAAGTAGGGCCAGACGACGATGTACAGCAGATGAAAGAACCAGTCCATCCGCCTCTTCCGCTGCTCCGGTGACTCCTTCACTTTCTTTTCCGCTTTGACGGCAATTTCTTCACTCACAGGGCGATCTTCTCCTTTACCAGGGACAGCAGCCCCTCCAGGCTCTGCTCCAGATTCAGCTGGGTGGTGTCCAGCAGGGCGGCGCCGTCCGCCCGTTTCAAGGGGGCGATGGGCCGGTGCTCGTCCTGCCAGTCCCGCTCCCTGATGTCCCTGAGAACGGCGTCGAAGCCGGCCTCCTGCCCCCGCTGCTCCAGTTCCAGCAGACGGCGGCGGGCCCTGGCCTCCGGGGCGGCGGTGAGGAAAATCTTCACATCCGCCTGGGGCAGCACCACGGTCCCGATGTCCCGGCCGTCCATGACCACATCGTGCTCCCCGGCCAGCTTCCGCTGGAAGTCCAGCAAAAAGGCCCGCACCTCCGGGATGGCGGAGACCTTAGAGGCCGCCCCCGACACCCGGTGCTCCCGGATGGCCTCCGACACGTCCTCCCCGGCCAGGTACATCCGCTGTACGCCGTCCGCTCCGTAGGCCATTTTCATGTCCAGTTCCTCCAGCAGAGGGGCCACCCCCGCCTGGTCAGACGGGTCCGTCCCCGCCCGCAGAACCGCCAGGGCCACTGTGCGGTAAATGGCCCCGGTGTCCACATAGAGAAAACCCAGCTTCTCCGCCAGCTTTCGGGCCAGGGTACTCTTCCCCGCCCCCGCCGGGCCGTCGATGGCGATGCTTCTATAGCTCATGTTGATCGCTCCGTTCATAGTTTGTAGGGGACGCCCCCCTGGGCGTCCCGCCCTCCTGCAAAAGCCCGAGCAACGGGCCGCCGAGGGCGGCGGCCCCTACTCTCTCCCCAGGAGGTAATCGGTGGTCACGCCGAAAAAATCGGCAAAGAAGTTCAATGTCGTAGCCGGGACATTTACCATCCCATACTCATACCGCTGATACTGACGATCCGTCATTTCCATAATGTTAGCCATATCTACTTGTTTAAGTCCTTTTTCTTTGCGCAAGGCTTTTAAACGTTTTCCAAACTCCTTCAACAAATTTTCTTCCATAATATCACCCAAACCTATTGACACATATAATTTAGTCGTGTATAATACATATAAATAAGTCGTGTTGGAGGAAATACTTATGACCGATCTGATGCGCTGGATGTACGAACATTATATCAGACCTCAAATCGAAAGCCAACCGAAAGATTTCGGCGAGGCCATGCAGCTTGACCTGCTCAACAATGAACTGGACGCAAATCTCCAAAAAACGCTCCAGGCCGTTCTGGCGTTCTACTCTGTCCAGGGCTTCCGGCTGGGGGTACGCACCGGGGCCGCGCTCCAGTCCGAGCTGAGTCAGGAGACAAAATACTTGGGCTCCACATGCTCACACAGCCACACGCCGTTCTCCGAGCAGTAGAAGGTGATGCCGTCCCGCCTCATCGCAGCCGCGTCGATGGTGATGACCACAGGGTTCCCGTGGCGCCTCCCCACCGCCACAGCCGTCTCAAACTCCCCGGACAGGTGGACATACTGCCGGCTCATCCTCCGGATTCCCTCCCGCTGAATGGCGGGAAGAAACCGGCTGGCTGTCCCGTGGTACAGATACCTGGGCGGCTCCGCCTCTTTCAGCTCCACGTCCACCGAAATGGAGTGGCCCTGGTTGGCCCGGATTCTGGTGTGGTCCCCGTTGAAGGAATACCGCCGCTTGTTGTTCTCCCGGACGATGCGCTCCAGGGTGTCCATGTCGATCTTCCGCCCGGCGCGGTTCACCCCGGCCAGCAGCTCGTTCACATCCGCCCAGCCGTGTTCGTCCAGCGTAATCCCCGCCGCGCCGGGGTTGTGGCGCAGGACCAGGCTTAAAAACCGGCCTAATTTTACATCAGAATTGCTTTGATCCATCATTTTCTCCTAAATATGCCGCGGCTCCCTCTCCCGCCGCCCGGCCGGTGGCCCAGGCAATCTGGAGGTTGAAGCCTCCGGTGTAGGCGTCCACGTCCAGCAGCTCCCCGGCGAAGAACAGGCCGGGCACCCTTTTGGACTGCATGGTTTTGGGGTCCACCTCAGAGACCTTCACGCCCCCGGAGGTGATAATGGCCTCCTCAATGGGCCGGGGACCGGACACCGCCACGGGGAAACACTTGAACAGCTCCAGCAGCCGCCGGCGCTCCTGCTTTGTCAGGTCGTGGGCCTTTTTATTTCCCGGGATACCCACCCGCTCCAGCAGAACGGGCACCAGCAGCCGGGGGGCCAGCGTCCCCATCACATTGTCCATATCCCGGTTGGCCCCGGCGGACAGCTCCCGCACCAGGCGGGCGTCCAGGGCGGCCTCGTCCAGGGCAGGCTTTAAGTCAATGGCGCAGGTGTAGGATTCCTTCTCAAAGTCCCCCATGTGGGCACTGGCACTCAGCACCAGCGGTCCGGACAGGCCAAAGTGGGTAAACAGCAGCTCCCCCTGCTCCTGAAAGACCGTCTTTTTTTTGCCGTTTTTCACCGTCAGCACCACATTTTTCAGGGCCAGCCCCTGCATCCGGGCGCAGAAGGGGTCCGGGGACTCCAGGGGCACCAGGGAGGGCCTGGAGTCCACCACGGTGTGGCCCAGCTCCGCTGCCAGCCGGTGGCCGTCGCCGGTGGAGCCGGTGGCGGGGTAGGACAGCCCCCCGGTGGCCAAGACGGCCGCCTTGCAGGGGAAACCAGTAAGGCCCGTTCCCTCTCCCATCTCCACGCCGCACACCCCGCCGTCCCGGAGGCAGATGCTTGACGTCCGGCCGTTTACAATCGTCACCCGCAGCCGTTTCAGCTCGAAAAACAGGGCGTCGATGATGTCGGCGGACTTGTCGGAGGCGGGAAACACCCGGTTTCCCCGCTCCACTTTCAGTTTTACGCCCAGCGACTCAAAAAATTCCTCCACCCAGGCCGGAGGCGTGTGCTCCAGGGCGCTGTACAGAAACCTGGCATTCCGGGGGATATTGGCCCGGACCTCCTCGGGGGAGCAGTGGTTGGTCACGTTACACCGGCCCTTGCCAGTGATATACAGCTTCCTGCCCACCTTCCGATTACGCTCAATCAGGGTGACGGCCGCCCCCTGCCGGGCGGCGCAGACGGCCGCCATCATGCCGGCGGCCCCGCCCCCCACCACAACAATATCAGGCCGGTTCATTCCTGCACCTTTTCATAGACGCCGTACTCGTCCCAGATTTTCTCCAGCGTGTGGAAGGTATTGGCCAGGTCCTCGTTCTTCCGCTGGCTCACCGCCACCAGCAGGGCGTTGACCAGGGACAGCGGCGCCACCAGGGAGTCCACAAAGGAGGCCATGTCGCTGCGGGCCATCAGGGCATAGCGGGAGATGGGAATCAGGGGGGAGCTCTCGCTGTCGGTGATGGCCACGGTGGCCGCCCCCCGGTCCCGGGCAAAGCTCATGGCCTGGACGGTGCGGCTGGAGTACCGGGGAAAGCTGATGCCGATGACCACATCCCCCTCCCCCACCCGGAGCAGGCTCTCAAAGGTCTCGCTGGCGGTGTTGGCAGATACCAGCACCACATTCTCAAAAATCAGGTTGAAGTAAAAATGCAGGAAGGAGGCGATGGACGCGGAGGAGCGCACGCCGATGATGTAAATTTTCCGGGCGGACACAATCGCGTCCACCGTCTGTTCAAAGCTGTCCCGGTCCAGCTCCTCCAGGGTCTGCCTGATCTTCTCAATGTCCGACTGGAGCACCATGGACAGCAGGTCCTGGTCCCCCAGGCGGTCGTTGGTCACCTCAATGCGCTGGACGCTGGTCAGCCGGTTGCGGATCATCTTCTGGAGGGACCGCTGCATATCCGGGTAGCCGTCGTAGCCCAGCTCAAAGGCAAAGCGGACCACGGTGGACTCGCTCACCCCCACCCGTTTTCCCAGGCGGCTGGCCGTCATAAAGGCGGCCTTGTCGTAGGACTCCAGAATAAAGCTGGCGATCTTCCGCTGCCCCTTGGAAAAGGTATGCATATTCTCCTGTATGGCGGTCAAAATATCTCGGTTCATGGCCCCTCACCCTTCCGGTCAAATAACGCCTTTCATCATACTCTCTTTCCGGCAGAAATGCAAGAAATTTTTGCAGGAATGCCGCTGTTTCCCCTGCAAAAATCCCTCAGGCGTCGCTTAACGGCCCTGTAAGGGCCAGCAGCTCCTCATCGGTCAGATGCCGCCACTGCCCCGCTTTCAGTCCCTGGTCCAGAGAGAGCGAGCCCTCCCGGATGCGTTTCAGCCGAAGCACCTCCAGCCCGGCCTGGGCGCACATCCGCCGCACCTGGCGGTTCTTCCCCTGGCAGATGGTAACGGACAGCTGGTGGACCCCGCCGCTGTCCCGCCCCCTGCGTATCCGGGCGGGGGCAAGCTCCTCCCCGTCCAGCGCCATGGGGGCGGACAAAATGGGCAGGGCCTTATTCATGTTGCCCGTCACCCACACAAGGTACTCCTTCTCCACCTGGTGGCTGGGGTGGAGGAGCTGGTGGGTGAGGGCGCCGTCGTCGGTGAGGATGAGCAGCCCCTCCGAATCCATATCCAGCCGCCCCACCGGCCACACCCGCGCCCCGCAGCCGGAGACCAGACCGGCCACCGTCCTGCGGCCCTTCTCGTCGGACAGGGTGGTCACATACCCACGGGGCTTGTTCAGCATCAAATAGGTCCGCCCGCCTCCCGGCTTCAAGGGCCTGCCGTCCACCAGGACCGTGTCCCGGTCCAGGTCCGCCCGGTCCCCCAGGCGGGCCTTTTCCCCGTTGACGGTCACCCGTCCCGCGATAATCCACCCCTCCGCCGCCCGCCGGGAGGCCAGCCCGCAGGCGGAGATCAGCTTTTGAAGACGTTCCTCCACAGATTGAACCCTCCCCTGGGCGCAAGGATGTCCGGGACGCTCTGTCCCGCCGCCAGAGGCACTCTGGCCAGCTCCTTCGAGTTTACATAATATATTTTCTCCCCCACCTGAGTTCCGGCGGATACAGGTGCGGTAAGGGCGGCCTCCCACAGCTCACAGACCGCCTCCACCCGCTCACCGGGGGACAGCGCGGCGGTCAGGTCCTCCGCCAGCTCCACAGAACAGAGGGGCGTCAGCCCCCCGGAGACGGGCAGCCGTCCCGCCTTCTCCCCTGTCCGGGCCAGGGTGCGGGCCTCATAATTGGCAAAGCCCCAGTCGAAGAGGGCGGTGTGGTCCGCCCAGTCGCTGGGGGCGTTGAGCGTAACGCAAATCAGCGTCATGCCGTCCCGCCGGGCGGCGGACACCAGGGTGCGCCCCGCCTTTTCGGTGTAGCCCGTCTTCATGCCCACGCAGCCCTCATACCGCCACAGCAGCTTGTTGTGGTTGGTAAAGGTGCGGGTGCCCAGGGTAATGGACCTGGTAGAGACAATCTTGGCCAGCTCCTCATGCTCCAGACAGGTCCGGGCCAGGAGGGCCATATCATAGGCGGAGGAGTAGTGCCCCTCGGCGTCCAGGCCGTTGGGGTTGGCAAAGCCGGTGTCTGTCATCCCCAGTTCCCGGGCCTTGCGGTTCATCTGCCCGACAAACTCCTCCACCGTCCCCCCGCAGTGGCCGGCAATAGCCAGGGCGGCATCGTTGCCCGACCGGAGCAGCAGCCCGTAGAGCAGGGCCTCCAGGGTGAGCTTCTCCCCCGGGACCAGGTAGATGGAGGAGCCCTCCACCCCCGCCCACTCCGGCTTCACGGTGACAATCTCCCCCAGGCTGTGTCCCGACTCCAGGGCCGTCAGGGCGGTCATCAGTTTGGTGGTGCTGGCAATGAGCCGGCGGGCATGGCCGTCCCGCTCATAGAGCACCCGGCCGGTGTCCCCGTCCATCAGCACAGCACTGGCGGCGGAAATGTTCGGGGCCGCCTGTGCCGCCTGTGCACCGGGCACCGGACACAACAGCAGCGCTCCAGTCAGGAGTACGGAAAAAAGTCGCTTCAACACATGCCACCTCTTTATTGCAGATAACAATAGTATGGAGCGGCTTTTTACCTTTCTTTCCAGGAAATTTTATGTTGTTATGCCTGTAGGGGCGGCTATCCGCCGCCCGCAGCCAAGAGGACCCCGGGCGTCACGGGCGGATGATATCCGCCCCTGCCATCCTTTTTTCAGGTCAATCAAAAGCCATTATTCCACAAAATCCCCTTCGGCTTCCTTCTGGGCCTTCTTCTCCTGCTGCTTCTCGATAAAACCGGTCACCTTGTCCACCACCTCGGGCACTGTCTCAATCACCCGGTCCACGGTAGTGGCAGGAGGCGGGGCCACCGGCAGCAGCTTCACGCTGCCGTCCTCCCGGACCACCAGGAAGGCCACCGGCTCCAGCTTGGCGCTGGCGGCGGAGCCGCCGCCGAAACTGGCTGTAGGTGCGCCGGCTTTTGTGGTAAACTCTGTGCCGCCGCCCCCCACGCCAAAAGACATCTTGGATACGGGGATGAGGGTAACCCCCTCCGCGTGGATGGGGGTGCCGATGATGGTGTTGGCGTCCGCCATGGTCTTGACGTGGTCCATCGTGGTCTTCATCAGCTCACTGAGGGAATTTTTCTTCTCCTGTTCCATCGGTCATGCCGCCTTTCTCTGTTTTGTTTTCAGCCGCTTTTTTGCGGCAAGTGCTCCAAGCAGCGCCTTCCAGCCCGCCCGCAGGCCAATCCACGCCACGGTGCCGGTCTTGATGGACAGGGCTGCCGCGCCGTACACTGTCATCCCCGGGGCGTCAAAATCCAGCTTCACCCGGGCGGAGCCGTCCTTCACCTTGAACGCCCCGGTCAGGGGCTCCCACAGCGCCCCCAGGGCGGCGCAGGCCCGGCCGTAGAGCATAGCCGCATCCGCAGGGTCGGAGGACCCGGCGGTCAGCTCCAGCTCCAGGTTGTCCACCCGCAGGCCCCGCAGCATACCGCCGGCCGCCTCCAGGGCCACGGGAAGCAGGGCCTTGGCGTACTCCAGCGCCCCGCCCACCTTCTCCGGGAACGGGACGGGCTCCTTCTCCTTTTTTGGCTCCTTAGGCTTCTTTTTCTTCTTGGGCTTTTTCGGCTTTTGGGGCTTCTCCTCCTTGGGCTTCATGGGAAGAATCTTGATTCGGAGCTTCCCCAATCGCACCCACAGGAAAAAGCCGTCCGCATTGAACTCCGCCCGGCCGCCCACCCGGACCTGTCCGATGAGGAGCAGGACCAGAACAATGACGGCCAGGATATGCAGGGCCCTCACAGCCCTTCCGCCGGGGGCTCCGGCGCCTCAGCTCCGCTCTCTTCCACCGTCTCCGCCTCCCGGAGGCGCTGAAGGCTGGCCTCCAGCTCCAGGGTGAGCTGACTGCCCTCCTGGGACTGGTTGGGCAGCTCAGGCAGCTCTTCCAGATTGGACAGGCCGAAGGAACGCAGAAAGTTTTTCGTGGTTTTGAACTGCATGGGGCGGCCGGGAACGGCCAGCCGTCCCGCCTCCTCGATCAGCTCCCGCTCCAGCAGCAGGCCCATGGTGTAGGAGCTGTCCACTCCCCGCACCTGGTCCACATAGGCCCGTGTGACGGGCTGGTAATAGGCGATGATGGCCAGTACCTCCAGGGCCGGCTGGGACAGCCGGGCGGGCTTGCGGCTCTCCAGAGTTTTTCGGATGTACCCGGCAAACTCCGGGGCGGAACACAGCTGATAGCTGGTATCCAGCCTCACCAGGCGGATGCCCCGGCGGTCATATTTATACCGGTCCATCAGCCGCTGGGCCACCGCGTCCAGGGTGGGTCTGTCCACCTCCAAACCCAGGCACAGCCGCTCCACCGCCACCGGCTCCCCGGCGGCGAACAGCACCCCCTCCAGAGCGGATTCCAATTCCTTAACTTCCACAGGGGCGCCCCCTCTCGTCAATAATTCTCTGATGTGAACTCCACCGCGCCCTCCTCCTGGGTGCAGGTGACGGTGCAGTCGGTCTCCGTTCCGGCCAGCAGCAGGCGGCGGGCCTTGCACAGCTCCAGCACCGCCAGAAAGGTGGCCACCACCTCCGACCGGCTGCGGCTGCCCTTGAACAGTGCCCGGAACCGGGTCACCCCGAACCGGACCAGCTTGCGGATGATCTCCCCCGCCTTGTCGGCCACCGGGTAGGGCTCCCGGCCCACAATGCCCTGGAACGCGGACACCGGCGGGGGCAGCTTGTTGTCCAGCCGGCCCAGCACCGCATTCATGGCGTGGAGCAGGTCGGCCCTGTCATGGACATAGCGGTACTGCTTATCCGGCCGGACCGCCTCGGGCACCTTGGTCAGGTAGTCCCGACCGATCTGATAGCGGCTGTCCAGGGCAGGCACCACCGCCTTGATTTTCAGGTAGTTCTCATTGCGCTGATGGGCCTCCAGGGTGGCGATGAGCTGTTCCATCTCGCTCATGGCCTCCTCGTCGTTGATGGACAGCAGCATTCTGGTTTTGATGTACACCAGATGGGAGGCCATCGTTACAAAGTCGCTGGCAACCTCCAGGTCCAGCTGCTTCCGTTTGTTCATCCACTCCATATACTGGTCCAAAATCAGGGCGATGGGAATATCCTTGATTTCCAGTTTGTTCTTACTCAGCAGGTGGAGGATCAGGTCCAGCGGACCCACAAAGTCCTCCATGCTCTCCTCCTTCGCTTTCACCACCCCTTCCAGGTGGTAAATGGGTGCCTCCAAGGGCCCACCTCCCCATTTTAGGTTCATCGTTTCCGTTATTATACCAGTTTGTCAAGAAAAAGACAAGGCAATTTCCAAAACAAAAGAACTCCCCGGCGCGCCAAATCAAAACCGCCGGCCCTGCCGGCGGTTTTTTCTACAGCTTGGTCTCCAGGGGGATGGCCACAGTATAGCTGCCGCTGTCCAACTGCCGCAGCAGGGCGGGCAGCACCCGGGCCGCGTTGTTCCCGCCCTCCAGGGTGAGGTAAACGGTGCGGCGGCGGGTCCCCAGGCGGTTCAGGGCGGTATGGGCAAAGCCCGTTCCACCCACGGTATCGCCGGGCTCCAGAAGCAGGGTCTCTGTCCAGCACACCCAGCCCCGCTCCTCCAGCCCCTCCCGGGCCTCCTCCGGCACATAGGCCAAAGTGGTGCGGGTGTGGACCAGCTCCTCCAGAGCCAGACGGCCCTCCTCCAGCACAGCCGCCTCTCCGGTGCGGGACAGAATACCCACACTGTGCCCGGTGCCCAGGATGCGGCGGACCAGGTCCCCCTCCTCCCGGATGACCTGGGGGGCCAGAAAAAAGACGGCATACTGGCCAGTCCCGTCCAGCACACTCAGGACGGTGGAGAGTCCCTCTGCGCTCTCGCACCGGAAAGCCAGATAGACCGCCGCCTTGTTCCCGTCCACCTCAGTGGGCCCCAGAGGATTGGAGGGGACCACCGGCGACACGGGGTTGGCCGTCTCGGCGGGGCTGAGGCTCTGGGTGTAGTCCCGCAGGCGGTTGTTAATCTGTCGCTGGGCCGCGTCGATAAAGGTGGCGTCATCCAGCACCGCATCGGCGCTCTTGATGCGCACCAGATAGCCCTGCTGGATGTAGGGCAGCTGGTTATAGCTGTACTCCATCCCAAAGAAGGAGCACACCATACCCAGGGCCACATAGGGCTTTCCGTTGCGCATGATGGCCCGGGCGGAGTAGGAGGTCCCCGACACATCGTCCCGGCAGGTGCCGCTGTTCAGGTCGAAGGTCAGCATCTGCCGCAGGTTGAATATGGTCACGGTGTTGTTGCTCCGGTTATACGTGGTGTCCAGTCCCAGACTGACGCCAATCCCGTTCTGGTTGGCGTTGAAGACGGTGTAAGGCACATAGAGCGCCCCTCCGGACCAGCAGGGCATGGTGTCGGAGGTCAGCGGGGTCACACTGTCGTTGATGCTGGTAAAGTAAAGGGCCGCCGCCGATACGGGCAGAGGGCGGGCCAGTCCCAAAAACAGCGCCGCAGCCAGCAGCAGCGGAACAATACGTCTTTTTTTCATGGGCCTCCCCCTCTCTCTTCATGGTTGCGTTTCTGATTATATCATAGTATAATCGTTTGGGCAAGCGCCGCGTTCTCTCCTATTTTTCTGTTCCCGTCCCCTGCGGGGCAGGGATACACCGGAGCTCCCTTCTGGGAACAATTTTAAGAAAATCTTAATGAAAGCTAAACGGTCCTTCAAGCCGCCCGTGTTATGATAACAGCGAAAAAGGGAACATGGCCCACAGAAAGGAGCCGTCTATATGGAGATTACACTGGAAATGGTAGAGCGCCTGAAGGAAAAAGCCGATGTCAGCTACGCCCAGGCCAAGGAGGCGCTGGAGTACAGCGGAGGCAATCTGCTGGACGCGCTGATTTACCTGGAGGAGAAGGGCGCCATCCCCCGGACGGAGAGCGCCTACTACTCCACCAAGAGCGAGGCGCCGCCCCAGGCTGAGCCGCTGCCCGTCTCGCTGACCTTTGAGGAAAAAAAGAAATCCGCCAAGCCGCCCCGGGGTGGAAAAAACGGAGTGCGGAGGTTCTTCAACGCCCTGCGCCGCTGGCTTGTGGACAATGAGCTGGAGATCTGGCGGCACGACCAGCCCATCACCGCCCTGCCGGTGCTGATTCTGCTCCTGCTGCTGTGCTGCGCCTTCTGGGTGGCCATCCCACTGCTGCTGGTGGGGCTCTTTCTGGGCTTTCGCTACCGCTTTTCCGGCCCAGACCTGGACCGGGAGAATCTGAACAATATGATGGGTTCTATGGCCGATACCGCCGCCGACCTGGGGCACAAGGTCATGGAGGAGCTGAAACACGACTGGCACTCTGACGAAAAATAAAGCAAGAACGAGGTGAAGGAAATGGCGGAATGCATCCTTCTGGTGGAGGACGAGGAAAAGCTGGCCCGGATGGTGGAGATGGAGCTGAAATACGAGGGCTACCAGGTGGAAAAGGCCCTGGACGGCCGCCGGGGGCTAGAGCTGGCCCTGGGCGGCTCCTTCGACCTGGTGCTGCTGGATATCATGCTGCCCCAGCTGTCCGGCATGGAGGTGCTGCGCCGCCTGCGGCGGGAGAGCCAGGTCCCTGTGATTATGTTAACCGCCCGGGACAGTGTGGTGGATAAGGTGGCCGGTCTGGACTCCGGGGCGGACGACTACATCACCAAGCCCTTCGCCATCGAGGAGCTGCTAGCCCGCATCCGGGCCGCCCTGCGGGGTAAGGGCGGTCAGGCCGCCCAGAATGTCCCTCTGGCGGCGGGGCCGCTGGTTCTGGACGTGGAGAAGCACCAGGTCACCGTCCGGGGGCAGAACGTGGAGCTGACCAAAAAGGAGTTCGACCTGCTCCGCTGCCTGCTGGAAAACAAGGGCCGGGTGCTCACCCGTGAGACCCTGCTGGACGCCGTCTGGGGCTTCGACTTTGTGGGCGAAACCAATTCGGTAGACGTGTATATCCGCTTTCTCCGCTCCAAGCTGGATGACGCCTTCGGGCTCAAGCTCATCCACACCGTCCGGGGCGTGGGATATGTCATTAAGGAGGAATAATTATGGTCATCGTCTACCGCTCCAACACCGGCTTTACCCGGCAGTACGCCGAAATGCTGGGCAAGACGGAAAAAATGAAGGTGTTTCCCCTCTCCGGGGCTGAGCACAATGTCCCCGCCGGGGAGCCCGTCTTCTACATGGGCCCCTTGATGGCGGGGCACATCTCGGGCATCGACCAGGCTGTGAAGAAGTTCTCTGTGAAGGGGGCGTGCGGCGTGGGCATGTCTCCCGCCTCCCAGCAGGTGCTGGAGACGCTTGCCAAGGCCAACTATACCAACGGCGCCCCGATCTTCTACCTCCAGGGGGGCTGGGCTCCCAAGAAGGTGGGCTGGCTCAAGCGGCGGATGGTGGGCATGGCCACCAAATCCATGCGGGAGTCCCTCCGGGACAAGGGCAGCAGCCGCTCCCCAGAGGAGGACAGGTATCTGGATTTTCTCCTCCACGGCGGCAGCTTTGTGGCCTTTGAGAACCTGGAATCCATTCGGGAGTGGATAAAAAGCCTGTAGGGCGTGACCACCGGGCACGCCATCTATTCAAAACGGCGCGCCGAGGTCGTCGCGCCCTACCCGTTAGGAGGCGGTCCCCATGGCCCGCAAGCACCACAAATTTCAGACCCCGCCCCCGGCGGACCCCATCGCCGCCGCCCGGGACTCCTCCCTGGCCCTGCGGCTGAACATCGGGTTCTTTCTGCGACAGCTGGGCATTTTTCTGGTAATGGACCTGCTCCTGCTGGCCCTGGCCGCTGCCGGCATCTTTTCCTACGCGGAGAACCGGTGCGCCGACGTGGCCGCGCTGGTGAACGAACGGGGCGTGCCCTCCCAGGAGGCCCTGGTCTGGATGGAGGCCAGCGACTACACCATCACCCCTCTGGACCGGGAGCCCGATGGTGATACTACCGTCGGCTCCATCCTGCTGGGACCCAAACGCCAGGAGACCCAGGGAGGATGGCGCTCCTGGAACCTCAGCGAGTATTACACCATTGAGTTGCCCAACAACGGCCGGCCTTACGCCATCACGGTAGACACCTCCGGTATCTTCACCGGCCTGTACTGGGCGGGGGTGGTCATTCTGGTGTGCCAGGGGCTGTCTCTGATTGCCAACCTGTTCCGCAGTGACCGGTCCATCCGCAAGGTACTGCGGCCCATTCAGGACCTGGCCGCCACGGCGGCCCGGCTCAACTCCATGACCCACATGTCCAAACGGGAGATTGAATCCCTGGCCGGGGAGCTGGACAAGATCGACGCCGCCCATCTGGACAGCCGCATCGACCTGCCCCCCACCCAAAAGGAGCTGCGCTCCCTGGCCCAGTCCATCAATGAGATGATGGACCGGGTGAATCAGGCCTACAGCGCCCAGATGCGCTTTGTCTCCGACGCCAGCCACGAGCTGCGCACCCCCATCGCCGTCATCCAGGGCTACGCCGCCCTGCTGGACCGATGGGGCAAGGCCGACCCGGAGGCCCTCCAGGAGTCCATCGACGCCATTCGGGGGGAGGCCGCCTCCATGGAGCGGCTGGTGGAGCAGCTGCTCTTCCTGGCCCGTGGGGACAATGACTCCCAGCCGGTAAAGCCGGAGCCCATCGACCTGACCGATCTGGCCGGCGAGGTGCTCCGGGAGGAGGAGATGCTCCATCCTGAGCGCACCTTCCTCCCCCGCTGGGGGGAGGACCCCGTCAGCATATATGCTGACCCCGGCCTGATGAAACAGCTGCTGCGTATCCTCATGGACAACAGCCTGAAATACAGCCCCGAGGAGGGCCGGGTCTATCTGCGGGTGACTCAGGCGGGGAACTACGTCCGTCTCACCGTTCAGGACGAGGGCATGGGCATCCCTCCCGAGGGTATCTCCCACATCTTTGACCGCTTCTACCGCACCGACCAGTCCCGTGACCGGAAGACCGGCGGCACCGGACTGGGACTGTCCATCGCCAAGTGGATTGTGGAGCGCCACGGCGGCTGGTTCGAGGTGGTCTCCCGCCCCGACGTGGGCACCCGGATCACCGCCGTCCTCCCCGCCTGTTCCCCGGAAATGATTGACAAGCCCTCTGCCGCTGCGGTATAATGGCAGAAAAAGAGAGGGAGGAAGTTCACATGCTGGACGAAAAGGACTTATTGGCGATTGGTCAACTAATGGACCAAAAACTGGAACGGCAAAAGCAAGAAATCCTGGATGAAGTAGATCAGCGCATGGAACAGAAGCTGGCACAGCAGAAGGAAGAAATCTTAACCGAGGCCACCCACCGTATGCAGGTGTTGCTGGACGCGGAGGTCAAGCCCATGTTCAATCTGCTGGCGGAGGACATCTCCATCATACGGGAAAAAATGATGCCGGACTCCCGGATCGAGCGGATTGAGGACGATGTCTGGGCGCTGAAAGCCTCCGTCCGGCGCATCAATCAGGACATCCGCGAGCTGAAACAGGCGCAATGACCCGGCTTCGCTTTGCCTCAAAGGCGGATGTCCCCGCCCTCCTCTCCATCTATGCCCACTATATCCCCACCAATATCACCTTTGAGTATGTCCTTCCCAGCCCGGAGGAGTTTGCCCGGCGGGTGTCCTCCATCTCGGAGGTCTATCCCTATCTCGTTGCCGGGGAGAAGGACAACACTCTGGGCTACGCCTACGCCCACCGCATTGCAGAGCGGGCGGCCTACGGCTGGGGGGCGGAGCTGTCCATCTACCTCCACCCCGACGCCGCAGGGCGGGGGCTGGGAAAGCGGCTCTATCAGGCGCTGATGGACCTGCTGCGCCTCCAGGGGGTGCGGACGGTCTACGGCCTGGTGGCCAGCCCCAACCCTGCCAGTGAGAGTCTCCATGCCTCCATGGGCTTTGACCTGATGGGGGTACAGCGGAATGCGGGCTATAAAAACGGCAGCTGGATTGATCTGCTCTGGTTCGAAAAGGCCATCGCCCCCTACACCCCGGAGCCCGCACCCCTGGTCCCCGCCGGCAAGCTGCCCGGCGAACAGGTCCGGGCAATTCTGAATCGCTTCTGACCTCTCCCGGCCGGGAGGGGTTTTCCATTTTTAGGGACATACCGCTCCACCTCCCCGCATAGGATGAAAGCAACAGGCCCTTGGTCCTTTGACGATAGGAGTGTTGCTTCCATGCAGACAAACAACAACAGAATTTTCCTCCGGGGGCGGCTGGCCGCTCCCCCTGCGCTCTCCCACATAAACCACGGGGTGGAGTATCTGCTGCTCCCTCTCTCGGTGTGCCGCCTGTCCGGGGCAGAGGATACCCTCCATGTGGTGGCCTCCCGGGAACAGCTCAGCGCCCTTCCCCCTCTGGAGGCGGGCGCTCCCCTCTCTGTCTGGGGGGAGGTGCGCACCTTCAACAACCGCAGTGGGGTAGGCAGCAAACTGGTGGTCAGCGTCTTCGCCAAAACCCTCTCCCAGGAGGAGGGGGAGGACGAGAACCGGCTGGAGCTGTCCGGAACCATATGCAAGCCGCCCATTCTCCGCACCACCCCCCTGGGCCGCACCATCTGCGACATGATTCTGGCCGCCAACCGCCGCTATGGGCGGGCGGACTACCTGCCCTGCATCGCCTGGGGCAGCCTGGCCTACCGCTGCGGGGCCATGGAGGTGGGAGACCGCCTGGCCCTGGAGGGCCGCCTCCAGAGCCGGGTGTACACCAAGGAGGTGGACGGCCGGACCCAGGAGCGCACCGCCTTTGAGGTGTCCATCATGTCGCTGACGAACGAAAACGGCTACATAGATTAAAGCGCATAATTTTCCTGAATCGGCAAAACAATAGGGATACACTCATTTTAAAGGAGGTATCCCTATGAAACGCATTTCCCTCCGCCGGGCGGCGGCACCGGTGCTGGTGCTGGTCCTGGCTTTCGTTCTGGCCCTTCCCTCCTCCGCCTTTTTCTGGAACAAAAAGACGGAGGCCCCCTATGTGGCCGACTTCTCCAAAAACGGCTTGATCGGCTCTGCCATCTCCTTTGCCGCCGAGGACTTCGTGGTCAGGCCCGACGGCAAAACGGCCCTCAGCGGCATCACCGTTGACGTTCTGCCCGATCCTGGGGCAGGCGCCCTGTGCATCGGCGACATGCCTGTGGAGGTGGGAACCTATGTGGACACCACCGCCCTGGCCGGCCTGCGCTTCCAGAGCGCCAAAAGTCCCACTGTCACCACCACTGCGCTGGTGTTCACCCCCTCCTTCCCCTCCGGGGAGGAGGCCCCCCAGACCACCGTCACCCTCTACCTCCTCACCCAGGAAAACACCCCTCCGGTGGCCCGGAATATGGAGCTGACCACCTATAAGAACGTGGCCATCACCGGCTACTTCGACGCCGTAGACAGCGAGGGAGACGCCCTCACCTTCCAGCTCACCTCCACCCCCGCCCGGGGGGCCGTCACCCTGGCAGAGGACGGCTCCAGCCAGTTCGTCTACACTCCCTATGAGAACAAGACGGGCTCCGACTCCTTCACCTATGTGGCCATCGACCCCGCCGGCAACACCTCTCCCGAGGCCAAGGTGTCCCTGCGCATCGACAAGCCGGACACCAGGGTGACCTATTCCGACCTGGAGGGCCATCCCATCCAGAAGGCCGCCATCCGCCTGGCGGAGGAGGGAATCTACACCGGACGGTATGTGAACGGCCGCTATTTCTTCGACCCGGACCAGACGGTCACCCGGGCCCAGTTCCTCACCATGGCCATGCCGGTGGCCGGACTGGAGGACCTGGAGGGCATCACCCTCACCGGCTTCTCTGACGACGACGCCATCCCCACCTGGGCCAAGGGCGCCGTCTCCGCCGCCTTGAAAGCGGGGGTGGTACAGGGCTCCCGGGACGAGAGCGGCGCCCCCGTCTTCGGCGCCGGGGATACCATCTCCCGGGCGGAGGCCGCCGTCATGCTGGACAACCTGCTGGACATCACCGACGTGCCGGTGGCGGTGTTCTCCTCTGACAACGGCCACTGGGCCGCCCAGGCGGCGGCCAACCTGTCTGCCTCCGGTATCATTCGGGCAGACACCGCCGGGGCTGTTCAGCTGGCCGACACCCTCACCATGGCCGACGCCGCCGAAATGCTGGACGGCGCACTGGACATGATGGACGCCCGCAGCAGCGGCAGCTGGCTGCCCTGGAAGTGAACTACGACAAAACCGCCGGAGCAACTTGCTCCGGCGGTTTTTGTGCTTAATAGAACTTCTTGCGGTTCTTGCGGGCGGCCTCAGACTTCTTGCGGCGCTTGACGCTGGGGCTCTCGTAGTGCTCACGCTTACGGACCTCGGCCAGCACTCCGGACTTGGCACAGCTGCGCTTAAAGCGCTTCAGGGCGCTCTCCAGAGACTCGTTTTCTCTCACTCGGACTTCCGACATTTATATTTCCCTCCCTCCGCGCGCGGCGGGGTGTTCCCGCTCACGTAAGGGCCATTTTTATGGCTTTAACATTGTCATTATATTGCTTTCCACCGCAAATGTCAAGAGCGGATTTGTAAACAGCCTGTGAATTTGTACACATGAAAATTATCTAGAATAATAAAGCCATTCCGTTTGTCACTTTTTCTTTTATCGCAGAAACAGTCCCCTCAACTGAGTGCATAGTTGTATCTACAACATGCGATTCATAAATTCCCAAGTCACAAAACTGCTCCCACATTGTTTCCACCAATTCAATATTGGTTTTCCTGTCTAATTTTGAGCGTTCAACTGCTCGCTTCATAGTTTCTTCTTTACTGGCCCTCAAGATAATATAATGTACTTCATAACTCTCTTGGACAACGTTCAGCCATGGTTCTAAAAACCATGGTCCTACAATTCCATCTACAATTACGTCATATTTTCCTCGGGCGTATCGCTTAGCAGCTTCTAAAAAAGCTTCAATCACAACCAAATTCTGCTCATTTGATTCTGGTAAATGCGGAGATACCGCACCTTTGCTTAAATAATGATAAAAATCATCCGTGTGCATATGTACGGATTTTTCTAAGGTCGATTCTTTTGCAATAATAGATGCCGTTGTGGTTTTTCCTGTCCCTGGCGGACCTGTAATTACAATAATTCTCCCTTGACTCATCTATGCTTTCCCTCCACAAATCTTTGTGAGATCAGGAATCAGTACAAACTCAACTTGACAAACCGTCAGGACGGTGGTATAGTAGGCATGTAAAGGGCGCTGTCCACAAGACGGTTCAGCCCGTGGTTTGGATTTTCAAAAGAAAACCGTCACCGTTGCGGGGTGGCGGTTTTCAGCGTTTAATACGTATCGTCACGGTTAAACCGAAGATATGAAACGTAACCGTAACCGTAACCGGCATACGCTCACCCCCTTTCGGGTGGTGTAGCTGAACCGCCTCGCCTGTATTGGACAGCGCCTAAACAAAATGTACCATAATTCAACTATCATGTCAAGAAAAAGCCGCTCCCTTTCATTGGGAGCGGCTTCGCGTAATTACTGAGGCTTAAAAATCAGGCTGACCAGCTTGCCCTTGACCACGATGGACTTGACCAGGGTCATCCCCTCAGCCAGCTTGGCGATCTTGGGCTCGGCCAGGGCGGCGGCCACTACATCCTCGTCGGAGGCATCGGTGGGGACGGTGATGTTGGCCTTCACCTTGCCGCCCACCTGGACGGCCATCTTGGCGGTAGCGGCCACGGTCTTGCTCTCGTCGTACTCGGGCCACTTCTGGAGGCAAACCTGCCCGCCGTAGCCGTTCAGCTCCCACAGCTCCTCGCACAGGTGGGGGGCGAAGGGGGACAGCATCAGCAGCAGGGCCCTGTAGTCGCCCTTGGTGGCGCCCTTGGCGTAAAAGTCGTTGACCAGGGCCATGAGGGCGGCAATGGCGGTGTTGAACTTCATGGCCTCAATGTCGGAGGACACCTTCTTGATGGCCTTGTGGATGGCCTGCTCGTTCTCGGGGGAGTAGCCGTCGCCGTCTTTCAGCTTCTCGCTCAGGTTCCACACCCGGTCCAGGAACTTCTTGCAGCCCCGGACGGACTCGTCGGACCAGGTGGCGGTCTTCTCAAAGTCGCCGATGAACATGATATACAGCCGCATGGTGTCCGCGCCGTAGTCCCGGATCACGTCGTCGGGGTTGACCACGTTGCCCAGAGACTTGGACATTTTCACAGAGGGCCGCAGGGCCTGGGAGCCGTACTTGTCCATCAGGGCCTGCTTCTCCTCCTCCGACTCCACGTTGCCCACGTAGTGGGGATTTTTGCCCAGGATCATGCCGTGGCTGGTACGCTTGGCGTAGGGCTCGGCGTGGGGGATGACCCCGATGTCGTGGAGGAAGTTGTTCCAGAAGCGGGAGTAGAGCAGGTGGAGGGTGGTGTGCTCCATGCCGCCGTTGTACCAGTCCACCTGGCCCCAGTAGTCCAGGGCCTCTTTGGAGGCCAGGGCCTTGTCGTTGTCCGGGTCCATATACCGCAGGAAGTACCAGCTGGAGCCCGCCCACTGGGGCATGGTGTCGGTCTCCCGCTTGGCGGGGCCGCCGCAGCAGGGGCAGGTGGTGTTCACCCAGTCGGTCATCTTGGCGATGGGGGATTCGCCGTTGTCGGTGGGCTCGTAGCTCTCCACCTCGGGCAGCAGCAGGGGCAGCTGGTCCTCGGGCAGGGGTACCCAGCCGCACTTGTCGCACCACACCATGGGGATGGGCTCGCCCCAGTACCGCTGGCGGGAGAAGACCCAGTCCCGGAGCTTGTAGTTTACCTGCTCGTGGCCGATGCCCTTCTCCTCCAGCCATTTGGTGATGGCGGGGATGGCATCCTTCACCGTCATGCCGTTGAGAAAGTCGGAGTTGACCATGATGCCGGTGTCGTCCTTGGCGGTGAAAGCCTCCTTCTGTACGTCCTCACCGCCGGACACCACCTCGATAATCTCCAGGCCAAACTTCTTGGCGAAGGCCCAGTCGCGGGTATCGTGGGCGGGAACGGCCATGATGGCCCCGGTGCCGTAGGAGGCCAGGACGTAGTCGGAGATGAAGATGGGAATCTCCCGGCCGTTCACCGGGTTGACGGCGTTGACGCCCTTGAGCATCACGCCGGTCTTCTCCTTGTCGGCGGCCAGCTCGGTGCGCTCGAAGTCGGACTTCTTCCCGGCCTCCTCCACGTAGGCGGCCACCTCGTCCCAGTTGGACAGCCTGTCCTTCCAGTCCCTGACAAAGCGGTGCTCCGGAGAGATGACCATATAGGTAGCGCCGAAGAGGGTGTCGGGCCGGGTGGTGAAGACCACGATGTCGTCCCCGGTGGTGGCCTTGAAGGTGACCTCCGCGCCGGTGGACCGGCCGATCCAGTTCTTCTGCTGGACCTTCACCCGCTCGATGAAGTCCACAGTGTCCAGCCCGTCGATGAGCTTCTGGGCGTAGGCGGTGATCTTCAGCATCCACTGGGATTTCTCCTTGCGGACCACCAGGGCGCCGCACCGCTCGCAGACGCCCTCCACCACCTCCTCGTTGGCCAGAACGCACTTGCAGGAGGTGCACCAGTTGACGGGCATGGTAGTCTTGTAGGCCAGGCCATGCTTATACAGCTGGAGGAAAATCCACTGGGTCCACTTGTAGTAGTTGGGGTCGGTGGTGTCCACGCACCGGTCCCAGTCGAAGGAGTAGCCCAGCATGTGGAGCTGGCGGGTAAAGTTCTCGATATTCTGCTTGGTGATGATGGCGGGGTGGATGTGGTTCTTGATGGCAAAGTTCTCGGTGGGCAGGCCAAAGGCGTCGTAGCCGATGGGCAGCAGGACATTGTAGCCGTCCATCCGCTTTTTCCGGGCGATCACGTCCATGGCGGTGTAGGGCCGGGGGTGTCCCACGTGGAGGCCCGCCCCGGAGGGGTAGGGGAACTCCACCAGACCGTAGAACTTGGGCCTGGGGTCGCCGTTCTTGCAGGCAAAGGTCTTTTCGTCCTTCCACTTGGTCTGCCACTTCTTCTCAATGGCGGTAAAATCGTACTTCAATGCAAACACTCTCCTGTATCGTCTGGTCCGTCGGACCGAATTGCCGTAATTCCATGCTATTATAGCGGAATGGAGCGCTAATTGCAATAGGCAGCTGCCAAAACCGGCCCCATTATGTCCCCAGCAGGCGGCTCATCTGCTCCCGGTTGTCGCAGTATTGCAGGGCCGTGTCCCTGGTGATCTCTCCCGCCCTGTACAGGGCCAGGATGGACTGGTCCATGGAGATCATGCCGTCCTTGCCGCCGGTGGCGATGGCGTTGTTAACCTGGTTGTTCTTTTTCTCCCGGATCAGGTTGCTGATACTGGGGCTGGAGTTGACGTGCATGATCTCAAAGGCGGGCACCATACCCCCATTGACGCTGGGCAGCAGCTGCTGAGACACCACCGTGTGCAGCACCATGCACAGCTGGGCCCTGACCTGCTCCTGCTGGCCGCTGGGGAAGGAATCTACAATGCGGTCCACCGTGTTCACAGCGCCCTTGGTGTGCAGGGTGGCAATGAGCAGATGGCCCGTCTCCGCCGCCGTCATGGCGGTCCGGATGGTCTCCTGGTCCCGCATCTCGCCCAGCAGGATCACGTCCGGGGCCTGGCGCAGGCAGGCGCGCAGGGCTGCCAGGTAGTCCTCGGTATCAATCCCCACCTCCCGCTGGCTGACGATGCTCTTGGCGTCCCGGTCGTTGCGGTGCAGGTACTCGATGGGGTCCTCCAGCGTGATGATGTGGCTGGAGCGGTTCCGGCTGATCTGGTTGATGATGCACGCCTGGGTGGTGGACTTGCCGCTGCCCGCTGGGCCGGTAATCAGCACCATGTCGCTGGTCAGGCCGGCCAGCTCCATCACCTGGGGTGGAATCCGCATGGCCTGCCAGTCCGGGATGCCGTAGGGCACCACCCGCATCACCGCGGCCAGGGAGCCCCGCTGGCGGTAGGTGTTGACCCGGAACCGGGCGGGAACCCGGTCCCGGTCCGCCCCCTTGACGGAAAAGGAGAAGTCGTCGTCCCCGTTGTGCAGAAATTCCTGGAAATGATTCTCCCGGTCAGACAGCTTGTAAATCATCTCCACCAGGGCGTAGGTGTCCTCGTCGGTGCGCATCTCCCCCAGGCTGACCAGCTCCCTGCCCTCCTTTTTATACACCGGGGCATAGGGGACGATGAACAGGTCAGACGCCTGATTGTCATTCGCCACCTTCTCTAAATAATTCAGCAGCTCCTCCCTGCGGTCCTGCTCCAAAATTGCCGTCATAACTACTCTCCTTCATGTTTCTCACAATTCGCGTTTGTGCTCTCAAAGCTGAACATATCCCTGTAACTCCCGTCCCCTGCGGGGGCGGGAACACAGAAACAAATTGTGACGGTTAAAACGCGTTGCCGTCCCACACGGTCAGGCTGTCGTCCGGTTTCCACTCGCCCACCGCCACCGACTGCCAGCGCAGGATCTGATAGCTGCCGTACGTCTCCTCCACCAGCACCTCCACCTGGAGCTCCTGGGTGTCGGAAATAGGGACGGCGTAGCTGTACAAGGCCGTCCACATGAAGCCCCGGTCCTGACTGTTAACTTCTACATCATCGGGGACCGGTTTTCCGCCCCGCAGACAGGCCAGTACCTCCTGGGCCTTGCAGTCGGCCTCATAGTAGCCCTTCACCGCCTCAGCTGCCGCGTCCCCCAGGCGGACATCCGCCCGGACGGTGGACAGGGACAGCAGGGCAAACATGGTCAGGGCCAGCACCGCAAAGGCCACCAGCAGGGAGCTGCCCCCCAGGGCCGGCGGGGCAAAGCCCTCCCGTTTTTTCTCAACCATGGGGGCTCACCTCCTGCCAGGCCACTTCAATCTCAAACAGGGGTTCATCCTCCCCTTCAAACAGCTCCACCCAGACGGCCGCCTTGCTTAAACCGGCCGTTCCGCTGTCCACCCGCTGGGCTCTCAGGTTGTAGCACGTAGCCTTGCCGTGGGCAGAGGGCTCGTTCCAGTCCTCATCATAGCCAATGAGCAGGGCGTCTTCTGTGCTCTCGGACACAGCGCCGCCCTCCGGGCGCAGCTGCTTCTCCGCCCATGAGAAGTCGCCGCCGGTAGCGCGGAGGGTCTCGGCGGCATTCTGGCACAGGGCGGCAGCCCGATCCCGGGCCTCCCCCCGCTTGGACATCTCGTCGGACTTTACAAAGGCCTGGAGGCACAGGGCGGCGGCCAGGGCAAACACCAGCAGCATCACCATCTGCTCCATCATAGCCAGGGGCGCTTTGCTCCTTGTCATGCGGCCCACCCCTCTCCGCTCCGCAGGTTCAGCAGGAGGGTGTCCTCCGCCCCGCCGGGCAGGGCGATCTCCGCCGTAAGCAGCAGCTCCTCCAAAGACCAGCTCACCCGCTCCGTCTCCAGCAGCTGCCGGCCGTCGCCGGGGACGGGGGGCTCCCCCGCCCAGGTGTACAGCTCCCACAGCCAGCCGTCGTAGCTGTAGAGGTAGGTGACATACTCCTGTCCCGCGTCCAGGACCAGGGCCTGGGCGCCGCCGATGTCCTCCACAGCGATGTTGCCGTCACCGGCGTCGGCCTGACGCACCTTGGTGGCGATATACTGGGTGCAGGACCGCCGGTCAAAGGCCGCCTGGTCCCGGACCGTCAGGCGGCGGTAGGCGTCCGCCCCGGTGAGCAGCACCGCCAGGACGCACACCGCAAACACCCCGAACAGCAGCAGGGCGGCCAGGCCGTCGATTTGATGTTGGATGGTTCTTTTTCTCATGGCACATTCACCAGCACAGTAATATCCGGCATCAGATTGTCCGCGAATACATCGTACATCACCGTGTACCGCTTCTCATCCACCTGGACGCCGTAGCGCTCCTTTAAATAATCCAGATTGGGGGGGTAAACTCCCTCTGAGGCGTAGCACGCCACACAGCCCCGGCGCAGCGCCTCCTTCAGCTGGTGCTGGTCCTCCTCCTCGTGGCCGCTGTTCAGGCTGTTCAGCGCCGTGGAGAAAAACACCAGCACCGCGATACAGGCCGCCGGCAGCAGCAGCCCCCGCAGCAGCGGGCCCAAAAATGACCGTTTTTTCATGGCCTGTCACCCAATGGCCGACATGATGTGCATCAGAGGCAGCATCACAGACAGCAAAATCAGCCCCACCAGAATGGAGCAGACCAGCACCAGGGCAGGCTCCACCCGGCTCACCTTCTCCTCCAGGGCCAGTTCGCTGTCCTCAGACAGGCCGGCGGCGATTTTCTCCATGGCGGTGTCCCCCGCGCCGCCCCGCTGGCCCAGCTCCAGCAGACGGCAGGAGCCGGCGGGCAGCAGTCCGCTCTCCTTCATGGCTGTGCTCACCCGCTCCCCCTGGTCCAGCCGGGCACAGCAGTCCACACACCGGGCCTTGGCCTGGGGAACGTCCTCCAGCAACCCGGAGGCCAGCCGCACCGCCTCCTCCACCGGCATTCCGCTGGCCATGCCCATAGACAGCGCCTGGGCCAGGCGGGCGTCGTTCATTTTCCGGGCAATCCCTTTGTCCCCCTGCCTCTTCCGCCAGAGGACAGTCAGTCTTTCACGGAACGCGGGGATGGCGGCAAAGGCGGCCAGGAAGACCACCACAGCGGCCAGCAGCACCCACATCACAGGCATAGCCCCGTCCAGCCAGCGGCCCAGCACCAGCAGGCCCCCGGCCACGCCGGTGAGCCGCCCGCCCAGAGAGGCGTATACATCGTTGAAAATGGGCAGGACCCGGACCAGCAGCACTCCGATGACCACCAGCATCAGCAGCAGCATCACCGCCGGGTACAGCAGGGCGCTTTTGATGCGCCGGTCCAGCCGGGCGCGGCTCTCGTAATACCGGGCCAGGGCCTCCAGGGCCTCCTCGGTGCGGCCGGCCTGTTCGCCCACCTCCACCAGGCCGCAGACATAGAGGGGAAACCGCCCTGTCTCCCGCATGGCGGCGGCCAGGGTGGACCCCATATCCATCTGACCCGCCATATCGGACAGCATGCCCTGATAGGCCTTGTCGCTCTCCTCCGCCAGCAGGGTCAGGGCATCCCCCGCCGCCACCCCCGCGTGAAACAGCATAGACAGCTCCAGGCACAGGGCAGAAAGGGCCTCGTGTGAAATCAGGTTCTTCTCCATGAAATAACTCCTATCCTCTTGATTTCAGCGCTTCCAACTCAGCTTTTTTCCTCCGCCCCTGGGAAGACGGCGGGCGCAAAAAAGAATTGGACGCTAAAAAAATGGGCTTACATCCCTGTAAGCCCATTTTAACGCAAATTCTCCTGTTCGTAAAGGGGATTTTTCCTGTCCAATCAATAAATATATTTCACGCTGTAGTTGGTCCCGTCGCCAATAAACTGCATGATCGCGTCGCTGCTGTTGCCGGAGGAGGCAAACGTGGGGTCCATCCGCTGCCAGGCGGTGCCGTCAAAGTAGACGGCGCCCTCCACCCAGCCAGTCTCATCAGACCAGACGCTGATCCAGGCGTGGTAGCCGGTCTGGCCGTTGCCCAGGGGGACGTACCCCGTCACCAGCTTGCAGGGCACGCCCAGGCTCCGGAGCATACCGGTCATCAGGGCGGCATAGTCAAAGCAGATGCCCTTCTTTTCAGCCAGCACACTGTCCAGATTGGGCAGATAGCCGCTCTTTACGGTGGCGGCCCGCTGCTTGTCATAGGTGAGGTTTTTCACCACATACTTGTAGATCACTTCCACCAGCTTCAGCGGGTCGGTCTCGCCCTTGGCCAGCTCAGACGCCTTGGCGATGGTATTGGCGGCCCCGCTGTAGTCCACATACTGGTTGGGCCGCAGGAAAGGGGAGAACTCGTCGGTCAGCTGTATGCTGAACTTGGTGGAAAGCACCTGAGCATACTTGGAGCCGCTGGTGTTCTCCAGCACAGTCACAGTATAGCTGCCGTTGCCGTCGGTCAGGGGGAAGGTGGTCCACTCGCCCGCTTTCAGGTCATAAGTATACACCAGCTTGGGGGTGGGGCAGGCAACCTGTACCTTCAGCCGGGTCCTGGTGGTCCCGGTAAAGTTGACCATCACATAGCCGTCGTTGGAGTTGGAGTAATCAATCTTTACCCGGCTGTTCTCCTTCACCTGCTTAACCGAGGCATCAGCCAGGGGCATAGGGGTTGCAGCCATAGGTACATCCCCGTCCGGGATGCTGACATCTCCGTCTTCGCCTGTATCAACGCTGATATCCCCCTCCACGCTAAGGCCGTCGTCGTTGAGGATAATCTCGCCCAGCTCCACCCGGTCGGTGTAAATATCCTCCAGAGCCACATCAGGGGAGGAGCCGTCAGCGGAGGACGAGACGGCGGAGGAAGAGCCGCCAGTCTGCCCGCAGCTGGTCAGCAGCATGGCCAGCGCCATGCTCAGGGGAAGCAACCGCTTCATAACCTTCATAGTTAAAGCACCTCTTTCATACATAGCAAGCACAGCGCCTCCCCAAGACGGGGAGGACGTTTTTTCCTTTTGGTAGGGTCAGTATAGCACATTCCCTCCCTGCTGTAAAGTATTTTTTGAAAAATTTTTTTCGTAAATTATACTTTTATATATCTTCTGTCTTTTAAGCGGCCCTTTGCCGGGCTCCTGATTCTCTCCGTATGTTCCGCAAGCCAAAAATGAGCGCATCTCCCAAAGGCGGGAGATACGCTTTTTTACAGCACATTGGCTATTGCGGGCTGTTCCATCTCGGCCAGCAGCTCCAGCTGGGCCATCAGGTCGGCGTTGGCGGCGTTATACTGGTCCGGCTCCTGGAGCTTCAAATACTCCAGCACCGAGCGGAAGGTGCGCAAAATCTGATCGGTGTCACTGTGGCGCATGGTAGTGTGGAAGTAGAAGTGGCGGCTCTGCCAGTCCTCATAGGCCTGACGGGTAAGGGCCTCCGCCCGGCTCCAATCGTCCTGCTCTGCCAGGGCCTGGGCCTGGTCCAGCTGCTCCCGCATACTGCCGGTGATCTTCGCCGCATACCAGCCGTTGGCCAGGCTGGCCGCCAGCAGCAGCACCAGCAGAGCCGCCGCGATATAAAGTCGTTTCATCCGCTTCCCTCCTACGCGCTCTCGTCCTTTTGGGCAAAATAGACGGCGTCCCCCTCGTCCACCAGCAGGAGGAATACCTTGTCCAGATCCCTGCATCCCCGCTGGGCCAGCTGCCTGTCCAGCCAGGGGCGGTCGTGGCCCAGGGCTTTCAGGTTCTGCTCCAGCAGGCGGCCGTCGCTGACCACCACCCGGGGCAGCCCCCCCTCCTCCACGCTCACCTTCAGGTCTCGGGCCGTGGGGGGCTTCTGGTTGGCATAGGGCAGAACGGACAGCTGGCCGTTGGTCTCCAGAATGGCGTACTTGATCTGGCTCAGGTCGGTGTAGCCCTTCATCCGCAGCTCCTCCAGCAGCTCGTCCACGGTGAGGCGGGTCTTGGCCATCTCCCTCTGGTCCAGGGCGCCGTCCCGCACCACCATGCTGGGCCGGCCGCAGAGCAGCGCCCGGAAGGTGACGCTTTTCATGGTGAGCACCGACAGAATCATGGTCACCGATAGCAGGGTGAGGATGGGCACCACTCCAGTGAGCAGAGGGATGCCGTAGTCCTGCATGGGCACCGAAGCCAGGTCCGCGATGATGAGGGAGAGCACCAGCTCCGAGGGCTCCAGCTCCCCCACCTGCCGCTTGCCCATCAGCCGAACCCCGGTGATGATAAGGATGTATAGGATGATGGTGCGCAAAAGGCCGGTAAACAAAAGCAACGCCTCCAAAAATCATTTTGTGGGGCCCGCCCCTCTGGGCGGGCCATTCATCCCGTCCATCAAATGCCCCGCCGAGGGCGGCGGAGCCCACATAATCTTAAATCACAGTGCAATTTACAGTCTTTCCCGGCCCGCGAAATTTTATCCTGCCGAAATGCCCAATATTCCCCCGGATATTTATACAGAAAAAGGGAAAACGCCATCTTGCAAAGAAGCGGATTTTTCGATAAAATAACTTGATTACATACGGGCTTTAGAACTGGAACGGAAAGGCGAGTGAACGAACGATGAAAGCGACCTTGATCTTAGCCAACGGGAGCATTTTCTCCGGCACCAGCATCGGCTCTACCGAGACGCGGGTATGCGAGATGGTGTTCAACACCTCCATGGCCGGCTACCAGGAGATTCTTACCGACCCCTCCTACGCCGGACAGGGCGTGGTCATGTCCTACCCCCTCATCGGCAACTACGGCGTGAACAGCGAGGACAACGAGTCCCGCAAACCCTGGGTGGAGGCCTTTGTGGTGCGGCACCTGTCCCCCCGGGGGAGCAACTTCCGCTGTGAGGGCGACCTGGGCAGCTATCTGAAAGAGCATAATATCACCGGCATCCAGGGTGTGGACACCCGGGCGCTGACCAAGATTCTCCGCAATGAGGGGAGCATGAACGGAATGCTCACCTGTGCGGAGCATTTTAATATCGCCCAGGTGCTGGAGCAGCTGAAAGCCTACAAGGTGGAAAACACCGTCCCCCTGGTCACCCGGACCGAGCCGGAGGTCTTCCCCGCCTGCGGGGAGGAGCGCTTCCACGTGGCCATGATGGACTACGGCGTGAAGCAGCACATGATCGAGTGCCTGCGCAAGCGGGGCTGTAAAGTCACCGCCCTGCCCGCCTCCACCTCCGCGGAGGAGGTGCTGGCCGGGGGATACGACGGGGTGATGCTCAGTAACGGCCCCGGCGACCCGGCGGAGAACACCGCCATCATTGAAGAGCTGAAAAAGCTGTACGCCAGCGACATCCCCCTCTTCGGCGTCTGCCTGGGCCACCAGCTGCTGGCCCTGGCCACCGGGGCCAAAACCGGCCGGCTGGCCTACGGCCACCGGGGGGGCAACCACCCCGTCCGGGACGTGGAGAAGGGCCGGGTGTTCATCACCAGCCAGAATCACGGCTACATGGTGCTGGCCGATTCCGTGGACCCCGCCGTGGCCGAGGTGAGCCATATCAACGTGAACGACGGCACCTGCGAGGGCCTGCGGTACAAGCGGCCCAACTGCTTCACCACCCAGTTTCACCCCGAGGCCAACGCCGGCCCCAAGGACACCGAGTATCTGTTCAACCGCTTTATCGACAACATGGCTGCGAAAAAGGGAGGTGCTCAGTAATGCCCAAGTATACTGATGTGAAAAAAGTCCTGGTGCTGGGCTCCGGCCCCATCGTCATCGGCCAGGCCGCCGAGTTTGACTACGCCGGCACCCAGGCCTGCCGGGCCCTGAAAGAGGAGGGCCTGGAGGTGGTGCTGGTCAACTCCAACCCTGCCACCATCATGACCGACAAGGACATCGCCGACCACGTGTATATCGAGCCGCTGAACATCCCCTCCGTCACCCAGGTTATTGAGATGGAGCGGCCCGACTCCATCCTGCCCACCCTGGGAGGGCAGACCGGCCTGAATCTGGCCATGGCCCTCCACGAGAACGGCACCCTGGAGCAGTACGGCGTCCGCCTGCTGGGCACCTCCCCCGAGTCCATCCGCAAGGCGGAGGACCGCCAGGGCTTCAAGGACTGTATGGAGTCCATCGGCCAGCCCTGCGTCACCTCCTTGGTGGTGGAGAGCGTCCGGGACGCCGTGGCCTTCGCTGAGAGCATCGGCTACCCGGTGATCGTCCGCCCCGCATACACCCTGGGGGGCACCGGCGGCGGCATCGCCTACGACCGGGCCTCCCTGGAGGAGATTTCCGAGCGGGGCATCAACCTGTCCCGGGTGGGCCAGGTGCTCATCGAGCGGTGCATCGCCGGCTGGAAGGAGATCGAGTTCGAGGTCATGCGGGACGGCGCCGGCAACGTCATCACCATCTGCTCCATGGAGAACATCGACCCCGTGGGCGTCCACACCGGCGACTCCATCGTAGTGGCTCCCGCCCAGACCCTGGCCAACAAGGAGTTCCAGATGCTCCGCTCCGCCGCCCTGGATATCATCTCCGCCCTGGAGATCGAGGGCGGGTGCAATGTGCAGTTTGCCCTGAATCCCGACTCCTTCGAGTACGCCGTCATCGAGGTCAATCCCCGGGTGTCCCGGTCCTCCGCCCTGGCCTCCAAGGCCACCGGCTACCCCATCGCAAAAGTCGCCGCCAAGGTGGCCCTGGGCTACACCCTGGACGAGATTCCCAACGCTGTCACCGGCAAGACCAAGGCCTGCTTCGAGCCCACCATCGACTACTGCGTCTTAAAGATTCCCCGCCTGCCCTTCGACAAGTTCACCACCGCCAGCCGCACCCTGGGTACCCAGATGAAGGCCACCGGCGAGGTCATGGCCATCGCCAACTCCTTCGAGGGGGCGGTGATGAAGGCCATCCGCTCTCTGGAGCTGAACGTCCGGGCCCTCAAGCTGGACAAGCTGGAGGGGCTGTACACCGACGAGATTGAGGAGCTGCTGGTGAACGTCACCGACGAGCGGCTGTTCGTGGTGGCCGAGGCCCTGCGCCGGGGTTTCTCTCCCCAGAAAATCTACTCCATCACCAAAATGGACATCTGGTTCCTGGACGGCTTCAAGCGGATCATCGACATGGAGGAGGAGCTGAAGCGGTGCAAGGGTGAGCCGGACATCGACACGCTGAAGCGGGCCAAGGAGATGTGCTTTGCCGACAGCTACATCGGCGCCCTGTGCGGCATGGCCCAGGCCGAGGTAAAGGCCCTGCGGGAGCGGTACGGCATCATCCCCGCCTTCAAGATGGTGGACACCTGCGCCGCCGAGTTCGACGCCGAGACTCCCTACTACTACTCCACCTACGACGGGGAAAACGAGGCTCGGGACGACGGGTCCGGGCGGAAAAAGGTGCTGGTGCTGGGCTCCGGCCCCATCCGCATCGGCCAGGGTATCGAGTTCGACTACTGCTCCGTCCACTCGGTCTGGGCCCTGCGCAAGCTGGGCTGTGAGACCATCATCGTCAACAACAACCCCGAGACCGTCTCCACCGACTTCGACGTGGCCGACAAGCTGTACTTCGAGCCCCTCACCGCCGAGGACGTGCAGAACATCGTGGAGCAGGAAAAACCCTGGGGGGCGGTGGTCCAGTTCGGCGGGCAGACCGCCATCAAGCTGGCCAAAGCCCTCACCGATATGGGGGTGCGCATCCTGGGCACCTCCTCCGACGGCGTGGACGCCGCCGAGGACCGGGAGCGGTTCGATGAAATTCTCTCCAAGTGCAACATCCCCCGGGCCAAAGGCAAGACCGTCTTCACCACCGAACAGGCCCTTGCCGCCGCCAATGAGCTGGGCTACCCGGTGCTGGTGCGGCCCTCCTACGTGCTGGGGGGACAGGGCATGGAAATCGCCTACACCGACCGGAACATTGAGGAGTTCATGAAGATTATCAACATGACCGTCCAGGAGCACCCCATTCTGGTGGACAAGTACCTCATGGGCCGGGAGCTGGAGGTGGACGGCGTCTTCGACGGGGAGGACATCCTCATCCCCGGCATCATGGAACACGTGGAGCGGGCCGGGGTCCACTCGGGGGACTCCATCGCCGTCTACCCGCCCCTCCACCTGGAGGACAAGCACCGGGAGCTCATCCTCAAGCACACCAAGAACATGGCCATGCACCTGGGGGTGGTGGGCCTCATCAACGCCCAGTATATCCTCTACGACGACGACATCTACGTGATTGAGGTCAATCCCCGGTCCTCCCGGACCATCCCCTATATCTCCAAGGTCACCGGCGTGCCCATTATCGACCTGGCCACCCGGGTCATGCTGGGGGAGAAGCTGAAAGACATGGAGTATGGCACCGGCATTTACAAAGAGGCCGACTACTTCGCCGTCAAGGCCCCGGTGTTCTCCTTTGAGAAGCTCACCGACGTGGACACCGACCTGGGCCCGGAGATGAAATCCACCGGCGAGGTGCTGGGCCTGGCCGAGACCTACCCCCAGGCCCTGCTGAAAGCCTTCAAGGGCTCCGGGATGCGGGCCCCCAAGAAGGGCGGGCGCATCATCATCACTGTGAAGGACGAGGACAAGGGGGAGATCATCGCCATCGCCCGGGGCTTTGAGGAGATGGGTGTGGAGCTGTACGCCACCGCCGGCACCTGCCGGACCCTCACCGAGGCGGGCATCGCCTGCAAGAGCGTCAACCGCGTCTCTCAGGCCCACCCCAACATCCTGGATATGATCGCCTCGGGCACCGTGGACCTGATTATCAACACCCCCACCCGGGGCCGCAAGCACGACTCCGACGGCTTCCGCATCCGCCGCTCCGCCGTGGAACACGGCGTGGGCTGCGTCACCTCGGTAGATACCGCCCGGGCCCTGCTCACCGTCCGGCAGCAGAGCCGCAGCGAGGATTTGACCCCTATCGACATTACGAAGATTTAAGCAGACAGCCCCCGGCGCAATCCGGGGGCAAATTTTTCTCTTGACATATTATGCACAACCATGTTACAATGGTCATGCACAACCAAGGAGGTGAAAGTGTGTCTCAAAGAGACAGAGCCCAGTATTTCAGAGATCGGCGAAAAAAATTTAAATACTTCTCCGTTGAGGTAGAAATGCAAAAAATGGAACGATTTGAAGAGCATCTGAAACAAAAAAACATCTCTAAGACCGATTGGCTCAACGAAAAGATCGACGAAGAACTGGGCGAATAAAAATAGAGTGCTGGCGGCCCTAGCAAGCCCCACCAACACTCTATTTACCAAGCCCGGAGGAATGGCAAATCTGATTATGCCACAACGCCGGGTAAAAATCAAGGAGGTACTTATGAGCTTACGCGAAGAATTACTTGATTTGGACACGGCGGTCTATCAGGTGTCCAAAGGGATCAGCGCCGTGGAGGCGATGACAATGGGCTTAGACCGGACGCTCACCCCCTATGCAGACGGTTTTGGAGCCATTTGCGACTATCTGCTCCAGGCTGACCGGGAGCTTAGAAAGCACATGGACGCCTGCCTAAAGGCAATCTGACACAGAGGCCCCCGGCTCGCGCCGGGGGCCTGTTGCGTATATTCAGCTCAGCATGGCGTTCAGTGTCTCCAGCAGTTTGCTGATGTTGATGGGCTTGGAGATGTGCCCGTTCATCCCGGAGCGCAGGGCCTCCTGCTTATCCTCCTCAAAGGCGTTGGCCGTCATGGCCAAAATGGGGATATTGGCCAGCTGCTGGTTCTCCAGCTGGCGGATGCACCTTGTGGCCTCGTAGCCGTTCATCACGGGCATCTGCACGTCCATCAGCACCAGCTGATACCAGCCCGGCTTAGACTGGGATACCTTCTCAAAGGCCTCCTGGCCGTTCTCCGCCGTCTCCACGAAGAAGCCCGCCTCGCTCAGGATAGCGGTTGCAATCTCCTGGTTCAGCTCATTGTCCTCCACCAGGAGGATGCGCCCGGTCTTTGCCGGCCCCTGAACACTGAGCTCTCCCTTTTCGCTCTGCTCCGAGCCCACCACGGAAATCAGGCAGCTGCGCAGCTCAGACAGGAACAGGGGCTTGGAACAGAAAGCGCTGATTCCCGCCTCCCGGGCCTCATCCTCAATCTCCGACCAGTCATAGGCGGTCAGGACGATAATGGGCACCTGCTCGCCGATTTCCTTGCGAATGCGCCGGGCCACCTCAACGCCGTTCATGTCGGGCAGCAGCCAGTCGATGATGTACACGCTGTAGTTGTCATTGCGCATGACTGCCTGGCGGGTGCGCAGCACCGCCTCCTTGCCGGACAGGGTCCACTCCGCCCGCATCCCGATCTGCTGGAGCATGCAGGACACGCTGTCACAGGTGTTGAAGTCGTCGTCCACCACCAGGGCCCGGCAGCCCTTCAGCTCCGGGATGGTCTGGGGCTCCTTCTCCTCGGTGCACAGGCGGAAGGTAATCACCACGATAAACTCGGTCCCCACGCCCTGCTTGCTCTTCACTGTGATGGTCCCGTTCATCATGTCCACAATGTTCTTTGTGATGGCCATGCCCAGTCCGGTGCCCTGGATGCCGCTGGTGGTGGAGTTGCGCTCCCGCTCAAAGGGCTCGAAGATTCGCTCCACAAACTCCTCGCTCATGCCGATGCCGGTGTCTTTGATGCAGAACTCATAGGTGGCATGGCCCGCCGGGGCGCCGGCCTTCTCCGTCACCTTTACGCTCACCACGCCCCCCGCCGGGGTGTACTTCACCGAGTTGCTCAGCAGGTTGAGCAGAATCTGGTTCAGCCGCAGCCGGTCGCAGTAAATCTCCTCGTTCACCACGTCCACCGCGTCCATGTACAGCTCCAGCTGCTTGGCGTGGACATCCGCCTGGACGATGCTCCGCAGGCCGTGGAGGATGTCGGGCATGGAGCAGGGCTTTTCCTCCAGGGACATCTTGCCGCTCTCAATGCGGCTCATGTCCAGCACATCGTTAATCAGTCCGAGCAGGTGGTTGCCCGATGTCATGATCTTTTTCAGATAGCCCTCCACCTGGTCCCGCTGGTCGATATGGGTGGTAGCCAGTGCGGTAAAGCCGATGATGGCATTCATGGGGGTGCGGATGTCGTGGGACATGTTGGACAGGAAGACACTCTTGGCCTTGTTGGCGTGGTTGGCCTGGTCCAGGGCGTCCTTCAGCACCTCCATCCGCTCCATCTCCTGCCGGGTCTCCTCGTCCACACTGCGGAAGCCCAGCACCACCGCCCGGGTGTTCTCCCAGTCGCCGGTGCGCACCGCCTTCATCTGGAAATACCGCAGCTGCCCGCAGCACATGGTGCGGTAGTTGGCATAGAACTGGCTCTTGGCCCCCAGCTCAATGCGCAGCCGCTCCTTGGTGCAGATCTGCCGCACCAGGTCCCCGTCCTCCGGATAGACGCACCGCTGTATGTACCGCTCCATGCAGTCCTTGAGGACCAGGTCCCCGGAAAAGACCTCGTCCAGCACGTTCAGCCTGCACTCGTGGGTCCGCAGGGCCCGGCCAAAGCCGGTGTCCAGGTCAAAGACGCACACCAGATTGTAGTCGATGGTCAGCGCCTGGACCAGCTCCGCCTGGCGGCGCTCCTCCTTGATCCGTTCCTCTTCCTCCCGCAGCTTCTGGGTGGTGTAGTCCAGCAGGAACCGCTGGTAAAACAGCTCCCCGTCCTCCTCCATCAGCTTTACGTTGCCCATCACGTGCAGGACATCTCCGTTGGTGTGGCGGACCCGGTACTCAATATTGACGTTGTCCCCCACCCTGGTCAGCGTTTTGATGCAGTCCCGCAGGCGCTGCTGGTCCTCGTCCACCACTGAAGAGGCAATCATATGAAAGCCGCCGGCCAGCAGCGCCTCCTTAGATTCATAGCCCAGAATCCGCAGGGCGGCCCGGTTGATGCTGATAATCCGGGAACCGTCCAGGGTGTGGCACATCACGCCGCAGTCCATGGTGGTAAACAGATTCTCCAGCTCCCGGTTTTTCTTCAAAATCTCCTGCTCATAGGCCCGCTCCTTGGTCACGTCGATGGCAACACCCACCGTACCCATCACACTGCCGTCGCAGTCGTACAGGGGGGATTTGTAGGTGGTCAGCAGCCGCATACCCTCGCCGGTCTGGATGACCTCCTCCGACATGCGGGTCTCCTGGGACTCCATAACGATCCGCTCCGACTCAATGCAGGCCGGGTCATCCTGTTCCACGTCCCAGATGTAGGCGTGGCCCTGGCCCTGCACCTGCTCCTTGGTCTTGTTCACCGTGGCGCAGAAAGCGTCGTTCACCTTTTCGTGGATGCCGTCCTTGTCCTTGTACCACACCAGACTGGGGGTGCTGTTGATGGTGGCCTCCAGATACTGGCTGGTCTGCCACAGGTCCATGCGCAGCTTCTGCTTCTCCTGCCAGCGGGCAAACTGAAAGGCCAGCTCCCCCCTGGTCATGGGCAGCGTCCACAGCTCGTCGGCCAGAGACATACCCGCCCCCATGGTCTCAATCTGCGCCTTGTCCGCCAGAAGAATCAGCCGGGCAGACTCCTTTTTCCCCTCCGTCAGGGCCTGTATGGCCTCACTGCCGCCCAAGGGGACCGCCATAATCACATCGGCCCGGGCCAGCAGCTCTGCCCTGGGGGCGCTGCTGTCCAGAAACGAGTGGTTGAACGACTCCAGCGGGGGCAGCTCCTGGATGGTCTCCAATACCTCAGGCGGACAGTTAATGAGATAGAACTCCATATGACAGCGGTACATAGCTCGTTCCCTCCAGCGCAGCAACTTACTGATTTTATTTTACCCCTCCAACAGTCTCCTGTCAACCTTCAATCGGCCGAAAAAACAGGCGCCGCAGTTCGTTCGGGAGTGTCCTTTTCGCAGATTTTAATGTAGGGGCCGCCGCCCTCGGCGGCCCGCCAAAATGCAACGCCTCCGCTGGGGGCCGCCCAGGGGGGCGGCCCCTACGGCTAATCTCCGAATAAAACGCGCGTTAGGACACTCCCCGTTCGTTCCGCTGTATTGACAGCCCGGAAAAACCAGACTACAATAGCCATTGATTCTCATAGCTCCCGTGGGAGCATTCAGGAGGCATCGCTATGGTTGGACTTGGGACCACCGTCAACACCGCCGCCATTCTTTTGGGCGGCCTGTGCGGGCTGCTGTTCGGCCGCTTTCTTCCGGAGCGGGCACAGGACACCCTCTGCCGCTCCTGCGGCCTGTGCACACTGTTCATCGGCATCAGCGGCGCCCTGCAGGGGATGCTCTCGGTGGAAGGGTCCGCCCTGGCGGGCCGTGATACCGTGTGGATTATCCTGTGCATTACCATAGGGGCCCTCATTGGCGAGCTGCTGAACTTTGAAGACCGCATCGAGGGTTTCGGCCAGTGGCTCAAGATCAAAACCGGCAGCGCCAAAGACAAGCAGTTTGTCAACGCCTTTGTCACTACCTCCCTCACCGTCTGCATCGGGGCCATGGCTGTGGTGGGGGCCATCGAAGACGGCATCCGGACCGACCATTCCATTCTGTTCACCAAGGCCACTCTGGACTTTATCATCGTCATGGTCATGACCTCCTCCATGGGCAAGGGCTGCATCTTCTCCGCCATCCCCGTGGCCGTCTTTCAGGGAGGCGTCACCCTCCTGGCCCGGCTGATGCAGCCCCTGATGACCCCTGCCGCCCAGGCCAGCCTCTCTCTGACCGGCTCCATGCTCATCTTCTGCGTGGGAATAAACCTGGTTTGGGAGAAAAAAATCCGGGTGGCCAACCTGCTGCCCGCCCTGGTTCTTGCCGTCGCCTTCTCCTTTTTCTGAGGCGGCGGTCTCTTTTTGCTTGTAAACGGCCCTGTCTTGTAGTATAATTTTTCCGGCAGTCCCAATCCTTTTTCCGATTCCCGCCCCCTGCCGGGGCGGGAATCACAGGGATTATCTGCAAAACAGAGAAAGAGGAGGCGTTTTTCATGGCACAGAACACCAGTCCGCGCCGGGGCACGGACGACGACTATTCCCTGGAAGCAGTCCCCGCCGAGGCCCGCAAGGGCTTTTGGAGCATGTTTGTGGTGATGATGGGCTTCACCTTCTTCTCCGCCAGCATGAGCGTGGGGGCCAAGCTGGGCAACGGTCTGGAGCTCAGCGGCTTTATCTGGGCTGTGGTTATCGGCGGCATCATCCTGGGGGCCTACACCGGCGGCCTGGCCTACATCGGCTGCGACACCGGCCTGACCCTGGACCTGCTGGCCCAGCACTCCTTCGGCACCCAGGGCTCCAAGCTGGCCTCAGTGCTCATCGCCTTTACCCAGATCGGCTGGTTCGGCGTGGGCGTGGCCATGTTCGCCATCCCCGCGGCGGAGCTGCTGGGGATCAGCCCTGTCATTCTGGTGGCCGCCGCCGGGCTGTGCATGACGGCCTCCGCCTACTTCGGCATCAAGGCCCTCACCATCGTCAGCGCCGTCTCCGTCCCCCTCATCGCCGCTCTGGGCATTTACTCCATGGCCCTGTCCGCCATCGAGGGCGGCGGGCTCACCGCCATCTTTGCCAAGTCCTCGGGCAGCCTGTCGGTGCTGGCCGGGGTGGGGCTGGTCATCGGCTCCTTCGTCAGCGGCGGCACCGCCACCCCCAACTTCGTCCGCTTTGCCAAAAACAACGCGGTTGCCGTGTCCACCACGGTCATCGCCTTTTTCCTGGGCAACTCCCTCATGTTCGCCTTCGGCGCAGTGGGGGGCGCCTTCACCGGCAAGGACGACATTTTCTACGTCATGATCGCCCAGGGGCTGGCCATCCCCGCCCTCATCGTACTGGGGGCCAACATCTGGACCACCAACAACAACGCCCTGTACACCGGCGGGCTGGGCCTGACCAACATCACCGGCCTGCGGCAGAAGCCCATGACCCTGGTGTCCGGTGTGGTGGGTACGGCGGCGGCCATCTGGCTGTACAACAACTTTGTGGGCTGGCTCAACTTCCTCAACGCCACCCTGCCCCCGGTGGGCATCATCGTCATGCTGGACTACTTCCTCCACCGGGAGGACTACCGGGCCGGGCGCGCCCCCATCCTCACCATCCACTGGGGCTCCATCGCCGGGGTGGTGGCGGGCGCCCTGGTGGGCAACTTTGTCCCCGTGGGAATCGCCTCCATCAACGCCATGTTCGCCGCCTGCCTCTGCTATCTGCTGGCGGACAAGCTGGTGTATTCCAAGAGATAACGCAGCAGGGCGCCGAGGGCGGCGCCCCCTACACCCACACCGGTAGGGGCCGCCGCCCTCGGCGGCCCGCCTGAAATAAAACAAGGAGTGACATTATGCTCATCAAAGGCGTATACATTGAAAACGCGGCAGAGACCTCCGACATCCGCGTCACCGGCGGCAAGTTTGAGGAGATCGCCCCCTCCCTGGCCCCCCGGCCCGGCGAGGAGGTGGTGGACTGCACCGGCAAACTGGCCCTGCCCCCCTTCATCGAATCTCACGTTCACCTGGACACCTGCCTCACCGCCGGCGAGCCGGTGTGGAACCAATCGGGTACCCTCTTTGAGGGCATCCAGTGCTGGGCTCAGCGGAAAAAGACACTCACCAAGCAGGATGTGAAGGACCGGGTCCGCCGGGCGGTGCGGATGCAGGCCCAGAACGGGGTCCAGTTTGTCCGCACCCATGTGGATGTCACCGACCCCACCCTCACCGCCATGGAGGCCATGCTGGAGCTGCGGGAGGAGCTGCGAGACACCGTGGACATCCAGATAGTAGCCTTTCCCCAGGAAGGCATCGATTCCTTCCCCAATGGCCGCCAGCTCATGGAGGACGCGGTGAAGATGGGGGCGGACGCCGTAGGCGCCATCCCCCACTTTGAGTTCACCCGTGAGTACGCCGTGGACTCGGTAAACTTCTGCGTGGCCCTGGCCGGGAAGTACGACAAGCTGGTGGATGTCCACTGCGACGAGATTGACGACGAACAGAGCCGGGGGCTGGAGGTATTGGCCGCCCGGGCCTATGAGTCCGGCCTGAAGGACCGGGTCACCGCCAGCCACACCACCGCCATGCACTCCTACAACAACGCCTATGTCACCAAACTCATGCGGCTGCTCTCCATGTCGGAGATCAACTTTGTATCCAACCCCCTGGTGAACACCCATCTCCAGGGCCGGATGGACACCTACCCCAAGCGCCGGGGCATCACCCGGGTCAAGGAGCTGCTGGCAGCCGGGTGCAACGTCTCCTTTGGCCACGACGACATTTTTGACCCCTGGTATCCCCTGGGCACCGGTAACATGCGGGACGTGGTCTTTATGGGCCTCCACGTGTGCCAGATGATGGGCTACCAGGAGATTATGGACTCCTACAAGCTGGTGTCCACCAACGCCGCCAAGACCCTCCACCTGGGAGACAGCTACGGCATCAAGGCGGGCAATCCCGCCAGCTTTATCATCCTGGACGCGGACAACTTTTATAACGCCCTGAACCGGAAGAGCGAGGTGCTCCGCTCCTATAAGAACGGAAAGCTCCTTGTCCAGAGCACCCCTGCTGTGCGGGAAGTGCTGTTTTAAGTGGATAAACGAACCCGGCGGCCTCAGGGCCGCCGGGTTTGTTCATTTCAGAAGCCGGTGCAGCTCCGCCTGTCCCCGGCGGCTGTGGAGATAAGAGGCAAGCTCCGGCTGGAGATGGATGGTCCGCTTCACATCCTCCATCAGGGTACCCGCCGATATCACGTCCCGCACCACGGCAGCCGCCTCAGGAGCCGTCGCCTGCCGTCCGCCGGAACATCCCCCGGCGCTCCGGTCCAGCTGGCTGTACAGTGCGCGGTACACCGACTGGATCTGTGACACCCAGCGCCGGTCCGCATCCACAATGGTCATGGCCGCCTGGGCATACTCCCGGCTGGATACCCGCAGCATGTCCAGCCGCAATATCTTGGAGGACAATCGGAACTGCGGCAGGGTCACTGTCCCCCCGCCCATCCGCAGGGGGATGCCCTCCTCAGGTTCGGGTTCGGGTTCCGGCTCAGGCGTGGTATCAGTGCCAATGGTGGCGGCAAGAATCCCAATGGGGCCCGCGGCATAGCCAATGTTCACATGGCTGTCCTCCCCCATAGAGATGCCCCAGCAGCCGTCGCCGCTCTCAAAGACATTCCTGCTTCCGCTGGCCAGAGTCAAAAACACCTCGTTATCCCGGCCCAGGTCGAAGGCCTTGCCCGCCTTCACGCGGCATTCCACCCCCTCCAGCGTCAGCTCAATCAGGGCAATGTGGTCCGCCAGCACCACCCGGCCGCTGAAGGGCTCCTGCATGGCGTCCACACCCATCCCCCCCGAGATGGCGGTCACTTGGGATGTCAGGATGCGCAGGGTCTGGGACTCCTCCTCATAGACCCAGTCCTCCCCCGCTTCACCGCCGGTGACGGTAAAGGGATTGGGATACATGTCGATCTCCTGGAACTGCTCCTCCTGCTGGTTCCAGCGCAGGTAGGCGTACCGCTTTCGAAGCTGTCCCGCCTCGTCTTTTCCCTGGAGGAAGAGGGTGTGGATGGTAAACCCGTGGCTGGGGTCCCCCTTGTCCATCCACAGCCGGGCCAGCTCACCGTTTTGCAGGAAATGCTTAACCTGCTTTCCGTCCACCTCCAAAGAGGTCAGAGAGGCCAGGTTTGGCATCAGAGCCTTCAGCATCAAATCAAAGGGCTCCAAAGCCTTCCCCCCGGCATCCCGCACGCTGGCCGCCTGGACCGCAAGCAGGGCCGCTCCCTCCACCACAACAGGCACCGTCAGCTCCCTGGAGGGGCGTCCCGCCTCCTCGGCCACCACCAGGGCGCCCCCGGTCAGCCGCACGAGGTTGGAGGCGTCGCCGTGGAGGGCCTCCAGCCGCACCAGCCCGCCCCCTTCCAGGGTGAGGGATGTGCCCTGGCCCATCCATATCTCCCCCAGACGGTTCTCGCCCTCGCTGACGGCCCGTACCTCTGGGGCGTCCACTGTAAGGACCGGCGCCTTCACATCCTGAAGCGTCACCTGACCGGACCCGGCCAGGCGGATGGCCGGCTGCTCCCCCTGACCCGTCCCCCGGACGGTCACGTCCGCCGTCCCGGAGACAGTCACCTCACCAGTTGCCTCGTCAAAGGACACACCGGACAGGTCCTGGCCCGTAACCTGCACCGCTCCGAACTGCAAGGTCTGCGGGGCGGACTGGGCAGCAGCCTGCTCCGCCCCGGCAGCTCCGGCTGTCTGAGCCGCTCCGCCCTGCTGCTCCGCCCCCTGGGCCGCTCCCTGAGCGGCCCCCTGACCGCCCTGGAGGGTAGTCAGCAGGCCCATCAGCAGCTCCAGGTTCATTCCCTCCATCCCGGCCAGCATGGCCAACAGGGGGGAACCGGCGTTCAGCGTCTCCAAAAGCTGTTCGGGCGACATTCCCTCCGCCAGCTTTTCCAGCAGCTGACGCACCGCGTCCAGCACCTCATCCAGATCGATCTCTCCAGAGAGGATGCCCTCAATCAGCTCCGCCCCGCCCTCCAGGAACAGGGGCCTGTCCCCCGCTGACACGCCGCTGAGCATCCGGTCGATCTTCGCCGTCAACTTCTCCAGCTCCGCCTGGAGGGCCTCACGGTCGGGCTCCTCGCCCTCCGCCGACTCCTTCACCAGCTCCGCGATCTTGTCCAGGCTGTCCTTCACCTCATCCAGCACCGCCTGGCCCAGCTGGAGGACGCCACGGCTCTCCCGCAGCTGGCCCTCCGCCTGGCCGATGCGGGCCATCAGATCCTTCAACGTATCGGAAATATTCACCGTTCCCGGCTTCTCTGCCGCCGGCTTCTGGACTGCGGAGCTCTCAGACTGTTTCCCTGTTTTAGCCGCCGCCTGAAATGTGGGCGGCGTAAAGTCTCTGTTTCTTTGGATGGTCAGCTCGCTCATTGGAATAGCCTCCTCCCCCTGGCTGCCGTTGATATTATTATATCGGCACCGGGAGAGGAAAAAATAAGGAGTCCGCCGGGCGGCGGACTCCTTTCAGCCTGTCAAAGAAGTATAAGATTTAGAGGGCACATGGAATCGGGAAAGGCCGAGGAAAGAGGAGCGTAAAGAAAGAGGGCAGTGTATAAGAGGAATGGCAGCCCCAAAGAGCCAGCTTTTTGAGATTCATGGCAGCAAACTTAAGCCTCACCCAATGAGCAACTCGGGCCAGACCACGGTGATGCGTGTAACGCATGCCATGTTTTTCCTTGGCGTCGGCAAAGACCCGTTCAATAGTCTGTTTGCGCATCGCGTAAATAACACAGGCGGCAACTCCAACCCTTACGCCCCCACCGGAAATTTTGAGCTGAACCTGGCCAGAGCCACCGCCTGGAACGTCGGCAATGAGGCCCTCACCGTCTACAAAACAGAGAGCGGCACTACTATCGGCCAAAAACCCACGCTTTATTGGCCAAATTCGGCCTTGCGCCACCGCTGGAAGGTCCCGTGGGCCACCCCTAGCTCTCTCGCCGCCGCCCGGTCAGACAGCTCCCCCCGTTTCCAGGCGGCCATAACGCTCCCGTAGTTTTCACCCCGGTCCTTGAAATTGCGCCCAAAGTGGACTCCTCTGGCCTTGGCTGCCGCGATGCCCTCCGCCTGGCGCTGACGGTTGAACTCCCGCTCCGTCTGGGCCACGTAGCTCAGCAGCTGAAGGACGATGTCGGCAATCAGCATCCCCGTCAGGTCCCGCCCCTGCCGGGTGTCCAGCAGAGGCATGTCCAGCACCACAATGGCCGCCTGCTTCTCCTTGGTCAGCAGCCGCCACTGCTCCAGAATCTCCTCATAATTCCGTCCCAGCCGGTCGATGCTCTTGATGACAAGGGTGTCCCCGGCTTTTAGCTTGTGTACCAGCCGCCGGTAGCCGGGACGGTCGAAGTCCTTGCCGCTCTGCTTGTCCAGGACAATGTGGTCAGCCGTAACGCCAAACGCTCTCATGGCGACCAGCTGCCTGTCCTCATTCTGCTCTTTGGTGGAAACCCGGATGTATCCGTATGTGTTCATATTGCTCCTCCTTTTTTGTGATAGCTTTATTTTAGAGGAGCCATAGAGCTGTGCAATTTAAAATTATTCAAGCGGGGTTCCTGCCGGTGGACAATCCCCCTTTCCAAAACCGGCTGATGAGCTGACAAGAGGGACGGCCCTCCCGAACAGAGAGCCGTCCCTCAGAAAACAACACAGTCTTATAGATACAATAGTAGGGGCCGGGACAGATCCCGGCCCGTTGCCCGGCAAGTCTATTGAATTGCGGGATTCAGATGGATTGTGATGTGCTTAATATCCGAAAAATGAGCTTCAACACTGTCATGGATGCGTTCCGCAATGGCATGGGCTTCCCGGAGCGGCAAATCGCCGTCAACCTGGAGCTCCATATCAATGTATGTTCTATTTCCAAACATTCTGGAATGGAGCACATCCACCTGCACCACATCGTCCTGTGCGGCGACGTAGGCCGTCAGAGCCTTTTCGTAGTCCTCCCCGCAGGAAGTATCCAGCATCTTTACAATGGCGTCTTTGAGAATATCATAGGAAACCTTTAGGATAAACAGGCAGATTACAACGCTGGCGATGCTGTCCATGATGGGAAACCCGAGTATGGCCCCCGCAATGCCGATCAGGGAGCCGACAGAGGAAAAAGCGTCCGACCTGTGATGCCATGCGTCTGCCATAAAGGCCGGGGAATTTAATATTTTGGCGTAGTGCCGGGTGTACCAATACATCGCATCTTTGGAGACGATGGAAATGATTGCGGCAGCCAGCGCGATCATACTGGGAACGGCCAGCGTTTCGTAGCCGCCCGCAAGGATTTTTTCCAATCCTGCTTTGCCGATTCCTAATCCGGTGGCCAGCAGAATTACACCCAGCAGCAGCGAGGCGACGCACTCAAACCGCTCGTGTCCGTAGGGGTGCCTTCGGTCCGCCTCCTTTTTGGACAGACGGACTCCAAGCAGCGCAATAAACGTTGCAAAGACATCGGAAAGGGAGTGGACTGCGTCAGATACCATGGCGCCGGATTTGCCTGCAATTCCGGCAAACAGCTTGAATGCGGACAGGGCCACGTTTCCGATGATTCCCACCAGTGAGATGCGCCGTATGATGGAGGCTTCGTTGATTTCTGATTTTAATGGGACGTTTTCTGTCAGATTTTCTTTGTTGGCTGTCATAAAATAATCCTCCGGTTCTGCCGCAGCAGGCAGCATAATGATTACTCCTATTGGCACCAGCTTGAGATAAATGCTCCAAAAAAGTGTAAAAAAACACATCTGTGGAACATACAACTGTCCCACAGATGCGTGATACGCCATCTGCTGCCACCTTTCAGCGGCCCGGCCCCATGACCATCAGGTCATCGCCTGCTCAGTTTGTACTGTTGATCTCGCATTCCATACAGAATGTAATGCAGTGCAAAGAGTTATTTGATTATATCGCAGCTTATGCAGGCTGTCAAGATTTCGTGACTGATTTTTTGCTTGATGTACTGCGTCCTCTGCCTGTCCCGGCTGAAAAATACCTGTTCCACCGAAGAAAATTGTTGCTTGAGCAGTGGACAATTACCTGTTCCGGTGGTAAAATAAAAATGCTATATTGGGGAGCTATGCACTGGGCACAGCATCCTCAAGAGTTTGGGAGGTTATCGCATGAAACGCAGAGTACTAAGCCTCATAATTATGCTGGCTCTGTGCCTGAATCTGTGCCCCGTGTGGGTACTGGCTGCCGGTGAGGAGACAGGCGGCGGCCTGTGTCCTCATCACCCGGCGCACACAGACGGGTGCGGGTATGTTCCGCCAACAGCGGGGCAGGAATGTGCCCATATCCACGACAGCGGCTGCTATACAGCGGAAACGGACTGTACCCACGGGCACACAGCCGAATGCTATCCGGATTCGGACGGTGATTCCGAGGGGAGCGGGCCGGTTCTGTGTACGCATGTGTGTACAGAGGACAGCGGCTGCGTCATTCAAACGCTGTCCTGCCCCCATGAGCACGACGGGACCTGCGGATATGTCCCGGAAGACCCCGGTGCGGCATGTACCTTTGTCTGCCGGCTCTGCCCCATTGAAGACCTGATCGCCAAACTGCCCTCCAGTGTTTCGGCGGGCAGCAGCGAGCAGATCGAGGCCCAGCTCAGTGAAATTTACGCCCTGTATGACGGGCTGACCCCCGATGAACAGGAGCAGATAGATCTGTCCCCCTGCATTTCCCTTCTGGACCAGATGGAGGGGATGGGTGCTGAGGCGTTGAGCGACGGCTCTGACGACGACCCCGTCCGCACCCTTGACAGCGACTTGACTCTTTCCGAACCATATGTGATATCGAAGCACTGTATCTTCAATACGGCCGGTTATACCCTGTTCGGAACAGTGCAGGTCACCGGGACGGGCGTGCTGGACCTCCGTGGCAATGTGGTGTCCAAAACGGGGGCCGGCGTGGAGGTTCAGCCCGGCGGTTCCCTGCGCATTACCGAGGCGGACACGGTCGTAAAGGGCTTGGAGTGTGCCTTGCGCATCGCATCCGGGGCGGACGTACAGCTCTCTGCCGGTACTTACTCTATCTGGAAGGGCAGTTCGCCTGCGCTTCAGGTGGAGGGCAACGATTTTGCCGCCCTGCTGGCGGATGGCTGCGCCTATTTTGACGCCGGCGGCAGCCTGATTTTGCCGGCAGACGTGGCGACGGCCACAACAGTGACCATCGGCTTATGTACGGACCACTCAGGGAAGGTTTGCACGCACACCGCCGGTACGCCGACGCACACCTGGGCCTGTCCGTACTGCGGGACGGGAGAGGAAGAGCCGTGTACCTTCACCTTCGATGCAGACGGGAACGGGACCTGTGCCCCCTGCGACAATACGCTCACAATCGTTGTTGACGAGACCGACTTAACGAATCTGGTCTATGACGGCACCATCAAACCGGAGGATGTAAACATTACGGTTGCCTTGACCGACGGCTCCAACCGGGAGCTGATAAAGGGGACGGATTACAAGGTAGAGTATGTGCCCCGTACAGATGCCGGCGAGATCACGGTGACGGTTACCGGCCGTACCTTCCGCGGAACTTTTACCAAGACCTACCAGGTAAGCCAGGACCGGCCTGTGCTGGAGTGGGATACCACTGTCAAGCCTGTCCCGGTAGAAGTGGACTACGACGGCGAGGCGGTGGAGAAGGAGATCGACCTCCCGCCGGTAAAGATCAATATCCAATCCGACAAAGACGATTTACAGGGTGATCTCCGGTATTCCTACAAAAAAACAGGGGATTCCACCTATACCGACGGCCTGCCCAAAGACGCCGGTACATATGACGTGATCGTCAGCCTCCCGGAGATGCCGAACTTTGAGGCTGCTGAAAGCGCCCCGATTAAGCTGACCATCCGGAAAATCAGCCCCATCGTCACGGCCCCTGCCGCCACACAGCCGGTTTTCAACCGCACCGCCCAAGCGCTGGTGACCCCGGGCGTGCTGTGTGATGTGGCAATCCGTGACGGCATCGTGATTGAGTTTGCGGAGAGTGAAACCGGCGGCTACTCCACGGCAATCCCCACCGGCATCAACGCGGGTGACTACGAGGTCTGGTATAAGGTGGAGGGCACCGATAATTATAAGGCCGTCGGTCCCGCTCAGGTCAATGACGTAAAAATTCAGCGCAAGCCCATCACGCCTGATGTCACATTGTCCTATTATACCTGCGTGTTTGACAACGGGGACAAGGAGCCGGCGGTCACAGTCAAGGATGAGGATCAGGTAACCGAGCTGCTGCGCTCTGAGTACCGGGTGGAGTATCAAAACAACCGCAATGTCGGCACAGCGAAAGTGATCGTGACCGATGAACCGGGCGGCAACTATGAGATTACCCCGGCTGAAGTCGAGTTCCAGATTACCGCCAAGGTACAGGATGGGCTGTCCATCACCGGCCAGCGTGATGTGGTCACCTACGGGGATCAGTTTACCCTGGGCACGACCGGCGGCTCAGGCAACGGCGTTGTCACCTGGGAGATCACGGAAGGCAAGGATACGGTTGCGGCAGTAGACTCGAAGAGCGGACAGGTCACCGTCATCGGTCACGGCGAGGCCACGGTGAAGGCGACGAAATCCGGGGCGGAGCCGGTCACCCGCGCGGCCGATGGGGCCAATTACGAGGACGCCACCGCGTCCTGGACGTTCACTGCGGTGAAAAAGCCGGTTACCGCCACGGTGACAGCGGAGGATAAGACCTACGACGGCGATAAGAAGACGATTGTCCACGCCGTCGTGGAGCGGAGCGGCCTGGTGGCCGGGGATGAAATTACAATCACGCTTCCCGACGGCACGTTCGAGGATGAAAACGCCGGAGTGGATAAGATTGTGACCGTGGTTACAACCGGTGCGCAGGTTGGTGGTACGAATTGGGAGCACTACGACATTTCCTACTCCAGCGACACCACCCCCGTCAAGGCGACCATCCACAAGGCGACTGCAAAGATTACAACCGTGACGGCTGCCACAGGTTTGACCTACGATGGAACCGAAAAGATGCTGATTACCGGAGCGGTGGCAGACCCCGGCAGTGTGCAGGTGGAATACGCCCTGAGCGAGGACGGCGAGTATTCCACGGATTTCCCGAAGGAAATCGACGCGGGCACCTACACCGTTTGGTATCGGGTCAAAGAGACCGATAATTACACCGGCGAGGCGCCCCAAAGCGTATCTGTGACGGTTGCCAAAAAGCAGGTGGCGCCTGTCATCGGGCTGGACCAGGACAGCTTTGTCTACGACGGCACTGCCAAGGAGCCGGTTGTCACCCTGACGGCGGACGGCAGCACGATCCCGGCCGGTGAGTATACGGTGGCGTACAGCGGCAATGTCAATGTGGGCACCGCCACCGTGACCGTCACAGCAAAGGCCGGCGGCAACTATACGTTTACAAATGCGCCTGTCACAAAAAACTTCACAATTACCGAGGAGGCGGCCAAGGTCACCGCCAAACCGGAGGCGGCGGGCGATCCGCTTGTCTTCAATAACAGAGCCCAGAAGCTGGTGACTGCGGGCGCGGGAACCGGCGGCACGATGGTGTATTCTCTGTGGGAGAATGATCCTGCGCATCCCTATGAGGAAACGATTCCCACCGGGTTCAACGCCGGGGAGTACACGGTATTTTACAAGGTGGCGGGGGATGGCAACCACAGCGATTCCCAGGTGGACTCGGTGGCTGTCACCATCTCCCCCAAGACGGTGAAGGACCCGACGATTGAGCTGTATGATGAGCATGGTAATTCTCCCGTCAGCTTCACCTATGACGGAACAGCAAAAACCCCCGCGAAGGTGGTAGTCAAGAACGCCAGTACGGTTATCGATGAGGGCGAATACACGGTCCACTACAGCGACAATATCAACGCCGGTAAGGCTGCGGTCAGCATCGCCGACAACCTTAACGGCAATTACACCGTAACGGGTTCGGCCACATTTGACATCTTCAAGGCGGATATTGTGTTCAATCCGGTCCCGGCGGCGGCCAATCTCACCTACAACGGTAAGGCCCAGGAGCTGGTTGAGCCGGGCACGATGAACGGCGGCACAGTCCAGTACGCGCTGGGCAGTCCCAACAGCACCTATACCGACGCGATTCCCAGGGAGACCAACGCAGGGGATTACACCGTCTATTACAAGGCCGTCGGGGACAAGAACCACAACGATTTTGCGGTTCAGTCCGTACCTGTGACCATCAAGCGCAAGCCGCTGACCGCAATCACCATTGAGCTGACCCCGCCCGGCTTTGAGTTCGACGGTACGGTGAAGCTGCCCGAGGTCACGGTCAAGGACGGGGAGACGGTACTGCCTGAGACGGAGTACGAGTGGACGTGTACCCCCTCTGCCAATCCCACCGACGAGGGCACCTACACTATTACGATCACCGACAAGCCGGGCGGCAACTACGATTTGACCGGAGTGACCGCAAATACGATGGACTTTACCATCGGCAAAACCGCCCAGGAGGAGCTGGTCATCGGCGGAAAGCCCTCCGTCACCAACTATAGAGACAGCTTTCAGCTGACGGTAAGCGGCGGCAGCGGCAATGGCGCTGTAACCTGGCAAGCGGCGGGTCCTGCCACTGTAGACCCAGCTGGCAACGTAACCATTACCGGCGTGGGCGAGGTCACGATCACGGTGGATAAAGCTGCGGATACCAACTATAACTCCGCCCAGGCGCATTTGACCTTCACCGCCGCGCCGAGGCCCGTTACAGCCTCCGTCGTCGTTGCGGATAAGACCTATGACGGCACCACGGACGCCGATGTGGCTTCTGCCGGTGTAACCGCGCTGGCCGGCGACACGGTTACCATTGACCCGGACAGCATCACTGCCGCCTTTGACACCCCCGCAGTTGGAGAGGGGAAGACCGTCACGCTGGACACCGGCAATGTCCGGGTGACTGGCGTGAACGCGGACAAATACGACATCAGCTATCCCGCCGCCGTCAAGGCCGCCATCAAGGCCAAGCAGGTTGCTGCGCTGACGGTTGAACTGTCTGACATTGACCTGAAGACAGACCCCGACGGCAGCTATTACTACGAGTACGACGGCACCGTGAAGACCCCCGCCGTCACCCTCAAAGACGATGACGGCAAGGTGATTCCTTCCGGCGAGTACACCTTCAGCTACAGCAACAACAGGGATGCCAGCGACACCACGGCCACGCCTCCCGTACTTGCATCTGTGACCGTCAAGGCGAAGGACGGCGGCAACTATGGGTTTGCTGACAAGACGGTTTCCTTTACCATCAGGAAAACCGGTGCGCAGCTTACGTCCTCTCCGGAGGCCAGGGTGCTGACCTATACCGGACAGCCCCAGGAGCTGGTGACCGTGGGCGCCGCGGCGGGCGGCCACCTGGAGTACGCGGTGGGCAACGACGCTTATGGGAAGAGCATCCCCAAGAAAACCGATGCGGGCACCTACACCGTATATTACAAGGTGGTAGGCGACGGCAACCACACGGACAGCACAGAGGTGGGCTCGGTATCCGTGACCATCCATCCGAGGGAGATCATCAGTCCTGAGATTGCGCTGGAGCAGACCTTCTATGAGTATGACGGCGCGCCGAAAACACCCGGCGTAACGGTAACGGCGAAAGATGTCACAGACCCGATTGATCCTTCGGAGTACAGCGTATCCTACCGTGACAACGTCAACGCGGGTACGGCGGCGGTCATCGTCAGCGACAAGGCCGGCAACTACATCGTAAACGGAACGGCGACCTTCCAGATTAGGGAGAAGGCTCCAACGGTTGTTACGCCTCCGGAGGGAAAGACCGGCTTGCAGTACAACGGCCAGCTCCAGGAGCTGCTGGAAGTGGCGGGCGATGCCGACGGCGGCACCCTGGTCTACTCGCTGAACGGCGGGGATTACTCCCCCGCGATTCCCACCGCTTCCGCAGTGGGCAAGTACGCCATCACTTACAAGGTGCTTGGCGCCGCGAACTACAGCGACACGTCCCCGGTACCTCTGGCAGAGGTGGAGATCGCCAAAAACACCGTAACCTCTCCCAACATCCAGGTAACGCCTAACGAAGTGCAGTATAACGGCGGCCAGCAGAGGCCCACGGTTACCGTCAGGGACGATAAGGGCCGCCTGATTCCGGAACAGGAGTACGAAGTGGCGTTTACCGGAACCAAGGGCGACAATCTGGTGGACGTGGACACCTACACCGTTACGGTGACAACGCCGGCGGACTCCAATTATGTCATCAACAGCAACAACACCCGGACCTTTACCATCGTGCCGGCGGACCAGGAGACCATCTCCATCACGGGGACCAAGGCCCAGGTCTATTACGGCGACACCATTCAGCTCGGCGCAACGGGCGGCACCGGCGGCAGTACAATAACATGGGAGATTGCCGGCCACACGGATACCACCCTTACGCAGGGCGGACTGCTCACCGTGAAAGACGTGGGCGGGCCCATCACGGTGACGGTAAAGCGTACCAAGGACAACTACAGCGAGGTATCCGCCGCGTGGGAGTTCAGCGCGGAGCCGAAGCCCGTGACGGCGGTGCTGACCGGCGTGGACCGGGACTTTAACGGCGGCGTAGACGCCACCGTAAAGGCCGAAGTGCCCGCGGGCAGCCTGGTATTTGGAGATACGCTTACCATTCCGGACCTGACAGGCACCTTTGACACCAAGAATGTCGGAACGAATAAAACGATCACCATAACCGGTTCCGAGCCGGTGCTTACTGACCCCAAGGCGGCCAACTATGCCATCACCTACCCCAGGACTGCCACCGCGTCCATTCGTGCGGTGCCTGCGGCGGTGAAAGACAACGCGGTTGCCCCTGTGACCCCTCTGATCTACGAGGCGGGCCCGGCGCGGGAGCTGGTCACGGTGGCGGCAGACGCTGTGACAGGCGGCTTTATGGTCTATTCCCTGGATGGCGGAGCCTACACCACGGCCATCCCCAGGGCCGGGGACGCGGGCACGTATACGGTCCAATACAAGGCCCAGGGCGACCAGAACCACACGGACAGCGAGGTCAAATCCGTGACAGTGACCATCGCCAGGCAGCCTGTGACGCTTCAGGACGACCAAATCGAGCTGACGCCTTCCAGCGCAAAATACGACGGCACCGAGAAGCGGCCCCAGGTCACAATCAGGGACGGAGCCCACAACGTGATTCCGGCCGGCGAGTATGAGGTGGTCTATGATCCCGGCACGAACTGGAAGGATGTGGGCAATCACAAGGTCACGGTCAAAAATCTCACGGGCGGCAATTACGACATTACTGAGGCAAACAAAACGTTCATCATCAGCACAACCGCCCAGAGTGAGCTGGTGATTGACGGGCCCGACCGCGTCTATTACGGCGACACCTTTACTCTGCGCGCCACGGGCGGCTCCAGCAGCGAAAAGGTTGAATGGAACGTCCCGGATGCCTATAAGAGCATTGCCGCAGTGGACAGCAACGGCTTTGTAACCATCAAGGGCACAGGCCCCGCCGAAATCACTGCAAAGAAGCAGGGTGGAGCGAACTATGACGACGCGACAGCGGTCTATCTGTTCAACGCGCAGAAAAAGCCGGTCACGGCGGCCATAACCGCTGAGGACAGAGCGTATGTCGCCGGGGATACATCGGCCGCGCTCCATGTCACCTGGAAGGACGGCGCTCTGGTCGGGGATGACGAGATCAAAATTGAGACCCTTACGGGAGCGTTTGAGGACGAAAATGTCGGGACAAACAAAAAGGTGACGGTCACTTGTACGTTTGTGGATGATGCGACTGCGCAGAAGTACGACATTAAGCTTGCATCCACCACCACCACCGCGTCCATTTTCAAGGCGGACAAGACAGCGCCGGCGCTGGCAAAGAATGAGTGGGAGTACGACGGCACGACCCAAGCCCTGGTAACAGGCGGAAATGCAGGTACGACGCTCTACTCCGACAGCAGGGACGGTGTGTATTCCGCAGCGGTTCCCCAGGAGAAAAATGCGGGGACCTACACGGTCTGGTACAAGGAGAAGGGGGATGACAACTACAACGATTCCGAGCCCCAGGGCATAACGGTGACAATCAGGCGGAAGTCGCTGACGGTGAGCGCCGCGAATACCACGCTGTCCGGCAGCGGCCTGAAGACAGACGGCGGTACTTACTACTATGACTACGACGGCGCCGGGAAGGAGCCCGCCGTCACCATCACAGACGGGGCGGCAGTGCTCCCGGCCGGCGAGTACACGGTGCGGTACAGCGACAACATAGAGGTGGGTACTAATGCCACCGTCACGATTACGGACAATGCGGGCGGCAACTATGAGGTCAGCGGCGCCATAACCTTTGAGATTCGTAAGAGCGGCGCACAGCTGGTTTCGCCTCCGCAGAAGAATGACCTGACCTACACCGGACAGCCCCAGGCGCTGGTGACTGCGGGTTCCGCAGTGGGCGGCCACCTGGAGTACGCGGTGGGCGACACGGTGACTGACGGCGACTATGGGACAGCCATCCCCACGGAAACCGGCGCGGGCACCTATACCGTACACTACAGGGTAGTCGCCGACGGCAGCCACAACGCGGACAGTACAACTTCCGGTTCGGTCTCTGTGACCATCCAACAGAAAACGGTTGTCAGCCCGAAGGTCACGGTGTCCGGCACTTATACCTACGCCGGCGGCGCCGCGCAGGAGCCCGGTTCCGCTGATGTCAAGGTCGAAGACGGCGGAACGGTCATTCCGGATACCGAATACAGCCTGTCCTACCGGGACAACATCAACGCCGGTACGGCAACGGTCATCGTCACCAACGCCAGCGGCGGCAACTACATCGTAAACGGAACGGGCACCTTTGAGATTGGGAAGCTGGCTCCAACGGTTACGCCTCCGACGGCAAAGACCGGCTTGCAGTACAACGGCCAGCCCCAGGAGCTGCTGGAACAGGCAGGTACTTCCGACGGCGGCACCCTGGTCTACTCGCTGAACGGCGGGGATTACTCCCCCGGGATTCCCACCGCTTCCGCAGTGGGCAGGTACACCATTACTTACAAGGTGCTTGGCGGCGCGAACTACAGCGACACGTCCCCTGTATCTTTGGCAGAGGTGGAGATTGCCAAAAACACCGTAACAACCCCCGACATCAAGGTAGAGCCTGCACAGGTGAACTACAACGGGGAGGGGCAAAAGCCCACTGTCACCGTCCGGGACGATGCCGGCCTTGTCATCGACGGCAGTGAGTACACAGTGTCGTATGTGGATGACGGCGGCAAGTCTGTTGATGTTCCCACCGATGTGGGCACATACACCCTGACCATTGCCAGTACAGGGAACAATTACAACTTCCCCAATGCTGCAACTGCCGCCACATTTGAAATCGCCCCGGCGGACCAGCCGCTTTTGACCATCATCAACAAGCGGGAGCAGGTTCACTACGGCGATACGATCCAACTGGATACAGAGGGCGGCAGCGGAACGGTGGCCTGGAGCGTCACGGATGGCAGCGGCAGCCCAATCAGCGGTGCGATCACCCCGAACGGACTGCTCACCGTGAATGTTGTGGGCTCTGTCACAGTCAAGGCTGTCAGCTCCGCGCCCGGCTACAAGGAGCAGACCGCCGTCTGGTCGTTCTACGCGGAGAAGAAGCCGGTCACAGCGGTTGTGACGGCGGCAGACAGGGCCTACACCGGCGATACGACCGCCACATTGACCGTCACCATCAGCGGCCTGGTCTCCGGCGAAGACGTGACTGGCGTTACAGCGACAGGACATTTCGCAGACAAAAATGTGGGGACAAACAAGACCGTCATCGTCGACAGCATCACATTCCCGGACAATATCAAGGAGAAATACGACATTCCTCCCGTTACCACCACCACCGCGGAGATTTTCAAGGCGGCTGTGGATGAAACAAAGGTGGCCGCACCGGCGGCGGTGGACGGCCTGGAGTACACCGGCCTTCCCCAGGAGCTGGTCACGGCGGGCTCCTCACCGGACGGCGTCATGGAATACTCGACGGACAACATCACCTATTCCACCAGCCTTCCCACCGGCACCGCTGCGGGTGATTACACCGTCTGGTACCGGGTGAAGGGCGACGGCAACCACAACGACATGGCGGCCAAACCGCTGGCAGGTAAGGTGACCATCGCCCGGCAGGCGGTGAGCGCGGACGAGCTCGAAATTGAGTTCAACCCCACCGGCGCTTCCTATGACGGCAAGGAGCACAAGCCTGCGGTCACGGTCAAGGACAAACATGGCCGGGTCATCCCGAATAGCGAGTACGATGTCAGCTACGGGACGACGGACTGGACGAAAGCAGGAGCCCACGAGGTCACAGTCACCGACAAAGACGCGGACGGCGGCAACTATACCATTTCTGAGGCAAAAGAGACATTTACCATCCTTGTGGCGGGCCAGAGTCCGCTGTCCATCACGAATAAGCCCGGCAGGGTCCAGTACGGCGACAGCTTTACCCTCAGCGCGACGGGCGGCTCCGGGAACGGGAAGCTGGTCTGGTCGATCACCGACAACGGGGTTGCCCAAATCGACCAAAACGGCCTGGTAAAAGTCCTGAAGTCCGGCTCGGCCATGGTTACAGTCAAAAGAGAGGCCGACGGCGGCTACGGCGAAATTTCAGATACCTGGACGTTCTCCGCAGAAAAGAAGCCGGTTACGCCCATCATAACCGCCAGGGACAGGGAGTATGACCCTGGCCGCACAGACGCCCAGTTGGTGATTACCTGGAACCCGGGCGACCTGCTGAGCGAGGACGCCAATACCATCACGCTGAATCTGACCGGCAGGTTTGACGATGCCAATGTGGGGACAAACAAAACCGTAACGATCACCGGCACGCTGCCCAGCGACGACAGGTACGACATCAAGCTCCCCCCATTCCCGACGGCGTCCATCACCCCGAAGGCCGCGAGCGTGTCGGGTGCGACAAATCCCACGCTGATCTACAGCGGCAGTGAGCAGGCGCTGGTCACAAACGTCACAGCAGTAAACGGAACCCTGGCCTATTCCCTTGACGGCTCCTACTACACGCAGGCCGTTCCCACGAAGAAGAACGCAGGCACATATCCGGTCTGGTACAAGGCCCAGGCCAGCGGGAACTACAAGGACAGCCCCGAGGTCCGGGTGAATGTGACCATCGAGCCGAAGGAGGTGACGAATCCTGTAATCGAGCTGTCTCCTGCTACGTTTACTTACGACGGCAATGAGAAAAAGCCCGGCGTGGTGGTCAAGGACGGCACTGTGGTGATTCCGGCCGGCGAGTATACGGTAAGCTACAGCAACAACATCCAGGTGGGCACGAATGCCACCGTCACAATCATCGATAACGACGGCGGCAACTACACCGTCAGCGGCCATACGACCTTTACCATCCAGGCGGGGACCGCGTCCCTGATTGAACGTCCGGAGCCGAACAACCGGGTCTATGACGGATTTGAGCAGCCCCTTGTAACCCGCGGCACTGCGGTAAATGGCCGTGTGGTGTATTCCGAGCGAGACAGCGGATACGGCCCGTCAATCCCCGTGAAAACCGACGCGGGTCGGTATCAGGTCTGGTACAAGGTGGAGGGCAGCAACGGCGCTGCCGACACCGAGCCGGATTCGGTGATCGTGACGATCAAACCGCAGCCGGTCTCCCCCCGTATCCTGCTGGAAAATGAGTATTCCTACTCAACACCGTATACCGGCAGCGCAATAAAGCCTGCTGTAACTGTGATCGTAGACGGCCAGACGCTCAGTCTTGGTAGAGACTATAGTGTTAGCTACAATAAAAACCAGCAGGTGGGCACTGCGGAGGTCATCGTACAGAGTATAGGCGGCAATTACGAGTTCATTGCAGTTGCCACCTTTGAGATCACAAAGGGCAAAGCGACATTTTTCAAGAAACCGGAAGCTGCTACCGACCTGGTTTACACTGGAGAGCCCCAGGCGCTTGTTACAAAGGGCTTCCCAGAGTATCCTGACGACGGAATTGTGGTCTATTCCCTGGACGCCGGCCCGTACTCCAGCGCGATTCCCACCGCAACCAAAAAAGGCAGCTATATGGTCTTGGCCAAGGTGCAGGGCAACGCGGAGTACGAGGACAGCGATGTTGTGCGGTGTCTTGTAGAAATCGGCATCAATGAGGTGGAATATCCCCTTGTTGAGCTGTCCAGCACCAGCTTCAACTATACCGGCAGCGTACAGAAGCCCACAATAACCGTCAGTGACGGCGACGGCAATGTGATCCCGGCCGGCGAGTACAAGGTGACCTACACCGGCGACACCGTAAATCCCGGCAGGTATACGCTCACGATTACAAGCAGGGGAATCAACTACAGCTTTGACCCCATCGACCGCGAGATCACAATTCTTCCTGCGGGCCAGACCCCGCTGACCATCACCGGCAAACAGGACACCGTCTATTACGGCGACACGCTCCGGCTGGGAACCGAGGGCGGCTCCGGCGACGGCGCGGTGACGTGGACTGCAACCGGGCCTGTTGATGTGCTCGGCGCGGGCCAGTACAAAATCAACAGCAGCGGCAATGTGAAGATCACGGCAACCAAGGCCGACAGCGGCAGCTACGGGGAGACCACCGCAGTATGGGAGTTCTACGCCAACCCGAAACCGATTACCGCAGTTGTGACGGCGGCAGACAAGACCTATAACGGCAATAATATCGCCGCGTTGACTGTCACCATCACCAGCGGACTGGTCGGCAGCGATGCCATCAGTACCAATGTCGAAGGCGGCGTCACGGCGGAGGGGACCTTCCCGGATGCGAATGTCGGGGCCAATAAGACTGTCACAATCCGGCTGAATGTCCCAGAGAGTGTCCGCGCGAAATACGACATCACCTGCCCTGACACGACAACGGCGTCCATCACCCCGGCGGAAGCCGAGGTAACGACCCCGCCGGCGGCAATCCCGAATCTGAAGTACAACGGCAGGGCCCAGAACCTGGTCAGCGGCGGCGCGGCGGATGGCGGCACCATCCAGTACTCGGTGGACGGCGGCACAACCTACAGCCTCGACGTTCCCACAGGTACGGACGCAAAGACGTATTCCGTCTGGTACAAGGCCGCTGCCAACGATGGAAACCACACGGACAGCGTGCCGAAGCAGGTGGAGAATGTGGTAATCGCTGTGAACACGGACACGCCCAGCGTCCTGTGTACACCGAACACGTTCCAGTACAACGGCAAGGAGCAGACCCCCACCGTCGTTGTCAGAGACGGTGACGGCAATATCCTTTCGGAGAGCGAGTACACAGTGACCCTCCCCACGCCCCGGATCGCAGTGGGCAAATACACCGTTACCGTCACAGACAACACAGGCGGCAACTATGAGTTTGCTTCTCCTGTAACCGTGACAGATGCCTTTGAGATTACGGCGAGCGGCCAGAGCCCCCTGTCCATCACCGACAAGCCCGGCAGCGTCTGCTACGGAGACACCTTCTATCTGAGCGCCGTAGGCGGCTCCGGAGGCGGTGCAATCCAGTGGAGCATCGCGGAAAGCAGTGTCGCGACCATCAGTGACAGCGGGGAAGTGACGGTCACCGGCACAGGCGGATTTACGGTGAAGGCCTACAGAAAGGGTGCGGACGGCTACAGCGATTCCAACACCGACAGCGCAGCGTTTACGGCGAAGCCGAAGCCGGTGACCCCAGTGGTGACGGCCAAGGATAAACCCTACGACGGAAAGACGGATACGGAACTGAGCGCGTCTTTGGAGGGCGCCCTGGTGGGCAGAGATACGATCACGCTCACGGTGGCCGGTGAGTTTGAAACGGCTGATGCCGGCACAAACAAGCGGGTGACGATCACGTCGAAAACTCCTTCTGGAGTGTATGGAAACTACGTCATCAACTGGCCCGACAGCGCAGCGGCGTCGATTTACAGGGTGGACGCGAAGCCGGACCCGGACAACAGACCGGCGGCGGCTGATCTGACCTACACCGGGACTGCGCAGCCCCTCCTGGCCAGCGGCGGCAAAACGATTGGCGAAATCGGCGTCATGGAGTACAGCCTGGGCCAGAGCGGCGGCTATTCCGACGCAATTCCCACCGCCACCAACGCCGGCAGATACGAGGTCTGGTACCGGGTTGATAACAGTGTGAACTACATGGGCTTTACCGCCGGGCCGGTTGTGGTGGAAATCAAGAAGGCAGATCCGCAGATTACCGGATATCCCACGGCGTCCGGTACTGTGGGACAGACGCTGAGTCAAATCAGGCTGGAGGGCGGCGCGACCAACACATCGGGCGGCACCTTCGCCTGGAAGGATGGCAGCATTACGCCTGTCAATGGAGCAGAGTACGATGTGATTTTTACGCCCTACGACACGGCCAACTACAACACGTACACGTTTAAGGTTGCGGTAAAAGTCACATCCAACACTCCGGACACCTCTTCCTCGGATACAGACAGCACAAGTAACTCCGGCAGTGCCGTGGCCAGCGCTCAGCCGAAGGTCACTGTTCAGAACGGCGCGGCAAGCGCCGCCCTGAGCGCCGCTGCCGGCGACAGACTGGTGCGGGAGGCGGCCGCAAACCGTAGCCCCAGCATTGTAATCAAGCCGGAGATCACCGGCGATGTGACCAAGGCGGAGGTCTCCATTCCGGTCTCCACGGTAAAGCAGATCAGGAACGAGACAGACGCGGCGCTCACTGTCTCCACCCCCATTGCCGATACCACCATCCCCCAAGCGGCGCTGGATACCCTGGGCCGCGGGAGCGGTGCCGTCAACGTGGCGGCCGAACAGGTGGATCAGGCGGTTGTGCTGACCCTGACCACGGGCGGCGAGACTGTGGAGAACGTCCCCGGCGGCGTGACCCTCTCCGTCCCGGCGGAGGACGCCGGCCCCGGTACCGTGGCGGTGCTGGTCCATGAGGACGGAACCCGTGAGACAATCCGGAAGAGTGCCGTGGAAGACGGCAAGGTGAATATTCCGCTGAACGGCTCCGCTACGGTGGAGATCGTGGACAACAGCAAGGACTTCACCGATGTCCCGCCCACGAGCTGGGCAGCCGACGCCGTCGCCTTCGCCAGTGCCCGTGAGCTGTTCAGCGGCACCAGCGAGACGACGTTCAGCCCGGACCAGGGCATGAGCCGCGGAATGCTGGTAACGGTGCTCTACAACCTGGAGGGCCGGCCGGAGCAGGACCTGACCATGCAGGACCTGGAAGACGGATACAGCGATGTCAACGGCGGCGCTTGGTATGCCGAGGGTATCGCCTGGGCCGCGGAGAACGGCATCGTAAGCGGCTATGGTGATGGTCAATTTGGCCCCAATGACGGCGTCACGCGGGAACAATTTGCGGTTATACTCTGGAAGTACGCAGGAGGCCCTGCGGCAAAGAACAGGGTTCTCGACTTTACGGACGCGGACCAGGTCAGCGGTTACGCCCAGGAGGCGCTGTACTGGGCCGTGGAGAACGGCATCCTGAGCGGCTACACCAATGGCCAGTTTGTCCCCGGAGGAATGACGACTCGTGCCCAAGCGGCGCAAATGCTGAAAAATTTCATGGAACATACCTGAGATAGGGGCGAACAACCCTGCTTAATTCTAAACAGGCTGATACCGGCTGTTTAGATTAGGCAGGGTTGTTTTTTGTTTGCGGCGCCTGCGGGGCAAAGATCAAAGTTTGGCGCGGCGCCTGCGGGGTAAAGGCCGAGGACCACTGTGACCGTTGTGGCCGTGACGCCGGGGGATGTCTATGCTTCCAAGCCTGGCTGGAGTAGTTGAAGTATGTGACAAGTATAAAATCCGGTTACAGGCCCTTGACCGGAGGGAAAATACTGCTATAATAGAGATTACCCTAAAATGGAAACAGGAGTGATCTACTATGGAAATCAAAATCACCCGCGCGGCCACCCTGAAGGAAAAGCCGGATTCCTCCAAGCTGGTTTTCGGCACCAGCTTCACCGACCATATGTTTATCGCGGACTACTATGCCGGCAAGGGCTGGCAGGACGCCCGCATCGTCCCCTATGCCCCTCTGCAAATCGACCCCGCCGCCAAGGTGCTCCACTACGCCCAGGAGATTTTCGAGGGCCTGAAGGCCTACCGTACCGCCGACAGTTCCGTCCAGCTCTTCCGGCCCATGGACAACATCCGCCGGATGAACGCCTCCGCCGAACGCCTGTCCCTGCCCCAGGTCCCCGAGGACCTGGCTCTGGCCGGCATTACCGAGCTGGTCAGGCTGGAGCAGGACTGGGTACCCAGTGAGGAGGGCACCTCCCTGTATATCCGCCCCTTCCTCATCGGCATCGACCCCGCCCTGGGGGTCCACTCCTCCCACCACTGCCAGTATATCGTCATTGTCTGCCCTGTGGGCGCCTACTATCCCGAGGGCCTGGCTCCCGTTAAGATCTACGTGGAGGACCAGGACGTGCGGGCTGTGAAGGGCGGCACCGGCATGGCCAAGACCGGCGGCAACTACGCCGCCTCTCTCCGGGCCGGTGACCGGGCCGAGGCCAAGGGCTACACTCAGGTGCTGTGGCTGGACGGCGTACACCGCAAGTATATCGAAGAGGTGGGCGCCATGAACGTGATGTTCAAGGTGGACGGCAAGATTCTCACCCCCGATCTGAACGGCTCTGTGCTGGACGGCATCACCCGCCGTTCCTGTATTCAGCTGCTGAAGGACTGGGGCTACGAGGTGGAGGAGCGCCGCATCTCCGCCGAGGAGCTGTTCGAGGCCGCCAGGAAGGGCACCATGGAGGAGGCCTGGGGCACCGGCACCGCCGCCGTGGTCTCTCCCATCGGCGAGCTGGCCGAGGGTGACGAGAAGGTCATCATCAACAACAACCAGATCGGCCCCATCACCCAGAAGCTCTATGATGAGCTCACCGGCATCCAGTGGGGCCGGACGGCCGACCCCCACGGCTGGGTCATGAAGCTGTAATTGACACGCGGGAAAGCCCGGAAGCAGACGCTTCCGGGCTTTTTGTAAGGTTGTCAAACAAATTGGACAATGAACTCGGAAGGGGAAGTCCAGGAAAGAGGCCTCATCGGTAGATTGTTAGAGTGGTGGTTATGAACAGAAAGCTGCTTTTCAAAATCAACCAGGGAGAAAAAGAGTGGTTGGAGCAAAAACGGTTCTGGTCTTCCCTGTGGCTGCGCTCCACCTTTCCATTATGCCTGGGAGTGTAATCTGATTGTGGGCCGCGAAGCCCGTCCTCTTATGTCTGCTGCTGTGACTTCCGGGACGGGTGGAACGGCCCCCTTTTGTCTGAAAATGGCCGCTGTTCGCGTTTTTCGGCCTCTCTGGGCTCCGATACGTCCAGCAGCGCCCCGGCGTCCTGGGTCTTCTCAGGGGCTCCCCAGGGCATGAAAAAAGAGCGCCGCTCGCGTCGACACCCTCGTCTCAACTTTTTTGAGAGCCGGGTCCCGCTCCTGGGCCCGTCCCGGTTGAAAATGCCCTGTTTCCCGTCTAAAAGGCGGGTTTTCTCATATATTCCCGTCCTGTCCCGGTTTATCCCGGTTTCTCAATTATCCTGTCTCTCTACATCTCTGTTTCCAGTACTTGTATCTTTGTGTATTTTCGCTTCTCCATATTACGACCCCCTGTGTAGCCTTATTTTCCTACACAGGGGGCCTTTTGTCTATTGTCCGTTTTTACTGGGCGGTTCACTTCCATTTTATGATACCAAAAAAACTCGCCACTGGCGAGTTTTTTGACAGGCTGAAAGGAGTCCGCCGCCCGGCGGACTCCTTTCGCTCTACGATTCGGGAAAAACTCAGACCTTGGCGGCCTTTTTCTTGAAGGGCTTGCCGTCCAGATCCTTCAGGGTAACGCCCACATAGGCGCAGGCCAGGTTGATAATGGGCATCAGCCAGTTGAAGAAAGCAAAGGGACCATACTCGGCCACGCCCATATGCAGTGTGTCGGAAATGAACACGCCGCAGGTGTTCCAGGGGATCAGGGCGGAGGTCACGGTGCCAGCGCCCTCCAGAGCGGAGGACAACACCGTGGGATGCAGACCCATCTTGCGGTACTCGTCGGCGTACATGGAGCCGGGCACCACGATGGAGATGTACTGCTCGGGCATAACGGCGTTGGACACCACGCAGGTGGCCTCGGTGAGGGTAACCAGGCCGGCAGGACCCTTGACCAGCTTCTTGAGCTGGTTGACGATGACCTCCAGCTGGTGGGTGTACTCCATGATACCGCCGAACATCATAGCGATGATGGTCATGGAGACAGAAGACATCATGCCCATGATACCGCCGGTCTCCAGCAGGCGGGTCATGGTGTAGCAGGTGTCGGGGGTGAGGGTAGCCTCCATCATAGCCAGGGTGTCCTCAGTGAAGGTGAAACCGTCCTTACCGTAGGCAAAGAGGGTGCCCAAGTCGCAGGAGGGTTGGAAGATCAGGCCCAGGATCGCACCGGACAGGATACCCAGGACGATACCGGGAATGGCGGGCACCTTCATGGCCACCGCTACAATAACGATGACGGGGGGCAGCAGCAGAATGGGATTGATGTTGAACACACCACCGTTGGCTGCATTCAGGGCGTTGGAGAACTCGGTGACACGGCTCAGGTCCGCGTCGCCGCCGTGGTACTGGGTGACGCCCAGCACGCCGAAGATGACCAGGGTCAGCCCGTAGGTGATGACGGTGGGCAGCAACATGGCTTTCACGTGGCTCATAACATCGGTGCCGGCCATAGCGGGGGCCAGATTGGTGGTGTCGGACAGGGGAGACATCTTATCACCGAAGTAGGCGCCGGACAGAATGGCGCCGGCGGTCATGGCGGTATTCATGCCCAGGCCATAGCTGATGCCCATGAAAGCCACACCCATGGTGCCCATGGTACCCCAGGAGGTGCCGGTGGCCAGGGAGGTGATGGAGCAGATCAGAACGGTAGCGACAAAGAAGATGGCGGGATGCAGCAGCTTCAGGCCGTAGTAGACCATGGAGGGCACCACGCCGGCGTTGATCCAAACGCCGATGAGGACGCCGACGATGATCAGGATACAGACGGACTGGAGGGCCTTGTAGATGCCGTCCATCATGGACTTTTCGATCTCTTCCCACTTATAGCCCAGCCACAGGGCCATCAGGGCGGCGCCGATAACGCCGATGAACATGGGAACATGGGGGTCGACCCCGAAGACCATGATGCCAACATAAAGCGCCAAGACCAGGAAGCCCAGAGAGAGCAATGCCTCCCACATCTTCGGCATTCTGCCGGAGGTTTTCTTTTCTTCACTCACTGATTTTACCAACCTTTCTTCATACATGCACTCCCCTGTCCGGAGACCTGACAGAATCTCAAGACAAACAAATGCATTTTTTGGGGTAACGTTACGTTTTCTGGTAATCCGTGGGTATTCCGAGCAGGCTCTATCGCAACACCTCTCCTCCCCTTTTCCTCTCCTCTTCCGCCGCGTCCGGACGCGGCGGACGGCCCGATCCGGGCCGTTGATTTATTATACTACATCGCTGGCAAAAACGCAAGCATTTTTTCAAGGAGTTTCATATCTCCGGGAGAAAAAGAAGCTTTTCGCCCGTTGTATAGGTGAATTTTTACAAAAGAAAAGGAGAGAATCATTTATAATTATGCGTTATCACAGCCGTCTGTGCACTGCGGCGCAACGATTTGCAGGATTTCCTGCAATTTAGAATGCATCTTCAACCACTCCCGGCGGACGGACCGGGGAGGGTCCGTCCGCCAGGAGGCAGCAGTCTCACTTGCCCAGCTCAGTGAGGGCCTTGTCGATGGCGGCCACTACGATGTCGCACTCTGCCTCAGTGGCAATCAGCGGCGGGATAAAGCGCAGCACGTTGCCGGCGGTGCAGTTGATGAGCACGTCCTGGTCAAAGCACTTGTTCACAATCTGGGGACCCAGCTCATTGTCGGTGAGCTCCACGCCGTTGATCATGCCCAGGCCGCGGACCTCCTTGGCCACGCCGGGGTGCTTGTCAACCATCTTTTTCAGCTCGGCGCGGAAGTGCTCGCCCACCTTGACGGCATTGTCCATCACGCCCTCGTTGAGCATGGTGTCCAGGGTGGCGGCGGCCAGGCCGCAGGCCAGAGGCCCGCCGGCGAAGGTGGAGCCGTGGGTGCCGGGAATCAGGGTCTGGGCGGCGTCGCCCCGGGCGCAGACTGCGCCGATGGGCACACCGGAGCCCAGCGCCTTGGCCATGGAGCAGGTGTCAGGCTCCACGCCGAAGTTTTGATGGGCAAAGAGCTTGCCGGTACGGCCGGAGCCCACCTGCACCTCGTCGAACATCAGCAGGATACCCCGCTCGTCGCAGATGTCGCGCAGGCCCTGGAGGAACTCCTGGGTGGCGGGACGGACGCCGCCCTCGCCCTGAACGGGCTCGGTGAGGATGGCGCAAACCTTGTCGTCCAGCTGCTCCTTCACGGACTCCAGGTTGTTGAACTCCGCGTAGCGGAAGCCCTCAGGCAGGGGGGAGTACCACTTGGGGTTGTGGACGATCTCCTGGCCGGTGGCGGTGGCGGTGGCCAGGGTGCGGCCGTGGAAGCTCTTCAGCATGCTGATGACCACGTAGCGCTCGGGGTGGCCGTGGTCCACGGCGTACTTCCGGGCCAGCTTGATCTGGCCCTCGTTGGCCTCGGCGCCGGAGTTGGCAAAGAGGACCTTCTCAAAGCAGCTGTTCTCCACGATCATCTTGCAGACCTGGATGGCGGGGGCGTTATAGTAGTAGTTGGAGCAGTGGAGCATGGTGTGAGCCCGCTCCTCCATGGCCTTCACGATGGCGGGGTGACAGTGGCCCAGGCCGTTGACGGCGATGCCACCCACAAAGTCCAGGAACTTGCGGCCGTCCAGGTCCCAGACCCAGCAGCCCTCGCCCCTGTCCATGACGATGGGCATACGGGCATGGTTGCCATACAAATACTTGTCGGCATCAGCGATGGCAGCGGCGTTGCTGGTATAGTTCTGAAGCATAGAGATTACCTCCTGATAAATTTTATTGTGCGCTTGCGCGCTTTGGTCTGTTTTAACGCGGGCAGACATTTTCCTGCGGGCGGCCACAGGCCGCCCCTGCGGGTTCGCTGCCCGGCGGGCGGATGGTATCCGCCCCTACTTATTCCATTTGATGCCCACGCTGGGCTGGGCGGTGCCCACAGTGGTGCCGGTGCCCTCGTTGGAGAACGCCTCATACAGCATACTGTGGGGCTGGCGGCCGTCGATGATATGCACGCTGGTGACCCCCTCCTCGATGGCCTGCACGCAGCAGTCCACCTTGGGGATCATGCCCCCGGCGATGGTGCCCTGGTCCTTCAGGCCGGGGACATCGGCCACGTTCAGGTAGGAGATGACATCCCGGACCTTGATATCGTTGCACAGGCCCTCGATGTCGGTGAGAATCATCAGTTTCTCAGCCTTCAGCGCCCCGGCCAGCTTGCTGGCGGCGGTGTCGCCGTTGATGTTGAAGCTGTTGCCCTGGCCGTCGGTGCCCACAGGGGCCACCACGGGGATAAACCCGGCGTCCAGCATGGCCAGGACGGGCTCGGCGTTGACCTTCACCACGTCGCCCACATAGCCCAGCTCCTCACTGCGCTGAACACACTGGAACAGGTTTCCGCTGATTCCGGACAGGCCCACGGCCCTGCCGCCCTGAGCGCTGATGCGGCCCACCAGTTCGCTGTTCACCTGGCCGATGAGCACCATCTCCACCACCCGGATAATCTCGGCGGAGGTGTAGCGCAGGCCGTTGATGAACTTCACGGGGATGTCCAGCTGCTCCAGCATCTTATTGATGCCGGGGCCGCCGCCGTGGCACAGCACAGGCTTCAGGCCCATGGCCTTGAGGAGGACCACATCCTTAATAACGTTGGCTTTCAGCTCCTCGTTGATCATAGCGTTGCCGCCATACTTGATGACCACAATCTTCCCGGCGTATTTGCTCAGGTAGGGCATGGCCTCCAGCATGGTTTCCACCTTGTTGGCAATTTCGTTCACGGTATGCCCTCCCCATCAAGAGCGGTAGTCGCCATTGATCTTCACGTAGTCGTAGGTCAGGTCGCAGCCGAAGGCGGTGGCCTGTCCGCTGCCGCTGTGGAAGTCCACAATGATGGTGACATCGTGCTCGGTGAGCACCTGCTTGGCCAGGTCCTCGCTGAACGCAGTGCCGAAGCCGGCCTCCATCACCACCACCTCGCCGGCAGCGCTTTTCAGGATACAGTCGGCCTTGGTGGGGTCCACGTCGGCGCCCGAGTAGCCCGCGGCGGCCATAATACGGCCCCAGTTGGCATCCTTGCCGAAGAGCGCGGCCTTGAACAGGGTGGAGCCGGCGATGGACCGGGCCACGATGCGGGCATCTTGTTCGGTGGGCAGGCCCTTGGCCTCTACAATCATCAGGTGGGTGGCGCCCTCGCCGTCAGAGGCGATGCGGCGGGCCATGTCGATGCAGATGTCGTCCAGCAGGGCGGCGAAAGCGGCCTTGTCCGCCTCAGACTCGATGGCGACGCCGGAGGCCCCGTTGGCAAAGAGGAACAGGGAGTCGTTGGTGGAGGTGTCGCCGTCTACGGTGAGCATGTGGAAGCTCTTGTCGGCGGCAGCTTTCAGCATAGGCTGGAGGACAGCGGACTCCACCTTGGCGTCGGTGGCGACGTAAATCAGGGTGGTGGCCATATTGGGGTGAATCATACCGGAGCCCTTGCACATGGCCCCGATGCGGATGGTGCCGCCGGACAGCTCCAGCTCATAGGCCACTTCCTTCTTCACCAGGTCGGTGGTCATGATGGCCCAGGCGGCGTCGGTGCCCTGCTCCACAGACAGGGTGGGCACGATGCGGCGCACGCCCTCCAGCACCTTCTCCACGGGCAGCTGCTGCCCGATGACGCCGGTGGAGCTGACGAAGACCTCATCCTCACCCAGGCCCAGCAGCTCCTCAGCCAGAACCTCCACCTTCTTGGCGTTGGCCAGGCCCTGCTCGCCGGTGGCGGCGTTGGCGTTGCCGCTGTTGATGACCACGGCCCGGGCCTTGCCCTTCTTCAACACCTCCCGGCCCAGCAGGACGGGGGCGGCGCAGAACTTGTTGGTGGTAAACAGGGCCGCGCAGGAGGCGGGCTCCTGGGAGTAGAGGATGGCCACATCGGGCTTCTCGCTCTTGCGGCTCTTCACGCCCACATAGCAGGCGCCGGCCAGATAACCCTTGGGGCTGGTGATGCCGCCGCCCTCGATAACTTTATACGCCATAATACATTGCTCCTTTCCAAGTCAACTTTGATGATGTCTCTGGATGGCCCGCCGAAAGCGGCGGACCCCACATGTTAGGGGTACATCGGGGGGATCATCAGGCCGGTGGTCTCGGGCAGGCCGAAGATGATATTCATGTTCTGGATGGCCTGGCCTGCGGCGCCCTTGCCGATGTTGTCGATGACGGAGCTGATTACGGCTCTCTTGGTGCGCTTGTCGAAGGTGGGGGTGATGCAGCACAGGTTGGTGCCGGCGGTCCACTTGGTCTGGACGGGCTTGCTGGCGGGGAAGACATGGACGAAGGGCTCGTCCTTGTAGTAACGATTGTAGAGCGCAAACAGCTCCTCGTCGCTGGTGTCCTTATTCAGGGTGGCATACAGGGTGACCTCGATGCCCCGGATCTGGGGGGTGAGGTGGGGCTGGAAGTTGATAAACTGCCAGGTCTCGGGCTTCATCAGGTCCTTGCCGGTGATGTAGGCGATATTCTGCTCGATCTCGGGGGTGTGGCGGTGGCTGCCGCCCAGGGCGTATGCGCAGAAGCTGTTGCTGGCCTCAGCCAGCAGCTTGTTGGGGGCGGGCCGGCGGCCGGCGCCGGTAAAGCCGCTCTTGGCGTCTACGATGATGGTGTTCTCCACCACCATGCCCTCCTTCAGAATGGGCATCAGGCCCAGGGTGGAGGCGGTGGGATAGCAGCCGGGATTGGAGATCAGGCTGGCGCCCTTGGCCAGGTCCCGCATGACCTCGGGGATGCAGTAGACGGCATCCTTGGTCATCTGGTAATCGGGGTGCTCCAGATGGTACCACTTCTCCCAGGTCTTGGCGTCACGGAAGCGGATGTCGGCGCCGAAGTCGATAAACTTCTTGCCGCCGGCCAGCACCTTGGCGGCGATGCCGGGCACAGTGCCCGCGTCCACTGCGGTGAAGACCACGTCGCTGTCCCGGACGATCATATCAATGGTGGCATCGTCCATGGGCAGAATCTCCTGGTCGTAGAAGCCCACCAGGGCGGGGTGCTCATCCTGGATCTTGCGGCCGGCGGCAAAGCTGTCGGCCAGGTGAGCCACCTGGGTCTCAGGGTGGTTCACCATCAGGCGGAGAAGCTCACCCAGAGCATAGCTGGCTGCGCCGCAAACAGAGAAACGAATCATGATACATTACCTCCTTGAATATTTCTCCCGCATTTTTCACGGGACTTTGGAAACTTTTTGGCGGGCTAAAGCCCTAGTCCTGCAACCTTTCCCAGGTTTTCCGCCCTATTTTTGGGGGTCCTGGTATAGATTGTGTTGAATTTTTCCAGCTCCTATTATATAATCATTAGGCAGAATATACAAGACAGGATTTTTTCTGCGAAGCATTCCATTTCTGAATGAGTCTTTGCGCCAATGATACAAAAGCGGAAGGAGCCGATTTTCAATGAGCATCCAGAAATACATCGCCTATCTGAAGACCATCGAGACCGGCAGCATCACCAAAGCCGCCGCCCAGCTGGGCTACACCCAATCCGCCGTCAGCCGCATGATTGCCGACCTGGAGAAAACCTGGGGAGTGACCCTCCTCACCCGGAACCGCTCCGGCATCGAGATCAGCTCCGAGGGGCTGATGCTGCTGCCCAAGCTCCAGGTCATCTGCTCGGGCTACGAATCCCTCAACCGCGCCGTGTCTGAAATCCACAGCTTCACCTCCGGTTCCATCCGGGTGGGCACCTTCTCCAGCTTCGCCTGCGGCCTGCTCCCCGCCATCACCAAAGCCTTCCACGAGACTTACCCCCACATCAGCTTTAACCTGATGAACGGCGAATACAGCGAAATCGCGGGCTGGCTGCGCAAGGGGCTGGTAGACTGCGGCTTTGTCACACTGCCCGCCGCCGACGACCTGGACGCCACCTTCCTGGTCCAGGACAGCCTGGTTGCCGTCCTCCCCCTGGGCCACCCAATGGCCAATGCCCCCTACTACCCCACCGACCTTCTGGCCGGCGAGGAATTTATCAACGTGCGGGAGGAGCAGGATTATGAGATCGGGAAATTTCTGGACGGCCTCCAGCAGCGGCCCAAATTCCGCTACGAGAGCAGCGATGACTACTCCATCCTGTCCATGGTGGAGGCCGGGCTGGGGGTCAGCGTGATCCATGAGCTGATGCTCACACCCAACCGCTACCACGTCATCGCCAAGCCTCTGGATATCCCCATCACCCGTGACATCGCCATCGCGGTAAAAAAGGACGCCGCTCTGTCCACCATCACCCAGCTGTTTGTGGACCACACCAAAACCTGGGCCAGGCAGCAATTTCTCTCCTCCATCCAAGGCTGAGCCCCGGCGGCAAACGCCATGACGGCCCAGGGTATCTTCCAAGAGGCTGTTCATCACTCCCTCAAAACAGACCCAACCCCCGAACATCCCCTGTGGACGTTCGGGGGTTCTCCTGCATATGATGGTACAGCACCATCTGAAAGGAGGTTGCTGGAACTATCGTTCCTGTTAATGATATGGACTCTAACAGCTTTTATTATTTTCTCGCCCCCTCCGGGCGGGCCTACAGCGGCGCGGAACCGGTGATTCCCCTGCCCAACGTAGGGGAAGGCGGTCCCGTCTATCCGGGAAACGACCCGGCCGCTGAGCCGGTAATCCCTCTCCCCTACCCCGGCGAGGGCGGTCCCGTCTATCCGGGGGACGGCCCCGCCGCTGAGCCGGTGATCCCCCTCCCTTACCCCGGCGAAGGGGGGCCGGTCTACCCCGGAGACAGCCAGGAGCCGGTAATCCCCCTGCCCTATCCCGGTGAGGGCGGTCCCGTCTATCCGGGAAACCAGCCCGCGGTCCGTCCCGGCACATCCCAGGTACGTTTTCTCAACGCGGCCTATAACTACCCCGCCCTGCGCATCACTGTGGACAACAGCCGCTTTGCCAGCGGGCTTGGTTACGCCTCTGTCACCAGCTACGGCCGGGTCCGGGCGGGCTACCGGACGGTGACGGTGTCCAACACCAACGGGCGGGTCTACCTCCGCCGGTCCCTGCCCTTCCAGACCAACGGACTGACCACCGTCGCCGTCATCAACACCGCCGGCGGCCTGAACCTGCTCCAGATTGCCGACAGCTGCTGCGCTCCCCCCAATGGCTGGTCCAGCCTCCGGGTGGGCAATCTGGCCTACAACACCGGGCCGCTGGATGTCATCATGAGCGACGGGCGGGTGGTTTGGAGCGACCTGCGCTTCAAAGAGGTGTCCCCCTTCAAGCGTATCGCCCCCGGCACCTACCAGTTTTTCTACGCCGACACCAACCTGGCCCCCATGTCCCCCGCCCTGGCCATCGAGCGGCTGGACCCCGCCTGGCTGGGCGTCTACCCGCCTCAGGAGACCTTCGGCTCCGTCTATCTGGACGTAGACGTAGGGGAACGCTACACCGTCTACCTGCTTCAGAAGGGTTCCGGGCGCAACAACATTCAGAATCTGATTCTGGTGGACCGGTAAGGTTTTTCCGTTCTTTCATACAACCCATAATTCTGCCCCCATATCCGGGGGCAGTTTTGTTTAAATTGGGGGTTGACTTTTGCAATCTATTGCACTACTATGTTAAAGAAACCGAAGGAGGGAAACCATGGGACTGACACAGGCAGAACAGGCGGTGCAGCAGCTGCGGGAGCTGTACCGCCGTTATGGATACACCCAGTACAGGATGAGCAAGTTTGAGCCCTACGACCTCTATGTCCGCAACAAGAGCTTTTTGGTCAGCGAGAATATCCTCACCTTTACCGACGCCGACGGGCGGCTGATGGCCCTGAAGCCGGATGTCACCCTCTCCATTGTAAAAAACGCCAAGGAGGGGGCGGGGCTCCAGAAGGTGTACTACAGCGAAAACGTCTACCGCACCTCCCCCATGACCCGTGGCTTCCGGGAGATTATGCAGACGGGACTGGAGTGCGTGGGAGACATCGACCTGGTGTCCATGGGCGAGGTGCTGCTGCTGGCGGCCAAGAGCCTGGAGACCATCAACGGGAATTATTTGCTGGATGTCAGCCATCTGGGATTTGTGTCCGGCCTGCTGGACGGCGCCCTGGTGGCCGAGCGGCACCGGGGCCGGCTGCTCACCTTTATGGGGGAAAAGAATGTCCCGGCCCTGATGGCCTGCTGCCGGGAGCTGAATGTCAACTCAGAGGCCGCAGAGTTCCTGTGCCGCCTGACCACCCTCTACGGCTCCCCCGGCGAGCTTCTGCCCCAGCTGAAGCAGATGGTCCGCAACGAGCGGATGGCCCTGGCCCTCCAGCAGCTTCAGGAGGTGTGCCCCCTCCTCCCCCAGGACCGCCTGCGGCTGGACTTCTCCATCGTCAACGACATGAATTACTACAACGGCTTCATTTTCCGGGGCTACCTGCCCGGACTGCCCAGCGGGGTACTGTCCGGCGGGCGGTATGACAACCTGCTCCGGCAGATGGGCCGGGACGGCGGGGCCATCGGCTTTGCCGTATACATGAACCTGCTGGAGCGGCTGGAGGGGACTGAGGACTCCTACGACGCCGACGTGCTGCTGCTCTACGACGGCGGCACCTCCCCCTGCACCGTACTGCGGGAGGCGGAGGAATGCCGCCGGGCGGGCCGGAGCGTCCGGGTGGAGCGGACGGTCCCCGAAGGACTGTCCTTCCGGACCATACGAAAGGCAGGGGAGTCCAAATGCTGAACATCGCACTGCCCAAGGGCCGGCTGGGAGAGCAGGTTTATCAGATTCTGGAGGAGGCCGGCTACCCCTGTCCCTCCATCCGGGAGGAGAACCGGAAGCTGGTCTTTGAAAATCCCCAGGCCGGAGTGCGCTACTTCTGGGTCAAGCCCAGCGACGTGGCCATCTATGTGGAGCGGGCCGCCGCCGATATCGGTATCGCCGGCAAGGACATTTTGCTGGAGTACCAGCCTGAGGTCTACGAGCTGGCCGACCTGGGGGTTGGCAAATGCCGCATGTGCGTGGCCGGGAAAAAGGGGAGCCGGGAGGTCCGGGACCAGATTCTGCGGGTGGCCACCAAGTTCCCCAAAATCGCCAAAAACTACTACAGCGCCCTCAGCCGTGACATCGACATCATCAAGCTCCACGGCTCCATTGAGCTGGCCCCCCTGCTGGGGCTGAGCGACGTAATCGTAGACATTGTAGAGACGGGGACCACCCTTCTGGAGAACAACCTGGAGGTCAAGGAAACCATCGTCCCCATCAGCGCCCGGCTCATCGCCAATAAGGTGAGCTATAAGTTCAAGCACGAGGAGATTATCCGCCTGTGCCAGCAGGTGGACGGCCTCGCCAACAGTAAGGAGGCGGCCCAATGAGCCGGTATATGAGTTCCCGCTTTGACAGCCTGGAGGCCTACGTTCCGGGAGAACAGCCCCAGGACATGCAGTATGTGAAGCTGAACACCAACGAGTCCCCCTTCCCGCCCGCTTCTGCTGTGCTGGATGCGGTACGGGAGGAGGCCGGCCGTCTGAACCTCTACCCGGACCCGGAGGGAAACGCCCTGCGGGACAAGCTGGCCTTCATGTACGGCGTCCGGCCGGAAAACGTCTTTCTGGCCAACGGCTCCGATGAGCTGCTGTTTTTTGCCTTTATGGCCTTCTGCGACCAGAGCCGCCCTGTGGCTTTTCCCAACATCAGCTATGGCTTCTACCCGGTGTACGCCCAGCTGCTGGGGGTGCCCTATACGGAGGTCCCCCTGCGGGAGGGCTTTGTGCTGGACCCGGCGGACTACTGCGGGCTGGGGAAAAACATCGTCATCGCCAACCCCAACGCCCCCACCGGCCGGGCCATCTCCGCGGCGGACATTGAGGAGATTGTCCGCACCAACCCGGACCATTTGGTTCTCATTGACGAGGCGTACATCGACTTCGGCGGTGAGAACTGCCTGCCCCTCATGAAAACATACGACAATTTGCTGGTCTGCCAAACCTTCTCCAAGTTCCGCTCCCTGGCAGGGGGGCGGCTGGGCTTCGCCCTGGCCTCCGAGGCGCTCATTCAGGACCTGGACAAGATCAAATACTCCGTCAACTCCTACAACATCAGCCGTCTGACCGCCGCCGCCGCCCTCGCCACCCTGGACAGCAATAGCTATTACCTGGAAAACAGCCAAAAAATCCAGGCCAACCGGGCTTACACCATAGCAGAGCTGGACAAGCTGGGCTTTGAGACCCTGCCCAGCGTCACCAACTTCCTTTTCACCCGCTGCCCCGCAGTGGACGGCGGAACCCTCTACCGAAAGCTGAAGGCCAGGGGCGTGCTGGTCCGCCACTGGGACAAGGCGGAAATCTCCGACTGGTGCCGGGTGACCATCGGTACACGGGAACAGATGGACGTTTTCCTGGAAAAGGTCCGGGACATTATAAAGGGGGCCGGCTGAGATGCGTCAGGAAAACATCTCCCGCAAAACGGCGGAGACCGACATAGAGCTTTCCCTGAACCTGGACGGCACAGGACAGAGCAAAATCCACACCGGCTGCGGCTTTCTGGACCATATGCTCACCCTCTTCGCCCGCCACGGCCGGTTTGACCTGGCCGTCTCCTGCAAGGGGGACACCTGGGTAGACGACCACCACACGGTGGAGGACATTGGCATCTGCCTGGGAGACGCCTTTGCCAGGGCCCTGGGGGACAAGCGGGGCATCGTCCGATACGGCTCCTGCACCCTGCCCATGGATGAGGCGCTGATTCTCACCGCCGTGGACATCAGCGGCCGGGGGATGCTGTGCTGTGCGCTGGACATCCCCACCCAGAAGGTTGGCACCTTCGACACGGAACTGACCAAGGAATTTCTCATCGCCTTCGCCCGGCGCTCGGATATGACCGTCCACGTGAGACAGCTGGCCGGAGAGAACAGCCACCACATCATTGAGGGGACCTTTAAAAGCCTTGCCCACTCCCTGGGGGCGGCGGTGGCCATCGACCCCCGGTTTGCCCAAGAGATTCCCTCCACCAAGGGGGTGCTGTGATGCTGGCCATTGTGGACTACGGAGTGGGCAACCTGTTCTCCCTCACCTGCTCCCTGAGGGCCATCGGCGTAGAGGCGGCCGTCACCGGCGACGAAGAGGTCCTGGCCCGGGCAGACCGGATCATCCTCCCCGGCGTGGGGGCCTTTGGGGACGCGGCACAGGCCCTGCGCCGTACCGGACTCGACCAGGTGGTCCGCCGCGAAGCGGCGCAGAGAAAACCCCTGCTGGGCATCTGCCTGGGGATGCAGCTGCTCTTCGACTACGGCGCCGAGTACGGCCGGCACGACGGCCTGGGACTGATCCCCGGCTCGGTCCAGCCCATCCGTCCCGTCATCCCGGCGGACTACAAAGTGCCCCACATCGGCTGGAACGCCCTCCACTTCCCCAAGGACAGGCCGGTCAGCCCCCTGTTCCGGCATATCAGGGAGGGCGACTGCGTCTACTTCGTCCACTCCTTTTATGGCACAGACTGTGATGAACATACCATCGCCACCGCCGAGTACGGCCCGGAGCTGACGGCGGCAGTGGCCAGAGACAACGTATACGGCGTTCAGTTCCACCCGGAGAAGAGCGGAACGGTGGGGCTCAGCATACTCAAAGCATTTTGTGAACTGTGACCCCTGAAAAATGAAAATAAGGAGAGAATTGTTATGATTATCATTCCCGCTATCGATTTGAAGGACGGCAAGGTGGTTCGCCTGCTGAAGGGCGACTTCAACACGGTACAGCAGGTGGCCGAGGACCCGGTGACCACCGCCCAGGCTTTTTACGACGCTGGGGCCCGGTATCTCCACATGGTGGACCTGGACGGCTCCAAGGACGGCGTCCGCAAGAACTCGGAGCTGGTCCGGGCCGTGGCCAAGGTGGGCCTGAAAATCGAGCTGGGGGGCGGCATTCGCTCCATGAAGGACCTGGAGGAGGTCTTTGCGCTGGGGGTCTGGCGGGCGGTCATCGGCTCCGCCGCCGTCAGCAATCCGGAGTTTGTCAAAGAGGCCGTGGAGAAATTCGGCCCGGAGCACATCGCCGCGGGGGTGGACGCCAAGGACGGCCTGGTGCGCACCGCCGGCTGGGTAAAGGAAGAGGGCGTGAACTACCTGGACTTCGCCAAGGAGATGGAGGCCCTGGGGGTTAAAAACCTGATCTTTACCGACATCGACACCGACGGAATGCTTACCGGCCCCTCTTTCGCCCGGCTGAAGTTCCTGCTGGAGCACGTCAGCTGCTCTGTCACCGCCGCCGGCGGCGTGTCCTGCAACGCGGACATCCAGTCGCTGATCCGTATGGGGGTAGACGCCGCCATCGTGGGCAAAGCCTGGTATGTGGGCGCTCTGGACTTGAAGCAGGCTATCGAGGAGGCTGGTCCCCAGTGATCACCAAGCGGATCATCCCCTGTCTGGACGTGAAGGACGGCCGGGTGGTGAAGGGGGTCAACTTCCAGGGGCTGGCCGACGTGAGCTCCCCGGTGGAGCTGGCCAAATATTACAGCAGCTGCGGGGCAGACGAGCTGGTCTTCTACGACATCACCGCCTCCGCCGAGGGCAGGGCCCTGTTCACCGATATCCTCCGGGAGGCGGCCTCCTCCGTCTTCATCCCCCTCACCGTGGGGGGCGGCATCCGCACCGTGGACGACTTCGACCGGGTGCTGAAATGCGGGGCGGACAAGGTGAGCGTCAACTCCGGGGCCATCCGGGACCCCTCCCTCATCCCCCAGGCGGCCAAGCGCTACGGCGACCAGTGCGTGGTGCTCAGCGTAGACGCCAAACGGGTGGACGGCCGGTTCAGGGTTTTCGCCAAGGGGGGCCGGGAGGACACAGGGATCGACGCCATTGAGTGGATCAGGGCCGGGGTCAAAAACGGAGCCGGGGAGATCGTCCTCAACAGCATCGACACCGACGGGGTGAAGGGAGGCTTCGACCTGGAGATGCTCCAGGCCGTCTGCGACGTGGTGGACGTGCCCGTCATCGCCTCCGGCGGCGCGGGGTGTATTCAGGACTTTGTCGATCTCTTCCAGGCCCTGCCCAAGGTGGACGCCGGCCTGGCCGCCTCCATCTTCCACTTCGGTGAGGTGAAAATCCCCGCGCTGAAGAAAGCCCTGGCCGTGGAGGGCATCCCAACGAGGCTGTAGGGATTATAGTGGGGCCCGCCCCCCTGGGCGGGCCAATTGTTCTGCCTTTTGATGACCCGCCCAGGGGGGCGGGTCCCACAAATCTGAAAGCGTGGTTTTATGCTGAAAATTGAACAACTGAAATTCGACAACAGGGGCCTCATCCCCGCCATTGTGGTGGACGCCCAGAGCAAAAAGGTGCTCACTCTGGCCTATATGAACCGGGAGAGCCTGGAGATTTCCATGCAGGAGGGCCGTACCTGCTTCTGGTCCCGCTCCCGGCAGGAGCTGTGGCGCAAGGGGGAGACCAGCGGAAACGTCCAGCGCATTGTGGACATCACCGCCGACTGCGACCGGGACGCCCTGGTGGTCCGGGTGAACAAGGAGGGCCCCGCCTGCCACCTGGGGACGGACTCCTGCTTCAACGACAAGGTTTTCCTGGGCAAGGAGGCGGAACCCTTCTCTGTCAAGGGGCTGTACGCCCTGCTGGAGGACCGGAAGGCCAGCCTGCCCGAGGGGTCCTACACCACCTACCTCTTTCAGAAGGGCATCGACAAGATTCTCAAAAAGGTGGGAGAGGAGTGTACCGAGGTCATCATCGCCGGCAAAGCCGGGGACAAACGGGAGACCGTTTACGAAATTGCCGATTTGATGTATCATGTGATGGTACTGATGGTGGAGATGGGCATTTCGGTGGACGACGTATTGACCGAGCTGGCCTCCCGCCACGTCATCGACCATAAGGTGAAGCAGGAGAAGATGACATGATCCAGAATTTACACACCCACACCGCCTTCTGCGACGGCAAAAACACCCCGGAGGAGATGGTCCGGGCGGCGCTCTCCCTGGGGATGGACTCTTTGGGCTTCTCGGGCCACGGGCCGTCGCACGCCCCGGACGACGCCGCTATGGAGGCGGGCTCCGTCCCCGCCTACCGGGCTGAAGTGCTCCGTCTGAAAGCGGCGTACACCGGCCGGCTGGACGTTTTTCTGGGGATAGAGCGGGATTACTTCTTTGCCCCCGACGGAGGGGACTGGGACTATATCATCGGTTCGGTCCACTATGTAAACAGAGACGGGACCTGGCTGGGGGTGGACCACTCCCCGGAGATGTTCCTCCGAAATGTGGAAGCGCACTACGGCAGAGACTATTACGCCTTCGCTGAGGACTACTACCGTCTGGTGGGGGATGTGGCGGAGAAAACCGGCTGTCAGATCGTGGGCCACTTCGACCTGATAACCAAGTTCAACGAGGGGGACCGGCTTTTCGACACCGGCCACCCCCGGTATGCCGGCGCGGCCCTGGACGCCCTGGACCGCCTGGCCGGGCGGAACGTGATTTTTGAGATCAACACCGGGGCCATGTCCCGGGGCTACCGGTCCGCCCCCTACCCCTCCCCCGCCCTGCTGCGGGCCATGCGGGAGCGGAACCTCCCCATCTGCATCACCAGCGACACCCACAGCGCCTCCACCATTCTCCACGCTTTCCCCCAGGCGGAGGAGCTGGCCCGGAGCTGCGGCTATCGGGAGCGGATGGTGCTCACAAGCCGGGGCTTTGTGCCTCAATCACTATAAAGCAAAAAATTCCCGTGGTGAAGCTATCGCCGCGGGAATTTTTTCTATGCCTCCAGCCCCAGGCAGCCGTAGTATATGGCGCCCACGGCCTGGGCAAACTGGGCCACGGTATAATCCGGGTGGGCATCCAGCTGCTTCATCAGGGCGGTATTGGCCAGAGCGCCGTCGGCGGCATAGTGCCGCAGTCCCGGCTCCCGCCGCTCCGCCCCCTGGCACAGCAGGCGGAAACAGGCGGGCAGCTTGACCAGCCGGCCAAAGAGAGAGCGGTCCTTCGCCTCCGGACACAGGATATATTCCGTCTCCCGCCAGGTGACGGCCAGGTACTCCCCCACCGTCCGGAAAATCTCTTCGCACACGGGCCGTTCCCCGGCGGCCTGCTCCATCAGAAACTCCAGGCACGCCTTGCGCATATCCTCCGGGGCGGTGGGGACGGCAAGGACCTCCCCCTCCCACCGGAACAGCCCCCTGTCAAACAGTTCCTGCCACAGCGCCGGGTCCTGTTCCGGAAGGAGCTTGGCCCCCAGGCGGAACACCCCGGACTGGCCGGTGTACCGCTGGAGCGTACCGGGCAGGCCGGTGTTCACGTTGTTGACGCTGCGCACATCCCCAGCGCCGTACCCCCGCTGAACATTGCTGCCCAGGTCGATGATAAAGTTATAGACCTCCAGGGGAATCTCCGGAATGGAGCCATCGGGCCGGACCCAGCCGGTGCCCAGCTCTGTGCCCAGGGTGTGGGCAAAGAAACCCCGTGACAGCTCCCCGCCCCCCACCGCCTGCTCCACCGCCGCCGCAAAGGCCGCCATGGGGCCGTCGTTGGTGTTCATCACCGGCCCACCCTCCGCCACGTAGGCGGCCAGCTGGCCGTTCAGTGCGGTGATTTTGGCAAACTGCTCCTCATAGTCCAGGTCCGGGTTGCCGCGCAGGCCAAAGGTCTTGTGGGTCTCTCCCCCCACTATGCGGTTTTGAATCACCACGTCGGGGAAGCACAGGCCGATGGCGTCGAAGGGGTGCAGGTCCTCCCCCGCGGCCTCCTCCATAGCCTGAGCCCCCCGCTCCATCTCCTCCAGCGCGGCGCGCTTCCCCAGGGCGGCCCGGTCCAGCTCAGCCTCCCGCCCAGCCCGGCACAGACTGCCCGCCGCCCGCAGCAGGCGGGTCAGCAGCAGCAGGGGCCCGGTGATCTCCTCCGCCCGCGTACAGGAGGCGGGAAACCAGTCGAACTCCTTGCACAGGGCCAGCCGGCCGTCCACACTGACGGCCAGCTTTACGTCGGTGCCGCCGATATCTATTCCCAGCACCATCCGCCCCTTCGTCCGGGCGGGCAGCCGGGCAAAGACAGGCTGTCCGCCCGCCGCCGGGGGCGCTTGGACCTCCGGCTCCTCCTCCAGGCTGTGAACGCCAAAGGCAAACCGCTCCGCCCGGCCGAACAGGGCAGCCAGCACCCGCTCGTTTACATTGAGGCACTTCCCAAAGCCGGTGCGCGCTGTCTTGGGCAGGTCCAGCTGGAAGACCCGGCCCAGACCTTCCGCCAGCTCCACTGCCGCCCGGTCGGAGCGGTCCAGATAGACATCCACCCGCAGCCCGCCCAGGGCTGACAGGATGTTATATACGTTTGCATAGACATACTCCGCCACAAACCCTGCCTCCTCCTCCCCCGCCGTCTCCGGCAGGCAGAGGGCAAAGGCCCGGACGGACCGGTCATATAAGGTGACGTGAATGTGGAAGGGACGTGTACCCTGGGACTGAAACGCCTCCCGGACATCGGTGATATACACGCTTTCGTCCCGGGCGGCCCGCTCCAAAAAGGTTTTCAGCATAGCTCATCACTCCTCTGCACTGGGATACGCCCCGTCCCAAACGATAGCGCGGTAGCGCTCCGGGTCGGTGTCCCCCTCGGTGGAGAAGAGCAGTACCCGGCTGGAGCCGTCCAGCTCCAGGGCCTGGCGCAGTTCCGAACAGGCGCCGTCCTCCATAATGGCGGCGACGGCCCCCATTCCCACCGCCCCGGACTCCCCCGAGGTCACCGGCGGGTCGCCCTTCAGGGGGGCGGCCAGCATCCGCATCCCCCTGGCGCTCACCCAGTCGGGGCAGGAGACAAAGGCGGCGGCACAGCGGCGCAGAATATCCCAGGAGATGGGGTTGGGCTCGCCGCAGGCCAGGCCGGCCATGATGGTGGACAGGTCGCCCTCCACCGCATGGGGCCTGCCATCCCCGGCCAGGGCGCTACGGTAGTGGCAATCGGCCCCACTGGCCTCCACCACCACCACGCTGGGCGGGGCGTCGGGGTACAGATTGGCGAAGTAGCCCGCCACTGCCCCGGCCATGCTCCCCACTCCGGCCTGGAGGAAAATGTGGGTGGGGGGCTCCCCCAGCTGCTCCGCCGCCTCCCCGGCCATGGTGCCGTAGCCCTGCATAATCCAGGAGGGAATCTCCTCATAGCCCGGCCAGGCGGTATCCTGCACCACCACGCCGTGTTCCGTCCGGGCGGCCTCAGCGGCAGCCATGCGGACACAGTCGTCGTAGTTGACTTCCTCGATGGTCACCTGGGCGCCCTCCCTGGCAATGTTTTCAAAGCGAGAGGGACGGGTGCCCTTTGGCATGTGGACCACCGCCCGCTGACCCAGCCGGCTGGCCGCCCAGGCCACCCCCCGGCCGTGATTGCCGTCGGTGGCGGTGAAAAAGGTGGCCTGGCCGAAATCCTCCCGGAGCTGGGGACTGATCAGATAGCTGTAACTCAGCTCCGACACGTCCCTCCCCAGCTCCCCGGCGATATACCGGGCCATGGCAAAGGAGCCCCCCAGCACCTTGAACGCGTTCAGGCCAAAGCGGTAAGACTCATCCTTGACGTACAGCCCGCCCAGTCCCAGGCGGCGCGCCATACCCTCCAGCCGGACCAGGGGGGTGGGGGCATACTGGGGGAAGGAGCGGTGAAATTCCCTGGCCTTGGCCGTATGCTCCAGGGACATCAGGTCCATGTACCGGTCGCCGCCGGATATGGTGTTCAGCACCCATTTGATCGAATCGGACATGTTTTCCTCCTCCGAAACACTTTTGCAGCCCAACTTTTTTGTTTCTGTCCCCCGCAGGGGGCAGAAACTACAGAAGGGTTTTCCGTCAAAGGAAACGCTGAAGAGGCCAGCCTCTCCAGCGTTCCCGCAAGTTCATGGCTTATTTGACCGCTACGGCCTCGATCTCAAACAGCGCGCCCTTGGGCAGGGCGGCCACCTGGACGCAGGAGCGGGCGGGGGCCTCGCCGGTAAAGCAGTTGGCGTAAATGGCGTTGATTGCGGCAAAATCGTTGATATCCGTCAGGAAGACGGTGGTTTTCACCACGTCCTCCACCCCCATCCCGGCGGCGGACAGCACCGTCTTCAGGTTTTCCAGAGCCTGGGCGGCCTGGGCCTCCACGCCCTGGGGCAGCTCGCCGGTGGCGGGGACCAGGCCCAGCTGACCGGAGGTGTAGAGGGTGCTGCCGGCCAGCTTGGCGTGGCAGTAGGGGCCTACAGCGGCGGGGGCGTTTTGGGCAGTAATTGTCTTGTTCATGGAAAGGTCCTCCTTATTCATGATAAAATACTGGAAAAGCATTGATAATGGGTCTATTATATTGCAAGAGGATGAATTTTACAATCCCTTTTTTCATGAACATTCCCTGGCCCACGGGAGTGGCCTTTTCACCGATTTTAATGTAGGGGCCGCCGCCCTCGGCGGCCCGCCAAAATGCAACGCCTCCCCTGGTTTCGGGCCGCCCAGGGGGGCGGCCCCTACAGTTGATCTCCGGATAAAATGCGCGTTAGGGCACTCTCCTGGCCCACGTCCCTCTTGAAAAGTCCACACATTTATAGTACAATGACGTGATATCGGAAAAAGGAGGCGCATCCATGAGCATGACGGCCGTCAAGGCGGTAACGCCCCGCAGTCCGGCCCACCGGGCGGGGGTGCGGGTGGGCGAAACCCTGACCCACATCAACGGCCACCCCATTGTGGATGTGCTGGACTACAAATTCTACGGCTACGACCCCCGGCTGGAGCTCACTCTGCGCAGCGCGGACGGTGCCGTCCGCACCCTGTGTATCCGCAAGTCCGAGGGCGAGGACCTGGGGCTGGAGTTCGAGACCTACCTCATGGACCGGGCCCGGTCCTGCGCCAACCACTGCATCTTCTGCTTTGTGGACCAGATGCCGCCGGGGATGCGGCCCTCCCTCTACTTCAAGGACGACGACGCCCGCCTCTCCTTTCTCCTGGGCAACTACCTCACCCTCACCAACCTCTCCCCCCGTGAGGTCCAGCGGATCATCGACCTGCGCATCTCCCCCATTAACGTGTCCGTCCACACCACCGACCGGGCACTGCGGGCGGAGATGCTGAAAAATCCCAGGGCGGGCCAGGGCATCGACATTATGGAGCGGTTCGCCCAACATAACATCACCATGAACTGCCAGATCGTCTCCTGCCCCGGCATCAACGACGGCCCCGCCCTGGACAGAACCCTCCACGACCTGGCGGCCATGTTCCCGGCTGTTAACAGCATTTCGGTGGTGCCCGTGGGGGTAACCAAATACCGGGAGGGATTGTACCCCCTGCAAACCTACACCAGGGACACCGCCGCCGCCCTCATTGACCAGGTGGAGGCCTTCGCCCAAAGGCACCTGGAGGAGCATGGGACAAGGCTGGCCTGGTGCTCCGACGAGTTCTACCTGCTGGCCGGGCGGGAGCTCCCCGCAGAGGACTACTTTGAGGACTTTACCCAGCTGGACAACGGGGTGGGGATGCTCACCCTGCTCAGCCGGGAGTTCGGGCGGGCCCTGGACCTGATGGAGCCCCAGGAGCTGGAGGGGGCTGTCCCCTTCTCCATCGCCACCGGGGTGTCCGCCGCCCCATTTTTGGCAAAATTGGTGGGACAGGCCCGGGAAAAATGTGGTACAATAGAGGGGAGGGTCTACCCCATTGTCAACCGCTTTTTCGGTGAGACCATCACCGTGGCCGGGCTGGTCACAGGGGGAGACCTCATCGGCCAGCTCCGGGGAAAGGAGCTGGGACAGCGCCTGCTCATCCCCGCCTCCATGCTCCGCTCCGGTGAAAACGTGTTCCTGGACGACGTGACCACCGCCGATGTGGAGCGGGAGCTGGGCGTGCCCGTCACCGCCGTCCCCCAGGACGGCTATGAGCTGCTGGACGCCATCTGCGGCATTGAGCTCACCCCCAAGACCCAGCGTCTGGCCTGGGAGAATGAGGAATTTTATAGATACAATCCGTAAATCGCGCCAAAAGGCCCCCTTCGCAAAGGGGGCTCCCGGCGAAGCCGGGTGGGGGTTTTCTCCAAGGAGATAGATGCATTTCGACTGGGGAAAACCCTCCGTCACGGGCTTCGCCCGTGACACCTCCCTTTGCGAAGGGAGGCTTTGAGAGGAGGAAACCTTATGAAACCCTTAGTTGCCATTGTGGGCCGGCCCAACGTGGGCAAGTCCATGCTGTTCAATAAGCTGTGCGGACAACGGCTGTCCATTGTGGAGGACACCCCCGGCGTGACCCGGGACCGGCTGTATGCCCAGTGCGAATGGAGAAACCGCACCTTTGACATTGTGGACACCGGCGGCATCGAGCCGGGCACCGACGACCAGATTCTCTCTTTTATGCGGGAGCAGGCGGAGATCGCTATCGGCACCGCCACGGTGATTGTCTTTGTGTGCGACATCAAGACGGGCATGACCGCCTCCGATCAGGAGGTGGCCAATATGTTGCTGCGCTCTGGCAAGCCGGTGGTGCTGGCGGTGAACAAGTCCGACCAGACCGGCCGGGAGAACCCGGACATCTACGAGTTCTACAACCTGGGCCTGGGGGCCCCCATCGCCGTCTCCGCCGTCCACGGACACGGCACCGGCGACCTGCTGGACGCCTGCTTTGAGCACTTCCCCCCCGAGGACGAGGAGGAAGAGGAGGACGACGTGGTCAAGGTGGCCGTCATCGGCAAGCCCAACGTGGGCAAGTCCTCCCTGGTGAACCGGATTCTGGGGGAGGAGCGGGTCATCGTCTCCAACGTGGCCGGCACCACCCGGGACGCGGTGGACAGCTACTTTGAGAACGACCAGGGCAAGTTCCTGTTCATCGACACCGCTGGGATGCGGAAGAAGTCCAAGGTGGACGACCGGATCGAAAAGTTTTCCGTCCTCCGGGCCACCATGGCCATTGAACGCTCCGACGTGTGCCTCATCATGATTGACGCCCAGGAGGGGGTCACGGAACAGGACACGAAAGTGGCCGGGCTGGCCCACGAGGCGGGGAAAGCCTGCATCATCGTGGTCAACAAGTGGGACGCCATCGAGAAGGACGGCAAAACCATGGACAAGATGCGTCAGGACGTGATGCGGGACCTGTCCTATATGACCTACGCCCCTATCGTGTTCATCTCCGCCCTGACGGGCCAGCGGGTGGACCGGCTCTTTGAGCTCATCAACTACGTGAACAACCAGGCCGCCATGCGGATCACCACCGGGATGCTCAACTCCCTGCTGGCCGACGCAACCGCAAGGGTCCAGCCTCCCACCGACAAGGGCCGGCGGCTGAAGGTCTACTATATGACCCAGGTGGGGGTCAAGCCCCCCCACTTCGTCTGCTTCTGCAACGACGCGCGGCTGTTCCACTTCTCCTACCAGCGGTATATCGAGAACCAGATCCGCTCCACCTTTGGCCTGGAGGGCACCCCGGTCCGCCTCACCGTCCGGGAGCGGAGCGAGAAGGAGGGGTAAGGATGCTGACGGATATCTTAAATGATGTCATGATGGACCTGATCTGCGGCGGCGTCATCATCGCCGTAGTCGCTTACCTCTGCGGCTGCTTCAACGGGGCGGTCATCGTCTCCAAGTATATTCTCCACGACGACATCCGCACCCACGGCAGCGGCAACGCCGGGCTGACCAACTTCTACCGCACCTTTGGCGGCCCCCTCACTCTGGTGGTCATATCCTGCGACGTGCTGAAAGCCATTGTGTCCATCCTGTTCGGTGTCTGGCTGATTTCCTATCTCGGCTATGGCGGCAGCGGGAGCCTCGATCTGATATACGCCCGGTACTGGGCCGGGTTGTGGTGTCTACTGGGGCACATGTTCCCCTGTATGTTCCACTTCAAAGGCGGCAAGGGGATTCTGTCTGGGGGGACCATCGCCCTGATGCTGGACTGGAGAATCGCCCTGGTGGTCTGGGGCGGGTTTCTGGTGCTGGCGGTGCTCACCCGGTACGTCTCCCTGGGCTCCTGCTGGGCCGGGGCGTCCTTCCCCTTCGCCACCTGGTTCGTCTATCAGGACACGGTGCTCCTCATCCTGTCTATCATCATTGGCGGGCTGATTTTGTATATGCACCGGGGGAACATCCACCGGCTGCTCACCGGAACGGAAAACAAATTCAGTCTACATAAAAAGGGGTAGGGCTTTCTGTGGGGCCCGCCGCCCTCGGCGGGCCATCCTCAAAGCAATGCAGGCCCAAAAAGAATGACCCGCCCAGGGGGGCGGGTCCCACAAATATTTCAGATTAAGTGGAGGTAATCGCTATGAAAATCACAGTCCTTGGCAGCGGCGCCTGGGGGACGGCCCTGGCCCTGCTGTTGCTGGAAAACGGCAACGATGTGACCCTGTGGTCCTACACGGAGGAGGAATCGAAAGTCCTCCGGGAGACCCATGAGAACCCCATGCTCAAGGGGGTTTCCCTGCCCGAGACATTGAAATTCACCACCGACATGGCCGCTGTAAAGGGCTGCGGGCTGGTGGTGGTGGCCACCCCGTCCTTCGCGGTGCGGTCCACCGCCAAGCAGCTCAAGGAACTGGCCGACCCGGGGACTATCCTGGTGTCGGTGTCCAAGGGCATTGAGAAGGACTCCTCCCTACGGCTGAGCCAGGTCATCGAGGAGGAGGTCCAGGGCAAGTGCCCGGTGGTGGTGCTGTCCGGGCCCTCCCACGCCGAGGAGGTGGGCCGGAACATCCCCACGGGGGTGGTAGCCGCCGCCGACGACCTGGCCGTTGCGGAGCAGGTCCAGGATCTGTTTATGAATCACCGCTTCCGGGTGTACACCAGTGACGACAAAATCGGCACCGAGATCTGCGCCGCCCTGAAAAATATCATCGCCCTGTGCGCCGGCTGCTGTGACGGCATGGGCTACGGCGACAACACCAAGGCCCTGCTCATGACCCGGGGACTGGCCGAGATGGCCCGGCTTGGGGTGGCCCTGGGCGGCAGGAAGGACACCTTTACAGGTCTTGCGGGCGTAGGCGACCTGATTGTCACCTGCTGCTCCATGCACTCCCGGAACCGCCGGTGCGGCATCCTCATCGGCCAGGGCAAACCGGTGGACGAGGCCGTGAAGGAGATCGGCGCGGTGGTAGAGGGCTACTACGCCGCCGCCAACGCCCGAACTCTGGCTCAGAAGGCGGGGGTGGAGATGCCCATCGCCCAGGCGGCCTATGAGGTCCTCTACGAGGGCCGGGATGTCCACGCCGTCATCACCGACCTGATGCAGCGGGCCAAGCGGTCCGAGCGGGATGAGAGCTATCTATGACGGAAAAGCTCTACGAACAGGACGCTTTCCTGGTTAAATTTGAGGCCCAGGTCCTTTCCTGTGAAAAGGGGAAAAAGGGCTTTGACATCGTACTGGACCGCACCGCCTTCTACCCCGAGGGGGGCGGCCAGCCCTACGACACGGGCGTGCTGGAAACGGACGGAAAACGGGTCAAGGTGCTGGAGGTCCACAACCGGGACGGGGAAATCGTCCACACCTGCAACCACCCGCTGGACACGGGGACGGCGGTCACCGGCATCATCGACTGGGACCGGCGGTTTGACCTGATGCAGCAGCACTCCGGGGAGCACATCGTCTCCGGGCTGACCCACTGCCTCTGGGGCTGCGAGAACGTGGGCTTTCATATGGGGGCGGAGGTAGTCACCATCGACCTGTCCCTCCCCCTGACGGAGGACCAGCTCACCCTGCTGGAGCAGGAGGCCAACCGCTGCCTGTGGCTGGACCAGCCCGTCCGGATTACCTACCCCTCCCGCGAGGAGCTGGAGCACATCCACTACCGGAGCAAAAAGGAGCTCACCGGGCAGGTGCGCATTGTGGAGTTCCCTGGGGCGGACTGCTGCGCCTGCTGCGGCACCCATGTCCGCTCCGCCGGGCAGGTGGGGCTGGTGAAGCTGCTGTCCATGCAGAAGTTCCGGGAGGGGGTGCGCATTGAGCTGGTGTGCGGCGGCCGGGCCTTCCGGTATCTCAGTCAGGTGATGGCGCAGAACAGCCAGGTCTCCCACCTGCTGTCTGCCAATCCCCTCCAGACAGGGGCGGCAGCGGCGCGGCTGCTGGCCGAGAATGAGGCCCTGAAGGCCCGCCTGATGTCCCTGGAGGAAAGCCGCTTTTCCGCTCTGGCCGGACAGTATGCCGGTGCCGGGGACGTGGTCCTCTTTGAGGAGGGTCTCTCCCCCGATGCCCTGCGCCGCCTGTGCGACGCGGTGCTCCACAGCTGCGGCGGGCTTTGCGCCTGCTTCTCCGGAACAGAAGAGGACGGCTACAAGTACGCCGTCGGCCGGGCGGGGGGCGACCTGCGTACCCTTGTCAAGGAGCTGAACACGGCCCTCAACGGCCGGGGAGGGGGCAAGCCCGACTTCGTCCAGGGCTCCGTCCAGGCCACCCGGACCGAAATCGCCAACTTCTTCCAGAGGGAGGGGACCTTGTGAACCGGATTTTCTGTCTGGTGGGCAAGAGCTGCTCCGGAAAAGACTCCCTCTGCGCCCGCATTCTGGAGCGGCACCCCGAGCTGGTCCCCGTCATTCCCCACACCACCCGCCCCCGGCGGACGGGGGAGGCGGACGGGCAGCAGTACCACTTTGTCACCCAGGAGCAGCTGCGCCAATATGAGGCGGAGGGCCGGGTGATCGAAAAGCGGGAGTACCACACCGTTCAGGGGCTGTGGACCTACTTCACCCTCCGCTTTGCCCTGGACGCCCACCGCCTGCTCATCACCACTCTGGAGGGGGCCACGGCCCTGATGGACTGCTACGGTCCGGACAAGGTACAGATGGTTTATCTCCATGTGGACGACCACACCCGGCTGCTGCGGTGCCTGGAGCGGGAGGAGCGCCAGGAGCACCCCGACTATACCGAGCTCTGCCGCCGCTTTCTGGCCGATCAGGAGGACTTCTCCCAGGAGCGCCTGGCCCAGTTTCCCGCCCTCCACACCATCAACACCAGAGAGCCTCTGGAACGCTGCCTGGCCCAGTGGGACGCGCTGTACCAGAGCCTGTGAGGCGCACCCGTTCCGGTCCCGGCGCATAGGATGTTATGGACTTCGATCCAACAGGAGGTGACTTCCGTGGTGACTATGACCGCCACCGTCGTCCAGGCCTGGGGTACCCAGGTGCTGGTCACCGACAACGCCAACGGCCAGGAGGTCCTGGTCAATACCGGCTACAACACCACCAATCTGGCCGCCGGTGACCAGGTGCGCATCGTCTATAACGGCGTGATGACCGCTAGCCTTCCGCCCCAGATCTCCGCTCAGAGTATCTGTGTGCAGCGGGTGTACTAAACCATGCAAAACCGCCGCAGGTCTCAGGACCTGCGGCGGTTTTCTGCGCTAATTCTGTGAAACATGCGTCCAATATTCCCGGTAGTTATCCTGGAGCAGCCTGGGCGTATCCAGACCGTAGGGGCACTTGGCGGCGCACCGGCCGCAGTGGAGGCAGTTTTCGATCTTCTTCATCTCCCCCTGCCAGTGGTCGCTGAGCCAGCCGGCGGAGGGGGCGCGGCGGAGCATGAGGGACATCCGGGCACACTGGTTGATCTCGATGCCCACAGGACAGGGCATGCAGTAGCCGCAGCCCCGGCAGAAATCACCGGTGAGCTCCGAGCGGTCCCGGTCGATGACGGCCTGGAGCTCGGGGGTCAGCTCCGGGGTCTCCTTCACGCAGGCCAGGAACTGGTCCAGCTCCCATTCGTGCTGCACACCCCAGATCGGGACCACGCCCTCCTGCCGGGCCATCCAGGCGGCGGCTGCGGTGCCGCTGCGAAGCAGTCCGCCGGCCATACCCTTCATCGCTACAAAGCCCATCCCTTTGGCCCGGCACTTGTCCACCAGCTCCTGCTCCCGGGGGCCGGACAGGTAGCTGTATGGGAACTGGAGGGCGGCATACAGCCCGGAGTCGATAGCCTCATGGGCCACCGTCAGCCGGTGGTTGGTGATGGCGATGTGGCGGATTTTGCCCTGGGCCTTTGCTTCCAGGGCGGCGTCATAGAGGCCGTCCTCCCCGCCCGGCCTGGGGCAGAAAGCGGGGTTATGGAACTGGTAGATGTCGATATAGCTGGTATTCAGCATCCGAAGACTGGTCTCCAGGTGCTCCCACAGCTCTGCACCGGTCTGTGCGTGGGTCTTGGTGGCAATCACCAGCTTGTCCCGGATACCGGAAAAGGCATAGCCCAGCTTCTCCTCACTGTCGGTATAGGCCCGGGCGGTGTCAAAGTAGGTCATGCCCCCATCCACCGCCTTGCGGAGCAGGCGGGCAGCCTCCTCCTTGGAGATGCGCTGGATAGGCAGACAGCCAAAGCCGTTTTTTTCGATGGCAATGCCGGTGGAACCAAATGGAATGTGTGTCATGACAACCCCCTATCCTCTGTTGTAGAGCTCCAGCTCATACAGGCGGACAGTCCCGTCCCCTGAACCGCTGGGGTTCAAAATTTCCAGCCAGAGATTTTGCGCATGGACCTGCGCCACATTTCTGGTGCTTACATTCTGGGTATTCCCGGCCACCTCGTCCAAAAGCTTCCACTTTTTTGTCTGAATGTCGTAATACCGCAGCTTCCAGGACACGGTATTCTGCTCACGGTTTCCCTGGCTGCCCGCGTGACTGAGGGTATAGGTGTCAAAGGTGACAGGCTTGCACAGCGTAATGCAGAGAGCGTGGTTTTCGCTCCCGTCTGTGATGTCCTTCCGCGCCGCCTCCCACCGGGTGGACTTGTCGCCGTCCACCAGGTTGTTGCCCGCAGTCTTAGCGGAGGCCTCGCCGGTGACGCTGTAGGTATACGCTCCCGTACACAGGTTGAAGTTCTCTACCTCGGGGTAGGTGGGATTTGGGACATTGGGGAGGTTTTCGGTGATGTAATTGTCCCGGTAGCCGGCGAAGCCGTTGAAGGTCCAGGTCCCGGCGTCCAGCTCCCTCACATACTGCTGACGGAGCTGCTCGATGGTGTCAAAGCCCGTGATCCGCTTGACCACCGCGTTCAGGCTGGGGTCGTTGGGGGCGTCGTTGGTAATCTCCCCCGCCCGCATGGCGTAGTGGATAGAGTCCAGCAGGCCGTAGCCCTGGGGGGTGGTGGGATATTTGCTGTCCATATAGGCGTAAAACCAAAAGCTGTATTCATTGACCTCAAAGCGCCAGTTCCGCAGGCCAGGGTCATTCGCCTGGATATAGTTGGACGGTTCCCTCGCCAGGGCCCCCTCGTCCGCATAGTAGAAGTAGCGGTAGCGGGCATAGGAGGCCATTGTCTCGATCCACCAGCTGCTTTTCAGGTCCCGGTAGCTCTGCACCACATGGCCCAGCTCATGGGCAAAGGGCGGGGCCGCCGGCTTGTCCTTCAGCTTCGCGTTGACTTCAATGTCCCGCTCCCAGACCCGTTTGGCGTCGTCGAATGTCTGGTACCTGGTCCACATCCACGCCTCTCCGCCGCCGCTTATCATCAAGTCCCTGCCGGCGCAGACAGAGATATCCCTCTGGATCACGCCCCCGCCCCAGCGGGCCCACAGGCGGGGGTAGACGGTGTAAAAGGTCTCCTCAATCTCCTTCCAGTAGGCCGGGTCGGAAATCAGCTCCCAGCCCTCGCCCTTGGTAATGCTGAACTGCGGCATTGTACCGGACTGCGGCAGCTTGTCGGCCAGGCGGGCGTAAATCACGGCGGCGGCCCCCCGGGTGACCCGCCCGGAACCGTCGAAGGTGCCCCTATCGTCCACCCCGGAGATAATCCCGGCTGCCACAACGGCAGAGACGTAGTAGGGCCAGGACTTGTTGTCCGCCCCCACCTTGTCCCAGTCTCCGATTTTGGCGGCGGCCGCGTCCCGCTCCTCCTGACCGGGCAGGGCGGCCCCCTTGTCCTCCATCAGCTTCACCAAAATCCACGCCATATTATAGCGGTTGATCTGGGAATCGGCATACAGGTTCAACAGGTCGCTCTGGGAGATATACGTCAGCTTCCGGTCCACCGCCACCTGGATGGCCGGGGCGTACCAGGGCGTCTGCGCCCCGGCCGTGGCCATCTCCTCCGGGTAAAAGGCGTTCATCAGCATGGTAAGAAACTGGCCATAGGTCATGTTGTCGTCGGGAGAAAACCTTCCCGTCCCCTTGGCCGGGTCGCCGCCGGTGCCGGCAATGGCCCCGTCGCTGTAGGCCCGCTCCACATAGGGGTGGGCCCAGTGGGAGGCAGGTACGTCCTTAAAGTGGGCGGTTCCCGCGGCGGAGGCCGGGATGAGGCTGACGGCAAGCAGGGCCGTCAGAAGCAGCGCGGTCAGCCGTTTTTTCATGTTCCTTCCCCCTTATTGCATCCCCTTCAGCTGTCCCTCCAGCTTGGCCACCAGTTCCTTGAGCTGGACAGCCCGCTCCTTCTCGGCCGCCACCACCTGGGCGGGGGCCTTGTTCACAAAGCCGGGGTTGTTCAGCTTGTTATTCAGTTTTTCCAGCTCGGCGGACTGCTTTTTCAGCTCCTTCTCCACGCGTTGCTTCTCCTTCTCCAGGTCCACCAGCTCCCCCAGGGGGATGGACAGCTGGGCGGCGTGGGTGACAATGGAAACCTGCCCGGCCTGGGCGGCGGCCTCGTCCCCCTGGACCTGCGCAAAGGGAACAATCTCCACTTCGCTGGCGTAGGCCAGCTTTTTCAGGAAGGGAATCCCCAGTGTGAAGGTCTCGGTCTCCATGGTGGCCACGGTGAGGCGGGCCTTCCTGGAGGGGGGCACGTTCATCTCGCTCCGCCGGGCGCGGACGGCCCGGATGGCGTCCATGATGAGCTCCATAGCCTTCTCCTCCGCCGGGAAGTCCATAGCTTCGCTGGCCGCCGGCCAGGACTGGAGCATGAGGAAGTCCCCATCCTGCACGCCGTCCCCGTGGGGCAGGGCCTGCCAAATTTCCTCGGTGATAAAGGGCATGAAGGGGTGGAGCAGCTTGAGCATCTCCGTCAGAACATAGCACAGCACCTGCTGGGCCCGGATTTTGCTGTCCCCGTCCTCCCCCTGGAGGCGGGTCTTGGTCAGCTCAATATACCAGTCGCAGTAGTCGTCCCAGATAAAGTCGTATATCTTCTGGGCGGCTACGCCCAATTCATACCGGTCCATATTCTCGGTAATCTCGGCAATGGCCCGGTTCAGCCTGGACAGAATCCACTTGTCCTCCAGCTCCAGCTTCTGGGGCAGCTCACACTTGTCAATGGTCAGGTTCATCATCAAAAAGCGGCTGGCGTTCCAGATTTTGTTGGCGAAGTTGCGCATGGCCTCGCACCGCTCGGTGAAAAAGCGCATGTCGTTGCCCGGGGAGTTGCCGGTGACCAGATTGAAGCGCAGGGCGTCGGCGCCGTATTTGTCGGCAATCTCCAGGGGGTCGATGCCGTTGCCCAGAGACTTGGACATCTTCCGCCCCTTGTCGTCCCGGACCAGGCCGTGGATAAAGACGGTGTGGAAGGGGGGCTTGCCGGTGTGCTCGCAGGCGGAGAAGATCATCCGGGCCACCCAGAAGAAGATGATGTCGTAGCCGGTGACCAGCACGTCGGTGGGGTAGTAATATTTGAAGTCCTCACTGTTCTCGTCCGGCCAGCCCAGAGTGGAGAAGGGCCACAGGGCGGAGGAGAACCAGGTGTCCAGCACGTCGGGGTCCCGCTCAATGTTATGGCTGTGACAGTGCTCACACTCAGTGGGGTCGCTCTCAGAGACGGTCACGTGGCCGCAGTCCGCGCAGTACCAGGCGGGAATCTGGTGGCCCCACCACAGTTGGCGGGAGATGCACCAGTCGTGGACGTTCTCCATCCAGTTGGTGTAGGTCTTGGCGAAGCGGTCGGGGACGAACCTGGTCTCCCCCTCGTTGACCACCCGCAGGGCCTCCTTGGCCAGGGGCTCCATGCGGACAAACCACTGGGCAGAGATGAGGGGCTCCACGTCGCTGTGGCAGCGGTAGCAGGTGCCTACGTTGTGGGAGTAGGGCTCGATCTTCTCCATCAGCCCCAGGGCCTCCAGGTCGGCCACCACAGCCTTCCGGGCCTCGTACCGGTCCATGCCCTCATACTTGCCGCCGTTGGCGTTAACCACGCCGTTGTCGTCCAGCACCCGAATGGTCTCCAGGTTGTGGCGCAGGCCCACCTCGAAGTCGTTGGGATCGTGGGCGGGGGTCATCTTCACGCAGCCGGTGCCGAAGTCCATCTCCACGTAGTCGTCGGCCACAATGGGAATCTCCCGGTCCATCAGGGGCAGGATGCAGGTCTTGCCCACCAGGTGTTTATACCGCTCGTCGTTGGGGTTGACGGCCACACCGGTGTCGCCCATCATGGTCTCGGGGCGGGTGGTGGCGACAACAAGGTAGCCGCTGCCGTCGGCCAGGGGGTAGCGCATGTGCCACAGATGGCCGGGCTTGTCCTGGTACTCCACCTCGGCGTCGGACAGGGCGGTGACGCAGTGGGGGCACCAGTTGATGATGCGGGAGCCCTTATAAATGAGGTCCTTTTTATACAGAGAGACGAACACATGGCGGACCGCCTGGCTCAACCCCTCGTCCATGGTGAAGCGGGAGCGCTCCCAGTCGGCGGAGATGCCCAGCTTCTTCTGCTGGGCCACGATACGGGCCCCGTACTTGGCTTTCCAGTCCCACACCCGCTCCAGGAACTTCTCCCGGCCCAGGTCATAGCGGCTCAGGCCCTCGTTCTTCCGCAGCTCCTCCTCCACCTTCACCTGGGTGGCGATGCCGGCGTGGTCGGTGCCGGGGAGGTACAGGGCGGCGTAGCCCTGCATCCGCTTGAAGCGGATCAGCATATCCTGGAGGGAATCGTCCATGGCGTGGCCCATGTGGAGCTGGCCGGTGACGTTGGGGGGCGGCATGACGATGGTAAAGGGCTTCTTCTTGGGGTCCCGATGGCCCTTAAAGCAGCCGGCCTCCTCCCACTTCTGATAAATGCGGCCCTCTGCCTCCTGGGGCTCGTAGACCTTCGGCAGTTCTTTTTTCATAGAAATGTCTCCTTTTATTGTGAAATGTTTCAGATTTTCTTCAAAGCCTCCCTTTGTGAAGGGAGGGGGACCGCCGCCGCAGGCGGTGGTGGAGGGTTTCTTGGCAGGTATTTTCCGGTAAGGAAAACCCCCAGTCAGCCTGCGGCTGACAGCCCCCTTTGCGAAGGGGGCCTTTGGCCGCGAAATTTAGGTGCGCTCCTCTGAGCGACCCAGCAGATAATCGGTTGTTACGCCGTAGAAGTCCGCCATCTGAACCAATGTAGATGCGTCGGGCTCCCGCTGTTTTTTCTCATAGCGGCGATATGTGCTAAACGCCACATTCATTCCCTCCGCCGCCTGCAACTGGGTTAAATCTCGTTCTTTCCTCAGCAAATATAATCGCTCCGCAAGTTTTAGCATTTTATTATTATACCCCCTTGACAGGTCCGTTTGGATTAATTATAATAGAACCATAAATGCTCCAAATAGATTAATCCAATCGGAGGTATTGCTATGGACGGCCTAATGAAATGTCTCTATGATTTTGTGCGCACAAAGCGCATGGGGAGCATCTACCAGGACCCGGAATATGAGGAGATGTCCCGCAGTGTGGAATTGCAGCTTGAAAAAGTTCAACAGTCCCTGGGCAAAAAACAGCAGCGAGAGCTGCGGCTTCTGCTGGAAAACCTGTCCGCGCAGAGCAGCATCGAGAACGAGCATCTGTTCCAGGCGTCGCTGGGGCTGGCTCAGGAGCTGAACGCTCTGGTGCGGTCGGGCTAACCCGTCTTATTTTCAGTTTATTTCATCGATTCCTTCAGCTTATCGGGGATATGGCTCATACTCCAGATGGCGGCGTAGGGCCTCAGCCACCGGCGCAGGTCGGCGGGAGTGGCGTCTGCCAGCTGCTCCTTGGGCAGGGGCAGGCCCAGCCCCCGCTTGCCGGTAAGCCACACGATCTCCTCGCACTCCACCGCCGAGCGGAATTTTTTGCAGTCAAAAATCTGGTTGGGCTCGCTGCTGTCCCCGAAGTAGATACGGCACTGGCCCTGGTCCAGCACAATGCGGAAGGGCAGATTTCCGTCGTACTTTCCGGCGGCGGCCGCCGCCTCCCTGGATTTCCGGTTGGCCGCCACCACCTCAGCGGGGTCGCCGCCTATGGTCTTGCGCATGACGGTCATGCCCACATAGAGGGCCAGAATCAAGTATACAACGGTCATGGCGGGGTTTCCGTTTCGGAACTGGATCATCATCGCGGCAGCCAGGAAGACAGTGACCAGCGGGCCCATGATTCTCCCCCGGCGGACGCTGCGCACATAACTGAGCAGAATCAGATAATCCCCCGCCCGCTCCAGCTGGTCCACCGTCCCCCGGAAGACAATGGCCCCGGGCGCGGTTTTTTGCTCTTTCATCACGTACCTCCTCTGTCTATTCGGCGGGCCTTACCAGACCCTCTGCATTTTCAAGCCGGTCCTCTTCCGGATCAGGTCCCGCAATTCCTCCGGTGAGCCCCAGGTGAGGCCGCGCTTGTCAAACACCTGCCCATGCTTCCGGTCCAGAAGAAGCACAAAATAGTCCTTCATCTCAATGGCCGCCATGACCTGCTGATAGGGCCACCAGGCCTCTCCGGACTGGGCCCGGCAGACATAGCAGCTCTCATCCTGAAAGGCTGTGTTGACCTCCCGGCTGTCCGGCGGGGTGCGCCGCAGGCCGATGGCCCCGTTCACCCAGTCCTCGCTGAGGATGCAGGCCAGCATGATTGAGCCCAGCAGGGCGTTGACCTGCCAGCCGTCCAACCCGCCCCGGATATAGATTGCGGTCAAAAAGCCCTCCAGCAGAACGATGAACCAGGCCAGCAGCCGCACCGGGCCGTTTCGTCCCCGGCGGACCGTCTTCCGGGTCGCCCGGGCCAGGGCCGTCATCGCTCTCTGATTTATTGTGGTCTGGATCACGACCATGCCGTCACCTCGCAAAAACGCCCCAAGTCCAAACGGACTCAGGGCGACGATAAACCGCGGTACCACCTGAATTTCCCCGGAACGGGGACGCTCTTGCCTTCTGTAACGGGAAGTCCCGCCGCCCCCTACTGCCGGTTCAGGGGCAGGGCGCGAAAGCCACCTTCCGCCGCTCCGGGCCAGGGACTTGCACCGTCCGTCCCCTCTCTGAACGCCCGCAAATGGGTACTCCTCTTTCGCATTGCCTTTGTTCGGTCAATTATATGCAAATTTGGGGGCGCTGTCAAGGGATAACCGCTAATTCTTCCGGTTCTTTTGATAAATGGCGTACAGCCCCTTGAGCAGCAGGTCCTTCTCCAGGCGTATCTCCCGGCGGCACAGGGGGACCACAAACTGGGCCATCCCCCCGGTGGCCACCACAGTGGTGGCAAAGCCCAGCTCCTCCTCCACCCGGTCCAACATCCCGTCCAGCATGGCGGCGGTGCCGTACATGATGCCGCTGCGCATACAGTCCACCGTGTTCTTGCCGATCACCTTTTTGGGCCGGTCCAGGCTGATGCCGGGCAGCTGGGCGGTGCGGGAGGTGAGGGCCTCCAGCGACACCCGCACCCCGGGGATAATACAGCCTCCCAGATAGGTGCTCCCCCTGCCCACCACCTCAATGGTGGTGGCAGTGCCCAGGTCCAGCAGGGTAAGGGGAGGCTCATACTCCGCCAGGGCCGCCACGGCAACAACAATCCGGTCGCTGCCCACCTGGGAGGGGTTGTCCATCTGAATATTCAGCCCCGTCCTGATGCCCGGCCCCACCACCATGGGGGCCTTGCCGGTGACTTTGATGATGCCGGTACGCACCGAATTGAACACCGGCGGCACCACCGAGGAGATGATGCAGTCGTCGATGTCCCGGGGCTTCACGTCGAAGAGGCTGAGCATACTCTTGATCTCCGCCCCGTACTGGTCGGAGGTCTTGATGCGGTCGGTGGCGATGCGGGCCTCGAAAGCGATTTTCCCGCTGCCATCAATCCCCCCGATGACGATGTTGGTGTTGCCAATGTCGATGGCCAGGAGCATAGACGCTCACCTGATTTCTAAAATATTATGCCGCCTGGGGTTTTCTCTTAAACGCGGGCACATGGAGCAGGGCCTTGCCGATGGCGGTGACCAGGATAGCGGCGGCAATAGCCTCCGCCACGCCGGAGGTCCCGACTACGCCCATAATCAGCCCCAGCACCGCCTCCATGGCTACGTTTTTTAGCGCGGCATATTCTGGGCGCAGAAGCACATAGATGCTGCCCATCACCAGTACGGTGTTGGTCATGGCCCCAGCCACACCTACGATGGGCAGGGCAATCAGGTCGTTGACCTTCAGCTTCTTTAGGGCAATCCACAGCCAACCGGCCACCACACCGATCATCACACGGCAGCCGAAGGCAATCCAGACAGCCTTCAGGGCACCGGTCCCTCCGCTGGTCTCAGCGGCCAGCACCGGAGAAAAGGCAAAGGACAGGGCGCTGGGGGCCACGGTGTTGGTCCAGACAGAGCACAGTCCGAACACGCCGCCCAGGATTCCGCCCGCCAGGGGGCCCAGGACCACCGCACCGATGATAACCGGGATATGCAGAGTGGTGGCCTTGATGAAGGGCAGGGGAATCAGGCCGATGCCGGTGAGCTGGAGGACCAGCTGGAGCGCCACGAACAGGGCCACTCCCACCATCCAGCGGGTGTTGTGCTTGCGAGTATTCATTTTTACATACCTCCTGCTGCCGCTCCGCCTTGCGCGGATGCAGCGCAATATTTAAGAGGGCGAGGGCTCCCGCCCTCTCGACCGTTTATTATACAGGATACCCGCCCCGGATGCAAGCAAAAACTTTCTCAAGGGAGTGCCCTAACGCGCATTTTATCCGGAGATCAGCTGTAGGGGCCGCCCCCCTGGGCGGCCCGAAGCCAAGTGAGGCGTTGTATTTTTGTGGGCCGCCGAAGGCGGCGGCCCCTACATTAAAATCTGCGAAAAGGACAATTCCCTTTCTCAATCCCTCGGCCTGCGGTAGAACTTGCCCACCACCCGCTCGGTGCGCAGAACGTTGACAAAGGCCTTGGGGTCAGATTGGCGAATCTTCTGGGCCAGAGAACGTACCTCGCTGTCGTTCACCACGGAGTAGATCATCACGCAGGGCGCGCCGTTGTACAGCCCCACCCCCTCAATGAGGGTGGCGGTGTGCTGGGTCTCCTGGATCTGGGCGCAGACGCCGCCGGCGCTCTCCCGGCCGGTAATAATCAGCAGGGTAGCCCGCCGCCCGTCCGGGTCCAGCATTTTGATTACCTGGGTGCAGGCGTACTGATACAGCATGGAATACAGCGCCTTATCCCACCCAAACAGGGCCCCGGCGATGGTCAGCATCACCACATTGCCAAAAAAGATATAGCCCCATGCGTCCACGTTTTTCCGCTCCGACAGGGGAATGGCAATAAAATCGGTGCCGCCGCTGGTCACCCGCACCCACAGGCACAGGCAGCCGGCAAAGCCGCTGATCATCCCGCCAAAGATGCAGATGAGCAGCTTATCCTCCGTGATGGTCATGGTGGGCAGCAGATCGGTAAAGAGGCTGGTCAGGACGATGGTCAGGCAGGAGTACAGGGTGAACCGCTTGCCCACCAGCTTGAAGCTGATAAAGGCCGGAACGGCATTCAGGGCCAGGTTAATGGGGGCAAAGGGCAGCTCGATCCCGGCAAACTCCAGGGCGCACCGCTGGACCAGCCGGCTCATGCCAGTAAAACCGCCTGGGAAAAGGTCGCCTGCCGCCACAAAGCTCTTCAGGTTCACCGCCACAATGAAGGAGGACAGGGTAATCATCAGCACGCGGGTGACAAACTCCCTCAGCCGGCTTTTCTGGTCAGTCTTTGTCATTCCAATCTCCTTTTCACCTGGCCTCAGCCAGGATGTCCGCGTTTTTCATAAAGTATTCCACGCCGGAGTAAATGGTGGTGAGCACAATAACGGCGGTGCAGATCTCATTAACGATAGCGGGCAGGGGGAGCAGCATAAGGATAACGCACACCATAGTGGCGGCGGTCTTTACCTTCCCCGACCAGCCGGCGGCAATGACCCTCCCCTTGTCGGCGGCCACCATCCGCAGCCCGGACACCCCAAACTCCCGGACGGCGACAATGAGCAGGGCCCAGGCGGGCATCTGGCCCACCTCCACAAACCACAGCATAGCGGCAAACACCAGGCACTTATCGGCCAGGGGGTCCATGAACTTGCCGAAATCGGTGATCTGGTTGTAGTGCCGGGCGATGTAGCCGTCCAGGGTGTCGGTGATGCTGGCGGCGGCGAAGATGGCCAGGGCCCAGTAATTGGCATAGGGCACATCTAAGTACAGAACCAGCAGAAAGGCGGGGATCATCACCACCCGCAGGATGGTCAGCTTATTGGCGGTATTCATTGGCATGGAACATCTTCTCCTCGTCTGCCTGTAGGGTAGCCCCTACATTTCAATTTCACCTGTCAGGTCCCCGTCAGAGACCCCGGTAATACGCACGTTGACAAATTCTCCTGCGGGCACCAGCCCGGCGGCGGTGAACAGTACCCGGCCGTCGATGTCCACCGAGTCGGCGTAGGTACGTCCCACATAGCAGCCCTCCCCGCTGTCGAAGCCCTCGCAGAGGACCTCCATCACGGTGCCCAGCCGCGCCTCGTTGTACCCGTCCATAATCCGGGACTGGAGGTCCACCACCAGCTCCACCCGCCGGGCGGCCACGTCCGGGTCCACCTGGTTTTCCATGGCGGCGGCCAGGGTGCCCTCCTCCGGGGAGAACTGGAACACCCCCACCCGCTGGAGCTTCTGCTCCTGAAGAAATTCGCACAGCTCCTCAAACTCCGCCTCCCCCTCTCCGGGCAGGCCGCAGATCAGGGAGGTGCGGATGACCACGTCGGGCATGGCGGCCCGCAGTTTGGCAAAGAGCTCAACCAGCTCCGCCTTGGTGCTGCGGCGGCGCATGGCCTGCAAAATCCCGTCGTTGCAGTGCTGGATGGGGATGTCCAGGTAGTGGAGCACCTTGGGCTCATTGGCGATGACCTGGACCAGCTCATCGGTAATGGCCTCCGGATAGAGGTAGTGCAGGCGAATCCAGCGGAAATCAAGTTTACATAACTTTTTCACCAGCCGGGCCAGGGAGGTCCTAGGCTCCAGGTCCAGCCCGTACCGGGTAATGTCCTGGGCAATGACAATGAGCTCCTTCACCCCGGCGTCCGCCAGCCCCTTAGCCTCGGCCAGCAGGGCCTCCACGGACCGGCTGCGGTACTTTCCCCGCAATTTCGGGATGATGCAGAAAACACAGCCGTTGGAGCACCCCTCGGCAATCTTCAGATAGGCGGTGTAGGGCGGGGTGGTGACAAGGCGCTCGCCATCCTCATAGGTATGGTGGATGCTGGAAAAGTATTCCGGCCGCTCCCCCGCCATCAGCGCCTCCACGGCGGCCACCACATCGGTGTAGCTGCCGGTGCCCAGCATGCCGTCCACCTCGGGCAGCTCGTCCCGGATGCCGTCCGGGTAGCGCTGGCTGAGACAGCCCGCTGCCAGCAGCTTTTTCAGCTTCCCCGCCTTTTTCAGCTCCCCCAGCTGGAGGATGTTGTCAATGGCCTCGCTCTTGGCCGACTCGATAAAGCCGCAGGTGTTCAGCACCGCCACATCGGCCCCCTCCGGGTCGCCGGTGACGGTGTGCCCCGCCGCCCGGCAGAGAGCCATCATCTGCTCGGTGTTCACCAGGTTCTTGGCGCAGCCAAGGGAGATAAACGCAATCTTGTATGGCATGGTATCGCTCCAGTTTTATAAGATATTGTAAGGATAACAGTCCCCGTCCCTCGCAGGGCAAAACCTTCCTCTTCTCGGGGAAGGCTTTTGGGGTGCTACCCTTGCGGTTTTCCTCTCCACGTGGGGTCGTCGGTGATGCCGAGGAGGTAATCGGCGGAGACTTGGTAAAACTCGCACAGCTGATAGAAGCGGACCAGGTTTGTGCCGCTCTTTCCATTTTCAATATCGCTGACTTGCGTCCGTGTCACATTCAAAAGTTCCGTGACCTCTTTCCTGGATATTCCTCTGGATTCTCTAATCGCAGACAGTCGCTGTCCCATCAACTTTCTGTCAAACATGCACATTACCCCTTGACTCGCTAGATTTATTCTGCTATAATTGTGTCAGATTAAATCTCGCATTATTGGGAGGATACTAAAAATGAACGACGTTATTTCCAAGCTCTACCACAGACTCATCGAAGAAATCCAAGTACCAACGGAGGACCCGGAATATGAGCGCGCTGTCCAAGCATACCTGGAACTGGAGGAAGAAGTCAAGAAAAAGATCGGACTGGACCTGCTGTCACAGTATCAGCGCGCACAGCACATCGCTTTCGGATGGGAAAACGCCGCCATTTTTTCCTGCGGTCTGCGCTTTGGCGCACAGTTCATGCTGGAGGTTCTGAAAAATTAGTCCCAGACCTCCATACCATACCGCCGCAGGGCGTCGCTGATCTCTGGCCAGGAGAAGCCCCGGCGGGCCAGGGCGTCGGACGCCCGCTTCACATCCTTCGGCTCGTGGCTGCCCTTCAGCTTCTTCTCCAGAAAGGCGTCAATGGCCGCGGCGCTGTCCTCCTCCTCAATCTGCTCCAGCGCCTCGTCCCACAACTTCCGGGGGACCCCCCGGCGGTAGAGTTCATCCCGGATTTTCCGCTGTCCATAGCCTTTCCGGGCATAGAGCTCCACCACATCAGCAGCGTACCGCCCGTCGTTGAGCAGGCCTATGTCCTCCAGCCAGTCGGCAATCTCTTCCGCCCGTTCCGGCTGACAGTTTTTCTCTCCCAGAAGTTTCAGCAGCATGTTTCGGGACTTTGGGGTCTCTGTCACCACCCGCAGGGCGTAGGAGCGGAAATTCTCGTTCTCGATAGCCTCCAAGAGCCGGTCCGCCTCCTCCTCTGACAACTCCCGGCCGGCGTAGAGGGCAAAGTCCGCGATCTGATTTCTGCTCACCCGCAGAATGGACCCGTCTTCCAGCACAGCCAGCCAGCGGTCCCGGACCCGCTTGGAGGGCTTTAATTCTTCTATAACCATATTTCTTATCCCCACATTGTAGGGGCCGACGACCTCGGCGGCCCGTCCTTTTCAAAACGGCGCGCCGGGCCGTCCCCTTCAAAACGGCGCGCCGGGTCGTCGCGCCCTACGTACCCTTATCCCTCATCCGCCGGAGCGCCGTCGTCAAAGTCGTCGGCGGACACGTCCACCGCCCGGCCCGCGGCTTTGGCCGCCACCTGGGACTGCTTGCTCATCAGCTTGAAGGCGTTGGCCCGGACCTGGGCCTCCACATCGGCGGCCACGTCGGGGTTGTCCTTCAAAAACTGCTTGGCGGCGTCCCGGCCCTGTCCGATGCGGGTCTCGCCCATAGAGAACCAGGAGCCCGATTTCTGGATGATGTCCAGCTTCACCGCCAGGTCCACCATCTCCCCCCACTTGGAGATACCCTCACCGTAGAGAATCTCAAACTCCGCCTCCCGGAAGGGGGGCGCTACCTTATTCTTCACAATCTTGGCCCGGGTGCGGTTGCCGATGAGCTCGGTGCCCACCTTAATGGCCTCGATCTTCCGCACGTCAATGCGGACGGAGGCGTAGAACTTCAGCGCCCGGCCGCCGGTGGTGACCTCCGGGTTGCCGTACATCACCCCCACCTTTTCCCGGAGCTGGTTGATGAAAATGACGACGCAGTTGGTCTTGGCGATGGAGCCGGCCAGCTTCCGCAGTGCCTGGCTCATCAGCCGGGCCAGCAGGCCCACGTGGCTGTCACCCATGTCCCCCTCGATCTCGGCCCGGGGAGTAAGGGCGGCCACCGAGTCCACCACCACCACGTCGATGGCCCCGGAGCGGACCAGGGCCTCGCAGATTTCCAGGCCCTGCTCGCCGGTGTCAGGCTGGGAGATGAGCATGGAGTCGATATCCACCCCCAGGGCTCGGGCATAAGAGGGGTCCAGGGCGTGCTCCGCGTCGATGAAGGCCACCTCGCCCCCCCGCTTCTGGGCCTCGGCCACGATGTGCAGGGCCAGGGTGGTCTTGCCCGAGGACTCAGGGCCGTAAATCTCAATGATCCGGCCCTTGGGCACGCCGCCGATGCCCAGGGCGATATCCAGGGACAGAGAGCCTGTGGGGATGGAGTCCACCACCACGCCGGTGTTTTCACCCAGACGCATGACGGTGCCCTTGCCATAGGTCTTGTCCAGCTGGGCCAGGCAGGTCTCCAGCGCCTTCTTCTTATCCGCGGCCGGCGCGGCCGACTCAATCATGGGTTTCTTCTGTGCCATGTCAATCATCCTTTCCCGCCGGCGGCTCAGGGCCCCGGCCTGTTGCTGTCCCATATATTACGCTTTTGTGTGTCCTATAAAACGGACTATTCCTCCACCCACTCCTGCCAGCACTTCATCCAGGGGATGCCGTCCCACAGCTTGCCGGTGCGGATAAAGTACTCAATGGCGGCCATCACAGCCTCCTTGTCGGCGGTAGTATTCTCCCGATAGATGATGGACTGTCCGTCGGAGCAGTCGATGTCGGTCTCCTCGTTAGAGTCCAGATAGTCCGGGTCATAAGTGGACCACCAGGTTTCCTCTCCTGCTACTCCAATGCTCTTGATGTATTGCAGGGCATATAAACTATCCCCGCTTTCCAGCTGCATGTAGCTGTCCTCCATATCTGAGTCGTCAGCCAAATATATGTTGTTCCAGTCACCTTTGCGCAGCTTTTTTATAACCTGTTTAAGGCTATCCACAGTGAGCTCCTGAGTCTTGCCATAGCCGTGGATATAATATTTCATCATGATTCCCTGGGGCATCTCCGCTGGAACCTTTGCCACAGGGATAAACTCTCTATGCTTAATGCACCTGCTCATAACAAGAGCCTCCAGTCTAGTTATTGATGGTCCCCTCCACCACCCGGAGAATCCCCTGGGTGTCGGGAAAAATCTTCACGTCCTCATAGCCGTTTTTCTCCAAAATGTCCTCCACGGCCTCCGCCTGACCCAGGCCCACCTCGAAAATCAGGTTTCCGCCCAGGCGCAGGGCGGACTTCCACTTGGAGGCAATGACGTGGTAGTAATCCAGCCCGTCGGCCCCGCCGTCCAGGGCCATGCGGGGCTCATAGTCCCGCACAGAGGTATCCAAGCTGGGGATATCCCCGCTGGGGATGTAGGGGGGATTGCACACAATGGCGTCGAAGTCCCACAGGGTAGAGCTGGGGGCCTCTAGGGCGTTGACGGACAGGCAGGTGACCCGGGCGTTGAGCTCGTTGCGGCGGACGTTCTGCTTGCACACCCGCAGGGCGCCTTCCGACAGCTCCCCCAGCACCACCCGGCACTCCGGGGCGTTGGCGGCGACGGCCAGCCCCACGCAGCCGCTGCCGGCGCACAGGTCCAGCACCCGGGCCCCCTCCCCCGACTCCCGGGCCTTGAGGATGCCCCGCTCGGCCAGCAGCTCGGTGTCCAGCCGGGGGATGAGCACATCCCGGGAGATATCCAGAGACAGGCCGTAAAATTCCCACTCCCCGATGATGTAGGCCACCGGCTCCCCGGCCAGACGGCGCTGGACCAGCTCCTCCACCCGCTGCTCCATGGCCCCGCCCACATACAGCGACATGTCCCGATAGAACTGTTCCCGGCTCTTGTCGGCGGCGAAGCAGATAATCTCCCGGGCCTCCAGCTGGGCCGACTCCACCCCCGCCTTCTTCAGCCGGGCGCGGGTGTCCAGGAATAGATTGTTGTAGGTGGTGGCCATGAAATCACCTTCCGGATATTTTTGAGGGGTTAGAATGATCTGTAGGGGCTGCCGCCTTCGCCAGACCGCTGAATGTGGAAGCTTGGGCCGCCCAGGGGGGCGGGTCCTACTTACAGGGGGGCCGCTCCTACTCTACGGATGACCCGCCCAGGGGGGCGGGTCCCACAACCGCTTTTTCTACCACGCATCCGTCCCCTTTTCCTCGGGCAGAACCAGCTCCAGGGCCTTGATGCCCACCTCAATCATGGAGTCGTCTGGCTCAAAGGTGGTAAAGTTTTGCAGCCACAGGCCGGGCGCGATAAAAAACCGGGTAATGGGCCCGTCGTGGCGTCCAGCCCAGCGGTTTATCTCATAGCTGACCCCCACAATGAGGGGCAGCATGGCCAGATGAGCCAGAAATCGCAGGATGGCATTGTACACCGGCCAGATGGCAAATACGATGGTGGACACCAGGATTGAGATGGCAATGACCATGAACAGAAAGCTTGTCCCGCACCGGGGATGGTGCCGGGGCTGGATGCGCACGTTGTCCACCGTGAGGGGCAGACCGGCCTCGTAGCAGAAGATGGTCTTGTGCTCCGCTCCGTGGTAGGAGAATACCCGCTTCATCTCCCCCATGTGGGAACACATGGCCAGATAGGCCACAAAGATAAGGAGCTTCAAAAGGCTCTCCGCCAGATTACGGACCAGCATATTGCCGGGAAATACCCTGCTGACCAGCCCGCCCAGCACCGTGGGCAGAAGGAAGAACAGGCCGATGGACATACACAGCCCCAAAATCACCGCCAGGGAGGTAATCAGGGCGGTAAACTTTTCAGTCCCCAAATGGTCGTTGAGCCAGGTCTCGAATTTGGAGGGCTCCTCTTCCTCCTCACCGTCCTCGGGGAAAAACTCGGCGGAGTACATCAGGGCGGTGACCCCGCTGTACATGGAGTCGGCAAAGTTGACCACTCCCCGGATGAGGGGCCAGCCCAGGACAGGATACTTGTCCTTGATGAATTTCAGGTCCTTCTCCTGGACCTCCAGCTCGCCGTCCGGCTTACGGACCACCACAGCCTGCTTCTTGGGGCCGCGCATCATAATGCCCTCGATGAGGGCCTGTCCGCCGCACATGGTCTTGAATTTAGGTTGATTTTGCTTGGACATTTGGGTTCTCCTTTGTTGTTTTGCGGGCTGCCCAGGGGAGCGGCCCCTACATATCTCCTGTAGGGGGCAGCGCCCTCGCCGCCCCGCGCCTCATTCATTCTACCAGACCCGCCGCTAATTTTCAATGGGCAGGCGGATGGTCACCTGAAAGCCGCCGCCGGCGGCGTTGCTGACCTCCATGTAGCCCTCGTGGCGGGTGACGATCTCCTCACACACGGCCAGGCCGATGCCCGACCCCCGGGCCTTGGAGCTGCCCTTGTAGAACTTATTTTTCAGGAACGGGAGTTCCTCTTCGGGGGCACCGGGGCCGTAGTCCCGGATGCGGATGACCGCCATATCTCCCGTCCGCTCCACGGACACATCAATTTTTTTGCCGGCCCCGCCGTGTTTGGCGGCGTTGTCCAGCAGATTGCAGAACACCTGGCGCAGCCGCTCCGGGTCGCCGGAGATGGGGAGCATCTCCTCCGGGCAGTCGATGTACCGCAGCTCAATGCCCTCCTTGCGGAAAAACTCGGTATAGGTATACACCGCGTCCTCCAGCTCCGCCTTCAGGTCCAGGGGCTCCACCGAAAGGGTAAACCGCCCGTCCTCCATCCGGGAGAACTCCAGCAGCTCCTCCACCATATTGCTCAGCCGCTTGGCCTCTGAGACAATGATGTTCATCCCCTTCCGGATGTCTCCGGCAGAGCGGCACTCCCCGTTTTGGATTGTCTCCGCCCAGCCGGTGATGGCGGTGAGGGGGGTACGCAGCTCGTGGGAGACGGAGGAGATAAATTCGCTCTGGGTCTTCTCCGCCTGGCGGATTTTCCGGGACATGTCGTTGATGGCGTCGGTGAGCTCGCCGATCTCGTCGTCGTATTTCTTCTCAATCTGCACCCCGTAGCTGCCGTCAGCGATGACCCGGGCGATCTCGGTGATGCCGGCCAGCGGCTCCACAATGGAGCGGACAAAGTAGAGGTTGGAAAAATAGACCATGGCAAAAATGCCCAGGCCAATGGCGGCAATCACGGTCATGGCAAAGGTAAACTGCCGGTCGATCTCGGTCAGGGAGGTGACATAGCGGATGACGCCCACCACCTCGCCCTGGTAGATCACCGGACTGGAAGCTGCCAGAATGCGCTCACGGGTAGCCGGGTCCCGGCCCCGCCAGTGCTTGGTGCTCAGCTCGCTCATGGCCTGCTGGATGTCCGGCGTGCCTGGGGTTGAGCCGGCAGTCAGGTCGTTGCCTGACAGAATCACCGCCCCGGTGGGGTCCAGAAATTGCAGCTCCAGACTGCTCTTGTCCTCGTAGCTGCTCACCGTCTGCTGGGCCGCCGCCCGGTAGTCGGAGCGGGTATACATGCGAAAGCCGTTGGCGGAGGACGTGGCCTTGCGGGCAAGGTCGTCCGCTGTGCCGGTGTAATAGTAGCTCCACAGCATGGCGGCAAAGGCCCCCACTGCCAGCGTCAGGATCAGCAGCACAATGGCCACACTGTTCAGCAGCCACCGCCGCCGGATGCCCCGAATCTTGACCTGGTCCTGCAAATTTGTGGTCTTGGCCATTGTGCGCTCACCTGCCTTTCAAAAGCCTCCCTTCGCAAAGGGAGGTGGTATCCGCGAAGCGGATGACGGAGGGTTTTCTCCAATCGAAACGCATCTGCTTTTTGGGGGAAAACCCCCACCCGGCTTCGCCGGGAGCCCCCTTTGCGAAGGGGGCCCTTTGCTCAGCTCCCCCACTTATACCCGTAGCCCCACACGGTGTTGACAAAGGTGGGCTTCTGGGCATTGTCCTCTATTTTGATCCGCAGACGGCGGATGTTTACGTCCACGATCTTCAGCTCACCGAAGTAGTCCTTGCCCCAGACGGTGTCTAAGATTTCCTCCCGGGACAGGGCCTTGCCCGGATTTTCCATAAACAGCTTGACGATGGAGTATTCCACCTGGGTCAGCTTCACCCGCTGGCCGTTCTTCTCCAGAGTGCGGTTGCGGGTATTCAGGAGGAAGGGCGGGTCGCTGATCTCGTCGGGAGAGACCGGCGCCTCGTCCCCGCCGGTGCGGCGGAACAGGGCGTCCACCCGGGCGGTGAGCTCCGCCGGGGAGAAGGGCTTGGTCACATAGTCGTCCGCCCCGGTCATCAGGCCGGTGACCTTATCCATCTCCTGGGTGCGGGCGGTGAGCATGATGATACCGATCTTGTTGTCCATGGCCCGCAGGCGGCGGCAGACCTCAAAGCCGTCAATGCCGGGCAGCATGATATCCAGCAGGGCCACCTTGATGTCCGGGTTGTCCCGGACGGCCTCCAGGGCCTCCTCGCCGGTGCCCGCCTCCACAGTCTGATAGCCCGCCCGCTTCAGGTTGATGACCACAAAGCTGCGGATATTCTCCTCGTCCTCCAGGACTAAAACCTTTCGCATGGGCGTTTTCCTCCCGATTGATTATTCATTGTACCAGCTTCTCTTGATGGTATCAAACCGCTCCAGCAGGTCCATCTCGTCCAGGCCGGAGTTCCAGCCGTCCTCGTGGAAGCGGGCCGCGTAGGTGACATTCTCCTCCTCACGGAGGACAATCCAGCCCTCCTCCTCCAGGTCGCCGGTGCGGCTGCTGGACATGCGGTAGATACTCAAAAAGGCCTTGGGCTCCCGGTCCTCCCCCAGCCAGTGGGAGAAGACCACCTCACGCCGGCCGGTGACCTGGTCGTTGCGGGAGATGGTGATCTGGTCCCGCCAGCTTTCCGGGATCACCAGATACCAGCCGTCGCTCACATTGTGATAGGTGGTCAGCACGTGGCTGCGCTTGCCCCTCTGGTCATACTGGGCCCAGTCGATCAGCCAGAAATTGCTGGAGGCGCTCTCTCCATAGCTGGGCAGCTGGTAGGGGGTGGGCAGCTCGGCCACCATGTCCCGGTTGATATCGGTGGGGTTGACATCGGTGTAGCCCTGGATCAGCTCCCGGCTTACCCCGTCGCTGCCCATGGAAATATTGGTGAGAACGCCGTCCATATAGGCCACCACATCGACGACCCTCCCCCCCTCGGCCAGGGTGCTGGTGACATAGAGGGCAGGCTGGTTGTAGCTCCCGGCCAGGTAGTTGGTGCGGATGCGGTTGAGGGAATTGATGCCGGCGGACAGGTCGGTAACGCTCAGCGAGACCACCGCGCCGTCGTCCCAGCCGTAGAGCTCCACCTGACTGCTGGGCGCACCGGGGTCCATCCGGGTAACCAGCACCTCGGTACGGGCATCCCGGTTCATGTCCAGCAGGCGGCAGCCGCTGGAGCCGTCGGCGGCCACGCTGCACCGGGTGAGCAGCCGCTCGGTACCCATCAGGTCGGCCCGGGTCATGGCCCGGACTGCGGCCAGGGCCTCATCCCCGTCCAGCTCCCCGCCGGGCAGGTCCACGTCATCCAGCGTATATACCCCCAGCTGATAGGCGCCGGTGCTGATCTGCCAGTTGACGACCAGCTCCTTCCGGCCCTCGCCGTTGATCTGAGCGTAGCCGATGGCATAGAGGGCGCTGCCCTCCCCCTCCACCACGCCGGTGGGGACATATTCCTCCCCAATTTGGTTGAAAACATAGATTTTTATGGGCTTTTCAATGCCCGGAACCCGAAAAAAGGTGACTGCGCTCTCCCGCAGGCCGTCTCCGTCCAGGTCCTGGAGCTGGATGCTGGCAGTGTTGTCCCCCGCCATGATGGTCACGTCCTCCACGCGGGTGGCAAATTCCGTCTCCAGTCCGGTGCGCACCGTCCGGATGGCGGCGTTGAGCTGCTCGTAGCCCGGCGACTTCTCCGGCTGACGGTACAAATCGTCCGGGGAGCGGAACAGGCAGCCGCTGAGCAGCAGCGCCGACGCCAGGACCATGCCCAGCATAATCACCTTTTTTCTCACGGCCGTCCGCCTCCTCTCTCCCGCGACATCCACTACATACGGGTGGTATTTATCATCATACCACAAATTGCAAAAAAAGCCATAGGTTTTTGTAATTTTTCTCGGGACAGAAAAGCCGCCCATCCCAAAAGAGATGGACGGCAGTCAGATGCTTTTTGTGAGGCCCGCCCCCCCCCAGGGCGGCGGGTCCCACAAGGTCAATTTGCCTGGGGCAGGGTGACGATGGCCTTGAACAGGTCGCCGTCCACCGCTAGGTCGAAGGTCCCGCCCTGGAGCTCGGTGAGGGACCGGGCGATGGACAGCCCCAGTCCGGAGCCCTCGGTGGACCGGGACTCCTCCCCCCGGACGAACCGCTCCATCAGCCGCTGGGCGGGGACGTTCAGCGGCTCCCGGGAGATGTTTTTCACCGACAGGGCCACCTGTCCCTTCCCCCGCTCCAGGTCCAGGTAGACCCGGGTGCCCTCCATGGCGTACTTGGCGCAGTTGGACAGCAGATTGTCAATGACCCGCCACAGGTGGCGGCCGTCGGCAAAGACCCAGGTCTCCCCCTCGGGGAGGTTGGCCACCAGAGTGAGGCGCTGCTGGGTCAGCCGCTCCTCCCACTCCCCCAGGGCCTGGTCGATGAGCTGGGACATACCGATTTTCTCCCTGGTCACCGACAGCACGCCGGTGGACGCCTTAGACGCCTCCACCAGGTCCTCGGTGAGCTTTTTCAGCCGCTGGGACTTCCGGTCCAGCACCTCGATATACTCCGCCGCCTTGGGGTCGGTCTGTTCGGTGGATTTCAGGAGGTTGACGTAGTTGATGATGGAGGTCAGCGGGGTTTTCAGGTCGTGGGACACGTTGGTGATGAGCTCCGCCTTGAACCGCTCGCTCTTCATCTTCTCGTCCACTGCCGCCGAAAGCCCGGCGGAGATGTTGTTCAGGTCCTCCGCCTGGAGGCGCAGGTCGTAGGGCATCCGCGTGGTGTCGATCTGATACTCCAGGTCGCCCTTGGCGATGGTCTTGGTGCCTTGGCGCAGGCGGTGGTAGTTCAGCGTCCACCAGGCCAGGAGGAAGGCCATCACCATCTGTAGCCCCCAGTACAGCAGGCCGAACATGCCGTCGTACCGCCCAACGGCGAACAGCCAAATGGACACCAACAGATAGCCCATGAAAAACGCCAGCATCTTCCAGGTCAGGGGCAGGGAGCGAACAAACTCATGGACGGTCCTGACCGTCCATCCCCACACCCTGCACAGCAGGGTGGTCTTGGCCAGGCACCGGGCCTTGACGCGGACGGCAAAGGTGCGCAGCAGCAGGGCTCCGCACCCCACCCCGGCGGCGAAGAGGGCCCCCGCTCCCAGCATGCCCAGGTTATAGAAGGTATCAAAGTCCTCCCCACGAACGGCGTAGGACCGTCCCCAGTAGAGCCGCTCCGCCGCCCAAATTGTACAGGCGGCCAGCACCACCACAGCGGCGATCATAACCGCGGCGTACAGGTCAAACCAAACCCGCTCCTGCCAGGTGGCGGCAATGCCCTCCTCTCCCGCCTTGTGCCCGGCGGTCCAGAGGACCCAGATCAGGGCCAGCAGGGTGAGGGCCCCCAGATTCAGAAAGCCGGTGAGGTACTGGTCGAAGAAAACCCGGTCGTTCTCATAGGTCTGCCAGATTTGATAAAACTCGTCCTGAATTTCGGCACTGGCAATCTCCTCGGGTACGCCGTACTCCAGCACCAGCTTCAGGGGGGCGGGCTCAGTCTCCGGATTTAATCCTGCAGTGGGCGGGTCTGAAAACCCGGTCTCTGGATCATAGTAGTATCCATTCTCCCCCCCGTCGTAGAGTTCAAAGGAGAAATAGTGCACATCCCACACCGCTTTGACTATGGCCTCGTCATCCTTTAGATTGGTGCCCCGCAGGGTCTGCCCGTTATCGGCAAGCACCCGGAAACGGAACCATGTGTTGGAGCGGCCAAACTGCTCCTGTACCTGTTCCAGCTGCTCCCGAATAGCCTCAATGTCGGCGTAGGCCAGGGGGTTGCCTGCGCCCTCCTCAACCTGCTTCTCCAGCAGCTCCAGCTGGCGGGACAACTCGATCCCCTCCATCAGCTCCCGGCGGCGGTCGTCCAGGGCGCTGTAAAACCGGCCGGAGTTCTGCCAGCTGTCACTGGCCACCGACTGGAAGCTGATCAGGGCCCGCACCCCGAAGACCCCCGCCCCAAAGGCGGCGGCCAGCAGGACGATCCAGGCGCACACCTTGGCTATGATGTTTCCTTGCAGCTTTTTCATGGGCTCACCCCTTCTCAATCTTGTAGCCCAGTCCCCAGACCACCTTGAGATACCGGGGCTCGGCGGGGTTAATCTCGATCTTCTCCCGCAGGTGGCGGATGTGGACGGCCACGGTGTTTTCCGAGCCGTAGGCCGGGTCGTTCCACACCTGCTCGTAAATCTGGGCGGAGGAAAACACCTGTCCCGGATGGGACAGCAGCAGTTTCAGGATGTTGTATTCGATGGGGGTCAGGGAAATGGACTCCCCGTCCACCGTGACCACCTTGGCCCCGTCGTCCATGGCGATGGGCCCGGCGGTCAGCAGGCCGGGGCCCTTCTCCGCGCCCCCCAGGGCGGTGTACCGCCGCAGCTGGGACTTCACCCGGGCGACCACCTCCAAGGGGTTGAAGGGCTTGGTGATGTAGTCGTCCGCCCCGATGTTCAGCCCCAGAATCTTGTCCGTGTCCTCGCTCTTGGCGGTGAGCAGGATGATGGGCACGTTGCTCCCCTCCCGCAGCTTGGCCGTGGCCCGGATGCCGTCCAGCTCGGGCATCATAATATCCATCAGAATCAGGTGAATCTCATGGGTCTCCGCCGCCCGGATGGCCTCCCGGCCGTTGTAGGCTTTGACAGTCTGGTAGCCCTCGCTGGTGAGGTAGATGTCCAGCGCGGAGACGATATCCCTGTCGTCGTCGCAGATCAGGATGGTGTACATTTCGCCCGTCCCCCCATTCATTTCTGAGGATAGCATATCACAGACAGTTTAAATCGCAAGTGGGAAAATATTAAGAAGCCCTTAATTTTTGTCCAGAGCAGCAGAAACCCCCGGAGCGCGGAGGCACTCCGGGGAGATATATCAGGTCTCTTTCCCAAATTCCGTTTTGAAGTAATGGAGGAGCACCACGGCGGCCACCACAAAGGCCAGCAGGTCGGAGGCGGCCTGGGTGCGCTCCAGTCCGGGCAGGCCAAACCAGCCGGTCATGAGGTAGACCAGGGGGATGTACAGCCCCTGCCGGCAGATGGCCAGCACCACCGCCCGCCAGGACTTGCCCAGGGCCTGGAAAAACATGTTGGCAAAGACCATCACCGCCCCCAGGGGCAGGGTGAAGCACTGATACCGGAAGGCCCGGGTGCCGATGGCGATGACCAGGGGGTCGTCCCGGCGGAAGAGGGTGATGATATGGGGGGCCAGCACAAAGCCGATGACCGCCCCCAGGGTGAGAATGACCGTACAGGTCCGCACCGAGAACCACATGGCCTCCTTCACCCGGTCCAGCCGGCGGGCGCCGTAGTTGTAGCCCAGCACAGGCTGAAACCCCTGGCCAAAGCCGATGATGATGGACTGGATCAGGTGGAAGACCTTGGCGACGATGGCCAGCGCCGCCACCGCCGCGTCGCCGTAGATACGGGCGTTGTAGTTCAGAGCCATGGTCGCCATCGACACCACCCCCTGACGGAAGAAGGAGGGCATTCCCTGCTTCAAAATAGCCAGGTAGGTCCCGGGGGAGCGGGAGATGCAGGCGGGGCTCACCCGCAGGTCGCTCTGTTTCCGCAGGAAGAAGGAGGCGAGGATGGACAGGCTGACGCACTGGCTGAACAGGGTGGCCGCCCCAGCCCCGCCGATGCCCATTTTGAAGGCGTAGATGAAGATGGGGTCCAGAAGGATGTTCAAAATCCCGCCGGTAGCCAGTCCGAAGACGGACAGGTTGGCCTTTCCCTGCCACCGCAGCAGGTTGTTCAGGGTAAAGGCCAAAATCATCACCGGCGCGCCCAGGATGATGTAAAAGGCGTAGTCCAGGGCGTAGGGGTAGATGGTCTCGGTGGAGCCCAGCAGCCAAATCAGATCCTCCCGGAAAATCTGGCCCAGCACCGCCATGGTCAGCCCCACTGCCAGGGCGGCCAGCACGCCGGAGGAGGCAAACACGTCGGCCTCCTCCTTCCGGTCCTGGCCCAGCAGCCGGGAGGCGATGGACCCCGAACCCATGCCCACAGTGAACCCCAACGCCTGGATGATGGCCATGAGGGAGAACACCACCCCCACCGCCCCAGAGGCGCTGGTGTTTATCTGGGAGACAAAGTAGGTGTCCGCCATGTTGTAGACGGAGGTCACCAGCATACTGACGATGGTGGGGGCCGCCAGGGAGGGGATCAGCCGGTGGATGGGGGTCTCCAGCATCTTCTGCCGCTGGTCCGCCGGCTCCTTGGGGTGGCTCTGATGAAAATGGGGCATATGGTCCACTTCTCCTCTTGCTTTTCTCAATTTACATCCATTTTAGACCTGTTTTGTCCAAAAAGCAAGAAGGTCAATTATAATATTTCTCCGGCCAGACGTAGACGGACAGCCCGTCCATCTCCCCGTACTCGATGAGCTGGGGGGCCAGGGCCTGGATATCGTACCGCCGGGCCACCCCGGTATCCAGGTACAGGCAGCACAGCCGCTTCATGGTGGAGATGACCTCCATGCCGGTGAGGCCAGGGTTGTCCTGGAGCTCCAGGACGTGGGCCCGGCAGAACTCCAGGCCGCCGGCGTCCCCCAGGCCGGTTTTGGACAGGTTCACCATTCCCAGCCGCTTGCACTTGCGCAGGCAGGCCAGCGCCCCCGGCTCCAGGGGGTTGCCCCGCAGGTCCAGGGTGTTCAGGCTGGTCAGCCCCCGCAGGGGCTCCAGACTGGTGATCCGGTTGCCGTAGACATGCAGCTGTACCAGCTTGTCCAGCCCGGCCAGAGGGGACAGGTCGGTAATCAGGTTGTAGGGCAGCCACAGCTCCCGCAGGCCGGTGAGGGAGGCCAGGGGGGACAGGTCCTCGATGTCGTTGTCCCACAGGTCCAGCTCCTTCAGCTGGGTCAGTCCCTCCAGAAAGGACAGGTCCCGGATACCCGCTCCCCTGCATTGGAAGCGCTTGGCCTGGGCCAGCCCGGCAATCAGCTCCGGATCTCCGCTCCAGGGAGGGCCGGCCATTTTACCGTCCCGCTCCTGGGGCAGGGGGCGCAGGGCCTGCCGCAGCCGGTTTTTCAGGTAGCCCGCCCACACCCTGGGGCTGGGCCCGGAGTAGAAAAAGCCGTCCTCATCGGGAAATTGGCCCCCGGCGTCAACCTGATTCTGGTTTGGATCGTAGGTTTTCACATCCTCTGCTCTCCCTTCCGAAATACAAAAGGGCCGTCCCGCGGACGGCCCTTTGCAGTCATAAGCTTACAGTCCCAGGCCGCCCAGGTTCAGCCCCCCGGTGAGGGACTGCATGGTGTTGGCAGCGTCGGCGTCGGCGGAGCGCATGGCCTCGTTGACGGCGGCCACAATCATGTCCTGGAGCATCTCCACGTCCTCCGGGTCCACGGCTTCGGGATCGATGACCAGGTTTTTCAGCTCGTGCTTTCCGCTGACGGTGGCGGTGACCATCCCGCCCCCGGAGGCGGCGGAATACTCCTTCTCCTGGAGTTCCTGCTGCATCCGCAGCATGTCCTGCTGCATCTTCTGGGCCTGCTTGATCATGTTCATATTCATGCCGCCGCCCATGCCGGGCATGCCCCGGCCATATCCTTTTGCCATACGTGATTCTCCTTATCAAATTTTATCTTTGGGGCCCGCCCCCTGGGCGGGCCATCCATCTTGAGGAAGTGACCCGCCGAGGGCGGCGGGTCCCACATCCCTTCTCATTGAATGGTGATATTATCCAGTCCGCCAAAGGCCAGCAGATCGTTCAGGGGGTCCTTCTCTTCCGCCGCTTCGGGGACGGAGGAGGGCGGCTGCTCCGGGGGAGGCGTGCCGGTGACAACGCTGACCTGGGGCTGTCCTCCGAAGGAAGCGGCCGCAGCCGCAGTCAGCTTCTCCACCACCGCCGGCTTGTTCAGCATGGAGCGGGTAAATTCGCTGTCCACCCACAGGGTGAGCATCCCGTTTTTCCACACCCCGGTCACTTTGGCCGGGTTGTTGAGATAGGGCATCACCGTGGGGGGCACCTTGCCCCGCAGTCCCGCCGCAAATGAGGGCCAGAAGGTGCTGTCGCCGCCGCTCTGGTCCGCCGGGGCCGCCTGGGGGGAGGGGGCGGCCGGCTGGGGCACAGGTTCAGGGGCAGGGGGGGCAGGCACAGCGGCCGGCCGGGACACGGGAGGCGGTGACGCCGGGGCTTTCTGGGGCGGGGCCCCTTGAGGACGGGGCGGCTCCGGGACGGGCTCCGGAAGGTCAAAGTCGTACTCCAGCTCCATGTCGTCGCAGCTCCGCTCCTCCGGAGGGGGCTCGTCGGGGGGCGGGGGCAGCTCCTCCTCCCAGTAGGGGACATACGCCTCCTGCTTTGCGCCCTTCGGCGGCTCCGCTTTGGGCACAGGCGCGGAAGGGGGCGGAGGGGCAGGGATTCCCTTGGCCAGCTGCTCCTCCACCCGGGCGAGCCGGGCGGACAGACCGGTGAAGGACTCGTCCAGGCTCTCGTCGCTGAGGCGGATGAGGCACAGCTCCGCGTCGGTACGCCGGTTGGCGCTGCGTGCCAGGCTGGCGGACGCGGCCTGGAGCTGGGTGAGCATCTGAAGCAGCCGCTGGGAGGACAGCAGTTCTCCCAGGCGGCGGAGGGTGGCCTCGTCGTAGCTCCCGCTCATCAGGGCCGCGCTCCCCTGGGGAGCGGTCTTGCGCAGAAGCAGGTCCCGGGCCAGGGCGGACAGCTCCCCCAGCACCGACCCGACCTCCCTGCCGCCGGCGTACAGCCGGGCCAGGGTATCCAAAGCCGCAGCGGTATCCCGAAGGGCCAGCCGCTCCATCAGGGCGGCGGTCTCTGCGCTGCCCGCCAGGCCCAGGGTGTCGTAAATGGCCTGTTCGTCCAGCGTCCCCTTCCCCCCGGCGCACTGGTCCAGCAGGGACAGGGCATCCCGCATGCCGCCGTCGGCCAGCCGGGCCAGCAGGGCGGCCCCCTCCTTGGTGAGGGGAATATTCTCCTGCTCCGCCACATACTCCAGCCGCCGGGAAATCTGCATGGGCAGGATGCGCTTGAAGGAGAACTGCTGGCACCGGCTGCGGATGGTGGCCAGCACCTTGTGGGGCTCGGTGGTGGCCAGGACAAACATCAGGTGGGCAGGCGGCTCCTCCAGAATCTTCAGCAGGGCGTTCCAGGCCTGATTGGTGAGCATGTGGGCCTCGTCGATGATGTACACCCGCTTTTTGACGGCGGCGGGGGTGTACACCGCCTCGTCCCGCAGGGCCCGGACCTGGTCCACCCCGTTGTTGGAGGCGGCATCCAGCTCCAGCACGTCCAGGATGGAGCCGTTCTCAATCCCCAGGCAGGCGGGGCACTGGTTGCAGGGGTTGCCGTCCTGGGGGTTCCGGCAGTTCACCGCCCTGGCCAGAATCTTGGCGCAGGTGGTCTTGCCCGTTCCCCGGGTGCCGGTAAACAGATAGGCGTGGGACAGCCGCCCCTCCGCCGCCTGGCGCTTTAACGTCTCGGTGATGTGCTCCTGGCCCACCACGTCGTCGAAGGTGCGGGGCCGCCACTTTCTGTATAGTGCCTGATACATCCGGTCACCTCCCGATAAAACATGTGGGGCCCGCCCCCTTGGGCGGGCCATTCTGACCCGAAATGACCCGCCGAGGGCGGCGGGTCCCACAGCCTTAAAAAAATTCGATGCAGAGCAAGACCGCACACCGGCCTTTGAAGCGCGGGACATACCCGTTACCTGGACAGCCGGCTCAAGAACAGTATCCCCGCGGCACACGGGTCAAACCGCTTAGTGCTGCTCGGTTCCCCGCCTGACACGGTTCACGGCAGCCCCGTTGCGCGGGACCGGTCTATCATCACTGCTTTTCCAGGGCAGACAATACAGCCTCACGTCCGGGGGCCGGGATTCATCCCCGCTGTAGCGGATTGCAGGTACAGGGCACCGCTATCTCCCCGACTAGTGCGGCCTTGCTCCGCACCGAGACGGAACAAAAGCTTTTCATATTGTACTATATTTTTTCCAGTTTCGCAACGATTATTTTCACGAATTTTCCCGGCGGCACAAAAGAGCGGCCCCCGGTGGGCGTTGCTTTAAGAAATCCTGTAGGGGCGCATAATATGCGCCCCTACAAAAAGTTTCTTATCTCAACACCCCCATAGGGGCCGCTTGTCTGTTATTCGGAGTAGGGCTTGCCGGTTTCGATGTACACGCCCCGGTTGGCGCTCCAGCCCACGTAGAAGTCCAGGGCCCTGCCCAGGTCCCGGAGCTTGAAGTAGTTGGAGCCGTTAATCTTGTATACCTCGGCGGTGATTTTCTCTCCGTTGACGTAAATCGCGTCGTTGCTGGGGTTGGCGCTCTGGTCGCCGCCCTTGGCCGCGCCGGCCAGGTCGCCGGGCTGCTTCTCATACCCCTGGCCGGTGGTGGCGGTGACGGCGTTCTTGCTCCCGTCATATCCCACGGCGAACTGCTTCTCTGTGCCGTTCAGCAGAGCCGCCACGTCCCGAATCTTGAAGTAGTTGCTGCCGTTGATCTTGTACACCGTGGGGTCGGCCGCCGCACCGTCCACCTCCAGCTTGTCGTTGGTGGGGGAGGCCGCCGTCCCCGCCGGCTGCTGGGGCTGTTCAGGCTGGGCGGGGGTGGTGGAGCCGTCGAATGAGACGGACCATCCATAATGATTTGCACACACGTTCCAAGCTTCTTTGAACTCGTCCGTCATGGTAAGTCCCTGCCCAACACTGATTGTGGCCTTATTACTGAAACCTTCGACGGGGCGGGGGTGGGCCGTCCCCTCGTACGACGCTTCATAGAGCGTATGGGCGCCAACCTCCGCGTGCTCCACCGTAAGCTTTCCTGCTCCGGTATAATTGACTGAGCCGTTTGAGTGAGCGGTAATGGTAACGCCTTCCCATGTATATGTGCAGGTTTCTGCCGCAAAAGCGGGGATGGTCAGCCCCAGGCAGAGTGCCAGGGCCAGCGCGAGGGATAAAACTTTCTTTCTCATTGTCTCTGTCTCCTTCGTACAAATTGAACGCACTTATCGTTTCCTGAGAAGGAAACGATAGGACGTACGTCCTATCGTTTCCTGAGAAGGAAACGATAGGACGTACGTCCTGCTATCATTTTACCGCAAAGTCTTCCAAAAGGCAAGCCCTTTTGAGGAAGAATCTCCCGTAAGGCCCCCTTCGCAAAGGGGGCTGTCAGCCGCAGGCTGACTGGGGGTTTCCTCAGAGAAAACCCTCCACCACCGCCTTCGGCGGCGGTCCCCCTCCCTTTGCGAAGGGAGGCTTTCGCGCTCAGGGATTGGGGTAGGCATAGACGATGGGCCGCACCTCGGGGGTGAGGGCCTCCAGGGTATAGCCGGCGTTTTGGTAGCCCTCGATGATGGCGGGCAGGGCGGCCACGGTGGTGGCGTGGCCCTTGCTGTCATGCATCAGGACGACCACCCGGCTGGAGGCCCCCAGCCGGTCCAGGGCGTTCTGGGCCAGCACCGGGGCGGCAGGGGGCTTGCGCACCGCGTCGCCGTTGGACCGGTTCCAGTCGAAGTAGACAAACCCCCGGCGGGTCATCTCCGCCACAATCTCCTGGTAGATGTGGCCGTTGTAGGCGTTGATGCTCCCCCCGGGGAAGCGGAAAATCTGGGGCGCCACGCCGGTGGCCTCCTCAATGATGTGGTACTCTCTGGCAAAGTCCTCCAGATACGCCTCCACCGAGGCGTAAATCTTCCGGTAGGTGTGGGTATAGCTGTGAACACCGATGGTGTGGCCCGCGTCCACGATCTGCTTCATCCACTGCCGGGACTGCTCCGTGTCCTTGCCCACCACGAAAAAGGTGGCCTTCACCCCGTACCGCTCCAAAATCTCCAGCACCTCGGGGGTGCGGGCGGAGGGGCCGTCGTCAAAGGTGAGGTAACACACCTTTTTCTTGTTCACCGTGTTCCATTCATGCTCCCCGGCGTAGAGCTCGGGGTACAGCGCCTGATAGGCGGGGACCTCCGGACCGGGGTCCCGGACGCTGTCCTGGGCGGGCTCCGTCTCCTGGGGCGGGGCGGCGGACCCGTCTGTGCCGCCGGGCTCCGGCCTCTGCCAGACGCCGCCGTCCCCCGCAAGGAAGTTCCCCGCCGCCGCCGCGGAGCTCTCCTGGAGCCGGTCCAGCTCTGCCCTGGTCTGGGACAGGGAGGCCTCCAGTCCGATGGCCAGGGCGGTGGGCACCAAAACAGCCAGAACCAGAGCCGCAGGGACCGCCCGCCTCAGCAGCCGGCCCAGGAAAAATGGATGTTTTTTCTCCTCCCGGGACCGCCCCGCTTTGATCTTCTCAGACATAAGCACCACCCTCTCCCGCGCTCGACGGGTTTCGACATTGATGGTTCTATTGTAGCCCCCTTCCTCTCCGATGGCAAGTTCAATCATATGACAATTCAATAAAAATTTGGTAACAAAAAGCTCCGCCGGCCGGCGGAGCTTTTCCAGTCCGTCACCACAGGGAAACTTTCTTTCCGCCGCTGGTGACGTAGAGGGTCTTGTCCTTAAAGTAGTTTACCGGGTCTTTCCGGGTGCTGCCCACCCGGATTTCAAAGTGGAGGTGGTTGCCGGTGGACCGGCCGGTGGTGCCCACATAGCCGATCACATCCCCCTGCCTGACGGTCTGCCCCTGCTTGCAGCCGATGCGGCTCATATGGCCGTAGAGGGTGCTGGTGCCGTCGCTGTGGGAGACGATGACGTAGTTGCCGTAGGACCAGCTGCTGCCGGTGCCCTTGGCGGCGTGGATAACCACCCCGCTCTTGGCGGCGTAGATGTTGGTGCCGGAGGGGGCTGGGATGTCGATGCCGGCGTGGTTGCTGGGCTTGCCGGTCACCGGGTGGATGCGTCCGCCGGCCAGGGAGGAGATGGTGTTGTAGCTGCCCGGCAGGGGCCAGAGGAAGCCCGACTCGCTGGGCACCTTGGCGATCTGGGCAGCGTACTCCCGCTCCTTGGCCTTGATCTGGTTGTCCAGGGCCTTGGCCGCCTTGTTCAGCTCCTCCTCCATCTCCTCCAGCAGGTCCTCCTGGGCGTTGATCTGGGCGATGAGCTTGTCCACCTCGGCCTCCTGGGCCTTCAGCTCGTCCTGGGCGGCCACCTGGAGGGCCTTGGCCTCCTCCTGCTCCGCCTGGGCACCCTCCAGAGCGGTGCGGTCCTTGGTCACCTTCTCCTGGAGCGCCGTCAGGTCGTCGATGACCTGGTTGTCATACTGGATGATCTCCTCGATCATCATGTAGTTGTCCAGCAGCTCGGAAAAATCGTTGGAGGCAAACAGGATGGACCAGTAGGAGACCTCCCCCTGCTCCTCCATGTACCGCATCCGCCGGCAGAACAGGTCAAATTGGGCCTGCTCGTCCGCCTCCGCCTGCTCCAGCTCCGCCGTCTTCTCGGCGATGAGCTGGTCGTACATGGCAATCTGCTCGTTGATGTTGGCAATCTCCTGGCGGATCACGTCAATCTGGTCCTCCAGCAGCTGTTTCTTCTGCATGGCGGCGCTCTTGTCCGCCTTTACCGCCTTCAGCTGGTTCTGGATATCTTTTTTTTGAGACGCAAGATTGCTGGCGTTGTTTTTCAGGGCGTCGATCTCCGCCTGGGTGACGGCGGAGGCGTCGATCAGCATTCCCGGCCCGGTCAGGGGCAGCACCATGACCACTGCCAGGACCAGACCCAGCACACGGCGGAGCAGCTTTTTCTTATCCACGGCGCTCCCTCCCCTCAGCGGATCATGAAGATGTTGGCGATGATGGGCAGCAGCATCAGCAGTGCCAAAAAGCCCGCCAAAATGGATACCATCAGCTTTTGTCTCTTCTGCCGTTTCATATGGGCGACCCTCCTGTTTTCTTAATCATATTCCTGTGGGGCCCGCCGCCTTCGGCGGGCCATTTCAAGCAGTTGATACCTAAGAAAGTGGAAGACGTGTGGAGGCCCGAGAGGAATGACCCGCCCAGGGGGGCGGGTCCCACATGCACCCACATTTAAAAGATTAAACCTGCAAAAATTTCCGGATGGCGAACAGGGACCCCACCACGCCGATGAAGACACCCACGCCGCAGAAAATGGCCAGAATCGTTGTGGCCATGGAGCTGTAGCTGATCATATTGACCAGGGACAGTCCGTTGCCCTGAACGGCAAACTTCGCCACCATCTGGTACAGCCCCCACTGGGCGAAGAAAGCAATGAGGGCTCCCGTCAGTCCCAGCAGCATCCCCTCCACCACAAAGGGCCACTCGATAAAGCCGTCGGTGGCGCCGCACATCTTCATAATGGCGATCTCCTCCCGGCGGTAGAAGGTAGCCAGCTTGATGGTGTTGGCGATGATGAAAAGGGAAATGACCAGCAGAATGCCGATGAGCACCAGAGCCACGGCGGTGGCGATGTTGCGCACCATCACAAAGCCGTCGGCGATTTCAATGGCGGCCCGGACCCAGGCCACGTCGGGCACCTGCTCCAGGGCGGCCTGAGTCTCGGCCATTCGCTCGATGTCATAGACATGGACCCGGTAGCGGTCCCGCAGGGCCTCGTCGGGCAAATCCTTGAGCACAGCGATATTGTCGTTGTGCTTGGCCTTGTAGTCGGCCATGGCCTGCTCCTTGGTGACAAAGGTGAGCTGGGCCACGTTGTCCACCTGGGCCAGCTTGGGCTGGAGCATCCGGGCCTCGTCCTGGGTGAGGGCGTCGTCTATGTACACCAGCATCTCGTTCTCGCTCTCCAGGTCCCCAAGGGTGTTGTCCAGGTTCACCGCCAGCAGGGTAAAGGAGCCCATGATAATCAGGCAGGCCACGATCATGCACACCGCGGCAAAGGACATGAAGCCGTGGGTAAAGATGGAGTGGAACCCCTCGCTGACATAATATCCCGCATTAAATTTTCTCGACATTGTAGTAACCACCTGTTTCGTCGCTGATGACCCGTCCGTTCTCGATGGTCACCACCCGCTTGTTGAAGCGGTTAACCAGATTCTTCTCGTGGGTGACCACCAGAACGGTGGTGCCCAGCTCATTGATGCGCTCCAGCAGCATCATAATCTCCAGGGAGCGCTGGGGGTCCAGATTGCCCGTGGGCTCGTCTGCGATAATCATGTTGGGGTTGTTCACCAGCGCCCGGGCGATGGCCACCCGCTGCTGCTCGCCGCCGGACAGCTGGCCAGGGAAGCGGTCCCCCTTCTGCTCCAGCCCCACCAGCTGGAGCACATAGGGGATGCGCCGGCGCAGCTCCCGGTTGGAGGCCCCGATGGCCCGCATGGCGAAGGACAGATTTTCATACACCGTCTTCTTCTCGATGAGCCGGAAATCCTGGAAGATGACCCCAAGGGTGCGCCGCATTTGGGGCACCTGCCGGGGGGTGATGTTGTTCAAGTTGAAGCCGTTCACCATCACCCGCCCGCCGGTGGGGGCAATCTCCGCCGTGATGAGCTTGATGAGGGTGGACTTGCCCGACCCCGACGGGCCCACCAGAAAGACGAACTCCCCGTCGTCTATGCGCACGTTGACCCCCTTCAGGGCCTTGGTGCCGTTGTCGTATTCCTTATGTACGTCGATAAAGCGAATCATACCGCGCTCTGCTCCCCGTTCAGCCAATTATTTTTCTCAGGCTGCTAGTGTTCCAGTGTATCACAAAATTTTTTTGAAGTAAATACATATTCTGTGAAGGATGCTTTCCTTTTTCTGTCGGCCCGTGTCGTTCTTTACCAGTTTGTTACTTTTGTAACCTTATTGTAACTTATTTCCTCGGAAATGGCAAGGGGTATTTTTCACCGATTACAAAAAATGGGCCAGAAGTCCTTGCGCTTCCGACCCAAATACCATATTATTCCACTATGCCCTCACATTCAAAAAACTGCGCGACCGTCATACATCTGGGATGTTCCATATCAAGACTCAAAAAATCCTTATCCCCTGTGAGGATGATGTCAACGTCATACACAATCGCCGCGTTTAAAATCGGCTGGTCCTTTGCGTCCCGGATCAGCTTTTCCGCATGGTCTACCCCAGGAATCAGCTCATATGAGAGCTCCGCAAGCAATACCTCCGCATCAGGCAGATACTTGGGGGCCTTCCGAATTAAAATGTCTCGCAGCTCTTTGATATTACGGTCGCACAGAATAATCTCGTGGTGGTTTGCAGTATAGAGCAGTGCCCTTGCAGGCTTTGACTGCGGAAACAACAATGCAGAAAATAAAATATTTGTATCAATCAATACCCGCATTTATCCGTCCCTTCCATAGCGCACCTCGTCCACCAGCGCCTGCACATCCTCCTCACCGAATACCCCCATCTCCTCCGCAGCACCGGCAAAAGCTTTTTGTGCTTTTCGGATCGCTTGGGCTGACGCGTTGCTCAGAACTATTTCGCCATCCTGCTTCTGAAAAAATAAAACCTTATCGCCGGACTTTAATCCAAGCAGACGCCTGATTTCAACAGGGAGGGTGATTTGACCATTGGCAGAAATTTTAGCCAAATTCATAACAGCCATCCTTTCTATTCTTGAAATCTCAAGAAAGCTTGAAGTCAGTATTATTATATCACCCCAGCCCACAAAAGTAAACCCCCTCGCCAGCAGCGAGGGGGCCTGTTTTATCTGTTCAGGAGTAGGGCTTGTCGGTCTCGATATACACGCCCCGCTGGGCGGACCAGCCCACATAGAAGTCCAGGGCCTTGCCCAGGTCGCGGAGCTTGAAATAGTTGCTGCCGTCAATCTTATAGACCTCGGCGGTGATCTTCTGGCCGTCCACATAGATGGCGTCGTTGCTCGCCGCGGCGGTCCTGTTTCCGCCGGCGGCCGCGCCGGCCAGGTCGCCGGGCTGCTTGGCGTAGCCCTGCCCGGTGGTGGCGGTGACGGACTGCTTCCCGCTGTCATAGCCCACGGCGAACTGCTTCTCGGTACCGTTCAGCAGCGCCGCCACGTCACGAATCTTGAAGTAGTTGCTGCCGCCGATCTTGTACACCGTGGGATTGGCGGCACTGCCGTTCACCTCCAGCTTGTCGTTGGTGGGGGAGGCCGTCGTCCCGGCGGGCTGCTGGGGCTGGACGGGCGTGGTGGGCTGTGTGCTGGGGCCGGTGCTGTTGTAGTGGACGGTGGGGCTGATGCCGGCCCAGGTCACTGCCTTTTCCCCTCCTTTCTCCTTCCACTGTGCCTTGGAGCCGCCGAAGTAGATGTCGGTCAGGCTACGGCAGCTCTCGAAATTAGCGAAGCCAATGCTCTGGACGCTGGATGGGATGACGATACTGGTCAGGCTTGTGCAACCCCTGACCCCCCCAAAGGAAGTCGCACCGGAGGGAATAGTCAAATTGGTCAGGCTTGTGCAGTCAAAGAACGCGAAACTAACGGCGGTGACGCTGGCGGGAATGTTCACACTTTTCAGGCTGGTGCAGCCAGTAAACATATTCTCCCGAATCTTATCCATACCATCCGGAAGGGTCACATCAGTCAGGCTGGTGCAGTCACGGAACAAGTCCGATATATCACCGCGGGTAGAATTGGCACTGGAAATGGTCGCGCTTTTTAGCCCAGTGCAGCCTCTGAACACACTACTACGCAAATCGGTGACACTGGACGGTATAACAACACTGGTCAGACTGCTGCACTTGTAGAATGCCATATTTTTGATAGATTCGATACCGGATGGGAGCGTTAATCCGGTCAAGCTGGTACATTCATAAAACGCATGACCTTCAATTTGGGTAATACTGGAGGGAAAGGTCACGCTGACCAGGTTGGTACACCTTTTAAACGCACTAACTCCAATACTGGTAACCCCTTCAGGGATGGTCACACTGGTCAGGCTCTTGCAGTCCGCGAACGCATTAGATGCAATGGCGGTAATTCCGTCGGGGATGGTAACCGCGCCGCCGTCGCCGTAATATTTCACCAGCGTATCGCCTTTGACCACAAAGTCGCCGACCCACTCTTCGCCTTCTTTCAGCGCCGCCGCAGGGACGGCCATCAGGCCCAGACATACCGCCAGAACCAGCGCCAGGGACAAAATTCTCTTTCTCATGTTGATTTCCTCCTTACTTTTGAACCCGGTTTGTCCTTTTCTTTGAAAAGGACAAGAACCCCGGGGTTCTTGTCCTTTTCTTTGAAAAGGACAAGAACACCGGGGTTCTGACAAAATTTCTGTTAGGACTCAATGCCCCGGGAGATGAGGTACTTCTTGACCATGAGCGCCACCTTGAAGGTGATGGCGTCGTCGAACTCCCGCAGGTCCAGGCCGGTGAGCTTCTTGATCTTCTCCAGCCGGTAGACCAGGGTGTTCCGGTGGACGAAGAGCTTCCGGGCGGTCTCAGACACGTTCAGGTTGTTCTCAAAGAACTTGTTGATGGTGAGCAGGGTCTCCTGGTCCAGGGCGTCAATGGGGCTCTTCTTAAAGACCTCCTGGAGGAACATCTGGCACAGGATGGTGGGCAGCTGGTAGATGAGCCGGCCGATGCCCAGGTTCTCATAGTTGATAACGGTCTTCTCGGTGTCGAACACCTTGCCCACGTCGATGGCCACCCCGGCCTCCTTGTAGGCCCGGGCCAGGTCCCGGATATGGGGCACGATGGTGCCGATGCCGACGACCACCTTCACCCCCAGCTCCTGATTGACGGCGGTGACAATCTGCTTGGCAATCTTCCCCAGGTCCTTGGAGTCGGCCCCCTCGGACAGCTGCTTGATGAGTGCCACGTCGGTCTCGTTGATGGAGATGACAAAGTCGGTCTGCTTGTCGGGGAACAGGTTCTGAATCACGTCGATGGCGGATACGTCGGCGGGGCCCAGCTGACGCACCAGGAACGCGGCCCGGGGGACCTCGGAAACGAAGTGGAGCTCCTTGGCCTGGGTGTAGATGTCACCCAGGAGGATGTTGTCCGAGATGATGTTCTTGACAAAGGTAGCCTTGTCGTGCTTCTCCTCGTAATAGGTCTTGGCGCCGTTGAAGGCCACCACCGCCATGGCGCACAGGGAGGCGGCCAGCTCGTCCTCCCCCTTGACAAAGGCGGCGTAGTCAAACTGAGCTCCCCAGCCCGCCAGGGGCTTGAAGGTGCGGCCCTCGAACCGGGCCAGGTTGTTGTCAGCACTGTTGATGGCGGCCACCGCGCCGGGCCAATGCTCGCCGATGCAGGTAAGCTCGCTGCAGGCGACCACGATCCCCTCCGCGTCCACCACGCCGACCGCGCGGTTGATGTTGTCCTTCATTTGGAGTACGACTCCCTGGAACATCCTGCTTGACACAGCGATCCCTCCTACATAATCTTTTGTGCGCTGTCCCTATTATAACTGCTATCCCCCCTGTTTGGCAAGGGTTTTTTTCGATTTTTTTGTTCAAATCGACTAAAACTTCAGGTAGCGTCCCCTAACCTCAACAGATTGGCCCGCTCCTGCGGGGTCAAAAACCGCCATTCCCCCGGTTTTAGCCCCTCATCCAGCGCCAAAGGCCCCATAGACAGCCGGTGGAGCGCCGTCACCGGTTTCCCCCGGGCGGCCAGCATCCGCTTCACCTGGTGGTATTTTCCCTCCCGCAGGGTGACCAGGCAGGAGGAGCCCTCCCCTATGGGCTCCAGTCCTGCGGGCAGGCAGACCGTCCCGTCACCCAGCACCATGCCCTCTGCCAGCGCCCGGATGTCCTCAACCTCCACCCGGCCCTCCACCTGGGCCAGATACACCTTGTCCACGTGCTTTTTGGGGGAGAGCAGATCGTGGGCCAGGGGGCCGTTGTCGGTGAGGAGGAGCAGGCCGGTGGTGTCCTTGTCCAGCCGGCCCACCGGGAACAGCCCCCGCTTTTTCAGCTCCGGGGGGAGCAGGTCCACCACCGTGGGCTGGCGTTTGTCCCCGGTGGCGGAGAGCAGGCCGGCAGGCTTGTGGAGCATCACATAGACGAAGGGGGAACAGTCCACCGCCGCGCCGTCCACCGTGAGGACCGCCTGATCCGGGTCCGCCTTCTCCTCCGGTCTGAGAACCGCCCTGCCGTCCAGCAGAACCCGGCCCTGGCGGACCAGGTCCTTCACCTCTCTCCGGCTCCACCGCCCGGTGGAGGATAAGAGTTTGTCGATGCGGTCCATCCTATCTCCTCTTTTCTGTGGGGCCCGCCGCCCTCGGCGGGCCATCTTCTCACAAACTCCTTTAGATGCCCCGCCCAGGGGGGCGGGGCCCACATAGACATATCTCTCCCCTTTGCCGCATACCGTAAAGGGAGAACAAGCCAGGGAAGGAGATATGTGCTGTGTTGATCGTAACCGCGAAGATGCCCAAGCGCAAGCTGACGCTGGGGGTGGCCGCCGCCGCCCTGCTGTGCTGCTGCGCCATCGCCCTGAATTTCGGCCAGAGTATGCTGGGACGGGAGGTCTCCGCCTCCGCCCTGCCCAGCCCCAAGGGGGTCAGGTCCAACCAGGACCGGATCGACTACCTGTCCGCCTACGGCTGGCAGGTAGCGGAGGAACCCGTCTCCACCCAGGAGCTGCTCATCCCGGAGGAGATGGACAGCAGCTACACCGAGTACCTGGCCCTCCAGAACAGCCAGGGCTTCGATTTGCAGAAATACGCCGGCAAACGGGTAAAACGGTACACCTATGAGGTACTCAACTACCCCACCGGCGAGACGGGGGTACAGGTCAACCTGCTCATCTGCAAAAACACTGTGGTGGGCGGCGAGGTCCTCTCCCCTCAGCTGGACGGGTTCTTACACGGGCTGGCTATGCCGTAGAGTGCAGGCCGCCGAGGGCGGCGGTAGAGAGCGGGCCGCCGAGGGCGGCGGTAGAGAGCGGGCCGCCGAGGGCGGCGGCCCCTACTTCCCCACGATATGCACATTGAGGTGGTCGTAGGTCATCTCCACCCCGTGGCGGGAGAAAGACTCCCGCACATCCTCAATCAGGGCGTAGTACACCGTCCAGTAGTCGTCGGAGGAGGTCCACAGGCGGACCAGATACTCGATGCTGCTGGCCTGGTACTCCGACAGGTACACCGCCGGGGCGGGGTCATCCAGGATTCCCGGCGTGGCGGCCAGCACCTCCTGAATGGCCGCCCGGACCCGGGCGGTGGGGGCGCTGTAGGAGGCGGTGAATTTCAGGTCCATCCGCCGCCTGCCCAGACGGTTGTAGTTGATGATTTTTGCGGCAGACAGCTGGCTGTTGGGGACGAAAATCTCCTTGTTGTCCGGGGTGTGAAAGATGGTGTACGACATGTTCACCGCGGCCACGGTGCCGCTGACCCCGTCGGCCTCCACATAGTCCCCCGGCCCGAAGGGCTTGGTCACCAGCAGCACCAGTCCCCCGGCCAGGTTGGACAGGGTATTCTGCAATGCCATGGACACCGCCAGTCCCGCCACACTGAGCATGGCGATGATGGAGGTGACATCCACATCCAGGGTGCCCGCCAGCATCAGGGCCAGCAGCACCCAGAGGAAAATATGGAAGGCGGTATGGACATAGGGCTTGATGGCGGCCAGTGACCTGCTCCTGTCCAGCATCCGGTCCACCATACGCATCAGCAGGCGGATCACCAGCCAACCCACCAGCACAATGACAGCCACCCGCAGCAGACTGCCCAGGGTCAGGTCCGGAATGCCGATGGTCCTGCCGATTGTTTGCAGGACCTCCTCTACTGTTTCCATGTGCCCTCTCCTCTCTAGGAAAACAGCCGGCCAGAGGCCGGCTGTCCGTTTTAATAGTTCATCTGTTTTCTGCGGGACAGATTCATGGTGCCGTCCTGCATCTGGTCCAGGCTATCCAGGCTCTTGCCGGTGCCGAAGGCCACGCAGGAGATGGCGTCGTCGGCCACGTGGGTGTCGATACCAGTGTGGGACTGAACCAGCTTGTCGAAGCCCCACAGCAGGGAGCCGCCGCCCGTCATGACGATACCGTTGGTGGAGATATCGGCCACCAGCTCGGGGGGGGTGCGCTCCAGCACGCCGTGAATGGCCTCCAGAATGGAGGCGGAGGTCTCCTCAAAGGCCTCGATCATCTCACTGGAGGTGACGTTGAACACCCGGGGCAGGCCGGTCATCAGGCAGCGGCCCTTGATCTCCATAGAGACCTCCTCCGGCCGGGGAAAGACGCAGCCGATGCTGATCTTCAGCTCCTCGGCGGTGCGGTCGCCGATGAGGACGTTGTGTTTGCGGCGGATATACTTCACCACCGCCTCGTCGAATTTGTCGCCGGCCACCTTGATGGAGGCGGACTCCACCACGCCGCCCAGGGAGATGACCGCGATATCGGCGGTGCCGCCGCCGATGTCCACCACCATGTGGCCGTCGGGCTTGGTGATGTCGATGCCCGCGCCGATGGCGGCGGCCACCGGCTCCTCAATGAGATAGGCCCGGCGGGCGCCCGCCTGGATGCCGGCGTCCACCACGGCGCGCTCCTCAACCTCGGTGATGCCCGAGGGCACGCAGATCAGCAGACGGGGCTTGAACAGGGAGAAGGAGGTCACCTTTTTCATAAACTCCTTCAGCATCCGCTCGGTCATGTCGTAGTCGGAGATGACGCCCTCCCGCAGAGGGCGCATGGCCACAATGTTGCCGGGGGTGCGGCCCAGCATAGCCTGGGCCTCGGTGCCCACCTTCAGCAGTTTGCCGGTGTTCTTGTCCATGGCTACCACGGAGGGCTCACGGAGGACGACCCCCTTGCCCTTGATATATACCAGAACCGAGGCGGTGCCCAGGTCGATGCCGATATCTTTACTAAAGAAACCCATTCTTTGTTCCACCTTATATTTATATTATACGATTTCTAAAACCGCCCCTGGGGGCGGCTCTTAAACGCCACTTTTTATTATAACCCGAGCGTCCCCGGTTTTCAACCGTTTTTTCCAACAATTTTCTTCTTTTTTCTGAGAGGCTATTGCAGTCAAACGGGCCGGCCAGGAGGCCGGCCCCTACAGATATTGCCCGTAGGGGCCGCCGCCTTCGGCGGCCCAACATCAACGATCATGCCGGGCCTGGGCCAGGGTGAGGCACCAGACCTCCTCCGCCCCCTGCTGCCGCAACAGGGCGGCGCACTCGCTGAGGGTGGAGCCGGAGGTGACCACGTCGTCCACCAGCACCACCCGCTTGCCTGCCAGGTCCGCGCCGGGCAACACATCGTAGGCCCCCCGGGCGTTGGCCCGGCGGGCGCTCTCCTCCTCCAGCTCCGACTGTGGCGCGGTGTTGCGCACCTTTTGCAGGGCGGGCCCCGCCGGGATGGACAGCAGCCGCCCCACCTCACGGGCCATCAGCTCCGCCTGGTCGAAGCCCCGCTCCCGAAGCCGCTGGCGGGACAGAGGAGCCCAGCAGATCAGGTCGGCCCCCTTTTCCAGCCGACCGTCCAGGCACTGGGCCATCAGCACCCCGAAGGGCTTTCCCAGGGCCCGTACCCGGCTGAACTTGTAGCGGTGGACCGCCTCGGGCACTCTGTCCCGGTAGGCCAGGGGAGAAAAACAGCCGTCGGCAAAGTCCACCCGCCGCTCCCCCGCTTTCCCCTCCAGCCAGGGAAGCTTGGGCTGGCAGGCCCGGCACACCGGCGCCCGGGGCTCCTTCAAGATGCTCTGGCAGAAGGGGCACTTGGGCGGAAAGACCAGGTCCAGAACCCTCTCCCTGGCGCTCATGTCTGATCCTCCTCCGGGATGGGGCCGTGTTCCTTTTCAAAATCTCGAATACACTTTTGAATCAAGTACAGAATCTGACCGCTCATGGAGCGGCCCTCATACTCTGCTATATAGACCAATTTCCCGTGGTGTTCGCCGCTGATTGTAATGCCGAGATGCTTGTCTCGCTTCAAGATTTACCACCACCCAAATTTTTGCTTTGGATGTATGGTATCCTATTTTCAAACATATTATCTTAATCTTAACTTGATTCAAGTTAAGAAAATACTTGTTTCAAGTAAGTTCCTCCGTCCCATGCGGGGGCACCCCCCTTTAGCAAGGGAGGCTTTTGGAGGAAAACCAACAGCCCGCCGGTTTTCGGCGGGCTGCTTGCTCTTATTCCTCGTCAATGGGCATCGGGGCCTCGGGGCGGCCCAGTTCAGTGGCGTCGTAGGCCCGGCGGACCCCCTCCAGAGCGTCCCCCTGACTGCTCATCAGCTGGTTGAGCTGCTCCAGGCTGGCCCCCGCCTTGTCCAGCTCACTGGCGGCATGGGACACGGTGGTCTCCACCTGAGTACACAGGGCGTCATACTCCCGGGCCACCCGCTGGAGCCACTGCTCCACTTGGCGGCGGGCCTTCTGTGCGTCCCGCTCCGCCTTTTCCTGGATGGCCTGGGCCCGGCGGTGGGCCTCCAGCTCCACCCCGGCGGTGCGCTCCTTCAGCTCCACGTAGGCCTGGGCGTCCGGACGGGCGGTCTCCAGCTGCCGGCGGAGCTCCTCCCGCTCCCGGCGCAGCCGCTCCACCTCACGGCCCAGCTGCTCCGCCTGCTTGCGGCTGGCGGACAGGTCCTGCTCCGCCTGCTCCAGCTGGACGGACAGGCTGTCCCGGCTCTGACGGGCGGTCTCCAGCTCCCGGCGGGTCTCCTCCAGCTGGCCGGACAGGCCGTCCCGCTCCCGGCGGAGGTTCTCGCCCTGGTGCTCCGCCTCCTCCAGCCGGCCGCTCAGCTCCTGCTGGGCTTGGGCCGACTGCTTGGCCTGGGCCTCCAGAAAGGTCAATACGTCCTGTTTATTGAAACCGCCCACAGCGGCGGAGCGGAAGGGATGGTCCATAACCGCGCACCTCTCTTTCTCTTATCTGTGCTATTCTAGCACAGCCTTTGACAAATTACAATCACTATTTCATTGACGGACCGCCCCCTTCAATGGTATACTAATCCCAATTTTGGAAAATTGGGGCAAGGGGGACACGGCTATGTGGCTGTCCGACAGATGGAAGGACTACGAGCTCATCGACTGCGGCCGGGGAGAGAAGCTGGAGCGCTGGGGGGACCAGCTGCTGGTGCGGCCCGACCCCCAAGCCATCTGGAACACACCCCGGTCCCACCCGGGCTGGAAGAAAAACGCCGGGCGGTACGCCCGCTCCTCCACCGGGGGCGGCCAGTGGGTCAACAGGTCCATGCCAGAGCGGTGGACGGTGTCCTACGGGGAGCTCACCTTCAACGTCAAGCCCATGAACTTCAAGCACACCGGCCTCTTCCCCGAGCAGGCGGCCAACTGGGACTTTGCCATGGAGCAGATCAGAAACGCCGGCCGGCCGGTGAGTGTGCTCAACCTGTTCGCCTACACCGGCGGGGCCACCGTGGCCTGCGCCGCCGCCGGGGCGTCGGTGTGCCACGTGGACGCCGCCAGGGGGATGGTCCAGTGGGCCCGGGAAAACGCCAAGAGCTCCGGACTGGAAAACGCCCCCATCCGCTGGATTGTGGACGACTGCGCCAAGTTCGTGGAGCGGGAAATCCGCCGGGGCCGGCGGTACGACGCCATCATCATGGACCCGCCCTCCTATGGCCGGGGGCCCACCGGGGAGGTGTGGAAGCTGGAGGAGAACCTGTACCCCTTTGTGGAGCTGGTGCGGGGCGTGCTGTCTGACGACCCGCTGTTTATCGTCCTCAATTCCTACACCACCGGCCTGGCTCCCAGCGTGGTCACCTACATTCTGGAGACCCTGATCTCCAAAAAATTCGGCGGCCGCACCCGCTCCGATGAGCTGGGCCTGCCCGTCACGGAAAGCGGCCTGGCCCTCCCCTGCGGGGCCACGGGGCGGTGGACCAAAACCTGATAAAAAGGAGCGAACCGGCCGGGATTCGCTCCTTTTTTTGGCTTCTTTTCCATTGACGTATCCGCGCCCCGGATGGTATAATACAGTCTTGATTTTAAGGCATCGGAGGGACTGCCATGTCCGCCATCATCCAAACCGACGATCTGCGCTTCTCCTACCCCGCCGCCGAGGGGGAAACCCCGGTGGTGCTGGACGGGGTGACCCTGTCCATTGAAGCGGGCTCCTTCGTGGCCGTACTGGGCCACAACGGGTCTGGAAAATCCACTCTGGCCAAGCACATGAACGCCATCCTCCTCCCCTCCGGGGGGACGGTCTACGTGGACGGCATCGACACAGCGGACGAGGACAAGCTCCTTGATATCCGCCGGGCCGTGGGGATGGTCTTCCAGAACCCGGACAACCAGATTGTAGCCAATGTGGTGGAGGAGGACGTGGCCTTCGCCCCGGAAAACCTGGGGGTCCCTCCGGAAGAAATCAGGCAGCGGGTGGACGACGCGCTGAAGGCCGTCAATATGTACGGCTACCGGGAGCACGCCCCCCACCTCCTCTCCGGCGGGCAGAAGCAGCGGGTGGCTATCGCGGGGGTCATCGCCATGCGGCCCCGGTGCATTGTGCTGGACGAGCCCACCGCCATGCTGGACCCCACCGGCCGCCGGGACGTGCTGAACACCATCAAAACCCTGAACCGGGAGCGGGGGGTGACGGTGGTCCTCATCACCCACCACATGGACGAGGCCGCCCAGGCCGGCCGGCTCATCGTCATGGCCAAGGGCAAGGTGGTTGCCGACGGCGCACCGAAGGCGGTCTTCTCCCAGGTGGAGGAGCTGCAAAAGGTGGGCCTCACCGTCCCCCAGACCACCCAGCTGCTGTGGGAGCTGCGGCAGGAGGGCTGTGACGTTCCCCTGGACGCCCTCTCCGACGAGGAGTGCGCACAGGCGCTGTACAAATTGCTGCAATGACGCAGGGGCGGCCTGTGGCCGCCCGCGGGCGCATAATATGCGCCCCTACAACGTGCCCTGCCTGTAGGGGCGGATATCATCCGCCCGTTCAACCCTGCGCTTGATATTCGGGCGGCCACAGGCCGCCCCTACGGACGCGACCCCTCGGGCGTGTACCATATTTATTAAGGATGTATCTCTATGGACCCCATTATTGAAACCAAGAACCTCACCCACATCTACTCCGCCGGGACGCCCTTCCAGCACACGGCCCTGGACGGCGTGGACTTTTGCGCCTACCCCGGGGAGTACCTGGGCATCATCGGTCACACCGGCTCGGGCAAGTCCACGTTAATCCAGCACCTGAACGCCCTGCTCAAGCCCACGGCGGGGACGGTGCTGTTCCAGGACACCGACATCTGGTCCGATCCCAAAATCACAAAGAAAACCCGGTTCCAGGTGGGGCTGGTGTTCCAGTATCCGGAGTACCAGCTCTTTGAGGAGACGGTGTATAAAGACATCTCCTTCGGCCCCAAAAACATGGGGCTGGACGAGAAGGAGATCGACCGCCGGGTGCGGTCGGCGGCCTACTTCGTGGGGCTGCGGGACGACCAGCTGGAGAAGTCCCCCTTTGAGCTGTCCGGCGGCCAGAAGCGCCGGGTGGCCATCGCCGGGGTCATCGCCATGGAGCCCAAGGTGCTCATCCTGGACGAGCCCACCGCCGGGCTGGACCCGGAGGGGGTGGAGTCCATTCTGGGCAACATCCGGGAGTATCACCAGGCCCACAACGCCACCATTATCCTGGTGTCCCACTCCATGGAGGAGGTGGCCCGGTCGGTGGACCGGCTGGTGGCCGTCAACGACGGGAAAATCCCCTTCCAGGGCGCCCCCCGTGAGGTCTTCCGCCACGGGGAGGAGCTGGAGCAGATGGGGCTGGGCGTGCCCCAGCTGACCAGGGTCTTCCACCGGCTGAAAGCCATGGGGGTGGACATCGACCCCTCCGTCTACACTCTGGAGCAGGCCAAGGCCGCCATCCTGGACGCTCTACGGGGCCCCCGCGAAGCCCGGAACGGGCTTTGTGGGGAGAGGAAGAAGGAGTCCGCGGATATGGAGTTTTCAGCGCCAGCTGAAAACGGAATAAAGCGGGCTTCTTCTGACGAGGGAAGGGGGGCGGTGTAAATGGCACTGAAAGACATCACCCTGGGCCAGTATTTCCCCGGAAACTCCCCGGTCCACCGCCTGGACCCCCGCACCAAGCTCATCGCCGTGGTGCTCTATATCGTGGCCCTGTTCCTGGCTGACTGGTTCGTCAGCTACGCCGTCATGTTCCTGGTGCTGGCCGGGTCCATCGCCGTGTCCAGGGTCCCGGTGAAGTCCATCGTCCGGGGGCTCAAGCCGGTTTTGTTCATTGTGGTGTTCACCGCCCTGCTCAACCTGTTTTACACCCCCGGAGATACAGTGCTGGCACACTTCTGGATCTTCACCATCACCCTGGAGGGGGTGTACCGGGCCTTCTTTATGGTCATCCGGATCATGATGCTCATCTCGGGCACCTTCCTGCTCACCTACACCACCTCCCCCATTCTGCTCACCGACGGGCTGGAGTCCCTGATGGGACCGCTGAAAAAAATAAAGGTGCCCGTCCACGAGCTGGCTATGATGATGTCCATCGCCCTGCGGTTTATCCCCACGCTGATTGAGGAAACTGACAAAATCATGTCCGCCCAGCGGGCCCGGGGGGCCGACTTTGAGAGCGGCAGCCTCATCCAGCGGGCCAAGGCACTGCTGCCCCTGCTGGTGCCCCTGTTTATCTCCGCCTTCCGCCGGGCCGACGAGCTGGCCACCGCCATGGAGTGCCGCTGCTACCACGGCGGCGAGGGGAGAACCCGCCTGCGGCAGCTGAAGTACAAGGGGGCCGACTACTTCACTTTGGCGCTCTTTCTGGCCATCACCGTGGGGGTGGGCGTATTAGGGCGGTTGGGCCTGTAGGGGCGCGCTGTGCGCGCCCGCGGGCGGCCACAGGCCGCCCCTACAAAAAGGCTGCTAAAACCTCTTGACGCAGGCCCAGGCCAAAGAGATAATAGAGCTCACAGGAACGGGCCACGTAAATCGCGAACCGCTGTTCAAACTGGTCGTACAGATCATAACCAACTATTCTTTTCATTGCATGGGCAGTCTCATAAAACTCCTGCTTGATTTTGAGATATTCCGGGTCCTGGCTGTAAAATTCCTTGATTGCTTCATCAATTTCCGGATTGTCTAAGAAAAGCATCTTAATTGCATCGTTCATAAAAGCAGCTCCTTATTTCGTTTATATCGTGAATTATATCACGTTTTTATCGAATGTCAAGAGCAAGGAGGATACAATGGCAAATTTTCCTGAACGGCTCAAAGCACTACGAAATGAAAAACGATATACACAGAATGAAATGGCCGAAATCTTCGGTTTAAAACCACGCGGTTATCAGGAATATGAATATGGAAACGCTTATCCTACTGTCACTGGCCTGATTCAAATTGCCAAGTTCTTCGATGTCAGCGTCGATTACCTGCTGGGCCTGACGGATAAGCGGGAAGTCAACAGATAGCACCAAAAGGCCCCCTTCGCAAAGGGGGCTCCCGGCGAAGCCGGGTGGGGGTTTTCCCCACGAGCGCCGCAATGTACAGGGGAGAAAACCCTCCACCACCGCCTTCGGCGGCGGTCCCCCTCCCTTTGCGAAGGGAGGCTTATCGCC